>CBDIDP010000013.1:0-345822 GCA_965277785.1 Caulobacteraceae bacterium
CACGCGCGCGGCCGAACAGGTCAGCGACGTCGCCGATGCGGGCGCCGTCGCGGCCATGGTCGACCAGATGCTCGAGCGCTTCGGATCGTGGGATATCCTGGTCAACAACGCCGGGGTGATGTCGACCGAGCCACTCGTCGAGCTCGAAGGCGACGATTGGCGGCGGGTGCTCGACGTCGACCTGATGGGCGCGGTCCACTGCGGCAAGCAGGCCCTGAAGCGCATAAGCGCGGGAGGCGCGATCGTAAACGTCTCCAGCATCCACGCGCTCGCCACCGCGGCGGGGATCGGGCCCTATGCCGCGGCCAAGACCGCGGTGGTGTCGCTCACCCGCACCCTCGCTCTCGAGGGACGCGACAAGAGCATCCGCGCCAATGTCGTGCTGCCCGGGGCTATCGACACGCCGTTCCTCAAGCAGAACCCCAACTACAAGACCGGCGTGCAGAAGATCGAGCCGCACGAACTCGGCGCGCCGGAGGACGTGGCCGCGGCCATCGCCTTCCTCGCCTCCGACGACGCCCGGTTCGTCCAGGGCGCTTCGCTGGTGGTCGATGGCGGCCGGACGGCGAAGCTTTGAGGTCGGTGTCGCCAACCCTTTCGAAGCCCGGCGCTCCCGTCCGCGTCCCTTAGCGGGCTTTCTCCTCAAAGCGCCTTCGGGCGAGAGCGAAAACCGCCGCCTGATCGCGCGCCCACTCCACCAGTGGGTCCACGCGCCGGTATAGGTCCTTCCCGAGGTCGGTCAGCTCGTATTCCACCCGGGGCGGCACCTGGGCATAGACCCGCCGACTGACGAACCCGTCCCGCTCCAGGCAGCGGAGCGTCGAGGTCAGCACCTTCTGGGTGATCCCTTGCACGCCGTCGAGGACCCGGGTGAAGCGCAGCGGCGCGTCGGCTTTCGCCAGGACGCAGAGGACGCCAAGCGACCACTTACCGGCGACCTGGCCCAGAACGTCGCGCGTGAGCTGCTCCGCCTCGTCCGACAACTCGCCGGCGTCGAGGCCGCCGTCGCCGCGCTTTAGGTTGGTATCCATTTGGTTAGTATAGATCGAAACGGTGCCTTCTTCCAATTGCCAACCAATGACGCAATTCTTCGCGGGAGCGGCTGCGCGCCGGGGGCGGGAGCGGCGGCGCGCCGGGGAAGGACAACGCACATGGCGACGATCGCGATCGAGCCCCGGCCCAATCGTTCCCGGGCGGCGACGGGCGACTCCACCCGAGCGGCACTTCAGCCGTTGTGGCTCGTAGCGGGGACCGTCTCCTGGATATTCGCCGTCGGCGGCCGCTGGGATCTCCCCTTCGCGGCGTGGGGCTTCTCCGTGTTCCTGCTACGGTTCTCGCGCATGAGCCGGCCGGCGCCGGCGATCGTTTCGACCGCCGTGGCCTCGGTGGCCGTCGCGCTGTTCTGGGCCTTCGAACTGGCCGTGCCGCTGAACGCCGTGACGACCATGGCCTGCGTCGCCTATGGCTTGGTTTTCGCCTTGCCGTTCTGTCTCGATCGGCTGCTCACGCCGCGGCTGGGAGCGTTGGCCGCGCTCTTCGTCTACCCGGCGACGCACACCGTCTGCGAGTTTGCTCTGGGCGCGCTTAGCCCGCAGGGCGCGTCCTACGGCCTGCTCGCGGTAACCCAGACCGCCGATCTTCCCCTGCTGCAAATGATCGCCGTCACCGGCCCGTACGGCGTCGGCTTCCTGATCTGCCTGTTCGCCACCGTCGCCAACCTGTGTTGGGACTCTCCCAATTTCCGGGGTCGATCGCGGGCTGTTGCCGGCGGTCTCGCCGCCCTGCTCCTCGCGGTGGTGATCGGCGGCGGCGTCCGGCTCGCGGTCTTTCCCCCGGGCGGCGATTACATTCGCATCGCGGGGATCAGCCCTAGCTTTGGGGTCATCGCGGAGGCCCGCCGCCGGATCGGCCACCCCGTGACGTCGGCATCCAATCCGCTCCGCGTCGATCCCGGGATCGAACGGGCGGCGCTGGGCCTCATCACCGCCGAACTGTTCGACAACACCGAGCGCGCGGCGCGGGCGGGCGCTCGGTTTGTCGTGTGGTCCGAGAATGCCGCCGCGCTGTCGGCGGCGGACTTGCCCGCCTTCCTGAAGCGAGCCGCGAACCTCGCCCGCAAGGACAGGATCTATCTCGTCGTCGCCGACAACATCCCAGGCATGCGCGACGAGACCCACATGTTCGGGCCGGACGGCGCCCTGATCTGGACCTATCAAAAGGCGCACCCCATCCCCGGGTTGGAACCCTATGCGCCCGGCGACGGCAAGGTTCCCGTCGTCCGCGCCCCGGCGGCGCGGGTGGCGAACGTCATCTGCTATGACGCCGACTTCCCCCGGATGATGAGGGTCGCGGCCGACATCATGCTGGTTCCGGGAGGGGACTGGCCGGAGATGGGCCGGGTCCACACCCTGAAGATGGCCAGCCTGCGCGCGATCGAAAACGGCTATTCCCTGTTCAGGCAGGACTTCAACGGACTATCGGCCGCGTTCGACTATCAGGGCCGGATCCTCGCGGCGCAGGACACCACCCTATCCGACCAACATCTGATGCTGGCCGACGTACCCAGCCGAGGGGTGACCACGATCTACCGCGTGATCGGCGACGTCTTCGCCTGGCTTTGCGTCCTGGCCACGCTCGTTCTGATCTCGGTGGCGGTCGTGCGGTCGGGTAGGCGTGGCATGAGGACGGAGGTCGCATGAAGGTCTTCCTGACGCGGCGCTGAACGACACCTCCGAAACATGACCGGGCGTCCCGGCCGCCGGAGGGTGAGCCGCGCATCTCTCCGTTATCGCCGACGTTACGGCGTCCGCGGGGATTGACACCGCAGACGCAAGAGATTTTGATAACTGGTAACAGATTGGAGGAACACCTTGGCCATCGCCGATTATGGAGCCTCCGAGCACGTCGATCCGCTCTACAAGGACCTGGAGGCGTTCGGCCTCTTTCCCCATGTGGTCGAACTGGAGGCCTATGGCCTGACCATCGTGCCGCCGGAGACGATGCGCTCCGCGCCGCTGTTCGTGGAGCGACTGCGGGGCGCGATCCTCCGCGCCTGCGAGAAGCGCAACGGCGTTAACTTCGGCGACGACCCGGAGGAGACGCCCGCCGCCAAGGACATCGGCCGCAACGGCTGGGACCTGATGGAGGAGGACGACGTCTTCGTCGAGGCCGCGACCAATCCGGTGCAGCTCGCGCTGGTGCGCTGGCTGCTCGGCCAGAGCGCGATCTTCAGCGGCCACACCTGGATCATCAAGGGGCGCGATTCACGCAGCCTGGGCCTGCACAGCGACTCCCACGGCATCCCGCCCGGCGCCGGCCAGATCGCCCACATGTGCAACGCCTCGTGGATCTGCACCGACTATGACAGCGCCGAGGACGGGCCAACGATCTTCGTGCCCGGCAGCCACAAGTACGGCCGCGCGGTCCTGCCGCACGAGGCGGACCTGGCCAAGACGCCGTTCAAGACCGTGCCGCTGATCGCCAAGGCCGGCTCGCTGGCAATCTGGAACGGGGCGACGTGGCACGGTTCCGTCCCGCGCACCAAGTCCGGATTGCGCGTCACCCTCGTGCAGAACTTCATGCGCAGCTATATGCGGCCGCAGACGGTGTACGATGGCCATCTCTCGCCGCAACTGCTCCAGGCCTATCCGGAGCTGGACCGCATTGTCGGCCGGCCGCTTTATCCGTACGCCAATTCGCGCGGGCCGGAGCCAGAGCGGATCGCGCCGTTCATGCGCACCGGCACCGACCCTTACGCCTGACTTCTCCGCCTCATAGACCGAGACG
This sequence comes from Caulobacteraceae bacterium, assembly GCA_965277785.1. GTDB lineage: Bacteria > Pseudomonadota > Alphaproteobacteria > Caulobacterales > Caulobacteraceae > Acaudatibacter. The sequence continues at coordinate 3,787 of CBDIDP010000013.1, forward strand.
CCATGACCACCGATCTTCCCCGCGCGACGACGGATCGCGAGCGCGCCGTCGCCGACCTGAAACAGCACGGCTATTGCATCGTCGAGAACGCGCTCGACCAGGCGACGGTGGCCGCGCTGCGTGAACGGCTTTCGGACCAGGCCGCCGGCGAGGACGCCCTCGGCGTCGGCTTTCACGACGGCGGGGGAACCAACCAACGCCTGTGGATGCTGATCAACAAGGGCAAGGTGTTCCGCGACCTCATCCTGCATCCGGTGACCGAGACCTTCATGGGCGAACTGCTGGGGCCGGATTTCCTGCTCTCCAGCCTGACCGCCAACATCGCCCGGCCCGGCGGGGTGTCGATGTACCTGCACACCGACCAGCTCTACGTCGACTTCTGGACGCCGAAGGCGGTGGTGGCCAATATCGCCTGGATGATCGACGGCTTCACCGACGAGAACGGCGGCACCCGCGTCGTCCCCGGCAGCCACCTCGAGCCGTTCCGCAAATACGAGTTGAGCGACACGGTCGCCGCCGTCGGGCCGCCGGGCAGCGCCCTGGTGTTCGACGGCCGCATCACCCACGGCACCGGCGAGAACCGCACGGCGGGCGACCAGCGCCGCGCCATCCTGTCCTATCACTGCCGCCCGTTCATGCGCCAGCAGGAGAACCCGTTCCTGGGCCTCGATCCGGAGGTCGAGCGCACGGAACGGGAGGCCTTCCTCGCCCGACTGGGCTACCGCATCTGGAGCGGCCTCGGCCGGATCGAGTCGCCGGGACAGCAAGGTTTGATGACGCGCGGCGGCCCGGTGGGCGAACTCGACCGGACGGGCGCTCCGCTCCGCAGCGGCCGCCCGTCGCTCGTCGCCTGACCTTCATGAGCGAGTCCTTAGATCACGGCGCCAAAGTCATGGCTGTCACCGGCGCCAGCACCGGCATGGGCCGCGGCATCGCCGTCGCCGCGGCCCGCGCCGGCATGAAGGTGGTGGTCGGCGACCTCACCGAAACCGCGCGCGAGGGCAATTTCGACGAGAAGCCGGAACTCTCGACCGTCGATCTGATCGCCGAGGCTGGCGGCGAGGCGGTGTTCACCCCGTGTGACGTGACCAGGGCCGCCGACGCCGAGGCTCTGGTGGCCAAGGCCGTCGAGCGCTTCGGCCGGCTGGACGTGCTGGTCAACAACGCCGGGGTGTGGCGCGGCGGCCCGTTCCACGAGACGGCCGAGGATGCCTTCGACGCCTGCTGGACGGTGATCGCCAAGGGGACCTGGCTGTGCTCCCAGGCGGCGATCCGCCACTTCCTCGGCCGCGAGGGCGGCGGTTCGATCATCAACGTGGTGTCCACCGCCGGCATCCGGCCCCACGCCGGGCAGGCGGCGTACAACACCGCCAAGGGCGCCCAGGCGGCGCTGACCCGCTGCCTCGCCCTCGAATACGCCGGGCGCGGGATCCGGGTGAACGCCGTCTGCCCGACCTTCGTCAAGACGGCGATGTCGCGCGGCGGCTTCGAGTACGCGCCGGACGGCGCCGTGCGATCCATTCCCATCGGCCGCTGGGGCGAGATCGAGGACGCGGTGAACGCCGCCCTGTTCCTCGCCACCAACGCCTCGGCCTTCCTCACCGGCGTGCTGTTGCCGGTCGACGGCGGCGAGACGCTCGGCGCAGCGCGGACAGCCTAGTGATGACGGGTGGCGAGCTCATCGATCCTTCTCCCCTTGCGGGAGAAGGTGGCCCGCGAAGCGGGTCGGATGAGGGGTCGCGCCGGAACATCCGATCATGGTGAAAGATTCTTTAAAACTCATGCACGCCAAGCGGATGTGTCGCTCGCCCGCCGGTGCGGAGGGTGGCTTATGGCGCCTTCTCCGGGATCGGCGTCTCGGTGACCCGAAGTTTCGCCGACAAGTTGTTATTGGGCGCTACATCGTCGACTTCGTGTGCTTGCGTCATCGCCTGGTCGTCGAAGCAGACGGTCCGTTCCACGCCTGGCGACCCGACCACGACGAGGCGCGGGATCGCTGGCTCTCGGATCAAGGCTTCAGAGTGCTGCGGTTCCCAAACTCCATGGTCGAGGGACGTTCGTGGGAAGTGTTGTCGGCCATCATGGAGGCCTCGAGACCCAAGGCGGAAAGAGGCGTCGACCCCTCATCCGACCTCCTTCGGAGGCCACCTTCTCCCGCAAGGGGAGAAGGACCGACGTCGCGAACTCCATGAATTATCAAACCGTTAGAACATAGGGAGACTCACATGGCCGGACGGCTTGAGGGCAAGGTGGCGCTGATCACCGGCGGCACCAGCGGCATCGGCGAGGCGACGGTGGAGCTGTTCGCGGCCGAGGGCGCCAAGGTGATGATCGCCGGCCGCAACGCCGAGAAGGGCGAGGCGATGGCGGGGACGCTCGCCGGGACCAAATTCCACAAGGCCGACGTGATGCACGAGGCGGAGATCAAGGGCGCGATCGACGCCACCGTCGACGCGTTCGGCCGCCTCGACATCCTGTTCAACAACGCCGGCGGCGGCACCACCGGCGGCGTCGACGACGTAACCCGCGAACAGTTCGACCATGCCATGAACCTGCTGCTGGCGAGCGTGGTGTTCGGCATCCGGCACGCCGCGCCGATCATGAAGCGGCAGGGTTGGGGCTCGATCATCAACAACTCCTCGGTGGCGGCCCTGCGCACCCACATGGGCGGCTACCTCTATTCCATCGCCAAGGCCGGCGTGACCCAGGCGACCAAGATGGCGGGCATGGAGCTTGGCCGGCACGGCGTCTCGGTGAACTGCATTTCGCCCGGCGGCATCGCCACCCCGATCTTCTTCGGCGGCTCGGGCCGCGCCGCCTCGATGGAGGCCGGCCACATGGAGGCGAGCATGGCCAAGCTGGAGAGCAATTTGGCCAAGGCGACCCCGATCCAGAAGGCCGGCCTGCCCAAGGATATCGCCGCCGCCGCCCTGTTCCTGGCCAGCGACGAGGGCCACTACGTCAACTGCCACGACCTGGTGGTCGACGCCGGCATGGTCGCCGGCGGCAAGACCAACTACGAGCTGGCGCCGACCTGATGAGCGCCGCCGCGGAGCCGCGGGGCGCGGACCACGCCGCGACGATCGAGCATCTGGAGGCGCACGGCTACGCGATCGTGGAAGGCGCGGTCTCCCCCGACCTGTGCGACGAGATCATCGCCGAGATCCAGCGGCTCGAACGCGAGGGCGTCTCGCCGCTGAAGACCAACGACTTCACCGGCCACAACACCGTGCGCTTTTTCGACCTGCTCAATCACGGCGAGGTCTGGCGGCGGGTGGCGACGCATTCCAGCGTCCTGCCGGTGGTCCGCGGCGTGCTCGGCGACGATATGCTGCTCTCGACCATGGGCACGGCGGTGATCGGCCCCGGCGAGCCGGCCCAGCCGATCCACCGCGACGACGAACTCTACGACCTGGCGATGCCGCACCGGAACCTGGTGTGCAACACCATGTGGGCGCTGACCGACTTCACCGAGGAGAACGGCGCCACCCGCGTGGTGCCGGACACCCACCGCCTGACCGAGCGGGCCGACCCGCGCCGGGACTATCCCTCGATCCCGGCGGTGATGAAGAAGGGCGGCGTCTGTTTCGTCCTCGGCACCTGCTATCACGGCGGCGGGGCCAACCGGAGCGACGCCCGCCGCTGGGCCCTGACCATCAACTACTGCACCGGGGCCGTGCGCCAGCAGGAAAACCTGATGCTGGCGGTGAGCCGCGAGCGGGCGGCGAGCTTCCCGCCGGAGTTGCGCCGCATCCTCGGCTGGACCCCGTCCGCGCGCGGCGTCGGCCACGTCGACGCGGGACCGCCAGAGAGGCTGCTGAAGCCGTATCTGCAGCCAGCCTGACCGAAACCTCGGCAACTCTCTGGCCGCGCTCGCTTTTCGTTCGAGAGGCCGTCACGGACGCGGGCAGGAAATGGCAGGTGTCGGGCAGGTTTTCGGGCAGGAAATTGGCAGGGTTCGTGCGGCGCTCCGGCGCCGGACTCGAGGGCTTTTTTCGTGGTTTCGAGATGTTTCGTGGGGATTGAGCCAACACCCGTCGCGCGACAAAGCGCGGTCGTCCCAACCGCGTCTTACGGGTTCATGCATTGAAGAGGCGGTCGGGACGACCGCGCTCCGGTCCGCGCCTTCGGCGGGACTGAATACCATCAACGATGTCAAAGACCGAAGATTGCATATTGTAACTGTCTCGTACTTGCCTCGCAAGTGTCGCTCAGGCGAGCGCGCCGGCCTAGCCGCCGCTGTCTGACTCTCCATCATAGTAGGCAGCCGGGGTGATCCTACCGAGGACGTCCAACGTTGGAGGCGCGGCCTTTCCGGGGAAGAACCCCGCACCCGCGGCGATCTTGCCGGAGTCGGGATACTCAATGATGTCGACCGGGTTCTCGGCCGAGATCGCCAGATAGCGTAGCTCGGCTGACCCTGTGTTGATGATTTGGTGCGCTTCCTTGCCTGCGGGCGCGGCGATCAGGTCGCCAGGGCGGATCGGCAGTGTCTGATCGTCCAGGCGAGTGACACCTTCGCCCTCCAGGATGAAGAAGAGTTCGTCGCGGGCGTGGTGGCGGTGCATCGGGCAGGCGCGCTTGCCCGGCGGCACGACGACCATCGAGCAGCCGAGGCCGCCGAGGCCGATCAACGGCCCCGCCCGCCCGTTCAAGGCCTCGAACTTTCCGCCGTCGCCCTTCGGCTTGAGCGGAAGGTCGGCGATGTTGAAGATGCGGCGCTCGGTCATGCGGTCCTGGCTCAGCTAAAGAGCGAAAATGGGCCGTGAGGATTCGGCCGCCAGCGTCGGCGTCGCTCAATCGGCCGCTCGGCGGCCTCAAGTGGACGGGTTGTTGTCGGCCTGCCCAAACGAGGGGTCGGGATGCCCGACGACGAGAACATAGACCGGTGTCTGGGTCAGGCCGGAGAGTCCGAGCGTATCCTCCACCAGGCTGGTGTCGAACGCGCCGGTGGGATTGGCCGCCAGGCCGTGATGGGTGGCGGCCAGCATGATGTTCTGGGCGATATGGCCGGCCTCGATCATGATGATCCGGTAAGCCGAGGCGTTGTGGTATTTCCACATCGTGCGCTCGAAATTGGCGACGAGAAAGATCAGCGCGCCGGCCTTGCCCGCCCAATCCTGCCCCGCGAGCAGCCGCTCGAACGCCGGAGGCTTGCCGTTGGGCAAGGGCGCGAGGTTCCGCTCCATCGCCGAGTAGTGGTAGGTCGCCGGCGCGAGCCCCTCGACGTTGCGCACGCAGACATAGGCCTCATACGGATTCCTGGCGCCGCCCGACGGCGTCATCTTGAGCGGCAGGTCGACCGCCAGAGGATCCTCCATGATCGCGGTGATCGCCATGGAAAACAGCAGGCAGTCCATGATCTGCCGCTCCGGCAGCGGACGATCGAGCATGAAGCGGTTGGTTCGCCGCCTGGCCATGGTCTGGAACGGTTCGCCGTAGCTCTCGATCGGCGACGGCGTGGCCGGCACGGCCGCCGAGCCGTTGACGGTGAACAGGGGTGGCGACGGATTCCACTTCACCTGCTCGCGCAGCATCTCCTCGGTGACCTCGCCGGAGAGGAAGGTCCCGCCGCGGGTCGACAGATGATAGGCGGCCGCCCACGGGCCCCACAGCCAGGACTGATCGTAATTTTCTTCACGGGCGGCCTCCTCGGAATTCTCCACGATGAGCCCGGAGAGTTCGATCAGTTGCTCGATCGACCGCACCACCGATGGGCGCGAAAACCCTTCGATCAGGTCCGCCGCGGCCTCGAGATCCGTCCAGGCCCGTAGCCGCTGGATGATCTCGAAGGCGATAGGCTTGGCGGAGAACGTTCGCTGTTCGAGAAAGTTGTGGAACACGATGTCGTCGCCTTCGAAGGAGGCGACGATCGTGTTCGCGCGTCTGACCCGCACGTCGCGACTATGGTCGACTTTAACGGCCGACCAGGATCAGAGCGACACGACCGCGCGGGCGTTCATTTCCAGCGAGCCGAAGACAATGCCGTCGGCCGTCGGGCGCACCACGCGGGCGCTCATTTCCAACGAACCGAAGACGATGCCGTCGGCTGTGGGGCGAACCGCACGAGCGTTCATTTCAAGCGACCCGAAAACGATCGGACCATCGGCGGTCGGACGAACCGTACGGCCGTTCATTTCCAACGAACCAAAGACGATGCCGTCGGCGGTCGGGCGAACCGTACGAGCGTTCATTTCCAAGCGACGCCGAAGACGATGCCGTCGGCGGTCGGGGCGAACCGTAGCGGCCGTTCATTTCCAACGAGCCGAAAACGATTCCGTCGGATGCGGCGCCGGCCGAACGGATCGCCAGGTCGAGGTCCTTGCTGATCGCCTTGGAGGTAAGCGCGGAGCGAGAAGCGGTGGCGGTGGTGTTGGACATTGGATTTCCTTTATCGCTGGGTTTTCTGAAAGATCGTTTAGGAGCGGTATTGATTTGGCTTCCCACGAATTAAAGGGAAGCCATTTGGTTGTCAATAATAAAAACATTTTTTTTAGCAGATTTTTTCTTCTATAACATTTTTGTCACTATAGGCACGGGAAGTTGCGGCCAGATGTCCGTGTTTCACCCACAAAGACTGTGAGTTTGCCTCAAAAATCCCTTCATTGTAATTCACATTTTCACGCTCATCTAGAAATGTCAACTACGCTGCGCGCAGTTCGTTCCCCGCTCGAATAGCCATATGGCCGCGCTGTAGAACAGAAGGAGTTCGCGACCGCCCCGGCCTAGGTTGTAACCGGAATTCAGGCGCAAGTCCGGTAGGGGTCTATTCGACGCGCCCGGTGTAACAACCCGTATCCGACAGGCCCGAAAACTAGGCGGTGGCGCGCAACGCCTCGGCCTCTCCGCTCTCCTGATGCAGGGGCAGGGTGAGGGTAAACACCGATCCGACACCCGGCGCCGTTCGGCAGACGATGCTGCCTTCGTGGCGCGTGGCGACGGCCTGGACCAGCGCCAGCCCCAGGCCGATCCCCGACGAGCCGTTGCTCGCGTGTCCGGAGGTCGCGAAGCGGTTGAAGATGCGGCTGGCGAGAGCCTGGGGCATCCCCCCGGCGCTGTCGATGATCTCGCAGGCCACGGCCTTGCGCCGATCGAGCGCGGCCGCGCGAACAACGCATTTGACCGTCGCTCCCGCCGCGCTGAACTTGACCGCGTTGTCCAGCAGATTGACCAGAGCGCGCATCAGGGCTCCGCGGTCCGCCCTGACGATGAACTCTCCGGCGACCTGGAGATCGAGCAGGACGCCGCCATGCTGGGCCAGGGACCAGACGGCGTCGATCGCCTCTTCGGCGATATGGCTGAAATCCAGAACCTCCAGGGTGTACTCGGCCGATTCGGCTTGCGCCAGACGAACGAAGGCGTCCGCCAGATCGAGGGTTCGGCGCGCCTGGCTATCCACGAGCTGAAGCAGTTTCCGCGGCGCGGCCTGGAAGTCGGGGTGCTGGAGGGTGGCGAGGATCGACGCTTGCGGCGAGCGCATGTCGTGGGAGAGCAGTTGCAGCGCCTCCTCGCGTTGCCGCATCGCCACTTCGCGCTGGTCGAGCGCGAGCATGAGCACGGTGATGTCCGCGAGATGGACAATCCATCCGGTCGGCTCATCCTCTCCGCTGAGGGTGGGCGTGAAGCGCAGTTCGAAAGCGCGACCATCGGGTCCCCGCCCGGTTAGGGAGCGGTCGAGAGTCGAGGCCCCGGATCGCGACGCCAGTTCCGCGATCGGCGGCCAGCCGGCGTCCGAAGTGTCATTAAAAGGGATTATCCGCGACAGCACGGCGTCCACCGGGGCGTCCGAAGCGGCGGATACCCCCAGGCGATGGGCGAGATTGTTGGCGGCTTCGTTGGCGGTTTGAATGTGACCGTCGAGGTCGACGACGAAAATCGGCTCTGGGAAGTTGGCGAGGATGTCGGAGACGAACCGCCTCAGGTCGGAGATCCGCTTCTTCGCTTCCTGCAGCAACGTCATTTGCTGAAACACCACGTCGCCGCGCTTCATCGCCGGCTGCAACCCTTCGTGGACACCGCTCCGCATATGTTGCTGCAACCCGCGAAGTTCCGCGGCGAAATAGTCGCTCGCGGCATGCAATCGCCGCCAGCCCCAGTAGAAGGCAACCATGCCGATTGTTATCAAGAACGAGGTTGGAGGAATCCATAAGTTGAAATATAGCAGACTGATTGTCGCCGCACTTAGAGGTATTATGATAACAGCAATGGCAAAGGCGAGGCTTTCCCGTGGACTTAATCTGATTATCGATAGTAGCGCGGCGCCCAGTAATACCAGAAATAACAGTGCGGATTTTGCGTGACCAAGGTCATAAATCAACGTATTTTTTAGTATTCCATTGAGTAAATTAGCGTCAATTTCGACGTCGGACATACGAGCGGATGTCGGTGTCGCATATTGATCGAGTAAGTCAGCCGCCGTCGGGCCGATCAGAACATACTTGTTCTTGAAGACTCCTGGCAGGGTCCGCCCATCGAGAACGTCGGCGGCGCTGATCGTCGAGAAAGTCCCGGATGGGCCGATGTAAGGGATAAAAACCTTCTGTCGAGTTAGCCACGCGGGAAGTCCCTGAGATCGCCTCCCAGCCCGAGATACTTGAAGCACAAGACGTTGAATTTGGTGAGCCCCATGAACTTCGCTCAGAGTGGCGCGCCGCACAATTCCGTCGTTATCGGCTACCTGTTCTCCAAGCCCCATTCCCTTGACAGCCGAAGCGATGATCGGCGTCGGCCGGATGTCACGCTCCCGACTTCCGCCACCGGGTGTCTGCCGCGGCAGGGGAATGAAAGTTGGCGTTCGCGCCATGGCGTCGTGGAGGGCCTGATCCTCCTTGAGAGAAGATGGGAGCACAAAATACAAATAAGGCACGATGGCCTTTGGCTTGTCCTTGCCGATGGCGTCGATCAGCCTCGCCTGAAGACTGCGTGGCCACGGCCACTCCGCGACCTTGTCGAGACTGCGTTGATCAATGGCGACGATGACGATATCCGACGGAGGCGCGCGCCGGCCATATTTCAAACTCAGATCGTAGATTGCGTTGTCAATTCGCGCCGTGGCATTGGTCAGAACAAGGATAACAACAAAGACGCCCGCGGCGAGCGCCATCGTCCACCATTCCTGCCAGAGACGACTTCCGGCCTCATTAGTATGACGGCGACGAAAGGGACGGAGCCAGGAGTCGAGCTTAGCCAATGCCGAGCCTAGCGTCTGACGGGCAGCGTTCACCGCCGGCTACGGGGCCGCGCGAAACACGTTGGGATGAGAAGCCGACGTCCAACCTTATTGCTCTCACGACAAATTGCGCGCGAACCCGCCCCCGCTGGGATGATCTATTCTAACAGAAGGTAAAATCCTGGTCTAGAAGGTCACCGGCGGCGCCGCGTTTAGCCGCGCCCACCTGACCTTTAGCGGGTAAAGGTTATCCTTATCGGGAATACGAGTCGTCGCTTGTCTTGGCTAAAACCACACGGCTTTCGCAAGCGCTTATCGGGCCTCCACGCCGACCCTGCCGTCGACACCCTGGACCGTCTGTTCGATCGCGCCGAAAATCGAGTGGTGATCGGAGTCACGCATCTCGATTCTGACCGTGTCACCCGCCTTGAGGAACGGCGTCTTCGGCGCGCCGAAGGCCGAGGTTTCCACGGTGCGCAATTCCGCCAGGCAGCTATAGCCGGCGCCGCCTTCGCTGATCGGCTTGCCGGGACCGCCGTCGGCTCCGCGATTGGACACCGTGCCCGAGCCGACGATCGAGCCGGCCGCGAGATCGCGGGTCTTGGCGACATGGGCGATCAGCACGCCGAAGTCGAAGGTCATATCGACGCCGGCGTCCGCCGCCCCGAACGGGACGCCGTTCAGGTCGACGACGATCGGGCCGTGAAGCCGTCCGTCGCGCCAAGCGGACCCGAGTTCGTCGGGCGTGACCGCCACGGGAGAGAACGATCCCGCGGGCTTCGACTGGAAGAAGCCGAACGACTTGGCCAGTTCCGCTGGGATTAGACCGCGCAGCGAGACGTCGTTGGCCAGCATGATCAGTCGCACAGCGCCCAGGGCATCGGCCGGAGAGGTCCCGCGCCGGACATCGCCCGTGATCACGGCGACCTCCGCCTCGAAGTCGCAGCCCCACGCGGGGTCGGCCAGCGGGATCGGGTCGCGCGGCCCGAGGAAGCCGTCCGAACCGCCCTGGTACATCAGGGGATCGGTCCAGAAACTCTCCGGCATTTCCGCGCCCCGCGCCCGACGCACCAGGGCGACGTGGTTCACATAGGCCGAGCCGTCCGCCCACTGGTACGCACGAGGAAGCGGGCTCGCCGCCTCGTGTTCATGAAACCGCATTTCCGGAAGCGAGCCGGTTTCGAGGCTTTCGGACAAAGCGCGGAGGAGAGGCTGGCATCGATCCCAATCGTCCAGCGCCGCCTGAAGCGTCGGCGCGATCGCGTCCGCCGTGGCGTACCAGGCGAGATCACGGGAGACGACCACCAGCCGGCCGTCGCGGCCGTGCTTCAGCGAGGCGAGCTTCAGGGGTTTGCCTTCCAGCTATCGACATAGGCCGCGTTCTCGACGCTGACGGCGCCGTCGCACACGTCGAGCGGATCGCGGGCGTCGATCATCACGGCGTATTCGTCGGTGGCCGGTTTGCTTTGGACCAGCATCAACTTCAGCGCCTTCGGGTGCGGGCCGTGGGTGAAGCCGCTGGGATGGAAGGTCATCATGCCGGCGTCGATGTTGTCGCGGCTGAAGAAGTCGCCGGCATGGTAGAACAGCACTTCGTCGAAGTCGTCGTTGTTGTGGAAGAACGGCACCTTCAGCGCGCCGGGATCTGTCTCGAAAGGCCGGGGCGTGAACGTGCAGACCACGAAGCGGTCGGCCAGAAAGGTGGTGTGGACCGACGGCGGCAGGTGGTAGCGGTGGCTGGCCACCGGGCGGATGTCGCGCACGTTCAGCCGCACCGGCGCGAGATCGCCGTGCCAGCCGACGGCGTCCAGCGGATTGTAGGGATAGGTGACGCGGGAGACCGCGCCGCGCTTCTTGATCTCGACCGTGACTTCGCCGGGCTGGTCCTGATGGGCGCGGAACGCCTCGTCCAGCACCGGCGTGTCCAGCATCGCGGGGTCGAACTGGGCGTGGGGGCCGAGCAGGCCGCGATCGGGCAGGGTGTAGTGGCCGTTGGTCGCTTCGATCATCAGGATGGCGGCCGGTTCCGTCGGGCTAAGCCGCCACATGGCGCCACGCGGCATGTAGATGTAGTCGCCCGGTGCGAAAGCGAGGCGGCCGTAGTCGCAGAACAGATCGCCCTCGCCTTGGTGGATGAAGAGCAGCTGATCACCGTCGGCGTTCCGCGCCAGGGCCGGCATCGACGAGGCCAGCTTCCAGAAGCGGACCTCGACCTTGGCGTTCGCGAGCACGCGAGGCGCGATCCACGGCGAAGCTTCGGCGGCGTTCAGCGCGGCGAGATCGAAGGCGCGGGGACGCAGCGGACCTTCGAACGCGGTCCAGCCCGTCGGCGGACGTTTGTGATGGAAGAAGGCGGCGGGGCCGAAGAACCCCTCCTTGGACACCTCCCGCTCGTAGGTGCCCTCCGGCATGTCGGCGTGGGCCTGCCGCGAGTGAACGCCCTGCGCGCCGCGCACCGGGATCCAATTGGAACCGCTCAAGTTCCGGCTCCAAGTCCATCGCCGTCATCCCGGGCGAAGCGAAACGAGGTGGAGCGGAGACCCGGGACCCAGTAAGGCCTCTCCGGAAAAAGTGCGCTGGGTCCCGTATCTACACTCCGCTGCGCTTCGCTTCGTGCGGGATGACAGAGTGACGAGCATCGCATCATGCGCCCGCCTTCGCGGGGATAACCCCGCGCTTGATCTGGTCCGCCTCGATGCTTTCGAACAGGGCCCGGAAATTCCCCTCGCCGAAACCCTCGTTGCCCTTGCGCTGGATCATCTCGAAGAAGATCGGGCCGATCATGTTCTGGGTGAAGATCTGCAGCAGCAGGCCCTGCCCTTCCGTCGGCGCGCCGTCGACCAGAATACGGTCGGCGCGGAGCCGCTGGAGGCTCTCGCCGTGGCCGGGCACTCGGGCGTCGAGTTGTTCATAATAAGTGTCCGGGCTTTCCTGGAACTTCACCCCGCGTTCGCCCATGGTTTCAACGGCGTGGAAGATGTCGCCGGTTCCGAGCGCGATGTGCTGGATGCCCTCGCCCTTATAGTCGCGCAGGAACTCCTCGATCTGCGAGTGATCGTCCTGGCTTTCGTTGAGCGGGATGCGGATCTTGCCGCACGGGCTGGTCATCGCCTTGGAGAGCAGACCGGTCTGGGCGCCCTCGATGTCGAAATAGCGGATCTCGCGGAAGTGGAAGATGCGTTCGTAGAACTCCGCCCAGTGCGCCATCCGCCCGCGATGGACGTTGTGGGTCAGGTGGTCGAGATAGGTCAGGCCGACGCTGTTGTCGTCGGGGCCGGCATCGGGAATCGCTATGAAGTCGACGTCGTAGATTTCCTGGGCGCCGTAGCGGTCGACCAGATAAAGGATCGATCCGCCGATCCCCTCGATGGCCGGAATGTTGAGTTCCATCGGACCCACGCGGCCAGTGACGGCGGTCGCGCCACGCTCCACGGCCAGCCTCAGCGCCTTGGCGGCGTCCTTGACCCGGAAGGCCATGGCGTTGGCCGAGGGTCCATGGTCCGCCCGGAAATCGGCGGGTTGCCCGCCCGGCTCCATGTTGAGGATGAAGTTGATATCGCCCTGACGGAAGCGCAGCACGTTCTTCGAACGGTGCCGCGACACGGCGGTGAAGCCCATCAGTTCGAACAGGCCCTTGAGCCGCTCCGGCTCGGGCGAGGTGAACTCGACGAACTCGAAGCCGTCGGTGCCGAGGGGGTTGTCGAACAGGTCTCCGGACGTCTTCACCTCGACCATAACGTTCGCGTTCATCGCGATATCTCCATCACGCGCCCGGCTCCATCATGTCAGGCGCAACGCCTCGGCGAAAGGTAGGCTCCCCGGCGAGGAGCTACTTCCGCTTGCCCGCCGTGGCGTCCCGCGCCGGCTTGAATTGGGAGTTTGGCGGCCAGTCCGGCCAGTCCCGCGACTCCGCGAGATCGCGGCCGAGGGCGTAGTAAACCTCGAGATCGCGCACCGCGCCGTCGTAGTCGAAATCCGGCCGCCACGTGTCGGACGGCTGGTGGTAGTGCTGGGTGAAATAGGCCTTGTGCGCCGCAGCCCCCGCCTGGCGGCCTCCGGTCAGGAAATCCTGGCCTTCCAGGATGGTGATCGCCGGCACGCCGGCCTGCGCCAGCGCGAAATGGTCGGCGCGGAAGAATGCGCCCTCCTGCGGTTGCGGATCGGGCGAATAGGTCCGTCCGGCCTTGGCGCCCTCGGCGGCGAACAGCTTCTCGAGCGGCATGTCGCCCGGCCCGCGATCGGACACGTCGCGCGACGGCCCGTCCACGTTCAGCACATCCATGTTGAGCAGCGCCACCGTCGTGCCGAGCGGGACCATCGGATGGGCGGCGTAGTAGCCGGCGCCGAGCAGGTTCTTCTCCTCGGAGGTGAAGGCGAGGAAATAGACGCTGCGCGGCGTGCGCGGCGCCCGCGCGAACAGGCGGCCGAGTTCGATCAGGCCGGAGACCCCCGAGGCGTTGTCGACCGCGCCGTGGTAGATCGTGTCTCCCGCCGCGTCCGGCGCACCGATGCCGAGATGGTCCCAATGGGCGCCGTAGAGCACCGCCTCGTTCGGGCGGGCGGTCCCCACCAGTTTGCCGATGACATTATGGGTGACCACGGTGGAACTCTCGACCGCGTAATCGGCGGAAAAAGTCGCGCCCGGCAGGGTCACCGGCGTAAATCCCTCGGTCTTGGCCCGCGCCTTCTCCGCCTCGAAGTCCAGCCCCGCCGCCTTGAACAGCGCCACGGCGACATCGCGCTGGATCCAGCCTTCGATCGCCGTGTGGGCGTCCGCCGGACGATCGCGCAGGATGTCGAACTGCGGATTGCTGTTGGAGTTGCGCACCGTGGCCCAGCCATACGCCGCCGGCGTCGTCTCGTGCACGATCAGCACTCCGGCCGCGCCGCGCCTGGCGGCCTCCTCGTACTTGTAGGTCCAGCGGCCGTAGTAGGTCTCCGCCTTGCCGTCGAAGCGGCCGAACAGCGGGTCGCCGGGCGACAGCTCGAAATCCGGATCGTTGACCAGAACGACGGCGATCTTGCCCTTCAGGTCGACGCCCTTGAAATCGTCCCAGTGCCGCTCCGGCGCGCTGACGCCATAGCCGACAAAGACCAGCGGGGCGTTCACGACCGAAACGCGGGGGACGGGCAGCAGGGTCCTGACCACGATCTGGTCCAGCGATTTCAGCGGCTCGGCGCGGCCGGCGACGGTGAACGATGTCTTGATCTCGCCGACGGGATGGAAGCTGCGCAAGGTCACGGCCTGAGTCCAGCCGCCCGCGTCGCCGCCGGGCGCCAATCCATCGGCTTTGAACTGACTGATGATGTAGTCGATCGTCTTCGTCTCGGCCCTCGTCCCCGGACCGCGCCCCTCGAAGGCATCGGACGCCAGCACCTTGATGTGGGCGCTGAGTCTGGCCGGATCGATGTGCTGCGCTATCGCGGGCGTGGTGGCGGAGAGGAGGACCGCCAGCGAACCTGCGGCGGAGACCTTGCTCATGTCTGTCATCCGTGGACGGTTAGAACGCGTCCCGCCAGGGAGCAAGCCGAACGTCGGAGGTTAACTTGACCCGCTACGTCGCCCTTCTCCGCGCCGTGAACGTCGGCGGGACCGGCAAGCTGCCGATGGCCGAACTGCGGGCGATGTGCGAGGCGGCGGGGTTCCACAACGTGCGGACCTATATCGCCAGCGGCAACGTGGTGTTCGACAGCGAGGCGGGCGAGGCGGCGGTCAAGGCGGCGCTCGAGCGCGCCCTGCTGGATTATGCGGGAAAACCCGTGGGCGCGATCGTTCGCACCGGAGCGGAAATGACGTCCATCCTGGCGACTAATCCGTTCAAGCACGCGGCGCCGAACCGCGTCGTGGCCGTCTTCCTCGACGAGCCGCCACCGCCGGACTGGCGAGACAGCATCCGGAGCCAGTCCATTGAAGAGTTCGCCGCCGGCCGCCGCGAGATTTTCATCCACTATCCTTTGGGCCAGGCCGACACCAAGCTGAAGATGACGGCGCTCGCGATGGGGACGGGGCGCAACATCAACACGGTGGCCAAACTCGCGGAGATGTCCGCCTGAAAAGAGGGCCTCGCCGTCGTCGCTTCGCTAAGCCGGCGCCAAGGCCCGCGCGACCATCTCCGGTTCCCGCGCGATGACGCGCAGATAGGCGAAGGCGGCGCCGTCGGGCTGGCGGCGGTTCTGCTCCCAGTCGCGCAGGGTTGCGACGGGGATGCGGAACCGCGCGGCGAACTCCGCTTGCGAGATACCCAGCCGTTTGCGCACCGCTGGGTTTTTCCGGATAGAGCGAAGCTGGATCCCGGGTCTCCGCTCCACTGCGTTACGCTCCGCCCGGGAAGACGGCGTGGTGGTCCGCGCGAACGCGAGCGTACGTCAAACGTCCAGCGAGTACCCCGCGCTCCGCACCGTGCGGATCGGGTCGCCTGTCGCCGCGTGCCCCAGCGCCCGCCGGAGCCGGCCGATGTGCACGTCGACGGTGCGGGTCTCGACGTAGACGTCGCTGCCCCAGACGGCGTTAAGGAGCTGTTCGCGGCTGAACACCCGTCCCGGATACTGCATGAAATGGTCGAGCAGGCGAAACTCGGTGGGGCCGAGATGGACCTCCTCCCCGCCCCGCTTCACCCGGTGGGCGACGCGGTCGATGACGATGTCGCCCTGACGCACACGATCCTCGGCGAGGCCGGGTCGGATGCGGCGGAGGACCGCGCGGACGCGGGCGCACAGTTCGGTCATCGAGAACGGCTTGACCACATAGTCGTCGGCCCCGGTGTCGAGGCCGCGGATGCGGTCCGTCTCCTCTCCGCGGGCGGTCAGCATCACGATCGGGAGGTTACGGGTGGTCGATTTCTGACGCAGGCGGCGGCAGACCTCGATGCCGGACACCGTCGGCAGCATCCAGTCGAGCACCACCAGATCGGGCTGTTTCTCCTCGATGAGAACGAGGGCGTCCTCGCCGTCGGCGCAGACCCGGACGGCGTAGCCTTCCTTGTCGAGATTGTATTGCAGCAGGGTGGACAGCGCGTCCTCGTCCTCGACGACAAGGATGTTCGGGCGCGGCGCGGAGGTCAACTCTGCTTTCACGGGACGCCGAGGAAGTCCGATTTGGGCCGTTCGTCGGTGAGTTCGACCCCGGTGATCTCGTAATGGAGGATTTCGGCGATGTTGGTGGCGTGGTCGCCGATGCGCTCGAGGTTCTTGGCCACGAACAGCAGGTGGGCGCAGGCGGCGATGGTGCGCGGATCGCCCATCATATAGGTCAGGAGCTCGCGGAATATGGCGTCGTAGTGCTCATCGATCTCGTGGTCGTGGGTCCAGACGCTGATCGCGCCCTCGACCTCGCGCGAGGCCAGAGCGTCGAGTACGTCCTTGAGGCGCGTGGCGACCAGTTCGCCCATGCGCTCGATGGAGCTGGTCAGCGAACTGGCGGGCTCGGATTCGGCCAGCACCATCGCGCGCTTGGCGATATTCTTGGCGAGGTCGCCGCAGCGTTCGAGATTGGTCGCGATCTTCATCGCCGCGACGGTGCGGCGCAGGTCGTCGGCCACCGGCTGGCGCAGGGCGATCAGGCGTATGGCCTTGCGCTCGATGTCCATCTCTAGGCCGTCGAGCCTGGCGTCGCGGCTGATCACGGTTTCCGCCATGGAGACGTCGCGGCGCGCGATGGCCCGCACGGAGTCGGCCACCGCCGCTTCGGCCAAGCCGCCCATGCGCGACAGTTCCGCGGTGATCGCGTCGAGATCTTCGTCGTAGGCCCTGACGGTGTGGTCCATGATTCTAAGCAACTCCTCGAAAATCGGAGCGCGGGCTTCCAGCCCGCATTCTTGCTCGCCCGAACAGGCAGGCGAGCGAGCTGGAAGCACGCGCTCCGACGGAACGGTCCGGTGCGATCACCCGAACCTCCCGGTGATGTAGTCCGACGCGCGCTTGGTGACCGGCTTGGTGAACATGCCGGCGGTCTCGCCGAACTCCACCAGCTCGCCCAGGTACATGAAGCCGGTGTACTGCGAGAGCCGCGCCGCTTGGCCGAGGTTATGGGTGACGATGATGATGGTGTAGTCGGTCTTGAGCTGGGTCACCGTCTCCTCCAGCTTGGCGCTGGAGATCGGATCGAGCGCCGAGGTCGGCTCGTCGAGAAGCAAGACTTCGGGCCGCACCGCGATGCACCTCGCCACACACAACCGCTGTTGTTGGCCGCCCGACAGCCCGAGGCCGGAGGTGTGCAGCTTGTCCTTGACCTCGTCCCACAGGGCGGCGCGGCGCAGGGAGTCCTCGACGCGATCGCTCATGTCCGGCTTGCTCAGCGTCTCGTAGAGCTTCACGCCGAAGGCGACGTTGTCGTGGATCGACATCGGGAACGGAGTCGGCTTCTGGAACACCATGCCGATCTTCGCGCGGAGCATCGACAGGTCTTCCTTCGAACTCAGGATGTCCTCGCCGTCCATCATGATCGTGCCGGTGGCGCGCTGCCCGGGATAGAGCGCGTACATCCGGTTCAGGGTGCGTAGCAGGGTAGACTTGCCGCAGCCGGACGGTCCGATCAGGGCGGTGACGGTCTTGTCCTTGAACGGGATCGACACGTTCTTCAGCGCGCGGGTCTTGCCGTAGAAGAAATCGAGGTTCTGGACGTCGATCCTGAGCGCGCTCTTGTCGAGCGTCGCCACCGACGTGTCGCCCGCCGTCGGCTGCGCTTCGTGGAGGGAGATCACATCGCTCATGAGCGCTTCTGTTCCTTCGAAAGCGCGCGGGCGATAATGGTGACGCCGAGCACCGAGGCTGCGATGATCAGGGCGCCCGCCCAGGCCAGCTTGTTGAGATCGGGATAGGGGGCAAGGGCGTCGTTGAAGATGACCACCGGCAGGCTGGCCATGGGATGGTTCATCGCCACGTAGATGTGTTTCCAATCCATGAACTGGTTGCCGAGGGCGGTGAACAGCAGGGGCGCGGTCTCGCCGCTGATCCGGGCGAAGGCCAGCAAAGCGCCGGTCAGCAGGCCGCTTACCGATCCGCGCCACAAGACGGTGCGAATGACGTGCCAAACGGGCGCGCCGAGGGCGACGCCCGACTCGCGCAAGGCGATCGGCTGCAGCTTGAGCACGTCCTCGGTCGTGCGGGTGATGACCGGCGCGGCGAGCAGCGCCAGGGCCACGGCGCCGGCATAGCCGGAGAAGCCGCCGAACGGCTTGACCAGGATGTAGTAGACGAACAGGCCGACTAGGATCGACGGCGCCGACAGCAGCACGTCGTTCAGGAACCGGACGACGGAACCGTATCGACTGCGGCCGGCATATTCAGCCAGCCAGGTGCCGGCGAAAATGCCAATGAACAGGGCGATCACCATGCCGAATCCGGACATCAGCATCGAGCCGACAATGGCGTTCCTTAGGCCGCCGGGAGATCCCGCCGCCGGGGTGTCCATGGTGAATATCTTGAGATTCAGGCCCCGGAGACCCTGGCTGACCAGCGACCACAGGATCAGCGCGAGGGCGATGAGAGCGATGGCGGTGACCACGAAGCAGAAGACGACGAAGACGATGTTGGTCGCCTGACGGGCGCGGATACGGGCGGCGGAGACGGCCATCAGTGTTTCGCCGGTTCGCGCAGCAGCAGGCGGGCGAGGGCCAGCACGATGAAGGTGATCACGAAGAGCACCAGTCCGAGCGCGATCAGCGCCGCCGACTGCAGTCCGCTCGCCTCGTTGAACTCGTTGGCGATTGTCGAGGCGATGGTCGAGCCGGCGTCGAACAGGCCGTGGGGAAAGCCGTGCGAATTGCCGATGATGAAGGTCACCGCCATGGTCTCGCCGAGGGCGCGGCCCAGGCCCAGCATCACCGCGCCGATCGCGCCCCGGCGGACATACGGCAAGGTGACGTTCCACACCACTTCACGGGTCGTCGCGCCGAGGCCATAGGCGCTCTCGCGGACCTGGGGCGGGACGGTCATCAGCAGTTCGCGCAAGGTCGCGGCCATGAACGGCAAAATCATGATCGCCAGAATGATCGAGGCGGCGAGGATGCCCGAACCGTTGGGAATGCCGGAAAATAGGGTTTCCCAGATGCTACCCGTTGGCGCGGCGGACATCAGCGGCGTCTCGATCTTGGCGGCGAAGACGGGTGCGAAGACGAACAGGCCCCACATGCCGTAGACGATCGACGGAATGCCGGCGAGCAGCTCCACCGCCGTGCCGATCGGCCGGCGAAGGACCGTCGGGCACAGCTCGACCAGAAAGAAGGCGACGCCCCCGGCGATCGGCAGCGACAACAGCAGGGCCAGGGCGGAGGTGATCAGGGTGCCGGCGATGGGACCGGCCGCCCCATAGATGTCCTTGACCGGATCCCAGGTGACGCTGGTCAGGAAACCGAAGCCGAACTTCGACAACGCCGGCCAGCCCCCGATCACCAGCGAGACCAGCACGCCGCCGAGAGCGATCAGCAGCGCGGTCGCGGCGCCGAAGCACAGCCCCTCGAAGACCGCTTCGAAGCCTGATCCTTGAGGCTTCGCTCTTCGACGGGTCGCTCCGGCGACGGAGACGTGATCGGCCGTGGTCATTTCGGCGATCGTCATCGAAACCCTGTTCCCCGCAATCCACTCCACTTTCCCCTCGACGGCGGGGATCCAGTGCTCCGCATTGCTATAATTCCGCCGAAGACAAACCGGCTCCCCGCTATCGCGGGGGAACCGTAAAGGTCGTGCGCTCTACTTGTACACCGCCGCGCCGCCCCGACCCTTGATCTTCGACCATGACGCGCGAATGAGGTTCTTCACGCCGTCCGGCAGAGGAACATAGTCCAGGGACTCCGCTTCCGGATTGCCGTTCTTGTAGGCCCAGTCGAAAAAGGCCAACACGTTGTGGGCGGTGTCGGCGTTGGCCTGCGCGGTGTGCATCAGGATGAAAGTCGCCCCGACGATCGGCCACGAGGAAGCCCCCGGCTGATCGAGCAGCAGCAGATAAAAGCCCGGAGCGCTGGCCCATTTGGCGCCGGCCGCCGAGGCCGCGAAGGCGCTGGCCGTCGGCGAGACGAATTTGCCGGCCTTGTTCTGCATCTGGGCGTAGGTCATGTGGTTCTGCTTGGCATAGGCGTATTCGACGTAGCCGATCGCGCCCGGAGTCTGTTTGACGAAGGCGGCGACGCCGTCGTTGCCCTTGCCGCCGATGCCCACCGGCCAGTTCACCGAATCGCTCGCGCCCGGACCGTCGGCCCAGTGCGCCGCTTTCAGAGAAAGATAGCTGGTGAACAGGAAGGTCGTGCCCGACCCGTCCGAACGGTGGACGACGGTGATCGGCATGTTCGGCAGCTTCACGCCTGGATTGAAGGAGGCGATGACCGGATCGTTCCATTTCTTGCGGATGCCGCGGTAGATGTCGGCGAGGATCGCTCCGGTGATCTTCACCTCGCCCGGTCGGATGCCCGGGAGGTTCATCACCGGAACGACGCCGCCGACGACGGTGGGAAACTGGACGAGGCCATTGGCGCTTAAATCCGCCGGCTTGAGCGGCTTGTCCGAGGCGCCGAAATCGACCGTCTTGGCTTCGATCTGCTTGATGCCGCCGCCCGAGCCGATCGCCTGATAGTTCAGGGCGTTGCCGGATGTGGCCTTATAGGTCTCGGCCCACTTGGCGTAGACCGGCGCCGGAAAGGTCGCGCCCGCGCCCGAGATGTTCGCAGCGACGGCGGCGGCTCCGCTCGCCGCGACGCAGACGGCGGCGATCGCGCCGACGATGGATCTATGCATTTGGTTCTCCTCGAGTCGAGCGCCCCAACGCTCGGTGAAGTCATGCGATACCCAGAGTCCATATAGCTTTTGTGACAGCACGGTCGCGCCGAGGCTTTTGTGACACACCTCGCCCGGTTTCCGGATTCGCCTTGGCGGACCACCGGCCGATTACACAAGACCGTTACAAACCGCTGCTACCCGGCCCCATCGCCGCCCCGCCAAGCGGGCCGCACAAGGGGATTTACGACATGTCGATCAAGACCATGCTCCTGAGCGGCGCGGCCATGGGCGTGCTGCTGGCGACGGCCGGCGGCGTCAATGCCGAAGCCAAGACCCGTCATCGCCATCGCGCGGAGGCCGCCGAGTCCGGCGGCTCGAGCGTCCGCGGCGAAATCGAAGCGCTCCGCGCCGAGGTCGAGGCGCTCAAAGCCCGCAGCGACGCGCAAGCCGCCGGCCAGTCCCAGGCCCAGTCGCAACTCGCGACCGTGCAGGCCCAACTCGCCGAGACCCAGGCCCTCGCCAAGGAACAGCAAGCCAAACTCGACGAACAGATCGAGACTCTTCCGGCGACCGTCGACACCCGGGTCGCATCGATGCTGCCCAAGACCGACAAGCTCTACATCAAGGGCGTGACGCTTCAGTTCGGCGGGTTCGTGGCGGCGGAATCGGTAACGCGGTCGCGAAACCAGGAAGCCGACATCGCGTCCAGCTTCGGCGGCATCCCGTTCCCCAACAGCACGCTCGGCCGCACGTCCGAGTCGCGGTTCACCGCCCGCCAGAGCCGGATATCCGGCCTGATCGAGGGTGTGATCAGCCCGACCCTGAAAGTCGCGGCCTATGCCGAGGCCGACTTCCTCGGCGCCGCGCAGACCGCCAACTCCAACGAGACCAACTCCTACACTCCGCGGATGCGGGTGTTCTACACCACCCTCGACTACGAGACCTCGTTCGGCGGCATCCATTTCCTGTCCGGCCAGAACTGGTCGCTGGCCACGCTGAACAGCAAGGGCATCAGTCCACGCAACGAGGTGCCGCCGCCCACCATCGACGCGCAGTACGTCCCTGGTTTCGTCTTCACCCGTCAGCCCCAGGCGCGGGTCGCGATCGACTTCAACAATACGTTCTGGGGCGCGGTGTCCGTCGAAAACCCGCAATCGACCTACTACAACAGCGGCAAGTATCTGCCGACGGTCGCGCCGAATCAGCCGATCACGGTGTTCACCAACGGCGCGGCGGGATCAGGCTTCAACTCGGCCAACACCTTGTCGGTCAACCGCTACCCCGACGTGATCGGCAAGGTGGCGTTCGAAAAGAACATCGCCGGACACCAGTTCCACCTGGAAGGCTTCGGTATCTACCGCGACTTCTACGCCCGGGTGAACCAGGGCGCCGGTCCGAACAACGTCAATGTCGCGGGTGGCGGCTTCGGCGGCGGCATGACCCTGCAGGTCGTGCCGGGCCTGTTCGACGTTCAAGGGTCCGGCATCATCGGCCGCGGCATCGGACGCTATGGCGCAAGCCAGTTGCCCGACGCGACCTTCGGCCCGAATGGCGCGCTGAAGCCGATCTCGGAAGGCGCGTTTCTAGGCGGCGGTACGCTCCACATCGGCAAGACCCTCGACATCTATGTCTTCGGCGGCGAGGAGCGCGAGCGGCAGACGGCCTATACGGTCGGCACGGTGTATAACGGCGTCGGCAATCCGAACTACGACAACACTGGATGCGAGACGGAGGGGGCCACCAATTGCGTCGCCAACACCCACTATGTCGACCAGATCACGGGCGGCTTCTGGGATCGTCCGTACGTCGGCAAGTTCGGCCGGGTGCAGTTCGGCGTGCAGTATTCCTACACCGAGCGGCACGCCTTCCCCGGCTTCGGCACGGCCAGCGCTCCAGGCAACCCCGCGCCCATCGCTCGCGAGAACATGATCCTCACGAGCGTGCGGTATTATCCGTTCTGATCCGAGACGGAACGAGCGGCCGAGGCGGACCCCCTACCGCTCGCTGACGCGAGTCGCTTCCCCCTGATGGGGAAGACGGTTTTAGCCTGATCGCGCTTTTTTCCTCGTCTTCCCCCAAGGGGGAAGCGACTCGGCGCCAGCCGAGCGGTAGGGGGTCAGCGTCGCCGCAAGACTTGCGTTACCTCACGTCCGGGCTGAAACCCTCTCGGGCAAAAGGAGACTTGACCATGGCCCTGCCCCCCGTTCTGCGCGACCGCCTTCGCCTGCCGGTTATCGCCTCGCCGCTGTTCATCGTGTCGGGACCGGACCTGGTGATCGCCCAGTGCAAGGCGGGCGTGGTGGGGTCGTTCCCGTCGCTCAACGCCCGGCCGATCTCGCAGCTCGACGAATGGCTGGCGCGGATCACCGAAGAGCTGGCCGACTGGGACCGGGCGTATCCAAAAGCGCCGTCGGCGCCGTTCGCGGTCAACCAGATCGTGCACAAGACCAACAATCGGCTGGAAGAGGATGTCGAGCTCTGCGCCAAGTACAAGGTCCCGGTGGTGATCACCTCGTTGGGCGCGCGGGAGGACGTCAATACCGCCGTCCACGGCTGGGGCGGGATCGTGATGCACGATGTCATCACCAACGCCTTTGCTCACAAGGCGATCGATAAGGGAGCCGACGGCTTGATCCCGGTGGCGGCGGGCGCCGGGGGCCACGCCAGCAAGATATCGCCCTTCGCCATGATCCAAGAACTGCGCGAATGGTTCGACGGCCCGATCGCGCTCTCCGGCGCCATCGCCAACGGCGGCGCGATCCTGGCGGCCCAGGCCATGGGCGCGGACCTCGCCTATATCGGCTCGGCCTTTATCGCCACCAAGGAGGCCAACGCGGCGCCCGGCTACAAGGACATGATCGTCGAGCGCGGCGGCGAGGACATCGTCTACACCAACCTGTTCACCGGCGTTCTCGGCAACTACCTGCGGCCGAGCATCGTCAACGCCGGGCTCGATCCCAACAACCTGCCGCAGGCCGATCCGTCGAAGATGAACTTCGCCTCGGGCGGCAACCAGAGCGCCAAGGCCTGGCGGGACATCTGGGGCTGCGGCCAAGGCATCGGCGCGGTGAAATCGATCGAGAGCGCCGGCGACCTCGTCGACCGGCTCGCCGCCGAGTACGAAGCCGCCAAGGCGTCGCTGGCCCGCAAGTCAAGCTACACCGCCGGAGCCCCGCTCGCCATCGCGGCGGAATAGATCTTTTCTTTCCGCGGGCCGCCGGCGTCCCGCCGGCTTGTTGCGCAAGGGCCCGCGGGACGCCGGCGGTCCAAGATTAGGCCGCGCCGCTCAGCGAAATCGCCGCGCCCTCGCTGTCCAGAAGCCGCGAGATCAGCGTCCCGTGCTCGTCCCTCGGCGCCTGAACGAAGGTCAGACCGGCGGCTTCTCGCTCGGCGTAGATCGCCGGGAGGTCGGGCGCGGTGAGGCCGATCTCCACACCGCCCGCCGGGTTGTTGCCCGACGCCGGGTGCAGGGCGAGGGTGACATCGCCCGTTTCGAACTCGCTCCAGAACGGCAAGGCGAACCTGACGGTGAGCCCGAGCTTGTCGCGGTAGAAGGCCACCGTCGCGTCCATGTCGGCGACGTATTTGATTGCGTAGGTTAATTTAGCCTGCATGACGTCTCCCCTCTCAAAGCTTCGCTGAGCCCGCTATTGGGTGGCGGCGGCTTCCTGGCCCACGCCGATGGTCCAAGCCCGTGAGACCTGGCGCAGGCGGAAATGATAATAGGCCAGGGCGCCCAGGAACAGCGAGGTCAGCAGGATGATGCTCGGCCGCCCGGCGTCGGGGTCCAGCCAGTCGGCGGCCACCGTCAATGCCGTGACCGTCAGCCCGAAGATCGGGACCATCGGGTGCAATGGGGCGCGCCAGGTGGCGCCGGTCTGACCGCGCCTGCGCCCGCGCAGCACCGCCAACGAGATCAGCAGATAGTCCGAGACGTTGCCGGAGACGAGGATGAGGATGCGCTTCTCGCCGATCAGCATGATCGCCGCCCCGCCGACGACGAGGATCAGGGTCGCCGCCATCGGCGACTTCAGCCTCGGGTGCAGCGTCGCGACCATGCGGCTGACCGGGCCCGGCCAGATGCCGTCACGCCCGGTGGCGTAGAAATAGCGGCCATAGGCCATGATCGTCGCGATCATGCTGTTGAAGATCGCCGCCGCCACCCCGGCGCTGACCACCGCCGCGATCACGGGGCCGCCGGTCTGGCGCAGATAGGCGGCCATCGGAGCCTCGGAGCCGAGGATCGATGGCAGGTCCCGGGCGCTCAGCACCATCAGGATCATCGGCCCGGCGATGGTCACGCTGGCCAGGAAGCCGGTCCAGGCGATGACCCGGCCGATCTTGCGCCTGGCCTCGTGCATTTCCTCGGCGAAATACATTCCCCAGCTCGCGCCGCCGCAGGTCCACACGCCGGCGACGATCGCCAGCGCCAGGGTGAGGATGGGTGTCGGCCGCAGGGCGCCGTGATCGAGCAGGATCGGGTGCGCGATCACGCGTCCGATCGACCGCGCCGGATGGGTCACGGCGACAGAGGTGAGGATGATGAGCGCGATCGTCTCGACTGTAAGAAAGACGCCGGTCACCCAGGCGCCGAAACGGATGTTGAGCAGCGCGACGACGGTCGCCGCCGCGATCGAGGCGAAGGCCAGCGGGAGATAGGGAATGGCGGGCGCCAGAACGCGGGCATAGTCGGCAAGCCCCAGAGCGGTGAAACCGACCTGGCCGAAGGCGATCGGGGCCATCAGGATGATGTAGGGAAACGCGGTCATCCGCCCGAGCAGGACGGACAGGCTGGGATAGATGCCGCCGGCGCCCGGGAACGCCGCGCCGACCTCGGCATAGAGCAGCCCGAGAATCGCCGCCGCGAACCCGCCGATCAGCATCGCCAGCGCCGCGCCGGTCCCCGCCAGCTTCAGGATCGCGTCGCCCGCGATGTAGACCGAGAACACCGGCGACAGCGCCGAAAAGGCCAGCAACATGACCGCGAGCGGGCCAAGCGACCGGCTCAGTGTCGGCGGGGCGTCACCGGTCTCGGAGGCGTCGGGCATGGGCGGTCTCGCGTCGGGGCCGCCAGAGTGCGGGCCGTTCGCGCGGTTAGGCAATCCCCGCCGCGCGGAAAGCCCGAGCACTACTTGGCGATGATCACGCCTTCGGCGGTCGCGGGGTGGGCCTCGCCCATGAAGCGGTAGGTCCCAGGCTTTAGCGGGCCGATCTGGAACACGGTGCGGCTATGCGGCGTGAGGTCTTCCTCGACCTTGAGGTCGGAACTGTCGAACTCGTCGACGGAGGAGTCCTGATTGGTCAGTTCGACCCTGATCTTTTCTCCGGCGGGGACGGTGATTTGCGGCGTCACGAAGCGATGGTTGCTGAGCACCAGCACCACCGTCGACGCCAGCGCTGAAACCGGCGCAAGGATCAGAGTCGCGACCGCCAGGATCGAAATCAGCTTCATTCGGAAATGCCCTTCATGCTTTTGACAACCGCTCCCGTCGTCCTTACTGAGAACGCCTCGCAAAAGCAAGGACCTTTCCATGAGGCGCAGCGCGCTCGCCGGACTCGCCGCCCTCGGGCTGGTTCACGCGGCTCACGCCGATCCCCGCCTCGATGAGAAGGTCTACGATCCGTACGTCCTCAATGGCGTGGCCGAACTGGAAACCCGCTTCAGCCGCGTCAGCGGCGGATCGCTGGCCGGCGCGGCCACGACGGTGGTGGAGGCCGAATACGGCGTCAACGACCACCTGAGCCTCGCCGCCGTCGGCGCGCTGGCCCATGTTCCGGGTGAGGGGACGCGTTTGGCGGGGGTCGGTATCGAGGCGGTCGCCTATCTCGGCCAGATCCCGAGGACGGGCATCGATACCGGCCTGTACCTCGAATACACCAAAGGACTGAACGGCGACGATGATGGGCTGGAAGCCAAGCTGCTGCTGGCCAAGACCGTTGGGCGCTTCCAGGGGCTGGCAAACCTCATCGTCGAACGCCCGGTCGGCGTTCCCAAGGGCGAAGGCTATGCGGCCTACGGCTACGCTGCCTCGGCGACGTGGCGCGCGATCGGCCATGTGCGCCTCGGGGCCGAAGCGTTCGGCGATTTCGGCGACGACCATCGCTTCCTCGGTCGCCAGGGCACGTACATCGGCCCCCAAATCAAGTGGAACGGCCGGCCGGGCAAGTCGCCGGTGGAAATAGAGGTCGACGCCGGCTGGCTGGCCGCGGTCGGGCCTAGCCGAACGGAGGCATCGAACGAAGTGAAGCTGGCCGTGGAGTTCGAGAGGCGGTTCTAAGCTCAAAAGCAAAAAGAAATAGCTGACCGCATTTTCGCACGCGGCTTTGCGCCCCCTCCGTCACGCGACGCGAGAGGGCATCGCGCGCCACCTCCTCCGCGGGAGGGCGTGGGAGGAATAGAGTTGACTACTCCTCACCCGCCCTCTTGCGGGGGAGGTGGCGCGGCGCTCTTTCTCGCGCCGTGACGGAGGGGGCGCAAAGCCGCCGCCGTGGTGTTGGCCATCTCGTGCTCCGCCAGCAGCTTCAGCAGCGCCAGTTCCGCGTTCCGCGCCTCCTTGGTCAGGCGCTTGTCCAATTCGTCCGCCTCGTAGGCCTCGAACACCACGGGATGGATGTAGCAGGCGCGGCAGACAGTGGGGGTGTTGCCGAGCAGGCCGGCCACCGCCTTGACGCAGGTCGTCATGATCTTCTTGGCGTTGGTCGCGCTGGTGGGACGCGGCTGCAGGGCCAGGGCGTGGGCGGCGGCCACGGTGCCCATCCAGGTGCGGAAGTCCTTGGCGCTGAAGTCCTCGCCGATGGCGTCGCGCAGATAGGCGTTCACGTCGTGGCTGCCGATGGCGTGGGTATGGCCGTCGTGATCGACGAAGCTGAACAGCCTCTGGCCGTGCAGCGCCTCGCAGCCGCGCAGGATCCGCGCCAACCGGGCGTCGTGGAACGACGTCTTGTGCATCACCCCGCTCTTGCCGCGGAACTCGAACACCGCGCCGGCGCCCTTCAGATGAACGTGTTCCGGCAGCATGGTCGTCAGGCCGTAGCTTTCGTTGCTCTTGGCGTACTCGTCGTTGCCGACCCGGATCAGGGTCTTCTCGAGCAGGCTGACGATGGCGGCGAGAACCTTGTCGCGCGGCAGCCCGGGCTTGGCGAGATCGGCTTCGACCCGCGCGCGCAACCGGGGCAGTTTCCGGCCGAAGGCGAGCAGGCGGTGATACTTGGCCTCGTCGCGATGAGAGCGCCAGTCGGCGTGATAGCGGTATTGCTTGCGGCCCTTGGCGTCGCGGCCCACCGCCTGGATGTGTCCGGAGGCTTCCGGGCTGATCCAAACGTCGGTCCAGGCCGGCGGAATGGCCAGAGCGCGGATACGATCCAGCGTGGCGCCGTCGCGCACCTGACGGTCCTTTTCGTCGACATAGTCGAAGCCGCCCGGCCGGCCCTTGCGCCGGATGCCGGGATCGTGGTCGTGGACATAGGTCAGATGGTGGCTGGCGGCGAAGTCGACGCCCACATCGAGGGCCATGATCTCCTCCAACGGCTAAGCTACTGGCGCCTGCAAACGTGCGAGGCGGAGGCGGCGTTCCACGCCGCGCCCGGAGGTCCGATTGAACTACCGCCACGCCTTCCACGCCGGGAACTTCGCCGATGTGATGAAGCACGCCATCCTGCTTCACCTCGTTGCGGCCCTGACCCGGGACGCCGGCGCGCTCACGGTTGTCGACACCCACGCCGGAGCGGGGATTTACGATCTGCGGGGCGGCGATGCTCTTCGGACCGGCGAGGCCGCCAACGGTGTCGTTCGGCTGATGGCCGCCGACGCGCCGGCGGTGTTCGACCCGCTGAAGGCCGCCGTGCGCCGGGCGAACCGGAGCGGCGAGACGCGGTTCTATCCCGGCTCCCCGCTCCTGATCGCCGACGCCCTCCGCGCCCGCGACCGCCTTGTGGCCTGCGAGCTGCGGCCGGACGACTTCGCCGCGCTGAAGGCGGCGCTCCCGCGACAGGCGGGAGCCGAGGCGCTTCTCAAAGATGGTTGGGACGTGGCGCGGGACCGGTCGCGGATGGCGGCGCGGCCGCTCGTGGCGGTCGATCCGCCTTATGAGCGCGTCGATGACGCGGACCGAGCGGCTAAGCTCGTCGCCGACGTGACGCGCCAGTCACCTCGCGCGGTGACCGCCGTCTGGGCGCCGATCAAGGACCTAGCCGGACTGGATACCATGGTCGGCGACATCCACGACGCCGCCAGGGGCGCACCTGTCATCCTCGCCGAGGCGCGCCTGCGTCCGCTGAGCAATCCGCTGACAATGAACGGCTCGGCGATGATCCTCGTGAATGCACCGGCGGGCATGCTTGGCGTGTGTGACGAGGTTGTAGGGTGGGTGGCATCCGAGTTGGGCGGAGCGGGCGGGCTTGGGCGCGCGGAATTCCTGTGATATGCTGCGCTGCAACATCGATGGAGATCGAACTCATGGATCAACCTGTGCTGGAGGCGCGCTATACATTGGAGCGCGCGATGAAGCCATTCGCCCTTCCGCTCGGCCTCTCTTCCCCGATGTGGATGGCCTACGGCGCGGCAGCCAGCATCGGGGCGACGTGGTGGTGGATGTCGCGGGTGAGCCGGTTCGTCGCTCCGCAACTCGATGCGCCGTTGAACGCCGAGGCTAGCGCCGAAACGCCGTCGCCTCTCATGGTCGCGGAACAGATCGCCATCGAAGCGCGCCCCGCGGTGGTCGAGCCGCCGGCGGTTATATCGTCCGAGCCGGTCGAGGCGCCGACCGAAGCAACGGCCGATCGCCCGGACGAACTGACCCTCCTGCGCGGCGTGGGCCCCCGCGTCGCCGACGCCCTCGTCGCCCGCGGCGTCACCACCTTCGCTCAACTGGCGGCGTGGACGGACCACGACATGGCGAAGTTCGACACCGAATTAAAGCTGCTGGGGCGCTCGAAGCGCTACGACTTCCTCGGTCAGGCCAGGGAACTCGCGGCCACGGTATAAGCCCGCGAAATTAGCCTATGCTGCGGCCTGGGCGTAGCCCAGGTCGCGGTTCAGCTCTTCCAGAATCGCCACGGCGGCGTCCGAAACCACGGTCCCCGGCGGAAAGATCAGTCGCGCGCCGGCCGCTCTCAGGGCGTCGAAATCGGCGGGCGGTATGACGCCGCCGACCACGATCATGATGTCGCTCCGTCCGAGCCTGTCGAGTTCCGCCTTGAGCTCCGGAATCAGGGTGAGGTGACCGGCGGCGAGGGAGCTAGCGCCGACGATGTGGGCGCCGGACTCCACGGCCTCCCGCGCCGCTTCCGCCGGTGTCGCGAACAGCGGGCCGACATCGACCTTGAAGCCGAGATCGTCGAAGCCGGTGGCGATGACCTTTTGGCCGCGGTCGTGGCCGTCCTGGCCCATCTTGGCGACCAGGATCGTGGGCGGCCGTCCGTCGGCTTCGCGGAAGGCGGCGATCATCGAGCGGGCGCGGGTTACTTTTACGCCGGATCCGACCGCCGCGCCGTAGACGCCGCTGACGACCTCCGGCTTGGCGCGGTGACGGCCGAAGATGTTCTCGAGAGCGAGGCTGATTTCGCCGACGGTGGCGTGGGCGCGCGCGGCGTCGACCGAAAGCTCCAGCAGGTTCGCGCCGCCTCGCGCGCCTTCCTCCAGCGCCGTCAGCGCCGCCTCCACCGCCGCGCCGTCGCGCTCGGCCTTGAGCTGGGCCAGCTTGGCGAGTTGGCTGGTGAGCACGGCGGCGTTGTCCACCGCGAGGATCGGCAACTCGTCGACATGTTCCGGCAGGTACTTGTTCACGCCGACAACGGTCTGGCCGCCGCTGTCGATGGCGCCCTGCGTACGCGCCGCGGCTTCCTCGATCCGCCGCTTGGGTAGACCGAGCGCGATCGCCTTGGCCATGCCGCCCACGGCCTCGACCTCAGCGATGTGGCCCAGCGCCCGTGAGGCGAGATCGTGGGTTAGCCGCTCCATGAAATAGCTGCCGCCCCATGGGTCGACGGTGCGGGTAAGGTCGCTCTCCATCTGCAGGATGAGCTGGGTGTTGCGAGCGATGCGGGCCGAGAAATCGGTCGGCAGCGCTAGAGCCTCGTCGAGCGAATTGGTGTGCAGGCTCTGGGTCTGTCCGGCGACCGCCGCCATGGCCTCGATCGTGGTGCGGGCGACGTTGTTGTAGACATCCTGGGCGGCCAGGCTCCAGCCGCTGGTCTGGGTGTGGGCGCGCAGGGACAGGGAGCGCGGGTCCTTCGGATCGAAGTTGTCCCGCATCAGCTTGGCCCACAGCAGACGGGCGGCGCGCTGCTTGGCGACTTCCATGTAGTAGTTCATGCCGGCGTTCCAGAAGAACGACAGGCGCGGCGCGAAGGCGTCCACGGTCATGCCGGCGGCAATACCCGCGCGGACGTAATCGATACCATCAGCCAAAGTATAGGCGAGTTCCAGGTCCAGCGTCGCTCCGGCTTCCTGGATGTGATAGCCGCTGATCGAGATGCTGTTGAACTTCGGCATCTCCTTGGCCGTATAGGCGAAGATGTCGGAGATGATCCGCATCGAAGGCTCGGGCGGATAGATGTAGGTGTTCCGCACCATGAACTCTTTGAGGATGTCGTTCTGGATCGTGCCGGACAGGGCGGCGCGCGGCACGCCCTGCTCCTCCGCCGCGACGATGTAGAGCGCCAGGATCGGCAGCACCGCGCCGTTCATGGTCATCGACACGCTCATCTTGTCGAGCGGAATGCCGCCGAACAGGGTGCGGGCGTCGAGGATGCTGTCGATCGCCACCCCGGCCATGCCGACATCGCCGCGCACCCGCGGATGATCGGAGTCGTAGCCGCGATGGGTGGCGAGGTCGAAGGCGACGGATAGACCCATCTGACCGGCCGCGAGGTTGCGGCGATAGAAGGCGTTGGACTGCTCGGCCGTGGAGAAGCCCGCGTACTGCCGCACCGTCCACGGATTGGTCAGGTACATCGTCGGGTAAGGGCCGCGAAGAAACGGCGCGAGGCTGGGATAGCCGTCGACGAAATCCAGCGGCGCGCGATCGGCTGGGCCGTAGCGCGGCTTGACGGCGATTCCTTCGGGCGTTCGCCACGCTTCTTCGGCGCGTTCGGGTTGAAGCGCGGCCGGCGCATCGAAGGGCAAGCTGGCGAAATCGGGAAAGCTGTTCATCGCGCCAGGGTCTCCAGGCGGATGGGCGCCAGGGCTTTGGAGGTCGACGGCGGGGGCGGTTGGGCGGCGTCGACGCGGAAGTCGGTGACGCCGACCACGCGGGTCATCTTTCCTGCGATGGACGCCTCGATCGCGGCGATGGACGTCGCCGCCGCCTCGGCGATCATGCCCGAGCGCAGCGCCTCGGCCGCCCCCCCCGCGCGCTCGATGCGGTTTAAGCACGCCCACGCGGTCCGCGCCAGATCGGTGGTCAAGGCCTCGAACGCCCAGGCGCCGGCGGTCGGATCGTCGACGGCGCCCAAGTGGGCCTCCTCCATCAGGATCAGTCCGGCGTTGCGCGCGAACCGTGGGCCGAGAGGATCGGCGCCGCCGCTCGCCCGATCGTGGGGATAGAGCACGATCGCGTTCGCGCCGCCGACGGCGCCGGCGAAGCCCGCCTGGGTGATCCGCACCAGATTCGACCACGGATCGGCGATCGTCAGCATACGGTAGGACGACCTCGCTTCGATCGTCGCCGCCGTCGGCGCGCCGCACGCCTGCGTGACCCGCGCCCACATCAGCCGCGCCGCGCGCAGCTTGGCGATGCCGATCAGGGGCTTGTTGTCGACGGCGAGCGCCAGCACGATCCGCGCGAAGGCGTCGGCGACGCCGAGGCCCGCGTCGGTCAGCGCCCGCGCATAGGCCACGCCGGCGGCAACCGCGAAAGCCAGCTCCCAGGCCGGTTCGGCCCCCGCGTCATGGATGCGGACGCCGTTGGCGAGAAACAGGCTGGCTCGGGGGTAGGTCTCCGCGAACGCCGCCGCCATGGCCGCGACGCGACCAGGCGCGCTCGGATCGCCGCCGTCCGCTCCCAGCGGATCGAGATGAAAGGCGAGCGGCGCGGCTGGAGACGCCTTGGCCGCGACGGACAGCGCCTCGGCGGCGGCCAGACCGTCCGTTTCCGCGTCCAGCGCGACCGGCGCGACATCGATCAGCACGCCCTCCAGCAGATCGGTCAGGTCGGCGGCGTCCGCCCCCTCGACCTTCAGGAGTACGGAGGATGCGCCGCCCGCGAGAGCTTCCAGGACCTCCGGGTTCGTCGCCACCGGCGCCCGGACATCCCACGGACGTTCGCGATCACGCCTGGCGAAAGAGAGCGCCGACGGACCCGCGGCCTCGTTGTCGCCGGCGTATAGCGGCGCGATCTCGACACCCTCGATAGCGCGCGCCAGGCTGTCGACGGTGACGCCTTTCAGGGTCTTCTCGGCCAAGGTACGCCAGATCTCGCGCGTCGCCGGCGCAAATCCCTCGGCCAGAGGGACGACGGGGGCTTTGTCTGCGGTCATACCCGTTTGCAACCCACCCGGACGCCTCGGTCAAGAGTGCAGCCAAAGCACGGCGACGCGGCTATGAGGGCTTTGAAGGAGACATTCGCGATCGAACAGTTCGGCGTCATCAATCCGTGGCTGGTCTATCCGGTGACGGTCGTTCTCGTCCTCGCCGGCGCCTGGATCGGACGCCGGCTGGGCGCCCGCGCCCGGCTGCGGGACGCCGACAACGCCGACCACCTGCCCGCCGCCCAGAGCGTCCTGCTCGGACTGCTGTCGCTGATCATCGGCTTCACCCTGAACGTTTCTCTGGCGCGCTGGCAGGCGCGGCAGAACGCGGTGCTTCACGAGACCAGCGCCATCGAGTCCGCCTTCGGCCGCGCGACCCTGCTGCCCGGCGAAGACTCCGGCGTCACTCGGGCACTGCTGATCGATTATCTACGCGTCCGCATCGCCATCGGCGCCCCCGGAGGCCGGCCGCGGCAGCGCGAGGTCCTGGCCCGACGGTCGGAGGCACTCCAGGCGCGGCTCTGGGAACAAGGCCGCCAGGCCGCCGCGCACGGGCTCGATCCGGTTCTGGTGGCGGCTTACCTCACCTCCGTCGACGCGGTGAGCGAGGCCCACCAGGAACGCCTCGCCGCCGACTACAATGAAATCCCGGCGGTGGTGGGCGTGACCCTGTACGGGCTGGCCCTGGTCGCCTTTAGCTATCTCGGCTTCGTCAGCGGCGCCAAAGGCGCGCGCAATACCGTCTCGAACGCCGTTATGGCGGTGGCCTTCGTGACCGTGATCACCATCGTCGACGACCTCGACCGTCCCGACGCGGGACTGACGGCCGTCAGCCAGCGCTCACTGATCGAGCTCGAGGCCGCTCAGCATCACGCTGCGTGATGCAAACGAAACGGTTCGCCCCGGCACATAACCGAGGCGGGCGCCCGTCTCGGCCTAGCGGCGCCAATGATGATGCCAGCCGTGGTGATGCCAATGGTTCCAATGCGAGTGGCGCCAATGATGCCCGTGGTAATGGCGGTATCGATAGGGCTGCGCGGAAGCTGACGACGCCAAGCCGCCGACGAGGGTGGCCACGATGAGAACCGCGGCGAACGTTTTCGACATGAGTGAAACCTCCCTGATGAGTCGCGTCAGGAGACCACCGATCGACCCGACACGCAACGCATAGCCTAGACGCTCTTAACCAGGGATGTACGGCATGGACCGGCGGCGATGACGCACGCCCGGTCTCTCGTCGGTCGATCAGCGTTCCCGCGCCGAGGAAGCGCCGTGCAGCCCGGCCCCCGCGTCGCGCGGCAACGGCAGGAAGAACAGCGTCGATATCAGCGCCACCACGCCGACGACGACGAACACCGGCGCGATCGTCTCCGCCGTCGGATAGCCGGCGTGAGCGTGGACGATGAAGGCGTGGAGCAGCACCGCCGCCAGCCCGATGCCGATGCTCTGCGAGAGCTGCTGACCCATGGTCGACAGCGTCGACGCCCGGCTCATCTGAACGCGGTCGACGTCGGCGAAGGCCATGCCGTTGAGACTGGTGAACTGCAGCGATCGGAAGAAGCCTCCGGTCAGCAGCACGGCGTAGATGATCCAGTGCGAAGTCCCAGGTCGGAACAGGCCGTAGGCCATGAAGGTCAGGGCCACGATCACCGAATTGACGGTCAGCGTGGTCTTGAAGCCGAACCGGGCAAGGATCGGCGGCGCGCAGGTCTTCATGATCAGGGCCGCCGCGGCGCTGGCGAAGGTCATCAGGCCGGCCTGCAGCGCGGAAAGTCCGAACGCCACCTGCAGCATCAGCGCCAGCAGGAACGGCGTCGCGCCCATGCCCATGCGCATGAAGGCGCCGCCGACGGTCGAAGCGCGGAAGGTCGGGACCCTGAGCAGGGCGATGTCCAGAATGGCGTGCGGCGTCCGGGCGGCGTGCCGCGCGAACGCCCCCAGGCACAGACCACCGAAGACCATCAGCCCCAGACCGGCCCACCACGGCAACGGGCCCCGGCCGAGCGTCTCGAAGCCGAACACCACCGCCGCCATGCCGAACCCGGTGAGGAAAAGGCCCGGCCAGTCGAGCGGGTGGGTGTCCTCCTCCCGCACATTGGGGATGAACCGCGTGACCAGGATCAAGCCCATCAGCGCGATCGGCAGGTTGAGGAAGAATATCCAGCGCCACGAGCCATAGGTGACGATGAAGCCGCCGATCGGCGGACCCAGAACCGGGCCGAGAAGCGCCGGCATGGTCAGCACCGACATCGCCCGGACGAGGTCGTGCTTCGGCGTCGAACGCAACAGGACGAGCCGCCCGACAGGAGC
Source organism: Caulobacteraceae bacterium (assembly GCA_965277785.1). Classification (GTDB taxonomy): domain Bacteria; phylum Pseudomonadota; class Alphaproteobacteria; order Caulobacterales; family Caulobacteraceae; genus Acaudatibacter. The sequence continues at coordinate 39,440 of CBDIDP010000013.1, forward strand.
CATCATCGCCCCGGCCGCTCCCGCGCCGAACCGCGCGAGGAGAAGCTCCGTCAGGTTCTGGGCGAACCCGCAGGCGGCGCACGCCGAGGCGTAGCCGGCGATGGCGAACAGGAAGACGCGCTTGGCGCCGAAACGATCCGCCGCCCAGCCGCTGATCGGCAGGAACACCGCCGAGGCGAGCAGATAGACGCTGATCGCGGTGTTGAGATGGACCGGATCCTCGCGGAGCGACTTGGCCATGGTCGGCAGGGCGTTGGCCATCACCGTCGCGTTCAGCGTCTGCATCATCAACGCCGCGCCGATGATCGCGGGGACGAGGGACGAGAACGGTTTCACCTCGGCGGCCCGCGGAGCGGCCTCGTCCGCGGGCGAGCTGGCCGCCAGAACGCCGTCCGATGCCACGGCCGTGACGTCGGTCGACATCACCGTCAGATTGGCCGGCGCATCATCCATCAGCGATCCCCCGCCAGGGCCAGGAGCGGCCCGGCGGCCTTGGCAAGCCTGGCGCGGTCGGCGTCATCGAGCGTGGCGAGACGCGAGACCAGCCAGTCGTTGCGCCGCCTCCGGATGGCGGCGAGCGCCGTCTTTCCGGGCGCCGTCAGGCGCAGGCCGATCCGCCGGCCGTCGCCGACCGTTGGGTCGCCGGCGAGCCAATCCATCTCCCGCAAGCGTTTGACGTGGGCGCTCATCGACGGGCGCGACATGCGCTCCAGCTCCGCGAGTTCGCTGACCCCGATGCCGGGCCTCATCTTGACCGCGTGAAGCACGTGCTCGTCCAACGCCGAAACACCGGATTTCAACGCCGCGCGCCGAAGATGACGCGACGCCCTGAGCAGGGCCGGCCGCAAGGCCTCCGCCAGGGCGGCGATGTCCTCGCCTTGTCCCACACTCGTCACCGTCACCACCGAGATCGTTAGGTAAGCTTCCTACCTTTCGGTGGAGCGAGGGTCAAGGCGGCGGGCGACGGCGGTGTCAGACGTCCTTGGCGCTGTCCCCGCCGGTGACCTGGTATTCGGCGCCGGTGACCATCGCCGCGGCGTCGCTGGCGAGGAAGACGGCCGCGGGCGAGATGTCGTCCGGCTGAAGCCAGCCGACTTTCAGCGGCACGGTCGGAGCGCGGATATCCCAGGTCTCTTGCGGCGTGGGCTTCTCCGGCGCCTGGCGGCCGGTCTCTCCGATGCTCTCGCTGAAGCGCTTGTAGTAACGAGTGAGCGGGGTATCGACGAGGCCGGGCAGCAGGGCGTTGCAGGTGATGTTGTACTCACCCAACTCCAACGCCGCCGACTTCATCAGGCCGATGATGCCCCATTTCGACGCCGAATAGCTCGACGCGTCCTTGGTGCCGTGCAGCCCCTGCATCGAGGACAGCACGATGATCCGGCCGTGTTTGCGCGCGACCATCTTGGGCGCGAAGGCGCGGATGGTGTTGGCGGTGCCGTTCAGGTTGTTGTCGATCACGTCGCGCCAATCGGCGTCCTCCATCTCCAGCAGAGGAACCCAGCGCTGGATGGCGGCGTCGGCGACGACGATATCAATCTTGCCGTGGTCGCGTTCGACCTGGTCGGCGACCCTGCGCAGAGCGCCGATATCGCGGATGTCCGCCTTCACCGCCTCGCCTTTGCGACCGTAAGCGCGGATCTGACGCACCGTCTCGTCGAGGTCGGCGGGCGTCGCCGGCTTGGCGTTCGAGGCGGAGCTGACGGGACCGCAGATATCCAGCGCGACGACATCGGCCCCATTGGCGGCGAACTCGACGGCGATGGCCCGGCCGATGCCGCGCGCCGCGCCGGTGACCACGGCGACCTTGCCGGTGAGCTGCGACCCCCGACCCGGGCGCACCGGTCCCGCGGTCTTGTCCGGCCCGGGTTCCGGCATGGCTTGACCGTCGAGTTCGCGCGGCTCGGTGTCGGTGCGCGCCCCAGAGTCGCGTGTCTGCGCCACGGCGGCGCCGGCGGTCATCGCGGCGCCCGCGACCGCGGCGCCCAGCATCATCCTGCGGCGGAGAGGATCGTGATCCTCGGGAGCGGGGGTGGGCATGGGAAACTCCGGATACCAAGCGTCCGGCAACAACACGCTCCGCTAGGTTGGGTTTCGCTCAAGGTTTCGGGCGGTACCGCATCAGCCCCTCTTGAGCGATCGAGGCGACCAGCCGCCCGTCGACGTCGAAGATCTCGCCGAGGTTGAAGCCCCGCGCGCCGGAGGCGGACGGGCTGGTCTGGGCGAACAGATGCCAGTCGTTGAACGAAGACGGGCGATGGAACCAGATGGCGTGATCAAGGCTGGCGGTCTGCAGCCCCGGCGTCCGCCAGTTCATGCCGTGGGGCCGCATGCCGGTGGACATGAACGACATGTCGGTGGCGTAGGCGAGGACCACCTGGTTCAGCACCGGATCGTCGCCGAGCGGCTCGACCGCGCGCATCCAGACATTCTGGATGGCCTCGGATTTCTCCGGCGCCGCCTCGTCGCGCGGATCGAGCTGGCGCTGTTCGATCTCGCGGTTCCAGGCGTCGCGAGCGGGGTCACGGGGGATTTCATCCGGGCGGGGCACGTCGGGGATCATGTCTTGGTGCTCCAGGCCGTCCTCCGCGACCTGGAACGATCCGGCGAGGTTGAAGATCTGCTCGCCGTGCTGGATCGCCGTCACCCGGCGGGTGGTGAAGCTGCGGCCGTCGCGCGCGCGGTCGACCTCATACAGGATCGGGATCGAGGGATCCCCCGGCCTGATGAAGTAGCAGTGGACCGAGTGGCACACGCGATCCTCGACCGTCTTGTACGCGGCGAGCAGGGCCTGGGCGATGACGTGGCCGCCGAAGATCCGCGGGCCGCGATCCTGCGGCGACGTGCCCCGGAACAGGTTCACCTCGATCCGCTCCAGCGCCAGGCTGTCGATCAACTTCCCGGCCATCGGCGCTCCCAAAACAAAAGTCCCGCGCCTTAACCCTGATTGGTGTGCGGCGGCAAGGCGAGGCGGGAAGAACAGATTTGAACCACCAAGTTCACCAAGGACACCAAGGTCCCGGGGCGATATGTCGAAGCTGACTCGCCCTCGCGGACTGATCCTATGGACGGCTACGCCGTCATTTTTCCCCTTGATGGACTTGGTGAACTTGGTGGTTCAAATCTTTTGTCGGTTTGAGGCCGCCGGTTCCCAAGCCAACGAGCGCTCGACCGCCTTATCCCATTGCGCGCGCCGCGCCGTTCGCGCCTCGTCGTTCATCGACGGCGCCCAGCGGGCGTCTTCGCGCCAGTGGGAGCGCAGCGTGGCGAGGTCCGGCCAGAACCCGACGGCCAGTCCCGCGGCGTAGGCGGCGCCCAAGCAGGTCGTCTCCTGGATCGCCGAGCGGACCACCGCGGCGTCGAGGACATCGGCCTGGAACTGCATGAGCAGGCTGTTGGCGGTCATGCCGCCGTCGACCTTGAGAACGGCCAGAGGCGAGCCCCGATCAGAGGCCATGGCGTCGACCACCTCCCGCGTCTGCCAAGCCACCGCCTCCAAAGCCGCGCGGGCGATGTGGGCTTTGGTGACATAGCCGGTCAGGCCGACGATGACGCCGCGCGCGTCCGGCCGCCAGCGCGGCGCGAACAGGCCGGAAAACGCCGGGACGACATAACAGCCGCCGTTGTCCTCTACGCTCCGAGCCAAGTCTTCAATCTCGCTCGCGGCGGATATGAAGCCGAGATTGTCGCGCAGCCACTGGATCAGGGCGCCGCTCACCGCGATCGAACCCTCCAGCCCGTAGACCGGGGCTTCGTCGCCGATCTTGTAGGCGAGCGTGGTCAGCAGGCCGTTGCCGGACGCGACGATCTCCGCGCCCGTGTTGACCAGCAGAAAATTGCCGGTGCCATAGGTGCACTTGCCCTCGCCCGGCGCGAAACAGGCCTGGCCGAACAGGGCCGCCTGCTGGTCGCCCAGGGCCGAGGCGACCTTGACGCCCTCCAGCACGCCGCGCGCCTCGCCATAGACCTCCGCCGAAGATTTGATCTCGGGAAGGATCGCGCGCGGCACGCCCATCGCACTCAGCAGGTCGTCGTCCCACCGTAGCGTTTCGAGGTTCATCAGCATGGTCCGGCTGGCGTTGGTAACCTCGGTCACGTGCTCGCCGGTCAGCTTCCAGATCAGCCAGGTCTCCATGGTGCCGAACATCAACTCGCCGCGTTCGGCTCGCCCCTGAGCGCCGGGGATGTTGTCCAGCAACCAGCGGATCTTGGGCCCGGAGAAATAGGTCGCCAGCGGCAGGCCGCAGGTCGCGCGGAACCGGTCCATGCCGCCCTCCCACGCCAGCTCGTGGATCAGGTCGGCGGTCCGGGTGTCCTGCCAGACCACCGCGTTGGCGATCGGCGCGCCGGTGGCGCGGTCCCACAGCAGGGTGGTCTCGCGTTGATTGGTGATCCCCACCGCCGCGAGGTCGTCCGGACCGATATCGAGCGACGCCATCGCCTCCGCCGCGACCGCCTCGACATTGCCCCAGATCTCCAGCGCGTCGTGCTCGACCCAGCCGGGGCGGGGATAAATCTGCCGATGCTCCCGCCCCGCCCACGCCGCCACTTGGCCATCGGCATCGAAGATCATGCAGCGGGAGGATGTGGTGCCCTGATCGATGGCGGCGATGTAGCGTAGCGTCATGCGTTGGCCGCGGCAGCCGCGAGCCGCTTGTCGAGGGTCACCAATTCCACGTCCAAACGTCTGGAAAGCCAGAGATAGCTTGCGTCGTAAGCGGAAAGACGATGATCTTCCGCAAGCGCCAAGACGCCATCATAGTCGACCAACCACTCCCGGATGTTGAGCTTGCCACGTTGGCGAAAGGCGAGCGCGAATTTCTCTCGATCAGAGGGGTGGCGCCTCATCTTGGTAACGCACACGTTGGACAGCTCAAATGAAAAGAGTGTCGGCGCATACAATTGATGATGGCGCACGAGATCGCTGACAGCGTTCGCCTCGTCCTCACGGAAGATGAGAGCGGCGATAGCCGAGGCGTCGACGACTTTAACCGCCATCGCCGTATCGGCTATCGCGCATCTCCCGAACGATCTGTACAGACTCGCTGGGGCTTCGAAGCCCCAGTCGTTCGACCTCGGCGAGTATAGCGTCCGGATCCGCCGCCGGTTGTTCCAAAAGCGCTGTCTCCAACAGGTGCAGCAATTCACCTTGCAACGAGCGGTGGTCGCGCGCGGCGCGCGCTTTCAATCTCTCCACCGTCTCCGCGGGAACATTTTTTACCGATAGATTCATCGTGTGAGTTCCATTCTGGCGCCAGAATGGAACTATTTATCTCTGTCGCGCGCGGTACGCAAATGATGCAAAACGATGCCGTTCGTCGTCGCGACGTTCAGCGAATCCCACTCGCGAGCCATGGTGATCGAAATGGTCTTGGCGCGGTCGAGGAGTTCGTCGGACAGACCAGCCCCTTCCGATCCCATCAGAACGGCGCATTTCTTCGGAGCATGGTAGCTCGAAAGTGCGGTTCGGCCGCGCGGGCTCATGGCTATGACAGAAAATCTGCGCGCCTCCAGCAATTCGATCGCATCCTCTCCCGTCGCGATCCTGGCGTACGGCACGGTTAGAGCCCCGCCCACGGAGACGCGGATCGCCTTGCGATAAAGCGGGTCGCAGCAGGCGCCGTCGATTAGCACGGCGTCGACGCCGAAGGCGGCGGCGTTGCGGAAGATGCCGCCGATGTTGTCGTGGTTGGAGATGCCGAACAAGGCCAGCACGAGGGCGTCGTGGCCGAGGCCGGACAACAGGGTCGCGGCGTCCGTCGGCTCCGGCCGCTCGCCGAACGCCAGAATTCCTCGGTGGATCGGAAAGCCGGCGATGGCGTCCATCACCTCCCGCGACGCCGCGTAGACGTGCGTGTCGGCGGGGAAGCCGGCGATCAGCGGCGCCAGCCGCTCCACGCGTTTCTCCGCCAGCAGCAGGGCGCTCGCCCGGTAAAGCCGGCTGCGCGCCAGCACGTTGAGCACCACCTCGCCCTCCGCGATAAAGCCGTTGTGACGGCCGGCGACATCCCGCTCGCGCACCTCGCGGAACGCCGCGACGCGCGGATCGTCGGGGTCGCCGATCCGGACGATCCGGAGTGTCATGGAACCCTCCGTACAAGGCTGTGTTCGTTTTTCGAGAGGAGTTCCCATCCCATGACTGACGCCAAGCAGACGCCTCAGGGCAAGGCCTATGACTCCAACGAGGACATGAAGACCCCGAGCGACGGCAAGGCTCCGCGTCCGGCCTCCGAACCGCATGGCTCGGAAGGATCGTCCGCGGGATCGAAGACGGCGACCGATCCCTCGACCGGCGAACCCAACAAAACCGCGGGGCGATGACCAACAACGACGACAAACGGCGGGCGGCGGACGCGGACGATCTGCCGCCATCGGGCGCGGAAGCCAGATCGCAGCGCAAGGCGACCAGCATGCCGCTGATCTGGCTGCTGGTCGGCCTGGCGCTGATCGTCGCCTTCGTGGTGGCGATCGGTCAGGACGGCGGCCTGTTCCACGCCAAGGCGGGCGGGCCCGTGCCCGTGCGCGCGGCGTCCGCTCCCGGCGCTTGATCGGCGGCCGCCGATCGCGCAGGCTGAGCTTTCGCGTTCAACGGGATCGCGGCCGCTAAAGGGAGAGACCACGATGGACGACGCCGGCGCCCCGATCAGCGGCTTCGACATGGACGCGCTGGAGCACGCGCCGGACGTTCTGCAGGGCGCGATCGATTCCGGAGACCTCGCCGGCGGCCTGACCCTGATCTGGCGCGAGGGCGAGATCGTCCAGCTCGTCCTGCGCGGCAAGCGCGATCTCGCGCGAGACTTGCCGATGGAGCGGGACACCCTGTTCCGCATCGCCTCGATGACCAAGCCGATCACCTCGGTCGCCGCCCTGATGCTGATGGAAGAGGGCAAGCTCAGGCTCGACGATCCGATCAGCCGGTGGGCGCCGGAGTTCGCCAACATGCGCGTGCTCAAGTCGGCCGAAGGTCCGGTAGAGGAGACCGTTCCGGCGGCGCGCGACATCACCATCGACGATCTGATGACCCACCGTTCGGGCCTGTCGTATGGTTTCGCCTCGGTCGGGCCGGTCGCCCACGCCTACGAGGCGACGCTGGGCGATGTGATGAACACCAACGCCACGGCGGATACGTGGATGAAGGCCCTCGCCAGCTTGCCGCTGCTCTATCAGCCCGGCGAGCGGTTCCAGTACAGCCACGCCACCGACGTGCTAGGCTTCATCGTAGGGCGCGTGGCCGGGATGGATTTCCGCCAATTCCTGATCGAGCGGATCTTCGAGCCGCTCGGCATGCCCGACACCGACTTCTATATCCATCCCGAGAAGCGCGACCGCGCGGCGGTGGTCTATCGCCTGAACGAATTGACCGGCGCTCTGGAAGAGGTCACGTTCCGCCGCCACGACGCGCCGCCGCCCTGGTGCGGCGGAGGCGGCGGCCTGATCTCCACCGCCGACGACTATCTGACATTCGCCCGCATGCTCCTGAACGATGGCGAGGTCGACGGCGTCCGCCTGCTGACGCCGGACACGGTGGCGCTGATGCGGACCAACCGCCTGACCGACGCTCAGCGCGAGATTCCGTTCATGGGCATGCCGTTCTGGATCGGCCAGGGCTTCGGCCTCGGCCTTTCGGTCATCCTCGACGCCGAGAAACAATCCTGGATGGGCGCTTCGTCGGACGGATCGTTCGGCTGGCCGGGCGCCTTCGGCACCTGGTGGCAGGCCGACCCCGCCCACGACATGATCCTGATCTACCTCGTCCAGAACTCCATGCCGCTGGGCCCCGAAGCCGTCGCCAATATGGGACAGAGCACCCGCATGGGCGCGCGCCTGGCGCTGCCGATGTGGCAGAAGGCGGTGTATGGGGCGCTACAGTGAGAGCTGAAATTCAGCGCCGTTCCCGGCTATGAAAGATGCGCGCGACGATCACCATATCGCGGTCGACGCGATAGCGAACAATGTAGCCGTCGCGTCCGAAAGGCACGAAGAGTTCGCGCGTGTGGCGTCCCGGCCCAGGCCGCCCGCGCTCTGACAATTTATCCAACGAAACGATCGATTGAGACAAGGCTATCGCCGCCCTCTCGGCCGCCGATGGGCTTTTCTCGATCAGAAATATCGACGGACGGTCCAGGTCCCGTTCGGCGGCTTGAACGAGTCGAACTTTACGCTTCAAGCATGTGACTTAACGGCGTCGGCGACATTCGCGCGGAACCGCGTCAGAGCTTCCCCGGCGTCCACCGAGACACCGGTCCGATCGTACTCCGCAAGCCGTTCAAGCGTCTCGGACCAGTCCTCAACATAGCGCTCGAGGGCGCGGCGGACGATCGTCTCCGCGGCTTCGCCCGTTGCGGAAACAAATCCACGTACGCGAGCGGAGAGATCGGCGTCCAAAACAATAGTGAGCGGAGCCTGGTCCATGCCGTCAATGTCGCCCCAGCGCCAGACGAGGTCAACTATCCAGAAAGCTCCGCAGCTTGCGGCTGCGGCTCGGGTGCTTGAGCTTCCGCAGCGCCTTGGCCTCGATCTGACGGATGCGTTCGCGGGTGACGCTGAACTGCTGGCCGACTTCCTCCAGGGTGTGGTCGGTGTTCATGCCGATGCCGAAGCGCATGCGCAGCACGCGTTCCTCGCGCGGGGTCAGCGACGCGAGCACCCGTGTCGTGGTCTCGCGAAGGTTGCTCTGGATCGCCGCGTCGATCGGCAGGACGACGTTGGGATCCTGGATGAAGTCGCCCAGATGCGAATCTTCCTCGTCGCCGATCGGAGTTTCCAGGCTGATCGGCTCCTTGGCGATCTTGAGCACCTTGCGCACCTTCTCCAGCGGCATGGCCAGCTTCTCGGCCAGCTCCTCCGGCGTCGGTTCGCGGCCGATCTCGTGCAGCATCTGGCGGCTGGTGCGGACGATCTTGTTGATCGTCTCGATCATGTGCACCGGGATGCGGATGGTTCTTGCTTGGTCGGCAATGCTGCGGGTGATCGCCTGACGGATCCACCAGGTGGCGTAGGTCGAGAACTTGTAGCCCCGGCGGTACTCGAACTTGTCCACCGCCTTCATCAGGCCGATGTTGCCCTCCTGGATCAGGTCGAGGAACTGCAGGCCGCGATTGGTGTATTTCTTGGCGATGGAGATCACCAGGCGCAGGTTGGCCTCGACCATCTCCTTCTTGGCCTGACGCGCCTCGCGCTCGCCCTTCTGCACTGTCTGGACGATGCGGCGATAGTCGTCGATCGGCACGCCGGACTCGGTGGCGAGAGCGGCGATCTCGCCGCGGATGGCGGCGATCTGGACGGTGTCGGTGTCGGCGAACTTCTTCCAGCGCACGCCCATGCCGGCGACGCTCTCTGTCCAGTTCGGGTTCATTTCCGAGCCGAAATAGGCCCCGATGAATTCCGAGCGCGAGATACCGAAGCTGTCGGCGGCGCGCAGCAGGCGCCCTTCCAGGCCCATCAGCCGCTTGTTGATGGTGTAGAGCTGCTCGACCAGCGCCTCGATGCGGTTGTTGTTCAGCTTCAGCGTCTTGAGGTGGCCGACGATGACGGTGTTGACGTTGGTGTAGGCTTTGCGGTCGGCGGTGGAGAGGTCCTCGCCCTTCAGGCGGGCGTCGACCAGCTTCTCCTGAAGGCGGCGGAAGGCTTCGAACTCCACGGCGATGGCGTCGAGGGTCGCCATGACCCCTTCGCGCAGTTCGCCCTCCATGGCGCTGATCGTCGGGCCGGCGCCGTCGTCGAAATCGTCCTCGTCGGCGGCCTCGGCGGCGGCGGCGCGCGTGCCGTCCTCGTCGTCGACCGGCGCCTCGGCGGCGATCTCGGCGTCATGCTTCTCGGAGGCGACGGCGGCGTCGCTGAGAGCCTGGGCGACTTGGCCGCCATAGGTCTGTTCGAGGTCGATCACCTCGCGCAGCAGGATGCGCCCCAGGCCGAGCTCCTCGCGCCACACCATGATGGCCTCGAAGGTCAGGGCGCTCTCGCACAGGCCGCGGATCATTGTGTCGCGGCCGGCCTCGATGCGCTTGGCGATGGCGATCTCGCCCTCGCGCGACAACAGCTCCACCGAGCCCATTTCGCGCAGGTACATCCGCACCGGGTCGTCGGTGCGGTCGAACGCGCTCTGCTTGTCGGCGGCCTCGGCGACGGCGGTTTCCGACGCCGGCGCGACCTCGGTGCTCTCGGAGGTCTCCTCCTCGGCCTCGACGACGTTGACGCCCATCTCGGACAACATTCCGAGCGTGTCCTCGATCGCCTCGCTGGTGACCTCCTCCGACGGCAGCACCTTGTTCAGCTCGTCCATGGTGACGTAGCCGCGGGCCTTGGCCTGCTTGATGAACTTCTTGACCGCGGCGTCGGTCAGGTCGAGCAGCGGACCGTCGGCTCCGCCCGTGCTCGCGGCGGCCGCGACGGGTTCGGGGGCTTCGACGGTGGCGGTGGTGGTGCTCATCTAACTCTCCAGCGGCGGCGGTCCGCCGCTAATCCTCAAAATGGTCGTACGGCCCGAAAGCCGGTGGTTCACGCGGGCGGTTGCTTAGGTCCAGATCGCTCCTGTCTCGATCGTCCGCCGCAGCAGATCACGCTCCGTCTTCAACGACGACAACGCCGGCAAACGCCCGCTCGCCTCCAAGTCCAGCTTGGCGGCCCGCAAGGCATCTTCCAGCGCGGCCAATTGGTTGAAAGCTCCAAAGGCGCGCGACCACTGGGACCGGGCGACGGCGAGGGTGACATCCGATTGGATGAAGGGCGCGCCCGCATGCGTGGCGGCCCGGTCGATGTCAGTCAGCAGTGCGCTAAATCCGCAGTGTGCGAGATGGCGTTGCAGGGCCTCGGTGTCAAGAATGTCCGCCCGTAAGCGTACCTTGATGATTTCGCGAGCCAGATCGAGCAAGGCGACGTCGCCGAACCCCACGCGCTGCACGTCTTCGAGGTGTTCGTCGACCACATGGGGGTCGGCCAGGGCGTAGCGCGCCAGGGCGGCGGGGATCGGATCGAGCCGGGAGGCGAGACGTTTGGCCGCGGCCTTGGCCAGCGGACCCGCCGGCTGCAACGGCGGCGGCGCGCCACGCCGCCACGGCTGCCATTGCCGAGCCGGCGCCGGCGCGCGCGCGAAAAGGCCGTCCAGCCGCGACAGCAGATCGTCGCGATAGGCCGCGGCGAGGTCGCCGTCGGCGATGGTCCTGGCGGCGGCGCGCAGGCGCTGCCTCAGCCCCGCGCGCTGCTCCGGCGTCTCCAGCGGGGTCAGGTCGCGCTCGCGGGCGAACAGGGCGTCGGCGAACGCGGTGGTCGCCGCGAGCTGCCGCTTGAGCTCGGCCGCCCCCCGGTCGCGCAGGATGTCGTCCGGATCCTTGCCGCCGGTGAGCACGGCGAAGCGGAAGCTGCGCCCGGCGGCGAGATGCGGCAGGGCCCGGTCGATCGCGCGCGACGCCGCGCGCACCCCGGCTGCGTCGCCGTCGAGGCAGATCGTCGGCTCCGGATGCAGCCGCCACAGCGCCTCCATCTGGTTCTCGGTGAGCGAGGTGCCCATCGCCGCCACCGCCGCCACCCCCGCGCGCTGGCAGGCGATCACGTCCATATAGCCCTCGACCACCACCAGGGCCGCGCCCTCCCCGCCCCCCGATGTCGAATTGGCGTGGAGCAGCTTGCGCGCCTCCGCCAGACCGTAGAGCACCCGCCCCTTGTCGAAGAGCTCGCTGTCCGGCCCGTTGAGGTATTTGGCCCGCGCCTGGGCGTCCATCGCCCGGCCGCCGAACGAGATCGTCCGCCCCCGGCCGTCGGCGATGGGAAAGATGATCCGGTCGCGGAAGCGGTCGTACGGCGCGCCGCCATCCTCCGGCGCGATCAGCAGACCGGCGGCGACCAGATCGGCGGGCAAGGCCCCCTTCGACACCAGATAGTCCTTCAGCGCCGTCCGCGACCCCGGCGCGAAGCCCAGCCGGAACCTCGGCCACTGCTCCGCCGGCAATCCGCGCCCCGCCAGATAGTCCCGCGCCGCCTTCCCCGCCGGCCGCCCCAGCTCGCCCTCGAACCACTTCGCCGCCAGCTCGACCCAATCGGCCAGCCCCTGCCGCTCCCGTGACCGCGCCTCCGACACCGCGTCCGCCTCCGGCAGCGCCAGCCCCGCCTCCGCCGCCAGCCGCTCCACCGCCTCGACGAAACTCAGCCGCTCGGTCTCCTGCAGGAAACCGATCAGGTCGCCGTGCTTGCCGGACGAGAAGTCGTGGAAGAAGCCCTTGTCGTCGTTGACGAAAAACGACGGCGACTTCTCCTTGTTGAACGGCGACAGCCCGACGAACTCCCGCCCCTGCCGGCGCAGCTTGACCGTCCTGCCGATCACGTCCGAAAGACGCAGGCGAGCCTTCAGCTCCTCGAGGAATCGGTCGTCGTAACGCACGGGGGGAGAGTAACCCACCGGAGGGCGGTCGTCCCGACCGCCCCTTACTCTCCCTACAAAGACGCGGTCGAGACGACCGCGCTCCGTCCGCACGACCGGAGGGCGGTCGTCCCGACCGCCTCTTAGGCGCGCTCCGTTATCGCGGCGCCGCGCTTGAGAAGGGCCACGCCAACGGTTCCGCGCACAGACCGGCCTTCACCGGATTATTCTCGATATAGTTTTTGCAAGCCTCGAAATGCGCCTCGTCCCGGATCACCCGATCGAAGTATTCCTCGGCCCAGACACGGCCGCTCGTTCCGCGGGCCTTGTTGATCGCGTGCGCGGTGAAACTCTTCCAGGCGTGCGCGAGCGCCGACAGCGATTGCCCGGCGAGCGGCGTCGTCAGGACATGCACATGGGTCGGCATCACGCACCAGGCGTGCAGCCGGCAGCGTTCCCCGTCGAAATGGAGGATGGCGTCCTCGACGATCCGGCCGATCAGCGGATCGGCCAGAAAGCTCTCTCCGTGGCCGGCGTCCAGCGCGGCTTCCACACGCCGGCGACGGCCATCGGACTGCTCGCCGGCCCTGCTTGCGAGCACGCCGCGCGGCAACGAATCCGCGAGGCGGAAAGTGATGAACTGCGGCGTCTGTCCGGCTTCGAAGTGGGGCACGCGCCCACGGCGATGCCATACCTCGGTCGGCTTGAGGTTCGAGGATGTCATCCCGTCTCCGGAGGGCGGTGATCCCGACCGCCTCTGCTGGCGGCGAAACAAGAAAAGACGCGGTCGAGACGACCGCGCTCCGGATGGTCATAGTTGTTCAAGCCGAACGAGTCGCGCGCCGGAGGGCGGTCGTCCCGACCGCCTCTCTCCCGCCGCTAACAAGGAAAACAGCCGGTAAGGCTTTCGACAGCGGCTGGATCGAAGTTGTTCACCTCACCAGCCGCACGCTCACCTGCGGCACGACCCGCGCCCACGCCCGATCCGTCGTCACGGCGACCGCGTTGCGCCGGCGGGCGACGGCGAGACAGGCGCGGTCGCCGAGCGACAGACCCGCCGAGCGGGTTTCCGGCCTCATCAAGCCCGCCGCCCTGGCCTCGGCCGCGCCGAATGGAACCACGGTGAGGTGCAAGGGCGCGAGCACCGCGTCCACCGTCTCGGCGTCCATCCCGACGTCCGCCAGCTTCGCGACGGTTTCCGACAGATTGACGGCGCTGATCACCGCCCCGAACAACACCTCCGCCGCCACCTCGGCGCCGGGCTCGCCGCGAATCACACAACATCCATCACCACGGTATCCCCGGTCTTGAACCCGACCTCCCTGCGCAGACGCGCCGGTATGACGACCTTGCCGCCTTCGATGATCCGGGTGGCGTGGGCGTTCATGGGCGAAAACGTCCCGCAAGGTATGAAGCGGCGATTTATACCTACCCGCGGTTCGGTCTAACCCCGATACATCCTGGGCCGCGACTCGGCTCGATCCTCAACCCTCCGTGACCGGCAGGCGCTGTCGCGGCAGCACATCGAGTTCGCCCGCCTTGGCCAGAGTGATCAGGGGCGAGGCGTCGCAGACGATAAGGCCGTACGACGTCAAGGCCGCGCCTCGCCGCCCAGCATGGCGACAAGAGCGTCGACGCCGCGCCGCAGAGCGGGACCGTTGACGCCGTCGAAGTTCGGCCGAGGCGGCGTCAAGCCATGCCTGCCGAGCGCGTCCAACACCTCGCCATACTCCAGACCCGTCTGGTCCATGACCATCCAGGACGTGAGTTCGCCGCGAGAATGACGCTGGAGAACGTGGAACAGAGGATCATCGCTCATGGGGTCGCCCGCGCGCGGGGTGAACAAACGACCGCGCCGATGCGCGATATTATAGGCCGGGAGAGGAAGGAGCGGAAATCATCCCGGTCCGCGAGAACGCGGGACGCGCATTTCCGACGGGCGGCGGGAAGCCTCGCCGGCCGGCTGGACGCCGACTTGCCGAACCCAATGGCCGAGCACTCTCAGGTCTTCACCTGGCGGGAGACCGCGTCCGCCCCCTCGTGGGGACCGTTGTCGAACGCCAAGCGGGCGTGAGGCGCGGAACGACGCGCTTCGTTCATCAACGCTTCGAACACTTCGACGCGATCGGGCGGCATGCGCAGCCCACCACCGAACAAGATCACATCGACTAATTCCTCGGCCAGCATCCGCCTGAAGGACGCGAGCGCCGCGTCGATGTCCGGGGGCACGATGCACATCCGCGCGCGCCATCCCCGCGCCTGCATCTCGGCCAGCGCCTTGTCGATGCCCTGGCGGATGTAGGCCTCGTCCACACCGTCCGGCGTTTTCGAATAGTCGACCGTGGATGGATCTTCTCCAACGGAAAGGACGTTCATGGTGGGGGCTCCCTGATAGTAATCGTCACATCGAACACGCGCGGCGAGCGTTTGTTCATGGCCGCGCCGTCGTTCGGACCACGGGGTAGAAAACAGCCGCGCAGGGAGCGTGGCGTTCTGCTCCTTTAAACGGCGCGGGATGGAATTGTGCGCCAAGCGCCGCGGTCGACGTCGATCCCGACGCGGGACGTCCGTGGGCAGCTTCCGCGGACGAGTCGTGACACACGCCACTGTCACTGAAGCGCCACAAGCAGACGTTGGGTTTCGCGTCAGAAACCTACATCTGGCGCGGGTGAACCCGGTAGCGGAAACGCTTTGGGCACCGTGTCGACGAGATCCGTGGGTCCATTTGAACATTGGTGGCCAAGTGTGATCCTCGACGCAACTCTTCTTTTATCCACAAGGCGCGGCGGCGTCGAGCCACGACTGCTCATGGACTTTATAACACCACGGCAATCAATTTGGCTCTTGACCGATATGGCACTACAGCGCTAAGGCCTCTATATCAGCTTGCAGGAGTCGCCCGAATGCCCACACTCGAGATCTCCGACGCTACTTTCAAACGATTGCAGACCTTTGCGACCCCGCTCGTCGACACGAACGATACGACGCTTCAGCGATTGTTCGATCTCGTCGAGAAAGGTGGAGCGACGCTTCACCAATCGCGTCCTTCTGTCGCCGACGGTGCCATGACTCCGAACCTGACGCATACTGCGGTGACATCGGCGGTTCTGAATGGAAAAGCGCTTGCGCCTTGGCTGTGCAATTGGAACGCCCTGATGCTGCACACTATCAGGCAAGCGGCCTTGCACATGCCGAAGGGTCTAAAGATCGCCGACTTGATCGTGGTGAACCACGTTGTTGGTGAAAAGACGGACGATGGTTACAAACACATTCCCGAAGCCGGCTTGAGTGTGCAAGGTCAGAACGCCAATAAAGCATGGAAAGCGACACGCTATCTAGCGGAACAAGTCGGATTCAAGGTAGTTGTCAACTTTCGGTGGTCGGAACATCCAGCCGCCGAACGTCCCGGGCAGACGGCGCATCTCACCGTCTAAAGCAAGCCGCGCTCAGTGCTGACCAGCAATCGAAGCTTCGAGCAAAGCGATCTCGCCTGGAGTGAGGTCGAACAGGCGGTAGACGATGGCGTCGATCTCGCGTTCGGCGGCGGCGATGCGGGCGGTGAGGGCGTTCACCTCGGCAGCGTTCTCGGCGAGGTAGGTTTCCCACTCGCCGCGTTGTTTCAGTGGAATATCGGTGCCGAACACCTTCGCGATTTCGCTTCGGAAATCCGCGAAGTTCAACATGTGCCATTCAGCCAAACGGGTCGTGAGTCTGCGGCGGTGAACAGGCGCGAGATCGAGGATACGATGTTGAACCCTGCGGTCGATCTCGGAACGATCAATCGCGGCGTATCCATTTGCTTCCGCTAATCGCGCAACCGCCGCCTTCGACGACGACGGGCAAGTCGGAGCACTAAGTTGGGCAACGTACTGCGCCTCCGCCTCGATATACCCGCCCCTCTTGAGACGAGCGAGCGTATATAGCTGAAACCAAGAAAGCCGAGAATTGAGAAGACCGACCAGAAATAAATCGTTCGTCGGAAAGAAGAAACACTTGTTGTTCAGGAACACCGAACTTTCGTCGAAGCTGAAGCTGCGAGACACTTGAAAGTGGGGCCAAACAATTTTCGGGCGCGCCAAGCTCTCTTGATACGCCAACTGTGCCTGCTGCAACTCCCCACCATTTTTGCTGCGTCGCGCGCTTCTCCAGCCTGTCGCGAAACGGCGACAGCCAGTTGTGCACCGCCGGATAGGCTTCGATATCGACCTTCCCCTTCGGCGTATTGATCAGGAAGAGGTCTTCGCTTTCCACCCGCCAACGCTTGATGTTCTCGCCGCGCAGAAAGGGCTTCAGCAGTTCGTCGGACTTTGGATCGGCGGCGACCAGGGCGTCGCGCGTGGCGCGGTCGATGACGAAGGCTTCGTTGAGCCCCGTCTTGATGCCGTAGAGCGGCGGACCGTAGACCTCGCCCAGCGTCTTGCGACCGGTGGCGATCTTCGCCCGCAACCGCGCGAGCGCGTCACCCTCCAATTGCCAGGAGCTGACACCGAGGCGCATTCGGGGCATGAGCTGGCCGTCGGACTGGAACGCGCGGTCGAGGTCTTCCGGGAGCGCGTCCTTAATCGCCAGAAAGGCGAGATCGCCGGCCGCCTCGGCGGTTTTCTTCAGGGTCAGGATCGCGGGATAGGTGGTCACGCCCTCGAAAACCTGGACATCACCGAAGTCGACGACCGACTCGATGGCCAGATCGTCCGACAGGAAGGTGCGCAGGTTGGCGCCCGAGCCCGTCTTGAAGAAGGTCGAGGACGATATGTAGCCGAGCCGGCCGCCGGCCTTCAGCGCGCGAACGCCCCGCTCGAAGAAACAGGCGTAGAGATCAGTGCGGTCGTCGGCGACGACATAGGTCTTGGCCAAGTAGGGCTTGAACGCCTTTAGATGCTCCATCCGCACATAGGGCGGATTGCCGATCACCACGTCGAAGCCGCCGCGCGCGAACACCTCCGGAAACGCGGCGCGCCAGTCGAACGGCCGGGCGGTGAAGGCGGGATCGTCGATCAGGCTGTCACCGACCTTGATCGTCGCCTCGAGGTTCTCAAGCCGGTGGTCTCGGCGGGCGGTCTTCAGCCACAGCGACAGGCGGGTGATCTCCACCGACTCCGGATTGAGATCGACGCCATGCAGGTTGCGGGTGAGGATGCGGTCGAACACGTCGAAATCGATCTCGACGTCGAGACCTTCGAGCGCCGTCACCACGTCGCGATAGCGCCGCGCCATTTCGTCGAACGCCGCGACGAGGAAGGCGCCGGACCCGCACGCCGGGTCGACGATGGTGAATTCGGAGATCGCGCCGAGATAGGCGGCCCAGAACGCGACCTGTGTCTCCGGCGGCGCCTCGTCGGGCATGCCGTGGGCCTCCGCCAGCGCCTCGCGCCGTTCGTCCAGCGACCGGCCGATGGTCTTGTCCACCAGAAAGCGGGTGATCATGTCGGGGGTGTAGACCACCCCCTCCCGCTTCTTCTTCGAGACCGCCGGCGCCGCGCCGGACTTGAGGATTTCGAGATCGGTGATCGATTGCTCGAACAGATGGCCCAGCACCGTTACCGGCACCTCGCGACGATAGTCCCATTGGCCTAGACCCGCGATCTCCTCGGCGAGGTGATCGGGCAGGATGATCTGGTCGGCGACGGGGTCTTCCGAGAACAGTCCGCCGTTGTAGGGCGGCACGTCGAGCTTCGGGTTGCCCACATCCACGGCCCGGAACAGGCCGAGAAAGTTGCGCCACAGCGGCTGCGGCGCGAAATTGTTGATCGCCTTGGCCGCGCCCGACAGCAGATTGTCCGCCATCAGATCGGTGCGTTGTGCGAAGGCGATGAACAGGATGCGGTCCAGTAGCTTCTGCGCGATCTCGATGGCTTGCAGCGGTGCCAGCGCCGGACCATCCCCGCCGTTGTTGAGAAACGCGATCAGGCGTTTCCGCAAATCGCTGTACTGTTTGTAGAGTTCGTTGGTGATCGCGCGCGCGGCGTTGTCGCTGTCCGCGAGCAACCGCTCGGTCCCGCCGCCGAACAGGTTGGCCTCGGCGAGGATGAGCCAAAGCCGGTGGTGTTCGCCAGGCTGATCCAGCCTGGTGAGGTCGAACCGTTCGAAGGCGCTGCGTCCCCGGCCGAACCGATAGAGTCTGATCTCCAGACAGTTGGATACCAGAACCCATCGCGACCCCGGCGCATCTATGGCGTAGTCCCAAGCCTGTTGAACGGGGCTGCGCCCTCGCCCCGGCATGATCCTGTCGAGATCGATCGTTCCAGGTCCTTTCAGTTCGAAGGGCGCGACGATCCCGCTCTCGGCGCCTGGATCGTTGAAGCGGCCGAGCGCCGTGTCGACGGAGCCGCCGCGGATCGGATATTCCCGCTCCAGGCTATAGGGCTTGGATGGGTCGAAGGAGCGATAGCCGAGCACCGTCTGGACGATGTCTTGAAGAAGGACTTCGCGAACCTTTAACTCGTTCTGTTTGCGGAAGTTGGCGTCGTTGATCTTGCGGGCGTAGTCGACCGCCGCCGCCGATTGATAGTCGGTCGGATTGAATACCTTCGCGCCGCGCCTCATCGCGTCGCCGACGACCTTGTAGTTGAACAAGGGCGTGTGAAGCGCCTTCGATAAGGCCCTCCCCCGACGCGATGCATCGCCGGTGATCGGCAATTCGATCCCAACGTGAGTGAAGATGTCCATCGAAACGATCGGTAGGGGCTAAGCGGGATTCGGTCGAGAGACACACGCGAGGTGAAGGTTCACCGCGCGAGGACCACCTTCAGCCCGGGGATCACGAGCTCGCTCCATGCCCGATCGGTGGTGATCGCCGGCAGGCCGGTGGAAATCGCCAGAGCCATGCACGTGCGATCGCCGAGTCCCGATCCCCGGCTTCGCGTCGCCTCGTACAGGGCGGCGGCGGCGTAGGCGTCTTCCGCGCCGTGGGGGCGCGCGCCCAGCCGGAGGGCGTCGATCATGCGGCGAGCGATCTCCAGGGTGACGCCGCGGACGAGCAGCGCCTCGATCACCTCCTGCAGGTTGACCGCCGAGATCAGGGCGTCGCCCGCATGGGCGGCGACCACGCCGGCGCCCGCCTCGTCGCGCAGCAAAGCGATGACGGCCGAGGCGTCCAGCACGGCGCGCGCCATGGTCAGTCGTCGCCTTCGCGCGCCGCCTCGGCGCGCCGGGACTCCAGGAAATCGTCGCTCGAGCGGTCTTCCACCACGGACGCGCGATAGAGCGTCTGGGCCTCGGCCACGCCGTGGCCGGCGTGGCGCAGTTCGACATGGTCGCCTTCGATCGACGCCAGCAGGACGCCGCCGCCCGTAAGTCCGAGCGATTTACGGAGTCGATTCTACAGGACCATGCGCCCGTTGGGGGCGACCCGCACATCGACAAACTCGGTCATGTGTCACACCTAGAAGCTGTGTCGCTCGATGATATGTGGCATAGTGTCGGGGAAGCCAAGTTTGGTCAGAAAGACGCGGTCGGGACGACCGCGCTCCAGACAGTACGCTCAACGCTCGTGGCATGCCGCCTACAAACGCCGCTACCGCCGCTCGCGTCCGTGATGGATTCGGAGGATGATCACCTCTTCCGCCGTCACGCGATACTGCGCGACATAGCCGTCTCTACCAAACCGTATGACGAGTTCACGCAGGCCGCCGCGCGGTCCAGGCCGTCCCCGGTCCGGGAACTCCTGTAGGCATTCAAGGCCGGCTTCGATCGCGTCGACGGCTCGCTCGGCGGCGCGTCTGCTCTTACCAACGAGAAAGTCCTTTAGCCGACGCACATCGTCCGTGGCGGCGGCTGTCAGCCTGACGCGTTTCACACCTTGGCGTCGAAATGCGCCTTCAGGCCGTCGCGAAGCTCGGCCATCGCGTCCTTCAGGGAAACGGATTTCCCGGTTCGCTCATAGTCCGCCCATCGCCGTTCCGCCTCGGACCAGTCGTCGTCCAGCGCTCCGCCGATGATCTCGGCGGCGTAGTCAGCGGGCGCCCGCCCAGCCTTTTCCGCGGCCGCGATCAAGCGGTCGGTGAGAGTCTCGGTCAATTCGAGTGTCATTCCACCGTCGGCCATGGATGAAAGTCGCTCAGCCCGCTCCCACGGTCAAGCGCGACGGACTCCGCCCTGACCTCGCCGGAGGGCGGTCGGGACGACCGCGCTCCGGAGGTCGACGATAGGCGCTTGACAGGATCGCAATATGCAAATATCTTGTTGTGACCGTGACCGAAACGCCCGAGCCCCGAACCGACCCCACCCTCGCTATCGCCGAGCGGCAGCTCGCCATGCTGGGCGAGCTGGCCGAAATGGCGATGACGGCGGCGCGGGCGTTCACCGCTTCGGCGGTGGCCTCGGCCAAGGCGGCGGAAACGATTCTCGACGATCAGTATTTCATGCCGGAGGTCGGCCGGGCTAACGCCTGCGGAGCCAGAGACGCCGCGGAGTCCTTGCAGAAGGTCACCCGCGCTGTTCGCCTGACCCTGATGCTGGAGATGAAGGTCGCCGAGATCGTGCGGGACATCCGGGCCGGCGTTGTCACGTACTGCGACGCGGGCGCGGTCCGCGAAGATGCCGGCGAGACGCCGGCGGACCAAGATGGTCTTCCGGTCCGCCGGCGTCCCGCCGGCTCTTCCTTGCGGGATCGCGACCGGGACCGGCCTGAAGCCGAGCGCGCCGAATTCGAACGCCCGGACATCCTGCCCCACGCCCTTTTCCGCGACACCGTCGAACAGGTCAGCGCCGATGTCGGCGCCACGGACGACTGGAGCGCTTGGAAGGTCGAGCGCCCCAGCCCCGTATACGAAGACCTCCGGCCGAAGCCGCCCGCGATCCCCGCCCCCGGCGATCGGGAAGCCGCCCTCTCGCCTTGATGCTCTTCAAGCCGCGTTGACGGCGGGCGGCCAGCCTCTTAACCACCCCGCCGTTTGCCCGTCGCGAAGGATGCCGCCATGCCGACCGATCTTCCGAACGGCGCGACGGGGGTTCTGGCGCTGGCAGACGGGACCATTCTGCCGGGTGTCGGCTGCGGCTTCGTCGGCGAGGCGCTGGGCGAGGTGTGTTTCAACACCGCGATGACCGGGTATCAGGAGATCCTGACCGACCCGTCGTACATGTCGCAGATCGTCGCCTTCACCTTTCCGCACATCGGCAATGTCGGAGTCAATTTCGAGGATTTGGAGCAGCTCTCCGGCGGCGCCGAGCGCGCGGCGGTGGGGGCGGTGTTCCGCGCGCGGCCGACGGCCTCGGCCAACTGGCGCGCGGCGAGCGACCTGACCGACTGGATGATGCGCCGGGGCCTGGTCGGGGTGTCGCAGATCGACACCCGCGCGCTGACCCACACCATCCGGCGGTCTGGCATGCCGCACGGCGTCATCGCCCACAGCCCCGACGGCCGCTTCGACCTGGACGCCATGATCGCCCGCGCCCGCGCCTGGGCGGGCATCGGCGGCGCGGATCTGGCCGGACCGGCCTCGATCGAGGAGCCGGCGGCGTGGCGCGAGGGGGCGTGGTCGGGCGACATCGGCTATGAGACGGGTCCGGGCAATCGCGGTCACGTGGTGCTGATCGACTATGGCGTGAAGCGCAACATCGCCAGGGCGCTGACCGCCGCGGGGGCGCGGGTGACCATCGTCCCGGCGAGGACCACGGCGGCGGAGGTTCTGGCGCTACGTCCGGACGGGATCGTGCTCGCCAACGGGCCGGGCGATCCGGCGGCCACGGCGATGTGGGCGGCGCCGGCGATCCGCGACCTGGCGGCCAGCGGCGTTCCGCTGCTCGGCATCTGTCTCGGCCACCAGCTCCTCGCCCTCGCCCTTGGCGGTAGGACGGTGAAGATGGACCAGGGCCACCACGGCGCCAACCATCCGGTGAAGAACCTAGCCACCGGGGCGGTGGAGATCGTGTCGATGAACCACGGCTTCGCGGTCGATCGCGCCAGCCTGCCGGCCGAGCTGGAGGAGACCCACGTCTCCCTGTTCGACGGCAGCAACGCCGGGCTGAAGCTGAAGGGCAGGCCGGTGTCGTCGGTCCAGCATCACCCGGAAGCGTCGCCCGGCCCGACCGACGCGATGGGAGTGTTCAGCCGGTTCGTGGAGACAATGAACGCGGCGCGGGCCGATGCTTGACGTTGCCGGCCGCTTCGCGCTTCAGGCGTCGACGGTTTCGGCCGTCTTCTTCGCCTTGACCACCTTGAGGGCCTTCGGCGCGGCCGGTTTCTTGGTCAGCGCGCGCTTCTCGGCGGCGGCGCCGAGCTTGACCGCCTTCCGTTCGGCCACCGCCGCTTCGAGCGCAGGGAGCAGTTCGGCGGCGTCGGCCTGCTGTTTGGGGCTGCCGGAGGCGCCGAGGCGTTTGGCGTTGTCGAGCAGGTTCTTCAGGGACGCGTCGTCCAGATTGGGGATTTTTTCCAGCAGGCTCACGGTCGCGTCGTCCTCTCCGATTTACGAAACTCCCATTGATATTGGGTCCCGAGCATCGATTTGAAAGGCGCGGGCGTCGATTCGACATTCGCTTGCCGCTGGGGCTCGGATCGGGTAAATGAGGGAGTATCGAATTCGTTTTGGTTCGGCCGCTCTTCCACGCTTCCTAAGGTAGCCCCCGGACCCGCCACCCCGATCCTCCCGACTTTGATTAACGAAAAGGGTCCGCGCTGTGCGGCGCCCTTCACTAAAGGACTAAATCTAAATGGCTACCGGTACTGTCAAATGGTTCAACGGCCAAAAAGGCTTCGGCTTCATCCAACCGGATGCGGGCGGGGCCGACGTGTTCGTTCACATCTCCGCGGTCGAACGCGCGGGCCTCGGCTCGCTGCGTGAAGGCCAGAAGATCACCTACGAACTGGAACGCGACGCGAAGAACGGCAAGATGTCGGCCGGCCAACTCCAGGCCTAGATCGATCCCTCGGGTCCGCAACGGACCCGAACGTCATTCCTGAATCGGAAAGGGCCGACGCATCAGCGCCGGCCCTTTTTTCGTCGGGTGGACCTGAGCCGATTACGGCATCAGGACGGTGTCGACGACATGGATCACGCCGTTGGACTGGATGACATCGGAAATCGTCACCATCGACTTGCCGCCCTTGACATCGGTCAGATAGACCCCGCCGTCCTGCATCGAAACGATTAGGGGTTCGCCCTCGACGGTGGTCAGGGTGGCCTTGCCGCCGCCGCCCTTCATCGCGCCCATCAGGCGCTTGGCGTCCCATTTGCCGGGCACGACATGATAGGTCAGCACTTTGACCAGCATCGGCTTGTTCTCGGGCTTCAGCAAGGTATCGACCGTGCCCGCCGGCAGCTTGGCGAAGGCTTCGTTGGTCGGGGCGAACACCGTGAACGGCCCGGCGCCTTGCAGGGTGTCGACCAATCCCGCCGCCTTCACCGCCGCCACCAGGGTGGTGTGGTCGGGCGAGGCCATCGCATTCTCGACGATGTTTTTCGACGGATACATCGCCGCTCCGCCGACCATCGGATCGGTCGTTTGAGCATTGGCCAGCCCCGCCGCGCCGAAAGCCAGAACCGCGGACGCGGCGAGAAGTAGAGATTTGGCGCCAGTCATCTGGGCCTCCTTGAAGTTTAAGCCGCCCAGGCGACGACGCGTCTTTAACGTAACCACCAAGGAATTGGATCAACCGGCGATCGACTTGCGGGCAAGCCGGCCGATGATCTGGGTGGATAGGCGATGCGCGGACTTGCCCCGCCCGCGCGCCCGATCTACATCCGCCCCTTAGCCAAATTCCTCACTCCACCGGACACGCCTCGCCGCGCGGCCGTGTTTCCGCGCGAAAGTTTCCTGGTCTTGCCCAAACGCACCGACATCGAGAGCATACTGATCATCGGCGCGGGACCGATCGTCATCGGGCAGGCGTGCGAATTCGACTATTCCGGCGTGCAGGCGTGCAAGGCGCTGCGCGCCGAGGGTTATCGGATCGTCCTGGTCAACTCCAATCCGGCGACGATCATGACCGATCCGGAGGTCGCCGACGCGACCTACATCGAGCCGATCACCGCCGATGTGGTCGAGCGGATCATCGCCGACGAGCGGCCGGACGCCCTGCTCCCCACTATGGGCGGCCAGACCGCGCTGAACACCGCGCTCGCGCTGGAGGCGTCGGGCGCTCTGGCCAGATATGGCGTCGAAATGATCGGGGCTCGGGCCGAGGTCATCGAACGCGCCGAGGACCGGCAGAAGTTCCGCGATTGCATGGATGGCATCGGTCTGGAAAGCCCGACCTCGCGCGCGGTCCACACCCTGGAGGAGGCGCTGGAGGCCCAGCCGATCGTCGGCCTGCCGGCGATCATCCGCCCCTCCTTTACTCTCGCGGGCACCGGCGGCGGCATCGCCTACAACATGGAGGAGTTCCGCGAGATCGTGGAGCGTGGCCTCGATTTGTCGCCCACCAACGAGGTGCTGATCGAGCAGAGCGTGCTGGGCTGGAAAGAGTACGAGATGGAGGTCGTCCGCGACCGCGCGGACAATTGCATCATCGTCTGCTCGATCGAGAACATCGATCCGATGGGGGTTCACACCGGCGACTCGATCACGGTCGCGCCGGCGCTGACCCTTACCGACAAGGAATACCAGCGCATGCGCTCGGCCTCGATCGCCGTGCTGCGCGCGATCGGGGTGGAGACCGGCGGCTCCAACGTCCAGTTCGCCGTGAATCCCGCCGATGGGCGGATGGTGGTGATCGAGATGAACCCCCGCGTCTCGCGGTCCTCCGCCTTGGCGTCGAAGGCCACGGGCTTTCCCATCGCGAAAGTCGCCGC
This sequence comes from Caulobacteraceae bacterium, assembly GCA_965277785.1. Lineage (GTDB taxonomy): Bacteria > Pseudomonadota > Alphaproteobacteria > Caulobacterales > Caulobacteraceae > Acaudatibacter. The sequence continues at coordinate 64,517 of CBDIDP010000013.1, forward strand.
GCGGCTGGCGGTCGGCTACACCCTGGACGAGCTGACCAACGACATCACCGGCGCGACCCCGGCCTCGTTCGAACCCTCGATCGACTACGTCGTCACCAAAATCCCTCGTTTCGCCTTCGAAAAGTTCCCGGGCGCGATCCCCGACCTCAACACCCAGATGAAGTCGGTCGGTGAGGTCATGGCCATCGGGCGGACCTTCGCCGAAAGCCTGCAGAAGGCGCTGCGCGGCCTGGAGACCGGTCTCTCCGGACTTGACGAAATCGACATTCCGGATGCAGACGATCTAGACGGCGGCGACGCCGCCATCGTCCGGGCGCTGGGTAAACCGACGCCCGACCGCCTCCGCGTGATCGCCCAGGCTTTTCGTCACGGACTGACCGTCGAGGAGATCAGCCGGGCGTGCAGCTACGAGCCCTGGTTCCTGCGCCAGATCGAGGACCTCATCGCGACCGAGGCGGGCATTCGCGCCGCGGGACTGCCCGGCGACGCCGAACGTCTGCGCGACCTCAAGGCCATGGGCTTCTCCGACGCTCGTCTCGCACAGCTCACCGGCTCGACCGAAAGCGAGGTTCGCGCCCATCGTCACGCGCTGAACGTCCGCCCCGTCTTCAAGCGCATCGACAGTTGCGCCGCCGAGTTCGCGGCGATCACGCCCTACATGTATTCGACCTACGAACGCGGCGGCCTCGGCCAGCCGCCGCAATGCGAATCCGATCCCACCGACCGGCGCAAGGCGGTGATCCTTGGCGGGGGACCCAACCGCATCGGCCAGGGCATCGAGTTCGACTACTGTTGCTGCCATGCCGCCTTCGCCATGGCCGACAGCGGCGTCGAGTCGATCATGATCAACTGCAACCCGGAGACGGTCTCCACCGACTACGACACCTCCGACCGGCTCTATTTCGAGCCGCTCACCGCCGAGGATGTGCTGGAGGTGCTCCACGTCGAAGGCTCGCGCGGCGAACTCGCCGGAGTCATCGTCCAGTTCGGCGGCCAGACGCCACTCAAGCTTGCCCCGGCGCTGGAGGCCGCCGGCTTCCCGATCCTCGGCACCTCGGTCGATTCCCTCGATCTGGCGGAGGATCGCGAGCGGTTTCAGGCCCTGCTAAACCGGCTCCACATCGCTCAGCCGGAAAACGGCATCGCCCGCTCCACCGAGGAGGCGACGGCGATCGCCGCGCGAATCGGCTACCCCGTCGTCATCCGTCCTTCCCATGTCCTCGGCGGCCGGGGCATGGAGATCGTGCGCGACGACGCCCAGCTCGACCGCTACATGGCCGCCGCCGTGCTGGCCGCGCCCGGCGCTCCCGTGCTGATCGACGCCTACCTCTCGCGCGCCACCGAGGTCGACATCGACGCCCTGTGCGACGGCAAGGATGTCTTCGTCGCCGGGGTGCTGGAGCATATCGAGGAGGCCGGTGTCCATTCCGGCGACAGCGCCTGCTCGATGCCGCCGTTTTCCCTCCGTGCCGAGACGATCGACGAACTCAAACGGCAGACCCGCGAGATGGCGCTTGCCTTGAACGTTCGTGGACTGATGAACGTGCAGTTCGCCATCGAGGAGCCGCTGTCCGACCACCCGCGAATCTTCGTGCTGGAGGTCAATCCCCGCGCCAGCCGCACCGCGCCGTTCGTAGCCAAGACTATCGGCCAGCCGATCGCCGCCATCGCCGCCAAGATCATGGCCGGCGCCGCCCTCGCCAGCTTCGGCCTGAGCGACGCGTCCTACGGCCATGTCGCGGTGAAGGAGGCGGTGTTTCCGTTCGCCAAGTTCCCGGGTGTCGACACCGTGCTCGGTCCCGAGATGCGCTCCACCGGCGAAGTGATGGGCCTGGATTGGAAACGCGACGGCGAGGCCGACATGGCCCCTGCCTTCGCCCGCGCCTTCGCCAAGAGCCAGCTCGCCGGCGGCGTCACCCTACCCAGCGAGGGTGCGGTGTTCGTCTCGGTCAAGGAGTCCGACAAGCCGTGGATCGAGGAGCCGGTGCGGCTGCTGCTCGCGCGCGGCTTCCGCGTTATCGCCACCGCCGGCACCTGCCGTCACCTAACCGCGCTCGGCCTCCCCGCCACGGCGGTCCGCAAGGTCCTGGAAGGCCGGCCGCACATCGTCGACCAGATGAAGAACGGCGAGGTCCAGCTCGTCTTCAACACCACCGAGGGCCGCCAGTCGCTGGAAGACAGCTTCTCCCTGCGCCGCGCCGCCCTGATGATGAAAATCCCCTACTACACCACGGCGGCGGGAGCGCTGGCGGCGGCGCGGGCGATCGCGTCAGAGGGGACCGGTCCACTGGAGGTGCGCTCGTTGCAGAGTTATGGTTCCCATTGAAGATGATGCGCTGAGCCGCCCGGGGGGTTGTGAAACGCCGATGACCATCACCCTTCGCGAGGGTCGGCCCGACGATGCGGCTGAATGCGGGCGCATCTGTTTCGAGGCTTTTCACGCCATCGCCACCGCGCACGGGTTCCCTCCGGACCTGCCCAACGCCGAGATCGCCACCCGTGCCGTCGGCGGAATGCTCGGCAATCCCGAAACCTTTAGTGTCGTCGCCGAGGAGGACGGGTGGATCGTCGGCGGCAACTTCCTTGCCGAACGCCATCCGATCGCCGGCGTCGGGCCGATCACCGTCGACCCAAGAGTGCAGAACAAGGGCGTCGGCGCGCTGCTCATGCGGGCGGTGATGGACCGCTCGATCGCGAAGGGCTTCGCTGGCGTCCGGCTGGTGCAGGCCGGCTATCACACCCGATCGCTGTCGCTGTATTCCAAACTGGGGTTCGAGGTGCGTGAACACCTGTCGTGCTTCCAGGGGCCCGCGGTGAACCAGGCGGTCGATGGACACGCCGCGCGCCCGGCCACCCAGGCCGACCTCGAACCGTGCGACGCCGTCTGCATGACCGTCCACGGCTTCGCGCGCGACGGCGAATTGCGGGACGCCGTCGCCCATGGCGCGGCGACGGTGGTCGAGCGGGACGGTCGGATCACCGGCTACGCCACTCAGATCGGATTCTTCGGCCACGCCGCCGCCGAGACCACCGACGACCTCACCGCCCTGATCGCGGCGGCGCGCTCCTACGCTGGGCCGGGATTTCTCGTCCCGTCGCGGAATGGCGCGTTGATGCGCTGGTGCCTCGGCAAGGGCCTGAAGATCACCCAGTCCATGACCCTGATGAGCATGGGCCTCTACAGCGAACCCCGGGGCGCCTGGCTGCCGTCGGTGCTGCACTGAACGGCCCGTTCTTACGGATCATATCGCCACGGATTCACGAGCGTCACTCCGGTTCCTTCGAAATCGATGACGTTACGAGTTACAACGGCCATGCCGTGGACGAGCGCGGTCGCGGCGATGATGGCGTCGCGGTCCGGTCGCGGATCGCGGACGTGCAAGGTTGCGCAGCGGCGAGCCACCATCGTGTCGAAAGCGAAGACGCGGCCTTCGAACGCCGGCAGGACCTGGCGCTCAAGCCATTGGCGCAGCATGGCCCCTTGCTTCACGTCGCGCCGTTCCATGAGCAGAACGCCGACCTCGATTTCGAGGATGGTGACCGCTGACAAGTAGAACGTCGCCGCGTCCGCCTCGGCCGCCCAAGCCAGTACGCGGGCGTCGGCTGTGCCACGGCGGCGCAGTTCGGAAACAACGTTCGTGTCGAGCATGTACATCAGCCGAGGTCGGCGGCGCGGAACGTCGAGCCTTGCAGGCGGGGGGGTTCGAAGTCGATTTCGTCTCCATCCGGCTGCGCGATGGCGTCGAGCAGGGACACCTTATCGCCCACCAGTTTTCGGTAGTCTTCGATTGAGAGAAGCACGTGCGCGGGTCGCCCTCGATCGGTGATAAACACAGGCCCCTTAAGCGCGGCCCTTTTGGCGCGGCTGGCATCCTGATTGAACTCGCGGCTTGTTAAACGGCTCTCACCCACGCCGATCTCCCATTTGAAGGTACGTGTCTACAACTACGTCGGTAGGTCGAAGGCGTAAAGAAAGACAGCGATGATTCGATGGAGGAACGGCATGAACCAACTTGAAAGCAAGATCGCGCTCGTCACCGGCGGCGCGTCGGGTATCGGCGCGGCCTGCGCCCGGCGGCTCGCGGCCGAGGGCGCGGCGGTGATCCTCACCGACGTTCAGGACCATTTGGGCGAGGCCCTCGCGGCCGAGATCGGCGGCCCTTCGCGTTACCTTCACCACGATGTCACCTCGGAAGAGGCCTGGATCGAGGTGATCGCCACGGTGAAGCGCGACTTCGGGCGGCTGGACATTCTGGTCAACAACGCCGGCATCGCGATCGCCGCCGCCAGCATCACCCAGATGAGCCTCGCCGACTTCCAGAAGCAACAGCGGGTCAACGTCGACGGCGTCTTCCTCGGCTGCAAGCACGCCCTGCCGTTGATGCGCGAGGCTGGAAACGGCGGCTCGATCGTCAACGTGTCTTCCGTCGCCGGGCTGAAGGGCTCGCCGACCCTCGCCGCCTACAGCGCCACCAAAGGCGCGGTTCGGCTGTTCACCAAGGCCGTCGCCCTGGAGTGCGGTGCGGCGAAGGACGGCGTGCGGGTCAATTCCGTCCATCCCGGCATCATCGAGACGCCCATCTGGCAAGCGATCGTCCCGACCGACGCGCCGGGCGCCAACGCGCCGCCCGATCTCGACGCGCTCTCCACCATCGCGGTGCCCTTGGGCGTCAAGGGACTTCCCGAGGACATCGCGGCCGGCGTGCTCTGGCTGGCCGGCGACGAGTCGCGCTACGTCACGGGCATGGAACTCGTGATCGACGGCGGGCTGTCGGTTCGCTGACAGGCGTCTTCGCACCCGCAACTTGAATTTGACGCGTCCGCGCTCTATCTTCGCCGCCCCCGGCCGCGCGCCGTCGCGCGCCGCGTTCCGGACATCTTGAGAAGGGCGACAAGCTAAACCCTCATGGAAAAAGTACCGATGACCGTCGGGGGCTTTCATGCCCTCGACGAGGAACTCAGGCGTCTCAAGACTCAGGATCGGCCGGCGATCACCGCCGCCATCGGCGAGGCGCGCCAGCATGGCGACCTGTCCGAAAACGCCGAATACCACGCCGCCAAGGACCGCCAGGGCTGGATCGAGAGCCGCATCGCCGAGATCGAGGACCGCATGGCGCGGGCTCAGATCATCGATGTCTCCAAGCTTTCCGGTCCGCAGGTCAAGTTCGGCGCCACGGTCAGCGTGGTCGACGAGGACACCGAGGCTAAGGCGCGCTACCAAATCGTTGGCGAGCATGAGGCGGACGTCGGCTCCGGCAAGATCTCGATCATCTCGCCTATCGCGCGGGCGATGATCGGCAAGGAGACCGGCGATGTGGTCGAGGTGAACACACCCGGCGGCGTCAAGGCCTATGAGATCACCAAGGTCGAGTGGGTTTGAGGCGCTAAGCCGCCGATGACCGAACCTCGCTCCGTTCGCTGCCTGATCGTGGGCGCGGGTCCGGCGGGCTACACCGCCGGCGTCTACGCCGCGCGCGCTCTGTTGAACCCGGTGCTGATCGCCGGCCTGACGCCGGGCGGCCAGCTCACCATCACCACCGATGTCGAGAACTACCCCGGCTTCGCCGACGTCATCCAGGGGCCGTGGCTCATGGAGCAGATGCGCGAACAGGCCGAACATGTCGGCTGCGAGATCGTCAACGACATCGTGGTCTCGGCGGATCTGTCATGCCGGCCGTTTCGGCTCACGTGCGATTCCGGCGCCGTGTGGCTGGCCGAGACCCTGATCATCGCCACCGGCGCCCAGGCCAAGTGGCTGGGACTTCCGACCGAGGCCAAGTTCCAGGGATTTGGCGTCTCGGCCTGCGCCACCTGCGACGGCTTCTTCTATCGCGGCAAGGCGGTCGTGGTCGCCGGCGGCGGCAACACGGCGGTGGAGGAAGCTCTGTTCCTCACCAAGTTCGCCTCGAAGGTGACCCTGGTTCACCGCCGCGACGAACTGCGCGCCGAGCGCATCCTGCAGGAACGCCTGTTCGCCAATCCCAAGATCGAGGTGGTGTGGAACCAGGCCGTCGAAGAAGTTATCGGGACGGAGGACCCGCTCGGCGTGACCGGCATCACGGTACGAGACACCCAAACCGGGGAACGCCGCGACATTCCCTGCGACGGCTTTTTCGTCGCCATCGGCCACGCCCCGGCGTCCGAACTGTTCAAGGAACAGCTTCGGATGGACGACGCCGGCTACCTCCATGTCGAGCCCGGCGCGACATCGACCCAGATCAAGGGCGTCTTCGCCGCCGGCGACGTCACCGATGACGTCTATCGCCAAGCCGTCACCGCCGCCGGCATGGGCTGCATGGCGGCCCTGGAAGCGGTGCGTCTCCTCGCCGAGGAAGACCACGCCCGGGCGCATCATCCGATCTCGCACCACGAGGCGGAGAAGATCGCCGCCTGGTGAGCACAATCATCCTTCTCCCGCAAGGAGAGGAGGATGGAGTTTACGGCGTCCCTCCGTCCTTCCCCGCCCCCGCCATCGCCGCCAGAACGCTGTTGATGCGGCTGACCTCCTCGGGCGTGGGATCGCGCCTTCCCGGGCGCACCTGACCGGCGACACGGGTGACGACGGCTCCGGTCCTTGGATCGGTGACGGTGTAGGTCTCCGTTCCCGGCGCCGTGGGCGGCGTCAAACCGCCCGCCGCCTTGAACGCTAGGATGGCCTGCGGCGACGGCCCGACCATGGAGACGCGCAGTTCGCCGCCGCCGTAGCGTTCGCGATAGCTCCGTGGCTGGCCTAGCGGCCCAGGGTAGCGGTAGAAAATCTGCGAGCCGAACTGGCGGATCTTCACCATTTCCGGACTCCAGCGCGGCAGGACGTAGTCGGCATGGTAGTGGGTCGACAGTCCCGCCGGCGCCATGACGTAGCCGTCCAGCGCTCTCTCGGCCACGGCTTTCGCGCGGCTCCAGAACGGTTCGATCGGCGGCCGGGACCGCGAGCCGTCGCAAGTGAAGGAGAACTGGCAGCCGGTGAGCTGGCTTGAGCCCTGGAACACGACGCCGCAAATCGATTTGGGGAACGCCGGATGCCGCACCCGGTTGATCACGGTCTGGGCCACCGCCTCCTGCCCCGGCGTCGGCTCCAGCGCGGCCTCGTAATAGATCGCCTGGGTCAGGCACAGCAGGGCGCGCGCACGCTCGGCCGCCTTGGCTTTGAGAACGAACGGCGCGGCGGCGGTCTGACCGTCGGAGGTCGGCAGGAAAGCGTTCATCCGCTGCGCTTGCTCGAAGCTCAACGAACCCAGGCCGAGATCCGGCGGCGTTGCCAGATCGAGGTTCGTCCAGCCCTCGGGACGCGGGTCCAGCGGGTTCGCGGCGCCTTCGCCGAGGCGGGCGGCGTTGGCGAGCGCTCCGGCGTCCATGCCGCGCTGAAGGGCGATCTGCGCGGACAGGGGAAAGCCGGTCTTCGCCGCGGCGCGGGCTTGCGATGTCGGACCGGAAGCCTTCACCGGCGCCTTGCCCGCGCAGGCGCAGAGCGAGAGAACCGCGCCGATCACGATTACATGACGAAATAGCGAAGGCCCCTTTCGCCGAGGCAACGCGAGGCGTATATGCGGTGTGGGACTTATGCTCAAATCTAGCATAAGCCCTCCCGAACAAGGCGACCGGAACCAAATCGGCGCTCTTGGCTGGGCCAGGAAATGCTCAATTTGAGCAAAAGGGCGGCGACATGGCTGACGGCTCCTTCCCCTTCACTCCAGCGGTCGACGAGGCGACGACCGCCCTGTGGTCCAAGATCGGCGGTCATGTCACGCCCCTCGAATGGCGGCTGCAGGCCCCGCTGATCGCCGAGATCAATCGGCTCAAAGCCGAGAAGAACGCGGTCATTCTCGCCCATAACTACATGACTCCGGAGATTTTCCACGGCGTCGGCGACTATGTCGGCGACAGCCTGGGTCTCGCGCGGGAAGCGGCGCGCAGCGAAGCGCGGGTCATCGTGCAGGCCGGCGTCCATTTCATGGCGGAAACGTCCAAGGTTTTGTCGCCGGAAAAGACGGTTCTGATCCCCAGCCTCCAAGCCGGCTGTTCGTTGGCGGCGTCGATCACCGCGGCCGATGTTCGGTTGATCAAGCAGCGCTACCCCGGCCTGCCCATCGTGACCTACGTCAACACCACCGCGACGGTGAAGGCGGAGACGGACATCTGCTGCACCAGCGCCAACGCCGTCCAGGTGGTCGAGGCGGTGGCCGCCGAGTGGGGCGTGGATCGGGTGATCCTGCTGCCCGACGAGTTCCTCGCCCGCAACGTCGCGCGGCAGACCGAGATCAAGATCATCGCCTGGCAGGGCCGCTGCGAGGTGCACGAGCGCTTCACCGCCGCCGACATCGCCGAGATGCGCGAGGCGTGGCCGAACGCCGAGATCCTCGCCCACCCGGAATGCCCGGCCGAGGTGCTGGAAGCCTCCGATTTCGCCGGTTCCACGGCGGCGATGACCGACTACGTCATGACCCGCAAGCCGCGTCAGGTGGTGCTGATCACCGAATGCTCGATGGCCGACAACGTCGCCTGCGATGCGCCGGACACCGAGTTCGTGCGGCCGTGCAACCTGTGCCCGCATATGAAGCGGATCACGCTGGAGGGCATCCACGACGCCCTGCTGCACGACCGTTACGAGGTCACCGTCGATCCGCTCATCTCCGACCGCGCGCGGTTGGCCGTTCAGCGCATGATCGACCTGCCGCCTCCCGCCGTCGCCGCGCGCTACGACCTGGTCAAGGCGCGCCACCACGTCGATGTCGAGCTGATCTGAGACGCGTCCGATGAACCGGCAATCCGTGGATCGCGAGCTGTTCGACGGCGTCATCGTCGTCGGCGCCGGGCTGGCGGGCCTGTCCGCCGCCCTCGCCGCCGCCCCGCGACCGGTGCTGGTGCTGAGCGCCGCCCCGGTCGGCGAAGGCTGCGCCTCGGCCTGGGCCCAGGGCGGCATGGCCGCGGCGCTGCGCCTGGGCGATACGCCCGAGCTCCACGCCGCCGACACCCTCGCCGCCGGCGACGGCCTGTGCGACCCTGCGGCGGTGGACATCCTGACGCGCGAGGCGCCCGACGCCGTCAGACGGCTCGCCGCCTTGGGCGCGCCGTTCGACCGCGCCGCCGACGGCGAGTTCGTCCAGGGCCTCGAGGCCGCCCACTCCCGCGCCCGCGTCGCCAAGGTCGGAGGCGACGGCGCCGGGCTCGCCATCATGCGCACGGTGATCGCCGCCGCGCGCGCCGCGCCGCACATCCAGATCCGCGAAGGCGTCCGCGTTCGTTCGCTGTTGCAGGACGGTACGGGCCGCGTCCATGGCGCCGTCGCCGAACAGGGGGGCGCGGTCTGGAAGATCGTCGCTCCAGCGACCCTGCTCGCCACCGGCGGTGTCGGAGGCCTCTATTCGGTGACCACCAATCCCGCCTCGGCGCGGGGCGAAGGCCTCGCCATGGCCGCGCTCGCCGGCGCGCGGATCGACGGGGCCGAGTTCGTCCAGTTCCACCCCACCGCCATCGCCATCGACGCCGATCCCGCCCCGCTGGCCACCGAGGCCTTGCGCGGCGATGGCGCGACCCTGGTCGGGCGCAACGGCCGGCCGTTCATGCGCCGCTACGACCCAGCCGGCGACCTCGCGCCGCGCGACGTGGTCGCCCGCGCCATCGCCGCCGAACTGCGCGCCGGACGCGGCGCCTTTCTCGACGCCCGCGCCTCGATCGGCGAGGCGTTTCCCGAGCACTTCCCCACCGTCTTCCGCCTGTGCATGGCGGCGGGGATCGATCCGCGACGCGAGCCGATCCCGGTTCGCCCCGCCGCGCACTACCACATGGGCGGAGTCGCCACCGACACCCGCGGCGCGACCACCCTGCCCGGCCTGTTCGCCGCCGGAGAGGTCGCTTCCACCGGAGTCCACGGCGCCAATCGCCTGGCCTCGAACTCCTTGGTCGAGGCGGCGGTGTTCGGCAGGCGCGCGGGTGAAGCTGCGGCGGCCGAGACCGCGGCACCCGCCGGCACGCTCCACGCGACGCCGTTCACAAAAACCAGCGAAGCCGACATGGCGCGCCTGCGGCCGCTGATGACGGACGCCGTTGGCGTCGTCCGCGACGGCGCCAGTCTGGAGACGGCGGTCGCGGCCATTCGAGCCATGACCGCGATCTCCGGTCCCGCCCTCCCCCTGGTCGCGGCGGCCCTGATCGCCGAGGCGGCGCTCGCCCGTCGAGACAGCGTCGGCGGTCACTACCGTTCCGACAGTCCCGCCGCCGCCCGCGCGGCCTGATGGATCGACTTCCGGACCTCCTGATCGAGCCGATCGTCCGCGCCGCTCTCGCCGAAGACCTCGGGCGCGCGGGAGACATCACCTCCGCCGCCTGCGTCGCCGCCGACGCCACCCTGTCCGTCGCCTTCGTCAGCCGCCAGCCCGGCGTCGTGGCCGGTCTGGACTGCGCCCGCCTCGCGCTCGCGGCCTTGGATGCCTCAGCGTCGTTCGACCCCGTGGTTTCGGATGGCGATAGGGTCGAATCCGGATCGGTGCTCGCCCGGGTCGCCGGCAACGCGCGCGCAATCCTGTCCGCCGAGCGGGTCGCCCTCAACCTGCTCGGCCGCCTGTCCGGCGTCGCTTCCCTGACAGCGACCTATGTCGATCACATCGCGCACACCCGCGCGAGGATCATCGACACCCGCAAGACCACGCCCGGCTTGCGCCCGCTGGAGAAATACGCCGTGCGCTGTGGCGGCGGGGCCAACCACCGCTTCGGCCTCGACGACGCGGTGCTGATCAAGGACAACCACGTCGCCGCCTGCGGCGGCGTCGGCGAAGCGGTCCGTCGCGCGCGCTCGAGCGTCGGTCACATGGTCAAGATCGAGGTCGAGGTCGACACCCTGGATCAGCTCCGCGAGGCGTTGGCGGAGCGGCCGGATATCGTCATGCTGGACAACTTCAATCTGGACGACCTGCGCGAAGCCGTTCGCATCGCCGACCGCCGGGTCGTCCTGGAAGCCTCCGGCGGCGTCAACCTGCGCACCGTTCGCGCCATCGCCGAAACCGGCGTCGACCTCATCAGCGTCGGCGCGCTCACCCATTCGGCTCCGGTGTTGGACATCGGGCTGGACGTGGTCTGAAAGCAGTCCATTCAGAGCGGAATGATGTTCCGCCTGCGGCTGTAGGCCAGGTAGCCGACGTTGGCGCCCAGGCGGAAGCCGACGCCGGCGCGCATCGGGGCAAGAGTGATGTCGTCGGCGCGCTGATAATTCACGCCCAGGCCGCCGATGAAATAGGCCGAGCCCTCGACGCCGGGGAAGCGGCGATAGATCATGTCCGGATATTGCAGATCATAGACCAGGGTAAAGACGCGGGAGAGGTTGCCGCCGGCGTCGAAGCCGACCGAGGGACCCTGCCAGAACACCTCCTGGGCCGCGCGGCCCTTCATGTAGAGCAGGCCCCGGCCATAGCGCAGGCCGAACACGAAGGCGCCGGAGCCCTCGTCTCCGGCGATGTAGCCGGTGGGGCGGCCGTTGTCCTTGAACGTCCGCTCGACCACCGCGCCGGCGCTCTCGGCGGTGACGCCGAGGAAGTCGGAAACCCTGGAGACCAGCTCGTCGTCGGTATAGGTCGGCGCGCCCGGATCGGTCCGATAGGCCGGCGCGGGACCGTCCGAATAGCGCCCGGGCGGAGGCGGAGGCGGAGGCGGGGGCGGTGTGTCGTAGCGATCGTCGCGCGGCCGATCCTGGGCGTGGACGAGCGGCGCGGCCAAAGTAGCCAACCCGGCCGTGATCAGCAGTCGGCGATCCATCCGATGGTCCTCCATCCTGGCGGGCAAGTGCTAGACCCGTATGCCGAAGCGTGCGTTAACAGCGGCTGAACAACCGAGCCGAGGGAGGACGACCGATGGATATCCAGAGCATCATCGCAAGCTTTCAGAACGCGGGCGGCGCGCAGCAGGCGGCGGCCAACGCCGGCGTCAGTACGGAGGACGCCTCCAACGTCACCCAGGCGGCGCTGGAGCACGCCGACGCCGGCGGCGGAATGGAGGGCATGGTCGAAGCCGTCGCCCAGCGCGCCGGGATCGATCCGTCGCTCGTCCAACAGATCCTGCCCCACGTCATGCCCATGCTCCAGAGCCATCTGGCCGGCGTGGAAGGCACGGAGGGCTCCGCCGGCGTCCTTGGAAACCTCGGCGGCGCCAGCGGCATCATGGGGATGATCGGCGGCATGTTCGGCGGCCGAAAGACCTGAATGGCCAAAGCGGGGCGCTCCGCCGAAGACCATTCGGTTCGGGAGCGCTCGATCGGACCCGCCGCCCGCAAGGCCAGGCTGGATCAGACCCGGGCGCTGAAGATGGCGCGCTCCGCCCACGCCTACGTCCGAGGCGCGACGGTCGACTTCTACCGCTGGCTGCAGACGTCGCCGGGCGCCGCGAGCCTGCCGGTCGGCCCGCCGATCTGGATCTGCGGCGACTGCCATCTCGGCAACCTCGGCCCGCTGGCCGACGCCGACGGCAAGGTCAAGGTCCAGATCCGCGACCTCGACCAGACGGTGATCGGCAACCCGGCCCACGACCTGATCCGCCTCGGCCTTTCGCTCGCCACCGCCGCGCGCAGCGCCGACCTGCCCGGCGTCACCACCGCCCGCATGGTCGAGGAGATGGTCCGCGGTTACGAGCTGGCGATGGTCGACCGGGAGGATGACGAGGGCGTTCCGGAATCCGACGCCATCCGCGCCGTGCGCCGGCGGGCGCTGGGCCGGCATTGGAAACATCTCGCCCGCGAGCGGCTGGAGGACATCAAGCCGACCATTCCTCTCGGCAAGCGCTTCTGGGAGCTGACCCCGGAGGAGCGCGAAGCCCTCGACGCCGTGTTCGCCGCCGAAGCGACCCGCGCCTGGCTCGACACCCTGGGCGAGGAACGCCGGGGCTCCGAGGCCGAACTGGTGGACGCCGCCTATTGGATGAAGGGCTGCAGCTCGCTGGGAACCCAGCGCTTCGCCGCCCTCGTCGAACTGCGCGGCAAGGATGGGGTCGATTACGCCCTGGTCGATCTCAAGGAGGCCGTCGCGGCGGCCGCCCCCGCCGCGCCGGGCGCCGCCATGCCCGCCGATCACGCCGAGCGCGTCGTCGCCGGAGCCCGCGCCCTGTCGCCCAATCTGGGAATGCGGATGCTGGCGACCACCGTGCTCGGCCGACCGATGGTCGCGCGGGAACTGGCGCCGCAGGATCTGAAGATCGAGGTCGACCAGTTCACCCGCGCCGAAGCGGTCGCCGCCGCCCGCTATCTGGCCTACGTCGTCGGCCACGCCCACGCCCGGCAGATGCCGAAGGCGGAGCGCAACGCCTGGCTGAAGGACCTCGAAGGCCGCCGTCCCGCGCGGCTCGACGCCCCGTCCTGGCTGTGGTCCAGCGTCGTCGAACTCTCGGCAAGCCATGAGAGCGGCTACCTCGAACACTGCCGCAAGTTCGCCCTGGCGGATGCGGCGTGAACCCTCGCGGCGCTTCGGGCGTTTAGTGGGTTCACAAAGGGAGTTACTCCAATGAAGACGACCATTATTGCGTTCGGCGCGGCGGCTGCTCTGTTGGGTTCCGCCGCCGTGGCTCAGACCGCCAACGATCAGGCCCAGGCCGACTACCAGGCGAAACAGGCCCAGTACCAGGATCAGAAGGCGCAGTACGAAGACCGCAAGGCCGAATACCAGGACCAGAAACGCGAGTACCATCACGAGATGGCCAAGTGGGCCGCGGGTCAATCCTGGCCGGAGCGTTACTGGGGCGACCACTACGTGGTGACCGATTGGGGCGTCGCCCACCTGCGCGATCCGGGCGACCACGACCGCTGGTATCGTGACGACGACGGCAATTACATCCGGGTGGCGAGGGACACCCACATGATCGAGGAAGTCGTCCGGCCCTAGCCGCTGGGCGACGGCGCCGCTTCGGACGGGGAGCGGCGCCGGCCTCAAAACAGCCGGCCGCCGCCTTCGGCCCGCTGTTCGATCAGATCGAGTTGCGGATCGCGGAAACCGCGCCTGAGTTGAACGCCGTCGTCGCCGAATTCCAGCACCACGCCGCCCGCCGGACCGGCTGGAGGCCAGTAGACGCCACCGGCCGCTCCGGGGCCGCCGGTCCTGGCGAAATGAACCCAATAGGCCTGCATGGCGTCGCTGATCGCCTGGTCGGCGGCCGTCGCCGCCGGGATGCGGCGCGGCAGGCCGGAGCCGGCCCGCGCCGGCACGTCGACCGCCGCCTTCGGCAGTCTCCCGAAGACGAAGGCGATCTCCGCCCCGTGCGCCGGCCCCGGCGTCTCTGTCCGCAGGGCTTCCGGCAGGTAGGAAAAATAGTACAGGAACGTCGGATTGCCGACCCTCGCCTCCAGGCGCGCCAGGAAGCGGTCCGGTTCGGTGATCATGCCGTCGGTGACCATGGCGGCGGCCGCCTTCTTCGGATCGCCGTCGCCGAAAATCGACACCGCCCCGTCGCGGCGCGTGCCGAGCGTGTCCAGCAGGGCGTCCGGATGCTGGAACAGCTCGGGAAACAGGCTCGCCTCGTAGCTGTTGCCGCCGAGCATGTAGGGCACGCGCGCCTGGCGCCCGGCGGCGAACGCGACGGCGACGGGCTCGCGCGCGACCACCCCGTCGATGATCGGACCCGGCGCGGCCGGATCGCGCAAGCCGACCGCAGAGCCGATCAGCTTGTCCGCCGGCAGCGCCCGCAGCGCCGCCGCCGCCTTGACGTCGACGCCCTCGACGCCCACGGTTTTGGCGAAGGCGGTGCCGTGAGCCTCGGCCGCGCCGAGGGGCGTGCCCGGCGCGCGGCCGAAGCCGGACTCCGAGATCGCCTTGACGAACAGCCCCCGCGCCAGCGGCGAGGTCATTAGGTAGTTCACCGAGATGCCCCCGGCGGACTCGCCGAAGATGGTCACATTGGCCGGATCGCCGCCGAACACCGTGATGTTGGCCCGCACCCATTTCAGCGCGGCGATCTGGTCGAGCAGGCCGAAGTCGGCGCCGTCCGCCGGAGAGGTCAGCGCCGGGTGGGCGAAGAAACCCAGTCGGCCCAGTCGGTAGTTGACCGTGACCAGAACCACGTTCTGCTTGGCGAAGCGTGTCCCGTCGTAGAATGAGCCGGCGCCGGCGACGAAACCGCCGCCGTGGATCCACACCATCACCGGCAGCTTGGCGCCGGCCTTGGCCGACGGCGTCCAGACGTTGAGGGTCAGGCAATCCTCGGACTGGTTCGGCGCGTGCGCATAGGACGCGAACTGGATGCACGCCGGGCCGTAGGTTTCGGCCGACCGGGTTTCGGTCCAGGGCGCCGGCGGACGCGGCGCCCGCCAGCGCAGATCGCCGACCGGCGGCGCGGCGAACGGGACACCCTTGAAGCTGTCGATCCCGTCGAGCGCGACGCCTCGCAGCGATCCCGACTGGGTCTGGACGGTCACCGGCTCGGCGCACGCCGGGATTGCGAAGAGCAGGCACAGAGCGGCTACGGCCGCAAACTTCAGATTCGGCATGACGTCCTCTCGTGGCGGGGTCTCTCCTAACCCGGAAGATCGCCGCGCCCAATCCGTGCTAGACGCCCCCGCATGCCGACTCCGCTCTCCCGCATCCGCAACTTCGCCATCGTCGCCCACATCGACCACGGCAAGAGCACCCTCTCCGATCGCCTGATCCAGGAGACCGGCGGCCTGACCGCGCGGGAGATGAAGGAACAGGTGCTCGACAACATGGAAATCGAGCGCGAGCGCGGCATCACCATCAAGGCCCAGACCGTGAGACTCAACTACAGGGCCGACGACGGCGAGGACTACGTCCTCAACCTGATGGACACCCCCGGCCACGTCGACTTCGCCTATGAGGTCAGCCGCTCGCTGGCCGCGTGCGAGGGCTCGATCCTGGTGGTTGACGCCAGCCAGGGCGTCGAGGCCCAGACCCTGGCCAACGTCTATCAGGCCATCGAGAACAACCACGAGATCGTCCCCGTTCTGAACAAGATCGACCTGCCCGCCGCCGAGCCGGACCGGGTGCGCCAGCAGATCGAGGACGTCATCGGCATCGACGCCTCCGACGCGGTGGAGTGCTCGGCCAAGTCCGGCCTCGGCATCCATGACGTGCTGGAGGCGATCGTCGGCCGACTCCCCGCGCCGAAGGGCGACGAGGCCGCGCCGCTTAAGGCGCTGCTGGTCGACGCCTGGTACGACGCCTACCTCGGCGTGGTGGTGCTGGTGCGGGTGCTCGACGGGACGATGAAGGCCGGCGCGCAGGTGCGCATGATGCAGACCGGGCACACCTACAAGATCGACAAGATCGGGGTGTTCCAGCCCAAGGCCACCGACGTCGCGGCGCTCGGCCCCGGCGAGATCGGCTTCTTCACCGCCCAGATCAAGGACGTCGCCGACGCCGCCGTCGGCGAGACGATCACCGAGGAGCGCCGCCAGACGGCCAGCGCCCTGACCGGATTCAAGCCGGTGCAGCCGGTGGTGTTCTGCGGCCTGTTCCCGGTCGACGCCGCCGACTTCGAGGACCTGCGCGCCGCCGTCGGCCGCCTGCGCCTCAACGACGCCAGCTTCACCTACGAGATGGAGACCAGCGCGGCGCTCGGCTTCGGCTTCCGCTGCGGGTTCCTCGGCCTGCTCCACCTGGAGATCATCCAGGAGCGGCTGACGCGGGAGTTCAACCTCGACCTCATCGCCACCGCCCCCAGCGTGATCTACCACATCACCCTGACCGACACCTCGGTGATCGAGCTGCACAACCCGGCCGACATGCCGGACGTGGTGCGCATCGCCTCCATCGCCGAGCCGTGGATCCGCGCCACCATCTTCACCCCGGACGAGTACCTCGGCGCGGTGATCAAGCTGTGCCAGGACCGGCGCGGCGAGCAGAAGGAGCTGAGCTACGTCGGCAGCCGGGCCATGGTGGTCTACGACCTGCCGCTTAACGAGGTGGTGTTCGACTTCTACGACCGGCTGAAGAGCATCTCGAAGGGCTACGCCAGCTTTGACTACGCCATCCAGGAATACCGCACCGGCGACCTGGTGAAGATGTCGATCCTGGTCAACGCCGAGCCGGTGGACGCCCTCTCCATGCTGGTCCATCGCAACCGCGCCGACACCCGCGGCCGGGGCATGGTGGAGAAGATGAAGGAGTTGATCCCCCCTCACCTCTTCGTCATCCCCATCCAAGCCGCGATCGGCGGCAAGATCATCGCCCGCGAGACGGTGCGCGCTCTGCGCAAGGACGTGACAGCCAAGTGCTATGGCGGCGACGCCACGCGCAAACGCAAGCTGCTGGACAAGCAGAAGGAGGGCAAGAAGAAGATGCGCCAGTTCGGCAAGGTCGAGATTCCGCAGGAAGCCTTCATCGCCGCGCTGAAGATGGACGCGGACTAGGCTCACGGCGGGAGGGCGGGTTCCAAGGCCAGTTCGGCGGGGTGACCGAGGCGCCAAGGCGGCGCCGGGAAGTTCAGCGGCTCAGCGTTGGAGGTCGATTGCTCCGGCATCGCCGCGCCGACTTTCCAGTTCGTCCAGTCCACTGCCGCGCCGACAGCGGCGCAAATCTCGTCCACGGTTTCGCGGAACGGCGCCTGGGGGAGGGTCTCGGGGCGATCGAACTCGACGAGACGCTCGGTGTTCGTGTCCGAACGCGTCCAATCCGTGTCGCGATCGGCGGAATCAGAGCCGGCGGGACGCCGGCGGACCAAGGGCCCGTCCAGGTCCGCCGGCGTCCCGCCGGCATCTTTCGCCTGTTGCGTATGCGTGACGATCCCGGCGCGGTTATCCCGGACGATCTCGGCGACTGTCATCTGCAGCTTCATCGTCAGGCGGGCGGCGCGGGCCACCTTCTGCAACGACTCCGCCGCGTCCTTGGCCCCGCACGCCCGAGCCCGGCCGACCTCGGGTGTGAACCAATCCTCGGAGACAATCGTCTTCTCGGCCTCGGCGGCGGCCACGGCCGAAGCCCCGAACGCCCGCGCCGCCACCATGACGATCTCGGTCAACTCGCCCAGGAGGACGAGCTGTCGCTCGGCGACCGCGAGGGTGGGGTCGGTTTCGGGGGTTTCGGGGGTTTCAGCGGACATCACTGGACTATAGTTGCACGGTGCAATGTTTGTCAAGCCCTCAATCCTCCACTGCGCCCCTTCATGGGGGAGCAGGACCACCGAAGAGCCTGCTCCGGACTTGATCCGGGGCAGTGGAGGGGGCGGGTAAAGGGGGCGGCGTCTGGAATAGAACAGCGCCTACTCGATCACCTCGCCGCCTTCTCCGCGAAACACCGGATCGAGGCCTCGCCCACGAGCCTCGACTGCAGCTTGGAGCCAATCGATTTCGGATGGCGTCAACGGATAGCTCACGACATAAGATGGTTTCATAGACATCGGTGAGACAGTCGAGTGCGTGTCCGAACTGCTCGCGCCAGAGGGTGTCGGAGCGTTCTCCATGACGTTCCCATAGCACGTGTCGATCTCGGGATTCAGGAGCCACCCCGGTTGAACAGCTTCTCGTAGTCACGGGCGCCGTGGAGGATGCGCACAACGTCGATCCTATTCTGCTCGATGCGATAGAAGATCAGGTAGTTCCCAAACACCTTGCGCCGAATAGGTTCGACTCCGCGCTTGAGGACAACGGGATGGCCGCGCGGAACGCGTCCGATCTGCCGGGCGGCGACGACAAGCTCCAGCACAAAGCTCTCCGCGCGACGAGGGCTGTTGATCGCTATCGCATCGGCGATGTCTCTAGGTCGAGTTCCGCGTCGAGGCCTAGAACGACCCTCACCGTCTGTCGGGCTCTTCCATCGCCGCGTACTTCGCCTGAAGCCGAGCGAGCACGACGGCCGCGTCCGTCACGCGGCCGGCTTTAGAGTCGGCAATCCCCCTATCAATCGACGCCAGGAATTCGTCGCGCCACTTGGCGTCTTCCGCCGAGAGTGGCTGGTCCCGCAGGACAAGATCGCTCAGGTAATCGCTGGCGCTGGCATACTCGCCGGACGCGACACGAGCCTCCACGAGGGCGCTGGCGGGATCGGGAACGAGCACGTTGATCGCGGACATGGCTGAACTCCTTTGAGGTAGGTTGCCATATCGGCCCGCCAACTGGAAAGTGCGGCATGCCAGCGGTGTTCAAATTTAAAGGTTGGCGCTCTCACTTCTTCTCGAACGAAGGCGACCCGCGCGAGCTGGTCGCCGTTCACGTTGCGAAGAACGGGGCCGATGCGAAGCTCTGACTGTTCCTAAACGTCGAGGTGGCTTACAATCGCGGGGTGAATGCTCGGGATCTTAAGGAACTGATCGCGGTCGCCGAGTCGCGCCGCCGAGACATAAAGCGCGCTTGGGATGAACACTTCGCCTAGACCCACCGCCGTTCGTTTCGACGATGACTCGTTCTGGGTAGAACTCGAAGACGGCCGCGTCATGGGGGTGCCCCTGGCCTGGTTTCCGCGCCTGATGCACGCCTCGCCCGACCTGCTGGCGCAAGTCGAACTCAGCCCGAGCGGGCTTCATTGGGATGCCCTCGACGAGGATATCTCGATCGCCGGACTGCTCGCGGGCCTCGGCGATCGGACACAGTCGGCGCCTCAGGCCGCGTAAACCCGGGTCGGGCGCGTTAGGGACAGGAAGACCTGTCACCTTGTTCCCCTCTCGCCGCGAGGAGGCCCACGATGAACTCGACGGAGAGTCGCCTGCTTCGGATGACGGGTTTGCCGATTAGGACCGCCGGATCGAGGATTATTCGGTCGGACAAGGAAATTGGCGTCATGGTCCCGTACCTTCAGCGGGGAACCCCGGGGCATCTACCACGAAGCGGACATTTGATCACCAAGCGACAGCGACGCCGATGCCGGCGGCTACTTAAGAAGGCGTCCATGGAGGCGCGGTGCTGAAGCGGATGGAAGTGCGTGGGTGAGGGACAGGTGAATCTGTCACCCAATTTGTGTCGAGTTCCAACGCCGCCACTAGGGTTGCTCGACGATTGGGCTCAATGAGCGATGGTCAAGCCGCAGAACATAAAATTCCAAGAAACTACCCGCTAGACAGCATCCCTTCGCGCTCAAGCACTTCTCTAATACTCTCAAAGGCAGTCACTATCTCACCCTTGGGAAATCTTATCTGACCTAATCCTTGGACATTGCTGAATTCCTCGCAGCCTTCTTCCACGAGAAGAATCGCTTTATGAAATCCTAGTCTGCCTTGAAACAATCCCGCTTCATGGATGACGTTTTGCCTAGCTTGGTGACTACCTTCAAGCGTTTGATCCTCGCCAGTCAGTATTATAAAAGCAAAAGCGGCTGAATCAAGCATCTGAGAAAGGCGGTTTGTATTTGCGATCCCCGCAATGGGAACTCTGTTGAATTCATCCCATGGCAAATTTAGCCTGTCTCTGATGAAATCTCTAAGTTCAAGCCAGAGTTTTGCGCGGCCGTGTCCGATGAAAACTTTTGTTCCACTTACAGCAAGTAATCGATGTCGGCGCTTTCGCTCCAGATGAGATCCAGCTTTCGCTAAGATCGCCGAAGCTTCTTTGCACAGACCCAGATTGTGAGAGAGGGCGAAATAGGGAGCGGCTACTTCAATGTGGGGTGGCGTACGGAGCCCTTGGCTTGCCGCCAAGGCGTCACGAGTACTGAATTGGCCGCGCGGCGAAAGTATTTTAACTACATCGTTTTTGTCTACGGGTTTGAGGTCCAAAAGAGTCTTTTTGACGGCTTCGATAATATCGTCCGCACCGAGTTGAAGTTCATTCGAAAATATCGATAGGGCATCATTCTTAGCGCTCTCGAACACCTTCAACATTCCTTCCAGAGCAGTGTTCGATGATTTTAGGTCTGGGTTTCCTGCAAGTTGCTTGACGTATGACTTGACTTGATCGCGGTTATATTCTCGCCAATCCCCGCGCGAACCAAGATCACCCAGCATCTCTTCGAGGCCCCATTCACTACTGAAATGGGCTCCCGGCGGGGGAACCTTCAAGTCTGCATAGTAGACATAAGCATGATATCCCAACCAGGACCCCGACGCTGCGCGCGCCACTTCCTGAGATGCTTTCTTCATCGCAGAAAGGGGCTGACTTACTTCCGAGCTTGTTGCACCTAAAGCTTTCGACTTTAGTTCGTCGGAGAGTTTGAAAATTTCCTCGAAAGCTTCCACGCTCGCCACCAGTCGGTTCAGTTGATTCTGCGGCCTAAATGGGCGCTTAGGCCTTAGAGATTATATGCCGCGAATCGAAAAGAGTGCGCTTGTCAGTTTGAGAGCAAGCGACGCAGAAAAGCGAATTTACGAAACACATAATGAACCGATTCGGCTTCAGCCTTCGCAGGCCTGAACGCGTTGGCTTGCCTGGCTATAGTCATCCTCAAAGACTCGTAGACCCAAAAACTTTGGACACCCTAAGCCCGACCCAGCGCTCCGAACGCATGGCTCGCGTCCGCGCCAAGGGCTCCGCCGCCGAGCGGCTCGTCCGGTCCCTCACCCACCGTCTCGGCTACCGCTTCCGCCTTCACGGCGCCCACCTCCCCGGTAAGCCCGACCTCGTCTTTCCCTCCCGGCGCAATCTGAGTCTAATTCCACGGCTGTTTCTGGCACCGGCATCCCGATCCCGATTGCCGGCTGGCGAGGTTGCCCAAATCACGGCAGGAGTTCTGGATACCCAAGCTGGAGGGCAATCGCGTGCGGGACGGGCGGACGCTGCGGGAGCTGGAGGCGCTCGGCTGGCGCGCGCTCACGCTTTGGGAATGCCAATTGCGCGATGCGACTTGAATCGCGCGGGACACGGCTAGAATTGCTCGATAAAGTGGGTTGATGGCTCTCCCGCTCACCAAACCTCCGATCGAAGACGACGAAGCGGAGCGGCTTGCTCTGGAGGCGGCGATAGACGAGTCGCTGGCCGATCCTCGAGCCAGCGTCGACCACGCCATCGTGAGGGTTCAGCTTTTGGCGGATGCCGAGCGGGCCACCCAGCGGATTGAAGAGTTGGCCGCGCGGCGCGCGCGTGAAGGTTGAGTGGCGGCCTTCCGCTCTGAAGGATAGGGCGGAAATCTTCGAATATCTGTTGCAGCGCAATCCTTATGCGGCCCGGGAACTCTCCGAGGCGCTTGCTCTCGCCGGCGACGGGCTGGCCACCTTCCCGTATCGCGGCAGGCCGGGGCTGAGGCGGGTACGCGAGAGTTGGTGACGGTCGGCCCGTACATCCTGATCTATCGGGTGGACGATGCGTCGGAAACGGTGACCATCATCCGGGTCTGGCACGGCGCTCGGAACCGCTGATTCATCGTCCTGATAATGGACACCCTGACCCCACCCCAACGCTCCGAGCGCATGTCCCGCGTCCGGGCCAAAGGCTCCGCCGCCGAACGGCTCGTTCGCTCGCTCACCCATCGCCTCGGCTACCGCTTCCGCCTTCACGGCGCCAAACTCCCCGGCAAACCGGACCTCGTCTTTCCCTCCCGTCGCAAGGTGATCTTCGTCCACGGCTGTTTCTGGCATCGGCATCCCGATCCCGATTGTCGGCTGGCGAGGTTGCCCAAATCACGGCAGGAGTTCTGGATACCAAAGCTGGAGGGCAATCGGGTGCGGGACGAGCGGACGCTGCGGGAGCTGGAGGCGCTCGGCTGGCGCGCGCTCACGCTTTGGGAATGCCAATTGCGCGACGACGCTTGGCTCCGGAACGAAATCAGAACATTCTTGGAGTCATGAGGTCGATCGAACTCTTCGCCGGCGCGGGTGGCCTGGGCATCGGGCTGCACCGCGCGGGGTTCCACCCGGAGACGGTGGTGGAGTGGGATCACGACTGCTGCGTCACGTTAAGCGAGAATCAGACCTTCGGCCACGCCGTGGTGCGCGACTGGCCGTTGATCGAGGGCGACGTGCGGAGCGTGGACTTCGCCCCGTTCGAGGATCGGCTGGACCTGATCTCCGGCGGACCGCCGTGTCAGCCGTTTTCGCTCGGCGGCAAGCACGGCGCCCATGACGACGCGCGGGACATGTTCCCCCAGGCGATCCGCGCGGTGCGCGAGGCGCGGCCGCGGGCCTTCATCTTCGAGAACGTGAAGGGCCTGACCCGCGCCGCGTTCCGCAACTATTTCGAGTACATCAAGCTGCAGCTCGAACATCCCGAACTGGTCGCGCGGGTGGACGAGGATTGGGCCGAGCACCTGTCGCGGCTGGAGCGGCATCACACCCACGGCGCGCGGTCCGGCCTGCACTATCGGGTGGTCGCGCGTGTGCTCAACGCCGCGAATCACGGCGTGCCGCAGAAGCGCGAGCGGGTGGTGTTCGTCGGCTTCCGCGACGACCTCGATCTGGAATGGAGTTTCCCGGTCGCGACCCACTCCGCCGAGGCCCTGCTTTGGGAGCAGTTTGGAACCGGCGAGTATTGGGAGCGGCACAAGGTCGCCAAGGCGAGGCGCCCGAACGATCCGGCCGCGCGAGCTCGCGCCGAACGCCTGGGGGGCAAGCCCGCGACCTGCGCGTGGCGCACCGTTCGCGAGGTCACCGCCGATCTGCCCGACCCGGAGTCGGACCGCGCCGCATCCCGCCACGTCCCCAACCACCGCTTCCAGCCCGGCGCGCGCAGCTATGCCGGCCACACCGGCAGCCCGCTCGACGAACCCGCCAAGACACTAAAGGCCGGCGTCCACGGCGTGCCCGGCGGCGAGAACATGCTGGCCAAGCCGGACGGATCGGTGCGCTATTTCACCGTGCGGGAGAGCGCGCGGCTGCAGACCTTCCCGGACGACTATGTGTTTCACGGCTCGTGGACCGAGACGATGCGTCAGCTGGGGAACGCGGTGCCGCCGGACCTGGCTTATGTCATCGGACGGGACGTGGCGCGGAAGCTGCGCTTCGCGGCGTGAAGAAGCCAAAGCCGAGGCCGATCCTCGCCGCCGAGGTCGCCGCGCTTCAGGCGAAGTTGGCTGAGACAATCAAGCTCACCGAGACCGACGGACTTTCCGCCGCAGCGCGGAGGGCGGTGAATGGCCAGCTTCGAAAACTCATAGGCGACCTGGAAGCTTCGCTTTCCAGCTTCGACCCCGTCACTCATCCGACCTCGATATTCGACCCCAGCAATCCGAAGATCATCGGGCGGTTCACCGCCCTCGCGCTCGTAGCGCAATCGCGAGTCGCGCTGTCCGATGTGGGCCGGTTCTATGGTTCGGGCATCTACGCGATCTATTACTCCGGTGATTTTCCGACATATTCGCCACTCGCGGGTTCGGAAACGCCCATCTATGTCGGCAAGGCCGGTCCGGCGACGGCCGGAGCCCGCACCGCGCATGAACAGGGTGAGAGGCTTTGGTCGCGGTTAAACGAACACCGCAAGAACATCGTCAAAGCTGTTTCGACATTGAAAGGCGAGGACTTTCACGCGCGCTTTCTCGTCGTTCAGTCCGGTTGGGAGACGGCGGCCGAATCCTACCTAATCCACCTCTTCCAGCCGATCTGGAACAAAGAAGTCAAAATCCTCTATGGCCTTGGAAAACATGGCGACGACCCCGAGACGCGAGCGAACAAGCGCTCACCTTGGGACACGCTGCATCCCGCGCGCGCCTGGGCGGTCGATACGAAGGCTGACGCTCGGTCGCAGGAACGGATATCCGACGATGTGCGCAATCATTTCGAGCGCCATCCTGTGTTCGGCAACACGACGGAGTTGCTGGAGGCGTTTTTCGCGGAATTGCGTCAAAGCTGAGTTCGTCTTCCGGAAATTATAGAATGCGTCAAGATCGGGGGCGGCCCCAACCCAGTGGACCAGGGTCCAAGACCATGCGCGAAGTTGCTGCTTCGGAAGCGAAGACCCACCTGCCTCGGCTCCTCGACGAGATCGAGCGGGGGGAGAGCATCGCCATCACCCGGCACGGTCGGCCCGTGGCGCATCTCACGCCGGTCTCACCCGATCGAAGCCGGTCGGCTCGCGCGGTCGAGGCGATCCGTGCGCTCGCGAAGAAGACCAAGCGGATGACGGCGGCTGAGATTATCGAGGCGCGGGACGAGGGCCGGCGTTGACGTTGGTTCTGGATGCGTCCGTCGCCGCGTGCTGGCGCCTGCCCGACGAGAGTTCCGCCCAGGCCGAGCGAGCGCCGGACAGGATCAAGGAGGATGGGGCGGTCACGCCCGCCCACTGGTGGTTTGAGCTACGCAATGTTCTGCTCGTCGCGGAGAGGCGCCGGCGAATCGAGACGCGGCAGGTTCGGCAGTTCTTGCGGCTGTTTCGGGACCTGAAAATCATTGTCGATCGCGCCCCCGACGATCAGGCCATCTTCGAACTCGCCCGCGCTCACGCGCTGACTTTTTACGACGCCGCCTACCTGGAACTCGCCATTCGAGAGAGCGAACTTGCGACGCTGGATATCGCACTCTCGCGAGCCGCCAAGGCAGAAAAGGTGTCGGTCATCTAAGCACGTTCGGTTTGCCAGCGCGGCTACGCGGGCGCAAAATCTCGCTGACTTCTCCAGGAGCGCCGCCCATGAACGCCCCCGTCACTTCCTCCACCGCCCTCGACCTCGAACTCCGCCCGCTCACCCCGACCGTCGGGGCCGAGGTCGGCGGGGTGGATCTCTCCCGGCCGCTCGCCGACGAGGTCATCGCCGCCATCCGCCGGGCGCTGCTCGACTACAAGGTGCTGTTCTTCCGCGACCAGGACATCACCACCGAGCAGCACCTCGAGTTCGCCCGGGCGTTCGGGGCGCTGGAGGTGCATCCGTTTTCTCCGCACAAGCCGGGGTATCCCGAGGTGCTGGCGATCACCCACGACCGCGACAGCCGAGGGCGGGAGAACACCTGGCATAGCGACGTGACCTGGCGGGAGATCCCGTCGCTGGGCTCGATCCTGCGCGCGGTCGAGGTTCCTTCGGTGGGCGGCGACACCCTGTTCGCCGACATGGTCGCAGCCTATGCGGGCCTCACCGAGGCGATCAAGGAGGAGATCGAGGGCCGGGTCGCGGTGCACGACTTCGCCCACTTCCGCCGGGGCCTGCGCAAGGCCGGCAAGACCGAGGCGGAGATCGAAGAGTTCAACCGGCGCTTTCCGATGGTGGAGCATCCGATCGTCCGCGCCCATCCGGAGACCGGGGAGCGGGCGCTGTATGTCAACGCCGCCTTCACCCAGCATATCGTCGGGGTGACGCCGGAGCGGTCGCGCGAGTTGCTGGCGCACCTTTACGCCCAGGCGGCGATTCCGGAATACCAGTGCCGCTTCCGGTGGGAGGCGAACTCGATCGCGTTCTGGGACAACCGCTCCAGCCAGCACTACGCGGCGTCGGATTACTGGCCGGCGGTGCGGCGCATGGAACGGGTGACGGTGATCGGATCGCGGCCGGTCTAGGCGAAAAGGCCGAGATCGTCGCGCGAAACCCCGGCCGAGTTCGGCCTAGACCGCCGCAAAGCCCCGCCGTCGGCGGGCGGCCGCGCCGAGGCCGGCGACCCCGAGCAGCATCATCGTCCAGGTCGCCGGTTCGGGGACCGGGCTCACACCGGTGACCTGGGCCTGGGAGTGCGACAGGATCAGGTTGCCCGACAGCGGGGTCGAGCCTCCGAAGCTCGCTGAAGTCAGGATCAGGTCGACGGCGTTGGTCGCGATCCCGCCGGGAAGGGCGATCTGTTCGTTGGCGATCAGCTCGACGCCGCCCGCGTTGAAGACGACATCGTCGACCGGCAAGGTGCTCGGAATCATCAAGGTGATCGGCGTTCCCACCAGCGATCCCGACAGGGTCACGCCCTGGATGGTGGTCGACCCCGTCGCCGGGCCGCCACCGGCGGTGGAGGTCGAGGCGATCGTCGTCGCCGTCAGCTCGAAAAGCGGGATCGGGACGCCGGTGGTCGCGAAAACGAAATCGAGGTTCTGGATCGACGCGGACGCCGTCGCGGTCAGTGGCGTCGAGCCGGGCGACGAGGCCGAACTGTTCAGCGTATCGGCGGTGACGGTGATGGTGTCGCCAGGGAGCCCCAGGGCGCCCAGGTTCTGGGTGTTGAAGAAGGATACCACGGTATTGGCGGTGCTGTAGGCCGGCGGGCCGGAGCCGGCGACGGGATTGACCGGGGGAAGACTGAAGGTGACGCCGCCCGGTATGCTCAGGCTCGCCGAACCGTCGTAGGCCGAACTGGAGGCGACCTGCGCGGCCGCGGGGAGCGCGGCGACCGCCCAGGTCAGAAACGCGGCGACGCAACTCAATGAAACAGCCTTTACGGGCATGGTGTGCTCCTCAACAGGGTCGAAACTCTGTCAAGAAAGAGCCTGGACTCAACTTAAGTCAATTAGGCGCGCATACGTCTAAACTGTAATTTATTGTTAATTGTCCATTGCCGCAGAGGCGGAATAGGAAATTCATCCCGCGCTAAAGCTTATCAACAATGTGTTACCGCGCCTATCGGCGGCCGTTCGCCCTCAGAACGCCGCCCTCAGGCTGATCGTGGCGGTGCGCGGCGGTCCTTCGCTGAAGTAGGGCGAGCCGCCGTAGGGCTTGGCGGTGTCGATCGAGCCGGCGCTGTTCAGGCTGCCGTAGTAGCGCTTGCCGAGGATGTTGGTGGCGTTGAACTGAACGTAGGAGCGCGGGAAGAAGCGGCTGAGGTCGTAGCGCAGGTCGAGGTCGAAGGTGGTGTAGCCGGAGACCTTGAGGTCGTTGACGTCGGTCACCCAGCGGCTGCCGACATACTTGCCCTGGACGCCGACGGTCGCGCCGGGAAAGACTTCGTATTGCACCCGTCCGCCGAGCTCGATTTCCGGGGTCTCGACCAGCGCCTTGCCCTGTAGCGGCTCGAGCACGATCACGGGCGCGGCCGCCGTGCCGGTGTTGAACGCGATGTCCTGCTCCAGCCGGCTGTGTTCGTAGCTGAAGAAGGCGGTCGTCGAGAGGTGTTCGATCGGCTTGGCCCCGATCTGGGCGTCGACGCCGTACAGCCGCACATTGCCGACGTTGCGGTCGATGGTCAGGTTGGTGTTGGGATCGTAGGACGACACGATCCGGTTGTGGAACTCGGAGTCCCACAGGGCGACCGAGGCCAGGATGTCCGAACGCTGAAAGCGGTAGCCGACCTCGTAGTTGGTCGAGGTTTCCGGATGGACGGTGTCTATGGTGACGCTGCCGGTCGGACTAGACACGGTGTAAAGATCGTCCGTGCGCGGAGCGGAGAGTTGCTCGGAATAGCTCGCGTAGATCATGTTCGCCGAATCGAAGTGGAAACTGACGCCCACGTTCGGCAGGACCTTGGTGTACGACACATGAGCGTGGAACGGGGGGATTTGCGGCAGCCCACCGGTGAGCGGCGGCGTCCCGGTATCACAATAGACCGAGTTGCCGTTGGCGCTTGAGGTATAGCAATACTGGTTGAGGTCGCGGCTGAAGTGGGGGTCGCGGACACCGAGGTTGACCTGCAGGCGTTCGTTGAAGAACTTGCCGACGTATTCGGCGCTGTACTGATTGAGCACGGCGATCGACAGGCGGTCGCGGCCGCGCAGGAGCGAGCCGTCGGCGGCGAGGACCGGCGTCGCGTCGTAGCCGCCGAACACGCTGGCCGGGAAGCCGTTGGGTAGCAGGAAGCCGCCGGGGCCGATCTGGCGGTGGTGGCCGTGGTCGTAGGCGTAGGCCACGCGGATCAGGTTGTCGTCGTTGATGGTCCAGATCAGCGAGGCGTTGACGGTGATCCGCTCGGTGTGCGTCAGGCTGGGAACGAACAGCCGGACGGTGTCGAGGCAATCGCCGTCGCCGTTCAGGTCGACGCCTTTCTGGCCCGTCGGGCACTTGAACGTCGTGGCCGTGCCGATCAGGCGCGGATCGCTCTCGGCATAGGTGTTGGCCTGGCTGCCGCCGTCGGCGAGGACCGACTGGAACGCCGGGTCGACGGTCAGATGGAGGTTCGGCAGCAGGGTGAAGCTGGACTCGCCGCGGACGTTGTAGGTGTCGGTGGGATTGACCTGATTGCCATAGAAATACCTGCCCAATTGGCCTTTGAAGAAGGGCGAGATGTTGGGGTTGGAGGTCGTGGGCGCGTTGTCGTTGCCGGCGGTTCCGGGTGTCGGCCCGGCCTGGAAATAGGTTCCGAGATAGTCGCTGCCGAAGGTGTCGGCCGGCGTGGTCGTGCCCTTGACGGAGTTGAACGTCGCGAAGTCGAGGCCATAGATGTTGGGCTGGCGTTGGCTGTCGTACAAGAAGGCCACGGCGATAAAGTCGCCGTCACGCCACAGCGGCTGATAGACTTTGCCGTTGATCTGCCACTTCTTGAATTTGCCGAAGCCCTTGTACTTGTCGTACGCCTGATCGGACGCCTCGAACCACGCCTTGGTCCCGAGCGGGCCAAAGGTTCCCGTGTTGATCAGGCCCGAGACGCGGCGATAGTTGTACGAGCCGACCGTGCCGTTGACGAAGCCCTGGGGGTTTTCGTTCGGCGTCAGGGTGCGGATGTTGATCAGGCCGCCGACGGCGGACGCGGTCGGGCTGTCGACGTCGGTCGAGCCGACGTTGACGTTGACCTGGGAGACGATCTCCGGGTCGACCAACTCCCCGGCATAGATCGCATAGTTGCCGGTGTCGTTGAGCGGCACGCCGTCGACCAGCAGCGAGATGCGCGAACCGTCGAAGCCGCGCAGGCGCAGGTGGCCGCCGCTGCCTGACATGCCATAGGGATCGTCGTTGGTGAAGTTCAGGCCCGGCGTCTGGTTGAGCTGCTGGATGACATTCTGACCCGGCTGCTGGGTCGAGATGTAGGCCTGGGTGATCACCGACTTGGTCTTCGGCGCTTCCTGCAAGGTGATCAGGCCGTCGACATTGGCGGCGCGGCGCGCGGTGACGACCACCGCCTCGACCTCCTGCGAGCCGGTCGACTGCGCCAGGGCGGCGGACCAGGCGAACACGCTGCCCGCGAGCGCCGGAAGCAGAACGGCGAGGCGCGCGCCGCGAACCGGCGGCGAGGTGCGGCACATCATCGATGGTCCCCTTGGACTGTTCGGAGGCGCCGATGCGTACCGCCGTCTCTCGTCTCAGCGGGCTCTAGCCGCGGCGTTTGACAGTCTTGTAAAGACGCGGCGAACCGCCCGCGTTCGCGCGGATGGTGTTGCCTAAAAGCCGCGCGTCATGCCGCGTCCAGCGCCCGCTCGATGTCGCGGGACAGGTCGGCGATGTCTTCCAGACCCACCGACAGCCGCACCCAGCCCGGCGTCACCCCGACCTCCATCCGCTGCTCCTCGGTCATCGAGCGGTGGGTGGTGGTGGTCGGGTGGGTGGCCATCGACTTGGCGTCGCCGAGGTTGTTGGAGATGTCGACGATCTCCAGGGCGTTGAGGAAGTTGAACGCGGCGTCGCGCGAGCCGAGATCGAGCGCCACCACCGTGCCGCCGCCGGTCATCTGGCGCATGGCGACGGCGTGCTGCGGGTGGTCGGCGCGGGTCGGATAGCGGCAACCTTTGGCCTTGGGGTGGCCGGCGATCAGGTCGGCAAGCGCCGTGGCGGTGCGGGCCTGGGCGCGGACGCGCAGGTCGAGGGTCTCCAGTCCCTTGAGCAGCACCCAGGCGTTGAACGGCGACAGCGCGGGGCCGCTGTGCCGGGCCATGTCCTTGTACGCCTCGTCCATCAGGGCCGCGCCGCCCAGGATCGCGCCGCCCATGACACGGCCGCCGCCGTCGATATGCTTGGTCGCCGAATAGAACACGATGTCGGCGCCGAGCTTCAGCGGCGACTGGAAGATCGGGGTGGCGAAGACGTTGTCGACCACCACCTTGGCGCCGATTTCCCGTGCGAGGGCGACGATCCCCTCGATGTCGCAGACCTCCAGCAGGGGATTGGCCGGGCTCTCGATAAACAAGAGCTTGGTGTTCGGCCGCACCGCCGCGCGCCAGGCGGCGAGGTCCGGGCCGTGAACCAGGGTCGACTCGACGCCGAAACGCGGCGCCCAGGTTCCGATGATCCAGCGGCAGGAGCCGAACAGCGCCCGTCCCGCCACGACGTGGTCGCCGGCTTTCACCAGTCCCATGAACGCCAGGTGCATCGCCGCCATGCCGGTGGCGGTGGCGCGGCAAGCCTCGGCGCCTTCAAGTAGCGCCAAGCGGTCCTCGAACATCTTGACGGTGGGGTTGCCGTAGCGGGTGTAGACGAAGCCCGGCTCCTCGCCGGAGAACCGCGCGTCGGCGCTCTCGGCGCTGTCGTAGACGTAGCCCTGCGTCAGATAGAGCGCTTCGGCCATCTCCATGTTGGCCGACCGCGCCAAGCCGCCCCGCGTCAGCCGCGTCCCGATGCCCCAGTCGTTCGGATCCTCGCTCATGCGCGGGCTTTGGCGCGGGCTTGGGGAAGCGTCAAGGCGGCCCGCCTTGCCAGACTCGCGCCGCTCCGCGACTAGGAGGCGCCATGACCGACGCCGCCGGCATCCTGCCCTGCCAGACCATCGACGCCATGATCGCGGGCGGAGCCATCGCGGCCGTCGCGCCGATCGGCGCCGATCAGGTCCAGCCGGCCAGCCTCGACCTGCGCCTGGGCGCGAAAGCGTGGCGAGTGCGGGCGTCGTTCCTGCCACGCGCGGGAGCGAGAGTGGCGGAGCGCATCGCCGACGTGGCGATGCACGAACTCGACCTCACCGCCGGCGCGGTGCTGGAGCGCGGCTGCGTCTATATCGCCGAGGTCCAGGAGCGTCTGGCGCTGCCGGCGGATGTCCGCGCGCGGGCCAATCCGAAGAGCAGCACCGGGCGGGTCGATTTGTTCGTGCGGCTGCTGACCGACGGTCAGCCGGCGTTCGACGATGTCGCCGCCGGCTATCGCGGGCCGCTGTATCTGGAGATCGCGCCGCAGACCTTCTCCGCTCTTGTCCGCGCCGGCACGCGGCTGAACCAACTCCGCCTCAAGCGCGGCGCTCCGCCGACATTGGAGACGCGCTCGATCGGGGTCGATCTTTCCGGCGGCGTTCGCGGCTACCGCGCGCGCCGCCACGCGGGCGTGATCGACATGGACCGCGAGTCCGGACACGATCCGCGCGACTATTGGGAAGCGCTGGAGCCCCGGCGCGGCGAGCTGCTGCTCGATCCCGGCGAGTTCTACATCCTGGCGTCGAAGGATCTGATCGAGATTTCCGCGACCCAGGCCGCCGAGATGACCCCGATCGATCCGGCGGTCGGCGAGTTCCGCGTCCACTACGCCGGCTTCTTCGACCCCGGCTTCGGCA
This sequence comes from Caulobacteraceae bacterium, assembly GCA_965277785.1. GTDB lineage: Bacteria > Pseudomonadota > Alphaproteobacteria > Caulobacterales > Caulobacteraceae > Acaudatibacter. The sequence goes on from CBDIDP010000013.1 coordinate 96,590, forward strand.
CGGCCGAGGCCGGCGGCGAAGGCTCGCGCGGGGTGCTGGAGGTCAGGAGCCGAGAGACGCCGTTCCTGCTGGAGGACGGCCAGACCGTGGCGCGGTTGGTGTACGAACCGATGACGGAACGGCCGACGCGGCTCTACGGCGCCGGCTCGCACTACCAGCGGCAGGGCTTGCGGCTGTCGAAGCACTTTCTGGAGTGGGCGTAGAGAAGCTGGCGACCGAGTAGACCCCCTACCGCTCGCTGACGCGAGTCGCTTCCCCCTTGGGGGAAGACGAAGATAAGGATGGGTCAGCGCTGAATCTGTCTTCCCCCTCAGGGGGAAGCGACTCGCGTCAGCGAGCGGTAGGGGGTCTACGCCGCCTTCTTGTAGATCGACGTCTTCGGCCGTCCGATCACCCGCCGCAGCATCGGCTCGAACGCCTCCAGCGGCATGCTGTCATACGCCGGATCGAAACTGTTCTGGTCATACAGGTGGCAGAACTGGGCGCAGTATTCGAAGTGCGGGTGGCCGCGATATTGCTCGCGCATCTCCCTATCCAGGCCGATGTGGTGGAAGAAGTAATAGCCCTGGAACACCCCGTGCTTGTCCATCATCCAGTGGTTGGCTTCGGAGACATACGGCTTCATGATGATCGCGCCGACCTCGGCGTGGTTCGACGGACCCATCAGATCGCCGATGTCGTGCATCAGAGCGCAGACGACATACTCCTCGTCCCGCCCGTCGCGATGAGCCCGCGTCGCGGTCTGGAGGGAGTGTTCCAGCCGCGTGACGGCGAAGCCGCCCTCGTCCTCGCCGAGCGCGCGCAGGCTGGCCAGCAGCCGGTCGCCGTGAGCCGCGTGGAACGACTGCCCGGCCATGCCGATCGCCCGCCAGTCCTCCGGTGTGCCTTCGGTCATGGAGTGGAACGATGCTCGCATCGTCATTTCGCCGTCGGCCATGTGAACGTCTCCCGTGGAACAGGACCATGTTGCCGCCGGGTGGCCCAATCGTCAACGCGCGCTTTGCGAAGGTCCGGCAGGGCCGCTATAGCTGCGCGGCGCGCGGGCGTAGCTCAGGGGTAGAGCGTCAGCTTCCCAAGCTGAATGTCGTGGGTTCGAATCCCATCGCCCGCTCCAAGGATTTCAGAAACTTAGTTCTGCTCGCCCCCCATCTGTGAATAGCGTTGTCCCGTATTTGTCCCGAGATGGAGTTCTGAGCGATAGGATGCGGCCGGCGCCGCGTTCAGATAGCTTCGCCGATGTGAGGTAGCTTCAAAGGCTCCTAACGTGACGGCGATTGCCGAAAAAGGGACTGAGTGGGCCTGGATTGGAAGGCGGTGATCGCCAGCGCGCCTATGGATTGAGGTCCGGCGAGCCGGACAAGAAGGACGCTGGTTAGAAGGCTGGAGAACGGTTGCTAGCCGAACTCCTTGAGGCCTTTCGCCCATTAGCACCGTCGGCCTCAGTGCTTGGTCGGCTCCCGCGCGACTTCGGCGGCGCGCTTGTCATAGAAATTTCGCGTCTCCACTAGAATGCTGCGGGCCGCTTCCTTGTTCGCGACGTGACCGCCGGTTTGGAAATCGAGGTCCCACTGCAGGCGCAAGCACGACGACCTATCGTGAATGGTAGGATGCTACAGCGGCGCTTGGTCCGGCGGTCAACATTGTGAACGCCCGGGGGGTCGCCGTCCCTGCCTTCGCCACAGCCCGGCGATAGTTACCAAGGATGCGTCGCTCAGTGTGAACCGATGCTTCGCCTCCGAATAGGCCTTGCCCGTGAACTCGAAGAAGGCTGATGCGGAAGTCGGGAATAAAGCAGCGCTGGCTTTTGTCGAAGCGGCCGCCCTCGGATCGAAAGTTGAAGACCGGTGCTCCACGTTGCCTTGCTGGCGGAAGGCCGAACCTCCTAGAATCCAGCTCGATCCCATTGCCAGCGATTCGCATCACCAGCCCACTGTCACCGATCCGGATGTCGCCGGCCGTGAAACGGTCCCGCTCGCTCTGATCGGTCGGAATGCCGAGTTCAAGCGCCCGCATCACCGCGCAGTAGGCCTCTCACGCGACGCGCTGCTCGTAGTCTTCACAGAGGGGTGATCTCGTCAGCGAGATCGCGGGCGGCGCTAGTTCGTCATCGCTATTGCGCCGACACCGTCCTCGAAGACAGAAGCTGATCGAAGGCACTCCCCGGCCGCAGACGTTCCGCTAATGCGGCCACTCGCCCCGCATCGCCGCGACACACCCGCTATGGAATACCATCGACTCCGCCGGGCAATCGGCGGCCGAAGTTGCCTTATGAACCCTCGCCCACATCGCGCCCGCGCCGAGTTCGTCGGCGCGCAATTGATCGTCCTGAGCGTCTCGGTCGGTAGGGAGGGGTTTGATGCGTTCAAAGTCTCCGTAGCCGCCGGCGATAGCTTGAGCAGCCCGGTATGAGGCCTCCCCGTGTTGGCGGGCTTCAAGATCGCGGATGATCAACGCGCCGAAGGCGAGACACGGCAAAATGACCACGACCGCCCGCATAATCTGTATCTGTCGTGCGGAGATCACGCGATCGCCCAACCTTCCTACTTTACAGCAAGCTTAACGTTCAGGGCTTGTGGCAGACCTTTTCCATGGCAATGCAGGAATGGCCGCAGACCTTTCCCTTGGAGCAGTGAGGCGCGCCACCGGTCGCCATAGCGGCTGACGAGGCCGTGGGAGGCGGCGACCGCATCGGCGTCGCGGATGTCGGCTTCATCATCCCGGAGACCATCGAGGGCTTCTTTGCGGGGAATGGATATGCGGGTTCCGTTGGCTTCGTCGCGGCGACAGGTTTTGTTGGGGTGCTCGCTGATGACGGGGCGGTTTTGCACGAGATGCGCTTATGGGTTGTCTGGTCCTGGCAGTAGGCGGCCTTTGCCTGAACACCTCCCGCGCCGAACGCGATGAGGACGGCGATTGCGAGTAAACGCTTCATGATGACCCTCCGGTTGCGGGGCGAAGCTGCGCTTGCCGGGCGATATCGTCAATGATGCGTAGTCACGGGAAGTCACGGGAGAGGATTGATGTCGTGCCGATGGCCGACCGTTCCGATCACGCCGGGGTCGCCCCTGCCGCGGGCGAACGGGGCATGACAGAGCGTTGCTTGAGCAATGTGTCTAAAGCGCATCAGTGGCGGCCCAATGCAGACCCGCGTCAACGATTGTCCGAGAAAGCAGCCGCCGGGCCGAAGCGCGTTCGCGAGGCTCCCGCCGCAGCCTAAGCGACTAGAGCCTGCCGTCATTCATCAGCTGTGTTGATCCGCGCGCGCTCGAAGCTTAGACTTTCCTCACCGTCGCGCATTCGGCGGTTTCTGCCGGGCACGGGCCGGCGAGGCGGTGGCTCCCGTTGAAACAGCGCCGCCTCTCCCCTCCGCTACAGTTGGACGCTTACGCGCAGGCCCGACCTGCGCCAGCGTTCACCAAGAAATTTCGGTCGGACCGGCTCCCCATCTGGAAGCGGAGTTTAGCTATGCCACACGCAAGGTCCGCCGTTTCCTGCTGAGAACGGCAGCAGTCTGCTACCGGGACGAAGCGCGAGTTACGTCGACCGCGGCTCACGAGGTGGTCCGGATCATCGCCGTGCGCGTGGGTGCGCGGCAGCGACCTTCACACGCGCTACCGTTCATGCCTGAGGGCCGGAATGCGAATTCCCGCGCGTTGAGAAAATCACGAATCACTGACTCGCAGTAACACAGCTCGTTGTGGAATATCAGGCGAACCGCATCGATTTCACCTTGATCGACTATCCGAGGTTGTGTCCGCAAATCCAAGCCTACCGAAGATCGTCGATGACCGCCGCCACGCCGCTCGCTCGCTACGGCGCCATGGGGAGGGCGCGCTTCGCGAGCGGCTCCGCTACCGCCAGCTACACCGCCACCCGGGACATCACCGTCCACCGGCAGACCGCTACATTGTCAAAGGAGCGTTGGGCGTCGGCCTTGATCGCACTCTCATCGGAGGAGAAGTATCCGGCCGCCACGACCTGGGCATCGCCAAGGGCTTCTAGTCGGATGCCCACCGCGGTCGAACTCCGGAGGACGCGCGTTCGAGCTTATACGGATGAGCCATGAAAGAGCGGCCGAGACATTGCATTTTGCGATCTTGTGTGTCATAAGCCAATCTTCGCGATCGAATCTGGGAGGGAATTTCAAAAATGTCGCCCGCCGAAATCATCACTGCCACCGGAAGCGCTCTGTCGGCGGCATTTGTTGGGATCGCCTCGCTTGTCTGGGCGATCCGGCGACGACGGTGAGCGAAGGACCCAAACCGCGATTATCGATAACGTGATCGCCTATCAACGAGGCTGTTACTGAAGAATGTCGCGTTCGCCTGCGTTCGCCCGCTTGTTCAAGAGCTGGACGAGATCCTCGGAGTCGAGCGAAGAGAGGTTGTCCTGCGCCACGTTGGCGATGACCACCGTCTCTCCGGTCCAGAGGTCGTAGACGACATAGCCGTCGGGGGTCTGGCGTCGATCGAAGCGCGCGATCAAGTGAGTGGCCTCACCGTGGAAGTCGGCGGATAGGGATGTGAATCGTCGGCGGCAACTTATGTTTCATCCTGAGCAGCGGCAAAACTCCGTTCGACCTGTTGGCGCGGAAGTAGCGACAAGAGTTTATCAACGACTCCGTCACGACACTCACCAGACGGAGAAAATCAATGACCTGCTTTGTTGGCCTGGACGCATCCAAGAAGACGACTCACATATGCATTCTCGACGAGAGCGGGAAGACGCTTGAAGAAGGGGTTACCCCGAGCGATCCCAAGGCGATCGTCGCCTTCTTGCGCGGCAAGCGTCGGCGTTATGCCAGAATCGGAATGGAGGCTTGGGCGCTTTCGTCCTGGCTTTACGCCGGGCTTGCAAAAGCCGGGCTGCCGATCATCGTCATCGAAGCCCTACACGCTCATGGCATGCTGAAGGCCTCGCGGAGGAACAAGACGGACCGTAACGACGCCAGGGGAATCGCCGAGTTGATGCGCTTAGGCGCTTATAAGGCGGTTCACATCAAGACTCGGCAAAGCCAAGATTTGAAGGCTCAACTCACGGTGCGCAAGCTCCTCCTCATGAAGACACGAGACATCGAGAACGGGATCCATGGCCTGCTTCTGATCTATGGGCTGAAATTGCGATCGGGCTTGAGCGCCACGTTCGAACGGCACGTGAGAACTCTCGCCAAGTCAGTTCCGTCGGTGGAGGATTTGCTCTCGCCGTTGCTGGCCGTTCGCCGCCGCATCCTGGAGGAGGTCGCCGATCTTGATCGACGCCTGAAAACAATGGCTGCGGATGATCCGGTATGCCGACGGCTGATGACGGCGCCCGGAATTGGCGCGCTATCCGCGCTGATCTACCGAGCCACCATCGACGATCCCGCGCGATTTGCGAGATCGCGTAACGTGGGTGTGTATCTCGGTCTCACGCCGCGCACCAAGCAGACGGGCGAAAATGAGACGCGGGGCGGAATCAGTAAATTGGGCGACAAGACGGCGCGAACGGCTCTCTTTTTGGCCGCTATTGCGCAGATGCGCCGCACCACGCGTCCGTCTTGGCTGAAGACATGGGGCGAAAACATTGCCGCCAAACGTGGACGCAAGAAGGCGGTGATTGCCGTCGCGCGGAAATTGGCGGTGACGCTTCATAGTATGTGGATCAACGAGACCGAGTTTCGCTGGACCGCTTCGGCCGCCTGACGATCGGAAAGTCCGTTCGGCCTCCTTGAGCTCGCGAGGAAACCTGACTCGGGTTCGAGGATCGATGCGTCAGATGAGCCAAAGCCAAGGCTGCACGGACCTCCATTTCGAAGCAGGCGTCGAGAGGATCAGCGGAAGGCCCAGCAGGGTCCGGGGGGCGAGCGCGATACACCATTTGCAAAGTTCAGAATGCGTGAATACAGTTGCGCCGCCTCCAGCTTCTACAAGGTATTACGTTATCGCGGTTGAGCTTCTGGTGGCCGGACGACCAAGTATTCCGGCGTAAAGGACGCTTTATCGACGACGGCAGAATCGAGATTGACTCCAACATTGTCAAACGCTCGATTCGTTCCATCGCACTGACCCGCAAGAACGCTCTCTTCGCGGTCTCCGACGGCGGCGTCGAACACTGGGCCGCCATCGCCTCGCTCGTTAAAACCTGTAATCTCAACGGCATCAGCCCCCGAGGTCTACCTCGCCAGCACCATCACCCGCATCGTGCGCGGACATCCGCAAAGCCGCCTCGGCGAACTCCTGCCGTGGACCTATAAGGCGGAAGTGGTCTGAGAACGACGCTTACAGTGTAACAGCGATTCCGCGACGAAACTCACCAAACGGAAGAAAGTCTATGCCCCGCGTCGTCGGCCAGCGCTATCGCATCGGCAGGGATCTCTGCATGGAACGCCGCTCCGCCGCCTTGGCTGGGTGCGGGCAATGATGAGCCGCCCACTTCCATGGGCTTGGAGAGCAGCGTCTCACCGGAGACAAGGCGCCCATAGGCTGACAGCCGCCCACGCCTTTCTACGGTGAAGTGCCTGTCGGCCGGAGAACCGACCTGCCGCAAAGTGGTTCGGCCTAAGCATGTTCCATGACCCGTGCACGATGGTTGGGAGCGCGCACCTCTACCTCCATCGCGACCTCGCGCCACCGCTCAAGCAATCTCCTATCTCCAACAATTTTACAGTTGCAAAGTTTTTCTAAAATGTTATGCCGACGCCATCGAATTCAGGCGGGGCTGTGACTTTCGTCGGAATGATCGATCAATACATTTTGGGACTTGGTCATGAAGCATCTTATCACTGCGCTCACAGTCTTAGCGAGCGCCTCGACAGCCGCCCATGCCGGCTCAATTTCCACCCTCGGGCTGTGGGACGGCTCGTCCGCGATCGACGCCTGGGGCGGAAACGCCACAAATACCTATGGTGAGGTCTTCACCGCGCCCGGCGGAGCGCTGACAAGCTTTACATTTGAGGTCAATGATTACGGCTCTCCGGCGAACTATACCGCCGAAGTCTACGCCTGGGACGACGCCGCACAAGGTGTCGCGGGTCCGGCCCTGTATACCAGCGCGCCGATGACATCATCCGGCGACGGCGCGTTTGACGCGATCACCATCAATACCGGCGGGGTCGCTCTGACCACAGGCTCGGACTACGTGATAGACTTGTATGACAACAGCGGCGACGGGGTGGCCGGCGTGTGGGGTCTGATTGGACCGGTCGGGTACCACCCAGGCGTAGCTAACGATGTCGGCTTCGCCTTTGTCAACGGTCCGAGTAGCTCGTCGACGTGGGACAGTGTCGGCGATTTTGGCTCACTTGCTTACTCTGCGTCGTTTGGTGCGGTGCCTGAGCCAGCCAGCTGGGCATTGATGCTGGTCGGCGTCATGGGCCTTGGCGCGGCGCTCCGCACGTCGCGCAAGACATCGGCAGACCTTGCGTAAACCGCGGAGGTTTCTCCTTCCAACTCCCCGAGGCCTAGCAACCTCGGGGATCTTCTCGTTTACGTCCGAAAGACGATGGTCTCACCCGAGATACACATGATGCGTTGTCGAGTCCTGGCAATAGGCGGACTTTGCCAGAGAGCCCTCCGCGCCGAACGCGATGACGACAGCGAATGTGAGAATGCGTTTGATAACGGCCTTCAAGTAGAAGTGCAAAGCCGCGCTAGAGGTGCGATCACGTCAATTGACGTCACAAGCAGCGGCTTCAGTTCATGATCAACGGTTCGCCCAAGGCTCGTCGAGCATCATCCGAGCAAGCACCTCGCGATCCCCCGAACTTGGGCGGACCGACTTAGTCGCTCCCGAGGGGCTACGGACTGCCATCCACCCATTTTGCTCTGACCACATTCCTATAACGATGCCTGTATTATCTTGTATTTTGTTCCATGGTGCCGATTCAGTCGACATTTGCAATAATGATCCCTCTGCTGCTGACACTTGCTCTGGGAGCGGCGACTAGCGCTGCGGGAAGCGTTCGCAGCTCAGTAGATTACGATTGGCGAGACGATCCGGATCAATTCGGTTGCGGCCGCCTCCGCCCACTTGATGCGTCCCAGGCGGTGGTATTTGGAAAATCGCCGAGCCACTCTTGACGCGTGCCCGTCCCTTGACGCCACAGCGAGCAAGCGGAGCGGCCTTCATCAACGATCTTCAATAGGTTCGGGTCGCCAGACTCGACTGATACTGGAGGCCGAAGATAACCGAAGACGTGATCGCCTTGCGCGGACTGATGGAGAAGAGCCCGACGCCGACTTTCCTGCGTGCGATGATCGGCTACTGAGCCCAGGGATTGATGGAGCTGGGGGTTGGTGACTTGACCGGCGCCGCTCATCTTGAGAGGAGCGCCGATCGGCTTGCTCAGCGCAACAGCCTGCCCCTACATGATCCAGGGCCTACCGGAAGCGGGATTGGAGGACCCGCGCTGGAGCGGTGAAGCTGCGTATTCCCAAGCCGTGCATGGGGAGTCACCCTCTTGTCCGCCTCAAGCCCGGTGGCTGGCTGAGAAGACCCCGACCGCAGTTATTTTGGAAACCTACACCAAGGAACCTCGAGTCGTTCGGTGGACAGCTCAATCCAAGCCACAAGCATAAGCGCTACCTCCAAGAACCAGGTCAGCCGGCTCGGCGAAGAAATTGATCCCGGACTTGATCCGGGAGCGGGTGAACGTCTTCCTTGAACGTCTCATCGAAGGCGACTGGCCGACCCGTGGATCGGCACCACTCCCCTCGCTGGCCGCGCTCTATATCAAGGTTCGCCTGAACGGCCGCATCGTCTCGTCCGCCGCCATACTCGTGGTCGGCGCCATTGCGATGGCCGGTGCGGTTGATCGGCTCGAGCCGAGCGAGTTGTGGGCTGGGCGGGTTGTCACCCATGTAGGATTGCACAAGACCTTTTTCGCCGCTGGATGACCCTAGATCTCGAGCGGCAACATCGTTTGCGCCTTCCTTCACCACCACGCCACCCAAAAACAGCCCAAGGTGCGCGCCTGGCTCCGCGTCATCCCAGGTGTACGTTACACTTAACGCCCACGAGCACCTCCTGGATGGACGCTGTCGAAGGCTTTTTCTCGACCGCGACCCGGGACTTCTGAAACGCGGCGTCTTCCGATCGATCGTCAACCTCCAGGCCGCGATTAGTCTATACGTCCCGAACACAACGCTGACCCAAGCCGTTCACATGAACCGGCGACCCGCAACGCATCTTCGCTATTATTAGCCGCAGGAACCAAGGGTTAGAGCCGCCCCATTAGTGATTGGTCCTTGTCGTCTGGAAAGCTTCCGAGCGAAGGACGACGATCAGTGAAAGAAGTAGTCCACTTGCGGCCTTTAATAGGTTGAAGCTGTAGCCGAACACCGACGCACTCAATCCAATCTTTTGAACCCCCGAGGGATTTATAGATGATGAGTCTAGCGATGATGGCCGGCGCATGAGGTGGACGAAAAATCGTCGATCGGTAAACCGGTAAGTAAATTAGTGTTTCCAAACATAACCGTCTTGGCGGGTGTCGGCGTGGGTACATAGTAGCAAAGCAACGACCCAGTTGCATCAATAAAATTATAGCTATAGTCGATTTCCTTGTAAACAGCTCCGCCCGATTCTTCAATTATTCTGCTGGTGGTCGCTGCTCCAACACCGGGATACACCGAAGGATTCCCGATCGTGTTGCTGATAAGCGTGTTGTGGGAGGCGATGACGGTATTCCAAGAACGTAAGTTGTTGCCGCCTGAGAGGAACATTAGAGCTGCGGTGCCCCCGTTCCCAGTTCGCACCAGCCCGGAGGTCATAAGCATGGTGTTGTATGACTCGACCAGGTTGTCTTTCACGCAGGCGGTCGCACCGTCAATTGTAAATTCCTGGTGTTGCGGACTGATCTCCATCTCCTCGAAATAGTTCTGCTGGATAAAGGTGTCGCCGCACGGACCGGTGCCAATGCCTTTCTGGGGTATTCTAAAGAAGGCGTTTTGCTGGATGATGTCTCGTTGCGGACCGCCACGACGGTTGTCCGCGATCAGGTAAGCAAGGCCCGCGGTCATCACACGGCCATTACCGTCCAAGGTCGAATTGGTGACAATCAAGTCGCCTCCTAAATTTGAGACAATGATCAGGCTGCCCCCATTTCTGTCGCTGACAGGGCCGTTTAGAAAATAGGAGTTGGTGATCGTGGCGGATGTGTAATTCGGGCTGTTGATGATCAGCCAAGTTCCACCATGAAGGTCGAAGCGGTAGCCGGAGATCGCCAGCGCGCCCGAGCCAGTGCACTGCAGCCCGACGCTTGGACCAAAGTTTCTCAAGCTGCACCCTGCAGGGGGGGAGGCCCTAACATCAATGAGCTTGTCAAGGGGCGTGAAGTACCCCACCGGATAGTCGACGCCCGCGACATTCCAGGCTGGCCTGACCTTATACGAGCCTTGGCCACTCTGAGCCGCGTAGCCGACGGACACGGTCGTGGCTAGTCTGTTCGTGCCGCCTACGACGCTTGCAGACGCATAGCCGGTGAAGAACGTCGGAATCCGCGTGGTCGCGGCGGAATAGGAGAGGGAGCAGCCATCGCTCTGCACGGTTAGTTGGAACGGACACCTCCTCGAAAAACCCTGCGTCGCCGAGGGGCCGAGCGCCGAGGCACTCCCTGGGCACAGTGCATTGAGAAGCATCGCCATTGCGGCGATGGCGAGAGAAGATTTGACTGGCATCCCTCCACGCCTTATCCCCTTAATTTCGGCCGATATGTCAAGGTGTGTAGAGGTCATTGCTAAGAAAAACATTCGAGTGGAACGTTTAATTGATACGCCAAGCCGATTTCTCCCAAAAAAACAGCCAACGAAACGGTTCAGATGAAAAAATTACTCCGAGCTCTCAAGGAATTTGCATTGACAGCAGACAGACCTACGTCTCCTGCCCATTAATTCTCAGAACGCGTGCGGCATTGTTCATCCCCTAACAAACGCTTAACAGTTGTAAAATAGTGGTGTCAATCCCTTTCGCACGCAACAAGGCGGCCGCGCTCAAAAAGGGGTCGAAGGAACGTGTGGGCGTTAGGGAGTGACGCGGCCGCGGCGATGTGCGATCGTGGCGGCACCTGGTCTTACGCCTAGGGGCGGCGCGAATTGGGCTAGGGCAACATTAGGAGCCACAGCGGCGACGGAAGCAGCTTCGCTCACCGGCGGCGCTCTGCGGGCTACCACCTTCAGATTAATTTTTCCAACCACGCCGCCGTAGCGCGGCTCATTGCTGCTATCCGGTTTGAGCGGAATGACAGACAGTGCGTCGTGCCCTCGCATTATTTGGGTGTGGAAACTATCGCCACATTCAGCGACAGTCCCTTCGCCAGCCCGCCCGGTATGCGGCCTGATCAGACGCGGTCCGCTAGGGTTCAGTCGTTCAAGTCGTCGCCGATCGAGCGAAACCTTCCGGGTCGGAAACCCAAGCGCTGATCGCCGACTCGCGCCAGCCCGAGCTGTGCTCGCCGAGCTTCACCTGCTTGGGAAAGCTACCCTCCTTCATCTTCCGATAGAGCGTTGAGCGGCTGAGGCCGGTGCGGCCGAGAACGGTGCGGATGCGCAGAATGCGATCGGGTTCGGGCATGAACTTGGCTCGGTGAGGAAAGGCGTTTGTGTTCACATCAAGGGAGCCGACGGCGACGGCAAGATCGCGCGCGCGGCGGGCGAAGCGCGGCGTAGAAAAAGAAGCGCGGGGCTTGGGTCGCCGCCGTCGGTTCCCTCGATAATCACCACTAATCTACAACGGCGGGAGCGTCGGTCGGAGCCCGAAATGACGCGCTCCGGCGAACGTCAGCGCACCCGGTTCGCGGATTCGCCGGAGCCCGTTCGCGCCCCGCGTTCTTGGCTGCTCTTCCTGAGTTCGGCTTCGCTGGCGAACGCTCGATGTCCGCGCCGCGCCAATCGTTGCAGAACGCCCTCGTGATCGTCGCCCGCGAGGTTGTCGGCAATGGCGAGCAGGCCGCCGTAGATCACCGCGCGATCATCGTTGGCGAGTTCGACGAGCCCCGCCTTCACCACGAGTCCGCCGAGTTCAATCAGCTGGCGCGTCCGTTCCCGCCGGTTCACCATCCAGGCTCGCGTGTCGGTCCTGGCGCGGCTTTGCTCACGTCGGCGCGCCGCCGCCGCGGTTCTCTTTATCGCTTGCGTCACGACCAGCAGCTTGCTTCGCAGCGTCCCGCTTCCTCCGTTGAAAGAACGCCTGGCCGCGTGTGCGCCAGCTCTCCCTTCTGGCCGGATCACTGGACTCGATCATCGCCAGCAGTCCGCCGGCGAGGGTCTCGATGTCGAGACCATCGGCTCCGGTGGCGGCGACCAGTTCGCCCAACTGCCGGATCTTCTTTTCCTTCAGGGTTCTTGTCTTGTCGATCAGCGCCTGAAGTTCGGCGTTGACGTCCCGCGGTTTGCGCATCGGGATGGCTCCAGGATTTGACGGACGCCATTGTAGTGGAGAAGACTTCCGGAAGCTTCGGAGTCGCCGACACACCCTGAGACAGCTTAGTCCCGAGCAAGAATGTTTCTTGGGAGGGCGCGCTTATACGTCGTGCCGACGTAAGCTGCTGGAGATAGGTGGTTGGCCGTCATGGCGATCTACCACTTCTCGGCCAAGGTCATCTCGCGGGCGTCAGGATCGAGCGCGGTGGCCGCAGCGGCGTATCGTTCCGCCAGTCGCCTGCACGACGAGCGCCTCGGCCGCGACCACGACTTCTCGCGCAAGGGCGGCGTCGTGCATTCCGAGGTCCTGCTGCCGGACGGCGCACCGGAGGACCTCGGTGATCGGGAGGCGTTGTGGAACGCGGTCGAGACCGGCGAAATCCGCGAGGACGCCCAGCTCGCCCGTGAGGTGGAGTTCGCCATCCCACGCGAGATGAACCAGGCTCAAGCGATCGAACTGGCCCGCGACTTCGTACGACGCGAGTTCGTCGACCGGGGTATGGTCGCCGACCTCAACGTGCACTGGGATATCGGGTCCGACGGCATGGCCAAACCCCACGGCCATGTCATGCTCTCGATGCGCGAGGTCGATGAACAGGGCTTCGGTCGCAAGGTGCGCGACTGGAACCGCACGGACCTCTTGAAGGATTGGCGCGAGCACTGGGCCGACTGCGTCAATGAGCGGCTCGCCAGTCTCGACTTCGAGGCTCGGGTCGATCACCGCAGCTTCGAGGCGCAGGCCATCGGGCTGGAGCCGCAGCACAAGATCGGCGCGGCGGGCGCTCGGCGGCTGGAGCGCGGCGGGGATTGCGAGCGGGCGGAAGATCACCTGCGCATTGCGCGGGAGAACGGCGAGAAGATCATCGCCGAGCCGAGGATCGCGTTCGACGCCATCACCCGCAACCAGGCGACCTTCACCGCGCACGACTTGGCGAGGTTCGTGCATCGCCACTCCGACGGCAAGGACCAATTCGACCAGGCATTAAGCGCGCTGCGCGGCTCTCCCGAGGTGTACGCCCTCGGCAAGGACGAACGCGGCGAGGACCGCTTCACCAGCCGAGAGATGATCGGAGTGGAGCGGCGTGTCGAGCGCGACGCCTATCATCTCGCCGGCCGCTCCGATCGCGGCGTCTCGCCCCGCCATCGAGGCGCGGCGCTCGCCGAGGCCGAGCGGAACGGCCTTGTCCTCTCCGACGGGCAGCGCGCCGCCCTGGAGCATGTGACCGGAAAGGAAAGGTTGGCGTGCGTGATCGGCTACGCCGGCAGCGGCAAGTCGGCCATGCTCGGCGTGGCCAAGGAGGCCTGGGAAACCGAAGGCTTCACCGTCCGGGGCGCTGCGCTGTCCGGGATCGCGGCGGAGACTATGGAGGGCGGCTCGGGCATCCGGTCCCGCACCCTCGCCAGCTTGGAGCGGCAGTGGGAGCAGGGCCGGGAGCTGCTGACCGCGCGCGATGTGCTTGTGATCGATGAGGCCGGCATGATCGGATCGCGCCAGATGGAGCGCCTGCTTAGCCAAGCCAAGATGGCGGAGGCCAAGGTGGTTCTGGTCGGCGACCCCGAGCAGCTGCAGGCCATCGAGGCGGGCGCCGCCTTCCGCTCCATCGCCCAACGCAACGGCGCCGTCGAGATCACCGAGATCCGTCGCCAAAGCGAAGCTTGGCAGCGCGAGGCCACCCGCCAGCTCGCCACCGGCCACACCCGCGAGGCCCTGGACGCCTACGACAGCCGCGGCATGGTCCAAGTCGCCCCAACCCGCGAGCAGGCCAAAAGCGAACTGGTGGACAGCTGGAACCGCCGGCGCCAAGCCGCGCCGGACCAAAGCCGCATCATCCTCACCCACACCAACGCCGAGGTCCGCGACCTCAATAACCTGGCGCGCGAGCGGCTACGCGGGAGCGGCGAGTTAGGCGAGGAGATTGCGATCACCGTCGAACGCGGCGAACAAGCCTTCGCGCCAGGCGATCGGATCATGTTCCTTCGCAACGAGCGCAGCCTGGGGGTCAAGAACGGCACGCTGGGAACGGCTGACCGGATATCGGCGGAGCGGATCGCCGTTCGTCTCGACGACGGACGACAGATCGCCTTCGACCTCAGTGACTACAAAGAGTTCGACCACGGTTACGCCGCCACCTTCCACAAGGCCCAGGGGGTGACGGTGGAGCACGCCCATGTGCTGGCCACCCCCGGCATGGACCGGCACTCGTCCTACGTCGGCCTCTCGCGTCATCGTGAAGGCGTGGAGATGCACTACGGCCTGGATGACTTCGGCGATCATGGCGAACTCGCCCGCACCCTGTCTCGGGATAGGGCCAAGGACATGGCCACCGACTATATCGGGGTGTTCGCCGAGCGGCGCGGGATCGAACCCACCTCACCGGAGGATTACTGGAAGGCCTTCGTCGAGAAGGTGAAGGCGCACGCCCGCGTGGTCTCCAGGATCTTCAAGCGCCAGGAAGAAGAGCTGCCGCCGCTCGCTGAGAACCGGGAAGCGCTCAAGAATACCCGCCGGGAACTCGACCGCGCCCACAAGGACGCCTCACGCGATCTGGAGACCGCATACAGAGCCGACCCGCCGCTCGCGCACGAGGCGGCCTCCGGATGCACGCAGCGCGCGCTGCGCGCCATGCAGCTCGACGGCGAGATGCGCGAGAACCCAGGTCTACGCGCCGACCGCTTCGTCGACGCCTGGAAGAAGCTGGAGGCGGAGGGTGAGCGCGCCTACCAACGCGGCGGCACGAGCGGCATGCGCGCCGTCCACGACCAGATGCGATCCATGGCCAAGAGCCTGGAGCGCGACCCGCAGCTGGAGTCGCTCATCGCCCAATGCGCCCAGCAGCTCGGTATCAGCGCCGACATCCAGAATGGCCGCAGTATCGCGCGGGCGCTCGCGTTCAGCCGAGGGATCGACTGGGATATCGGGCGACGGTTGGGGTTGTAGGGCGAGCAAGCGACCTGCAAATTGTTTGAAGCCCAAGAAGGAAGTGTGGTTTTCGGGCGACGCGCTACGCTGACTTGAGACGCCCGCCGATTGATAGGGCTCAGGTTGGTCCGACTATTTCCGCCAACAGTTCGGCCCAAGCGGAAAGTGCCGCGCGCTTCTCTGCCAGGTATCCATGCCTATTGTAGATCAATGTGACCGCAGCGCCGGGTGGTGCGTGATTGAGCACGCGCGTGACCACTTCGCCCAGAGCTCGGATCGGCTCCGACGCCATAGCGGTAGCCGCTGTTCTTCGGAGGTCGTGTGCGGTGGCGTCTCCGACGCTCGCTGCGGCACATAGCCGAGCCATCGCTCTGCCAAGGCTCAGACGTGCAACGGAGTTCGGAGAGCCGATCACAGCACCATCCTCCGCCCGTTGAAGCGCTGAAATCCGGGAGGTGGGGAATACAGGATCCACACCGCTCAGTTCGCGACCAAGACGCGTCTTCGCCAGTTCCATCGCCTCCCCAATGAGCTCAACAGCCATATCCGAGAGAGGTAGAACATGTTCTCGAGCTGCCTTGGTTCGTAATGCCGGTATGACCCAAAGGCGGCCTTTCAGATTTAGCTCCGAATACCGCATTCCGGCTATCTCGCCCGCCCGCTGAGCGGTGACGAGGCACAATTGTACTGCTATCGCCATCGAGCGGGAAACATCCAGATCGTTCCTGGCTTTTTTCCCGTTACGGGACCGCTCCTTCGTTTGTTTTGCTACTCGCCAAACATTCCTGAGTTCATCGTGGCTTAGCACGCGGGTTCGTGTGGACTCATCGAACGGTGCCTTCATCCGCGCCACAGGCGAAGCTGAGACGTGTTCTTCCTCCAATCCAAAGTTGAAGGCGCGCCGTAGCAGGCCAAACGCCCGATTTCCCGTGGTTGGACCCGCTGCCGCTCCGATGTCCCGAACAGCCTTGCGAATCGTCCCCGCTCCTAAGTCTTCCACTCGGTAGCTTCCGAGACGAGGCGAGACGTGCTTTCGGGCCAGCCAAGTCCAGAACTTCAGTGTCGATTCGCGCGCTCCGGTGGCAAGCGAGGCAGCGATCAGCGCCTCAAGGAGATCGTCCACCGTCTTCACGGGCTTGGTGGCTTGCCTATTTCTCTCGCGCCGCCGCTCAGACACCGGGGCGCTGCCCTCGACCACAGCGTTCATTAATCTGCGCGAGTCCAGGCGAGCGGCCTCAAGTGTTTTCGCCGGCCATCTGCCAAGGTTGAGCCGCCTCCGAGCTCCGTCGGCGATTGTGTAGCGGAATGAAAATGTCTTCGTTCCACCCGGCGTGACGTAGAGCTCCAAACCTTCAACGCTGTCTCGGTAGGTCGACATTTTCTCAGTAGGCTTTACGCCCACTATGAACTTTGCCGTTAGGCCTCGGGCTGCAATACCTCTCATGTTTTTGTCCCGCATTTGTCCCGAAGATTTGTCCCGCATTTGTCCCGAAGAGATGGGACTTAGTGGTTTTGTGCGAAACGGAATGAACTACGAACATGTTAAAAAAGCAATAGCTTACGCCGACGTTGAAACAATTTGAGCGGCTCTGAAACAGGCTGGCAGCGAGCTTCCCAAGCTGAATGTCGTGGGTTCGAATCCCATCGCCCGCTCCAAACACATCGAAGGCGGCCGCGTGACCGGCGGTCGTCAGCGCGCGATCTGGAGGCGAACCGACAGCGGGCTCCGGCGAGCTTCCGCTGGCGCCGCCGCCACCGGAGCATCCTTACCCGGGGCGCGCACCCAATCTGGACCGGCGGCGCCGACCTCCCAACGGGCGCCCTGATGATCTACAAAAGCAAACGCCCGCCGGAACAGGCGGTCGACCACCGGTAGCGCCTCCAACTCTTCGAGGCTCATTTCGCGAGGATGCATGCGAACAAAGTGGGAATTCACCTCGTCTCGATGCAAGTAGGATAACAATAGTTTTTAAATGTAAGGCGCGCGGCAATTTCGGCCGTAGTGAAAATCGGTTAATATCTTTCATGCCATTCGAGGTTACATCGATGATGTTCCCGGTCGGCGCGGCCAATTAGCCCCTGATCTTCGACGTCACTTCCACCACCCGCCGCCCCTGATAGCGCGCGACCTCCAGATCGTCCGCCGTCGGCGGCGCGGCCTGTTGGCCGTAGCTCACGCTGGTCGCGCCGTAGGGGGTGCCGGCGCGGAAGGTGACCGGGTCGCCGTAGCCGTTGGGCACGATGATCATGCCGAGATGGGCCATCGGCTGCCACAGCGACACGATGGTCGTCTCGTTTCCGCCGTGGACGCTGCTGGTGGCGGAGAAGGCCGCGCCGACCTTGCCGATCAGCTTGCCCTGAAACCACAGGCCGCCCAGGCCGTCGATCCACGCCTTGAGCTCGGCCGCCGCCATGCCGAAGCGGGTGGGCGAGCCCAGCACGATGGCGTCGGCCCACTCCGCGTCGTCGGCGTTGGGGGCCTCGTACTTCGCGTTCATGGCGTCGGCGGCTTCTTTCCAGCCGGGCGCCATGGCCATGACCTCGCCGGAGACGAATTCCCGGGCGCGGCGCAGGCGCACCTCGGCGCCGGCGGCGGTCGCGCCTTCGGCGATGGACTTGGCCAATGCCTCGGTGTTGCCGGTGCGGGAGTAGAAGACGATCAGGACCTTGGTCACGCGGGAGTTCCTTGCGGTTGAGGGATGCGGCCAAAGCGGCCGGCGTTGTAAGCGTCGATGGCGCCGACGAGTTCGGCCTCGCTGTTCATCACGAAGGGGCCGTAGCGGACGATCGGCGCGTCGAGCGGCGGACCGCCCAGCACCAGCAGGTCCGCGCCGTCGGGGCCGGCGGTGATCTCGACCTCGCCGCCGCCGTCCAGCACCAGCAAGCGGCCTTGAACGGTTCGCGATCCGTCCATCTCGCCGCTTCCACCGAGCAGGTACACGGCGAGCTCCGGCGCCGCGACGGCCAGTCGGGCTTGGCCGCCGGGCTTTACGGTGACGTGGGCGAGGAAGGGGTCGGTGTGGGTCTCCAGCGGTCCCGTCCGCCCGTCAAGGCGGCCGGCGAGGAGGCGGATCTCGGCGCCTCCGCTCGTGAAGCTCGGTATTTCCGCCGAGTCGATCTGGCGATAGGCCGGCGCTTCGCCGCGCCGTCCGCGAGGCAGGTTCAGCCAGAGCTGAACACCATGATAGACGCCGCCGCCGCGCTGGAAGGCGTCGTCGGCGCCTTCGTCGTGGATGATCCCGCGGCCGGCGCGCATCCACTGCGCATCGCCCGGACCCATGATGCTGGCGTTGCCCAGGCTGTCGAGGTGGCGCGCCGTGCCGGCCAGCAGATAGGTCAGGGTTTCGATCCCCGCGTGAGGATGGGTCGGCGCGCCCTTGGCCTCGCCGGGCGCATAGGTCACCGGTCCGAAATGATCCAGCATGATGAACGGACCCACCGCCTCCAGCCCGCGCGCCGGGATCGGGCGGCGCACTTCGAACCCCTCGCCTTCGAGCAGGGTCGGCGCGTCGATGGCGCGGGTGACGCGGGTGAGCGTGGTCTCCGTCATGGCGGTCTCCGGTGTGGCGAACGCACCAGATAGGAAGGCCTTGGCGCGGCGGGTAGTCCGCGAAAGTCTCTCAAGCCGTGTAGAAAGTATCGAAGGGCGGCGCGATCGGCCGCCTGTCGCGTTGAGCAGAACCCGTATGATGCGTTGGAAGGGTTGTGATCTTGAGTGCGGCTTCCGGCGTCCTGCGCCTGGTCCTCGGCGACCAGCTTTCCGACGGCTTGTCCTCTCTCGCCGACATCGATCCCGCCGTGGACGTCGTGCTCATGGCCGAGGTCATGGACGAGGCGACCTATGTCCGGCACCACAAGCAGAAGCTGGTGCTGGTGTTCTCGGCCATGCGGCAGTTCGCCGAGCGGCTGCGGGAGCGGGGCGTCGAGGTGTGCTATGTCCGGCTCGGCGATCCCGAGGCGTCGTCGTCGCTGAACGGCGAGGTGCTGCGGGCGCTTCAGGGGCGCGGGTTCGAGAAGGTGGTGATCACCGAGTCCGGCGAGTGGCGGCTGGCGGCGGCCTTCGACGAACTCGCCCACGTCGCTCCGGTGGCGGTGGAGGCGCGCCCCGATGCACGCTTCATCTGCTCTCATGTCCGGTTCGAGGCCTGGGCCGCCGAACGCGCCGAGTTGCGGATGGAGTTCTTCTACCGCGAGATGCGGCGCGAGACCGGGCTATTGATGGACGGCGGCAAGCCGGTCGCCGGCCGCTGGAACTTCGATCCCGAGAACCGCAAGCGCCCGCCGAAGGGGCTGGAGCCGCCGCCGCGCACGGTCATTCCGCCCAACCCGGTCACCCAGGCGACGCTCGAGGAAATAGCGGCTCGGTTCCCGGATAACTTCGGTACGTTGGATCGGTTCGGCTTTGCCACCAACGTCGACGAGGCCGAACTCATCCTCGCCGACTTCCTGGCGCGCGGCCTACCGCTGTTCGGCGACTACCAGGACTTCATGCGCGCGGGCGAACCGTTCATGTGGCACGGCCACATCTCGGCGGCGATGAACCTCGGCTTGCTCGATCCGCTGGAAGTGTGCCGCCGCGCCGAGACCGAATGGCGCGAAGGCCGCGCGCCGCTCAACGCCGTCGAGGGGTTCATCCGCCAGATCATCGGCTGGCGTGAATACGTGCGCGGCATCTACTGGCTCAAGGGGCCGGACTACAAACACACCAACGTCCTCGGCGCCGACCGCAAGCTGCCGTGGCTCTACTGGTCGGGAGAGACCGACATGGCCTGCGTCGCCGACGTCGTCGCCGTCACCCGCGACTTCGCCTACGCCCATCACATTCAGCGGCTGATGATCACCGGACAGTTCGCCATGCTGCTCGGCGTCCATCCCGACGAGATCAACGACTGGTACATGGTGGTCTATGCCGACGCCTACGAATGGGTCGAATTGCCCAACACCCACGGCATGGCCACCTTCGCCGACGGCGGCGTGATGGGGTCCAAGCCCTACGCCGCCAGCGGCGCCTACATCAACCGGATGAGCGACTACTGCGGCCGCTGCGCCTACGACGTGAAGGACCGCCTTGGCGAGCGCGCCTGCCCGTTCAACGCGCTCTACTGGGACTTCCTCGACCGGCACGAAGCGCGGCTGAAAGCCAATCCGCGGATGGCCATGCCCTACCGGGGTCTAACCGCGATGAACGAGGACGAACGACGGGCGATACGGGTCAAGGCGGAGGCCACGCGGCGTGCTTTGGGCGCAACACCGCGATTTTGAGAGGATTTCAGTCTTAAAGGGTTCTGAACGGCTCGCGTCGCGGCGCGTTCGTCCATTCCAAGAGATGAACCGCGCCCATGACCAGCTTGCCGTCACGTCCGACCTTCACCGCTGATCGGCCGCGCGCCGCGGCGCCGGAAGTCTTGAACGACCGCAGGGAGCTCGCCTCGGTCGCGCTCGAGCGCACAAGGATGCCGATCATCATCTGCGACGCTCGGCGAGAGGATATTCCGATCGTTTTGGCGAACCAGGCCTTTCTCGACCTGACCGGCTATTCGGACGCGGAGATCATCGGCCGCAACTGCCGCTTCATGCAGGGTCAGCAGACCGATCGCGCGGTGGTCGTTGATATGAAGTTGGCTTTGGCCGAGCATCGCGAATGGTCGGGGGAACTTCTCAACTATCGCAAGGACGGTTCGACATTCTGGAACCAGGTGTTCATCAGCCCGATCGAGGACAGCGCGGGGCGGGTCATCTATTTCTTCGGCTCCCAACTAGACGTGACGGCGACCCGCCGCGCGCGGGAACTGGAGGAGAGCGAGCACCGCCTGCTGCGCGAGGTCGATCACCGCGCGATGAACGCCCTGGCCCTGGTCCAGGCCATCGTCCGTCTCAGCCGCACCGACAGCGTCGAGCGCTACGCCCAGATCGTCCAAGGCCGCGTCGGCGCCTTGGCGCGCGCGCACGTCGTTCTCGCCCAGGGTGGCTGGAAAGGCGCCAATCTCGACGATCTGGTGCGCGGGGAACTCCAGACCGTGTCCGCGCGCAGCATACTCGTCGATGGACCGGCCACGCATATCTCCCCCGACCAGGTCCAGCCTCTCCTGCTCGTTCTTCACGAAATGGCCGAGGACGCCGCCCGCCGCGGCGCGCTGGCGGCGGATGGCGGCGCGGTTCGGGTGCGCTGCTGGCGCGACGAGGCCGGCGGGCGGCAGGGTTTCGAGTGGCGGGAGACCGGCGGCGACGCCGAAGCGGCCTCGCGCACACCGGAGTTCGCGTCCTTCCTGGTGACGACCCTCGTCGAGCGCCAGCTCAAGGGCGCCATGACGTGGCGCCAGGGACGGGACGGCATGGAAGTCGATCTCAGGCTGCCCGCGCTGGCCTGAATCCCCAACGTCAGCCGGCGCGGCGCTCGGCGAGATAGTCGACGGCCAGGCGGTAACCGGTCACGCCCAGCCCGCTGACGATCCCGGTGACCGCAGGCGTCAGCAGGCTGTCGGCGCGCCACGCCTCGTCGCGACGGTGGATGTTGCTGATGTGGACCTCGACCACCGGACAGGTCAACATCTTGATGGCGTCGAGGATGGCGACGGAGTGGTAGGAGAACGCCGCCGGATTGATCGCCACGCCGGCCGCCGACTTCGCCGCTTCGTGCAGCCAATCGATCATCTCGTACTCGCGGTGGGTCTGGCGGAAAACGAGGTCGCAGCCGTGAGCCGCGGCGGCGGCGCGGCACATCGCCTCGACGTCCGAGAGGGTGGCGCGCCCGTAGATCTCCGGCTCCCGCTCACCGAGATGGTCGAGGTTGGGACCGTTGAGGACGTAGATCGCTTGGGTCACGCGCGCTCCTCTCTTGACCCTGCTCCCAGAGGGAGAAGGAGGGGCCCGCGCGCGCCTTCCGCGCGTGGGAGGATGAGGGGCCAGGCTGCTCGCCGTTCGGGCGCGTCAGCTTTGCGCCACTGTAACCCCTCACCCTCCCAGCTTCGCTGGGCCCCTCCCTCTCCCTATGGGAGAGGTGTGGTGGTTCGCAAGTTGCGTCAGGCCATCGTCGGGATGACGAAAGACGCGTCGACCCGGCTCTCCGACTCCGGCCATCGGGCGGTGACGGTCTTGATCCGGGTCCAGAACTTCACGCCCTCCGTGCCGTGCTGGTTGGTGTCGCCGAAGGCGGAGCGCTTCCAGCCGCCGAAGGTGTGATAGGCCACCGGCACCGGGATCGGCACGTTGATGCCGACCATGCCGACCTCGACCCGGGCGGCGAATTCCCGCGCCGCGCGGCCGTCGCCGGTGAAGATGGCGACGCCGTTGCCATAGGCGTGTTTCGACGGCAGCTCGACCGCCTCCTCGAACGTCCCGGCACGGACGATCTGCAGGACGGGACCGAAGATTTCCTCCTGGTACGTCCGCATCTCCGGCTTGACCTGGTCGAAGAGAGTCGGGCCGACGAAGAAGCCGTCCTCGTGGCCCTGGAGCGAGAAGCCCCGGCCATCGACGACCAGTTCGGCGCCTTCGTCGACGCCCATGGCGATGTAGTCTTCGATTTTGGCCTTGTGCGCGGCTGTTACGACCGGGCCGTATTGAGCATCCGGATCGCTCGACACCCCGACCTTCAGCGTCTCCATCTCGGCGACCATGCGTTCGCGCAGGTCGCCGGCGGTCCTGTCGCCCACGGGAACGACGACGGGCAGGGCCATGCAGCGCTCGCCGGCCGAGCCGAACGCCGCGCCGGAGAGGTCCTTCACCACCAGGTCGAGGTCGGCGTCGGGCAGGACGATCGCGTGGTTCTTGGCCCCGCCCATGGCCTGGACGCGCTTGCCGGCCGCGGCGCCGCGGCGATAGACATGTTGGGCGACGTCCGACGAGCCGACGAAGCTGACCGCCGCGATGTCCGGATGATCGAGGATGGCGTTCACCGCTTCCACGTCGCCGTGAACGACGTTGAGAATGCCCTTGACCTCGATCCCGGCCTCGGCGCCCGCCTCCATGAACAGTTCGGCCAGGCGAACCGGAACACCTGGATCCTTCTCGGATGGCTTAAGGATGAAGCTGTTGCCGCAGGCGACCGCCACGCCGAACATCCACATCGGGATCATGGCGGGGAAGTTGAACGGCGTGATGCCGGCGCCGACGCCCAGCGGCTGGCGCATGGAATAGACATCGATGCCCGGCCCGGCGCCCTGGGTGTACTCGCCCTTCAGCACATGCGGGATGCCGCAGGCGAACTCGATCACCTCCAGCCCGCGCTGGATGTCGCCGCACGAGTCGGCCAGCACCTTGCCGTGCTGGCTGGAGAGCAGGGCGGCAAGCTCGTCCATCCGCGCCTCGACCAGTCGCTTGAAGGCGAACATCACGCGGGCGCGGCGCTGCGGATTGACCGCGCCCCAGGCGGGTTGGGCGCGCCGCGCCGCCGTCACGGCGAGGTCGACATCGGCGACCGAGGCGAGATGGACCCGCGCCTGCACCGTCCCGGTGTTGGGATCGAAGATATCGCCGAAGCGGCCGGAGGAGCCGGCGTCGGTCTCCCCGTTGATAAAATGGGGGATGTCAGTCATCGATCATGCCTCTTCATATGTTCGGTTACCACCTCCACCGTCATCCCGGACGGCAACGTAGCGCAGCGGAGTGACGATCCGGGACCCAGGAGACTGGGTGCTACAGTCGCACCTGCTGATAGTGCGCCCGGTCCTCTGGGTCCCGGATCTCCGTTTCGCTTCGCTCCACTGCGTCCGAGATGACGGTGGTTTTGGGTGCAAGTGTGGTGCGCTTCCCGAACGGTGACCATCGAACGCCGACGTCAAGCCGCCAGCAACCCCTCCAGCCTGCCCCGGATAATCGCCTCGGCCTCGCTCATGATGCCGTCGATCAACTTCTTGCAGGTCGGGATGTCGTGAATCAGGCCGGCGACCATGCCGCACGACCAGGCGCCGGCGTCCATCTCGCCCTCGAGCATGATCTTCGGATAGACGCCCGCCACCTCCGGAACGATGTCCTCGAACTTGATCGCCGCGCCGAGGTCGCGCTCCTTCTGAAGCAGACGTTCGACGCCGGCGTTGGTGAGAACTCTCTCGGTATTACGCAACGGGCGCATGACCAGGCGGGTGTCGAGCTCGGTCGCCGCGACGATGGCCTGCTTCACGTTGTCGTGGATCGGCGCCTCCTTCGTGGCCATGAACCGGGTGCCCATGTTCATGCCGTCCGCGCCCATCGCCAGCGCCGCGACCAGGGATCGGGCGTCGGCCATGCCGCCCGAGGCGACGAAGGGGATCTTGAGTTCGTCCGCCGCGCGGGGCAGCAGGATCATGTTGGGGATGTCGTCCTCGCCGGGATGACCGCCGCACTCGAAGCCGTCGACGCTGACCGCGTCGCAGCCGATCGACTCCGCCTTGAGCGCATGGCGGACCGCCGTGCACTTGTGGATGACCTTGATACCGTTCTCCTTGAGCGCCGGCAGCCATTTCTGCGGGTTGTTGCCGGCGGTCTCCACCGCCTTCACGCCGCCGTCGATGATCGCCTTGATGTAGCCGGGATAGTCCGGCGCGGCGAGCGACGGCAGGAAGGTCAGGTTCACCCCGAACGGCTTGTCGGTCATCTCGCGGCAACGCGCGATCTCGCCGGCCAACTTTTCCGGCGTGCCCTGGGTCAGGCCGGTGATGATGCCGAGGCCGCCGGCGTTGGACACCGCGGCGGCCAGTTCGGCGAAACCGACGAAGTGCATGCCGCCCTGGATGATCGGGTGCTGGATACCTAACATCTCGGTGATGCGGGTCCTCATGGCGTCTCGTCCCTTGTGTGCTCGAGGCAGCTATACCCAATCGGCGCGGCCACGCCACGGCGCCGTAACGTCAGTTCAGCCGGACGCCTTGAGCCTGACCAGGAGAGCGCCCTCGGTGACCTGGTCTCCGGCGCCGGCTGTCAGGGTTTCGACCATACCGTCGAAAGGCGCGGCCATGGCGTGCTCCATCTTCATCGCTTCGAGCACGATCAGCCGCTGGCCCTTGGCGACGGCGTCGCCCTCGGAGACATGCACCGACACCACCCGGCCCGGCATCGGCGCGGCGATGACCCCATCGCCGGCAGTGGCCTGCGCGACGCCGAGGCTGCGCGAGGCGGTCACGGCATAGGCCTCACCCTCGGCGAACAGGACGGCGCCGTCGGGGCGGTGGAGGGCGCGGACGGCGCGCGTTTCTTGTCCGAGGGGCGCCTCGACTCTCGCGCCGTCGATCTCGAGCAGGACCGTCGCGGCGGGCGGGGCGTTCAGGCGGAATCCGGAACCGGCCCACGGCGCCGGCCCTGGCGCGACCATGGCGCGGGCGGCGGCGGCCAGCACGCTGGGCGACGGTTCGCGCGCGATCAGCGTCGCTTCGTGCGTGGCGATGAAGCCGGTGTCGATCCGGCCGGCGACGAAGTCCGGCTCGCGGGCGCAGCGGACCAGGAAGCCGGCGTTGGTGCGCACCGGCCAGACCTCGACCTCGGCGCAGGCGGCCGCGAGTTTGGCGGCGGCGGCGGCGCGGGTGTCGGCATGGACGATGATCTTGGCGATCATCGGATCGTAGAACGGGCTGATCTCGCCGCCCTCCTCGACCCCGGAGTCGACGCGGACGCCGTCGCCAGGCGTGGGGAGGCGGAAGTGGTCCAGCGGGCCGATCGAGGGCAGGAAGCCGGTGGCGGGGTTCTCGGCGTAGAGGCGCGCCTCCATGGCGTGGCCGTGAATAAGGATCCGATCCTGGCTGAGCGGCAGCGGCTCGCCCGAGGCGACGCGGAGTTGCCACTCGACCAAGTCGACGCCGGTGATCGCCTCGGTCACCGGGTGCTCGACTTGGAGGCGGGTGTTCATCTCCATGAACCAGATGCGGTCGCCGCGCAGGCCCTCGGAGGCGTCGGCGATGAACTCCACCGTGCCGGCGCCGATGTAGCCGACTGCGCTCGCGGCGCGGATCGCGGCGGATGTGACCTGGGCGCGGGCGTCATCGCTCATGCCGGGGGCGGGGGCTTCCTCGATCACCTTCTGGTGGCGGCGCTGGAGGGAGCAGTCGCGCTCGAACAGGTGGACGACGTCGCCGTGGCTGTCGGCGAAGACCTGGACCTCGATGTGGCGCGGGCGGCTGACGTAGGTTTCGAGCAGGACGCGGGGGTCGCCGAAGCTGGCCGCGCCTTCGCGCTGGGCGCCGGCGAGGGCCTCGGCGAAGTCCTCCGCGCGGTC
This sequence comes from Caulobacteraceae bacterium, assembly GCA_965277785.1. Classification (GTDB taxonomy): domain Bacteria; phylum Pseudomonadota; class Alphaproteobacteria; order Caulobacterales; family Caulobacteraceae; genus Acaudatibacter. Next base: position 123,087 of record CBDIDP010000013.1, read on the forward strand.
GACGCGGCGCATGCCCTTGCCGCCGCCGCCGGCCACGGCCTTGATCAGCACGGGGTAGCCGATGCGGTCGGCCTCCGCGCGCAGGCGGTCCGGGCTCTGGTCGTCGCCGAGATAGCCCGGCGTCACCGGAACCCCGGCCTCGGCCATCAGCCGCTTGGCGGCGTCCTTGAGGCCCATGGCGCGGATCGCGCTGGGCGGCGGTCCGACCCATACCAGGCCGGCGGCGATGACCGCCTCGGCGAAGGCGGCGTTCTCCGACAGGAAGCCGTAGCCCGGGTGAATCGCCGCAGCGCCGGTCCGGCGCGCGGCGTCGAGGATCTTGGCGGGAACGAGGTAGCTCTCCGACGCGGGGGACGGGCCGATGGGAATGGCGATGTCGGCCTCGCGCACGTGCGGCGCGTCGGCGTCGGACTCGGAATAGACCGCGACGGTGCGCACGCCCATGCGGCGCGCGGTGCGGATGACACGACGGGCGATCTCGCCCCGGTTGGCGATGAGGACGCTCTCGATCATCGCCATCACATCCGGAATATGCCGAAGCGGGCGTCGGGGATCGGGGCGTTCAGCGAGGCGGAGATGGCGAGGCCGAGGACGTCGCGGGTCTGGGCGGGGTCGATCACGCCGTCGTCCCAGCCGCGGGCGGTGGCGAAATAGGGGTCGCCCTCGGTTTCGTAGCGTTCGCGGATCGGGGCCTTGAACGCCGCCTCGTCTTCGGCCGACCAGCTCTCACCCCGGGCCTCCAGGCCGTCGCGGCGGACGGTGGCGAGGACGGCTGCGGCCTGTTCGCCGCCCATGACGCTGATGCGAGAGTTTGGCCAGCTCCACAGGAAGCGCGGGGAATAGGCGCGGCCGCACATGCCATAGTTGCCGGCGCCGAAACTGCCGCCGATCAGGACGGTGAACTTCGGCACGTTGGCGGTGGCGACCGCGGTGACCATCTTGGCGCCGTCCTTGGCGATCCCGCCGGCCTCGTAGCGGCCGCCGACCATGAAGCCGGAGATGTTCTGCAGGAAGACCAGCGGGATCTTGCGCTGGCAGGCGAGCTGGATGAAGTGCGTCGCCTTGAGCGCGCTCTCGCTGAACAGCACGCCGTTGTTGGCCAGCATGGCGACGGGATAGCCCCAGATGCGGGCGAAGCCGGTGACCAGGGTCGTTCCATAGAGCGCCTTGAACTCGTCGAAGTCGGAGCCGTCGACCAGGCGCGCAATGATTTCGCGCACGTCGTAGGTGACGCGGGTATCAGCGGGCACGACGCCGTAGAGGTCGGCTGGATTCAACGCCGGCTCCCGGGGCTCGGCGCGGTCCAGCAAGTGCGGCGTCGCGGGCTCCAGCCGCGCCACGATGGAGCGGACGATCTCCAGCGTGTGCTCGTCATCGAACGCGAGGTGGTCAACCACGCCGGAGCGGCGCGCGTGGGTGTCGGCGCCGCCGAGCTCGGTGGCGGAGATGACCTCGCCGGTGGCGGCCTTCACCAGCGGCGGACCGGCGAGGAAGATCGCGCCCTGACTCTCGGCTCCGGCGCCGCGCACGATCACCGTCTCGTCGCTCATCGCGGGGACGTAGGCGCCGCCGGCGGTGGAGAGGCCCATGACGCAGGCGATCTGGGCGATGCCGGCCGCGCTCATCTGAGCCTGGTTGTAGAAGATGCGGCCGAAGTGGTCGCGGTCGGGGAAGACCTCGGCCTGGTGCGGCAGGTTGGCCCCGCCGCTGTCGACGAGATAGACGCACGGCAGGTGGTTCTGCATCGCCACCTCCTGGGCGCGGAGGTGCTTCCTCACCGTCATCGGGAAATAGGCCCCGCCCTTCACCGTCGGGTCGTTGCACACGATCAGCACCTCGCGGCCGGAGACGCGCCCAATGCCGGTGATCAGGCCCGCGCCCGGCGCGTCATCGTCGTAGAGACCATTGGCGGCGAGCTGGCCAAGTTCGAGGAAGGCCGATCCGGGATCGAGCAGGCGCTCGACCCGGTCGCGGGGCAGCAGCTTGCCGCGCGAAACATGGCGGGCGCGGGAGGCTTCCGGTCCGCCGAGCGCGGCCTTGGCGACGCGGGCGCGGAGATCGTCGGCGAGACGACGGTGGTGCTCGGCGTTGGCCTTGAAGGCGTCCGAGTTCGGATCGAGGGCGGAGGTCAGGCGCGTCATCGAAGTCAGAAACACCTCTCCCATAGGGAGAGGGAGGGGCCCGCGCCCTCTTTCTTGGGCGTGGGAGGGTGAGGGGCTAGGCTGTTGCATGCGGAGGCGCTCGGTTCGGCGGCAGCGTAACCCCTCGCCCTCCCAGCTACGCTGGGCCCCTCCCTCTCCCTGTGGGAGAGGTGTTCCGTGGACTCTCCCGTTACCCGCATCGCCACTGTTTAGGTCTCGACGTTTCGTTGCTGTGCCGCCTTCGCCGCCTGGAAGCTCGGCAACGTCTTTAGCCGCGCCCAATAAGCCGCGACGGTCGGACTGAAGTCCATGTCGAGACCGAGGTTGGCCGCCAGCAGCAGGGCGTAGCCGACGGAGATGTCCGCCGCCGTGAAGCGCCCGGCGCAGAGCCAGTCGCCGTGCTCCAGCGCGCGGTCCACCGCCCGCAGGCGCGCCAGGAACCACTTGGCGTAGTCGTCGGCGACGACCTCGGCCTTGCCGGGCTCGAACCGGCGATAGCGCAGCACCAGGGTCTGCGGAAAGGTGAGCGTCGCCTCTCCGAAATGAAGCCAGTTCAGCCACGCGCCGTACGCGGCGGCGTCCGGATCGACCGCCAAAGGAGTCGGACCGTAGCGGGTGACGAGATACTGCACGATGGCGGCGGACTCGGTCATGAAGGTCTCGCCGTCCGTCAGCGCCGGAATGGTGCCGAGCGGGTTCACCGCCATGAATTCCTTGGCCAGATAGCGCGGCGGAAACGGCATGACCGTCAGTTCGTAGGGCAGTCCCAGCTCCTCCAGCGCCCACAGCGGGCGAAACGAGCGGGCGTCGGCGCAGTGGTAGAGGTGGATCGTCACGCGCCGACCAGTTCGCGGCCAATTAGGAAGCGGCGGATCTCGTTGGTCCCCGCACCGATGTCGTAGAGCTTGGCGTCGCGCAGCAGGCGCTCGACCGGATAGTCCTTTGTATAGCCGGCGCCGCCGAGGGCCTGGATGGCGTCGAGGCAGACCTTCACCGCGTTTTCGCTCGCCAGTAGGATCGCGCCGGCGGCGTCGTAGCGAGTGGTGCGGCCGGCGTCGCAGGCGCGGGCGACCTGATAGACGTAGGCCCGCGCGGAGTTCAGGGCGACGTACATGTCCGCCACCTTACCCTGCATGAGCTGGAATGACCCGATCGGCTTGCCGAACTGTTTGCGCTCGCGGACGTAGGGGAGGACGACGTCGAGGCAGGCCTGCATGATGCCGAGCGGTCCCGCCGCGAGCACCGCGCGCTCGTAGTCGAGACCGCTCATCAGCACGCCCGCGCCGCCGCCGACGGGACCCATGACGTTCTCTTCCGGAACCTCGCAGTCCTCGAACACCAGCTCGCCGGTGTCGGAGCCGCGCATTCCCATCTTGTCGAGTTTCTGGGCGGCGTGGAAACCCGCCATATCCTTCTCGACGATGAAGGCGGTGACGCTTCGGTTGCCGGCGGCCGGATCGGTCTTGGCGTACACCACCAGGGTGTCGGCGTGCGGGGCGTTGGTGATCCAGAACTTGTTCCCGTTGAGGACGTAGCGGTCGCCGCGCCTGTCGGCGCGCAGGCTCATCGACATGACATCCGAGCCGGATCCCGCCTCGCTCATCGCCAGGGCGCCGACGTGCTCGCCGGAGATTAGCTTGGGCAGATAGCGGCTCTTCTGTTCGTCGGAACCCCAGCGGCGAAGCTGGTTCACACAGAGATTAGAGTGCGCGCCGTAGCTCAGGCCGATCGAGGCCGAAGCGCGGGAGACTTCCTCCATAGCCACCACGTGTTCGAGGTAGCCGAGGCCGAGGCCGCCCCACTCCTCCTCGACCGTGATGCCGTGCAGGCCGAGTTCGCCCATCGGCGCCCACAACTCGCGGGGGAAGGTGTTGGTCGCGTCGATCTCGGCGGCGAGCGGCGCGATGCGGTCGGCCGCGAAGCGCCGCGTCGTGTCGCGGATGGCGTCGGCGGTTTCGCCGATGGCGAAATCGAGGGCGGCGAAGCTGTCTGGCATGTCGGCGGTCAGGATCCGGAGGTCACGAGGCCGGGAGCTTTACAGCGCGCGCGTCGCCTCGAACACAACCGGCGCGCTAGTTTCGCGCGCGCGGGTTTAGCACGGCGTCCGGACGCACACCCGCGGCGCGAACTGGCAACTGACGCAATAGGCCTTTCGCCCCGAATCCACGCACGTCCCGAAGTCGGCGCCGGACGGCGTCTTACTCCAGGAGCAGGTTTCCGAGGCGACCGCGCCCGACCCGGTCAGCGCCAGAACGGCGGCCGACACCAGCGCGATGGCCCAAGCGACGGGGCGCAGGCAAACCCGTTCCCGATCCGTCATGGCGATTTCCTCCGCTGTCAGGCTAGTCCTCCCGCGGCTCGGCGCCAAGCGCATTGGCCGTGGCGCGTCAGAGGTCGAGGCGGAACAATAGGCCCTCGCCGCCGCCGTAAGCCTCGGGTTTGACGAACGGTCTCACAAGTCGCCCGCCGTTGAGGACGATGACGCGCTGCGATGGCAGGTTGTCCGCGTTGGTCGTCAGGTCGATGAACGGCAGGCCGACGGCCCTCAGACGCGGCAGGATGAGGCGCAGCGCCTCGGTGGCGTACCCACGGCGGCGCTTCCAGGGAACCACCGAGTAGCCGACGTGTCCCAGGCAGTGCTGCGGCAACGCCGCCGTGCCTGGCTGCCAGCGGGCGCCGATCACGCCGCAGAAATCGCCGTCCCACATCCACATGTGGAAACCGGGCAGGCGCGGGACGCGGGTTCCATCCGGAAGGGTGATGTCACCGCCGCGCGCCTCCGGATCGTCCTGCTCGGCAATGAAACGCGCGGGGTCGCGTTCGATCCGGTGAAGGTGGTCGCGAATCGCCTCGTCGTGCCGCGTATTGTCCGGCGACCAGCCGCGCCGAAGAGCGTCGACGAACGCCGGAAGGCGGCCCAGGGTCGGGGCGACGATTTCTAGAGGCATGGAGTTTGGTCGTATTTTCAATCCTCCCACGCCATCTTGCGGGGGAGGTGGCGCTCGACGCCCTCTTGCGTCGAGTGACGGAGGGGGCGCGAGGCCGGGTCTACCAGAGTCCGCGAGTACCGTGTCCGGCGGCTTTGCGCCCCCTCCGTCACGGCGCAAGGAAGAGCGCCGCGCCACCTCCCCCGCAAGGGAGCGGGGGAGGAATAGGATAGTCCTCCCGCTAGTATTTGAACCGTAACGTCGCGCCGAAGAAGCGGGGCTGGCCGGGGAAGTAGTAGTAGTTGTTGAGGCCGGGCTGCGCGGCGGGAGGGTTGGAGTTGGTCTGGATCACGCCGTCGAACGCGGTCTGCTTGTAGAACTGGTTGAAGATGTTGGTGCTCCATACCGACAGCGCGATCCGCTTGTCGGCTGTGGCGATGCCGACGCTGGCGCCGACCAGGAAGAAACCCGGCTGGTTCTTGATCGGGTCTTCGTCCGAGCCAACGTTGTACGACGAGCTGTATTTCATATCGACGCTGGCGGTGCCGACCAGCTTGTCGAAGATCTTGTGCTCGAAGTCGGCGCCGACCACGGCGGACCACAATGGCGCGTAGGTGAGACGCTTGCCTGGCAACAGGTAGAGATTGCTGCCGGGGGCCTGGAGCGCGGCGCGATTAGCGGTATTGTTCGGATAATAGGTGTCGGCGTAGGTGACGCCTCCGTTTAGGCGCACACCCGTGGCGAGCGCGATCTGCGTCTCCAGTTCGACGCCCTCGGCGATGGCGCTGGGGATGGTGAATTCCACGAATTGGGTGCCGGTGAAGGCGTTCAACTGGTGGTTGTAATACTTCTGATAGAACAGGGCGCCGTTCAGAGACACGCGACGGTCGAGGAAGGCGGTCTTGGCGCCGACCTCATAGGCGTCGACGTTCTCGTCGGGAAAGCTGGTGTCGACCTGTGGGCCGAGCGACGTGTTCGGCGCGCCGCCTGGACCGAATGGCAGCGTCACCTCGGCGAGGTTGAAGCCGCCGACCAGGTTGCCACGCGAGTACGACGCGTAGGCCATCGCGTCCGGCGTGAACTTGTACTGCACCTTGGCCGTGCCGGTCAGCGCGCGCTCGCTCAGCGACTGGTGTGTGGTCCCGAGCGCCGCGAAGGCCGGGTTGATCAGGCAGGGCGTGCCCAGCGCCGACTTCGGGAAATTGACGTAGGCCGAGAACGGAATCGGGGTCGGGCTGCCCGTCACCGCCTGCAACACGTCGGCGCACAGATTGGTGGTGTCGGTGTTGCTGAAGTTGGTGGTGAGGTCCTTGTGCTCCCAGGTGTAGCGCAGGCCCCCCGTGATCAGCAACTTGTCGGTCACATGGAAAGTGTCCTGAGTATAGAGCGCCTCGCCCTGCTCGACCTGATGGTACTTGTCGATGGCGCCCTCGCCCGCCTGAAATCCGGCGGCCGGTAAAGTGGAAAGCGCCGCGATGTAGCTTCCAAGCTGGGTGCCGAATACCGTCTCGGTCCCAGAATCAAGAATCTCGTGCGACAGAAAGCCTCCGACCTGCCAGTCTAGGCGAGAGGTATGGCCGGCGTACTGCAGTTCCTGCGAAAACTGCTTGAACCTGGTGTAGTTGGTGCTGGGCACGCTGTTGACGATGTCAGCCAGCGTGGAATCGGTGTCGCCGCCATATTTGTCCGAGTTGTTGCGGTAAGCGGTGATCGAAGTCAGCTTGGCGTTGTTAAGCCACGGCGTCGTCCAGTTCGCCTGAGCGGAAATACCTTCGTCGACGACCGCCTCGGTGAGAGTGCGGTTCAGATAAGCCGTGAAGTTTCGCGGGTCCACAGGGTTGGGAATTGACCCCGGAAACACGCTGTTGATGATCGCGGCGGGCCCCGGCTCGAACTTGCCGTTCACGATCGCGCCTTGGCCGTTGTAGTAGTCGAGCGCGATGCAGCAGTGATCGTTGCGGTGGCTGTAGTCGCCGATGATGTTGACGTCGAACACCGGAGATGGCGTGAACAGCAGTTGTCCGCGTAGCGTATAGACGTGTTCGTCGTTCTGGTTGGGGATGTTGGTCGTCCCGCGCTGTACGACGTTGACGAAGCCGTCGCGCTCGCGGTCGGCGAGATAGAGCCTGCCGGCCAGCTTGTCCTCGACTATCGGGCCGGTGACCGCCAGCGATCCGCCGTAGCCGCCGTAGTTCTGCACGGTGCCCTCGGCCTGGGCGCCGAAGGTGAACGACGGCCGCGCCGTGGTGACCTGGATCACGCCGGCAATGGTGTTCTTGCCGAACAGGGTGCCCTGAGGCCCTTTCAGGATTTCGATGTCCGAAAGTTCGCCGAGATCGTTGAAGCCGACGCCGTTGCGCGGGCGGTAGACGCCGTCGATGTATAGGCCGACCGCGTCCTCGAGACCGGGATTGTCCGACACGTTGCCGACGCCCCGGATGCGCGCGATGGTCGTCGACTCATTGCCGTTGGTGGTGACGTTGAGGCCGGGTGTGAGCAGGGTCAGGTCGCTGACCGACTTGACCTGGGCGTTCTGCAGCTTCTGCTGGTTGAGGACGGTGACGACGATCGGCACGTCCTGAAGGCGCTGGCTCTGTTTCTGGGCGGTGACGATCACCTCGGTCACCGTGTTGCCGGATGGTCGCGCGGGTCCGGGGCTCGTGGCGTCCTGGGCGTGGGTGGCGGCCGCCACGCCAAGCGCGACCGTGGCGACGCCGGCCATGAGGCCGATCTTGGAATACAGGCGTGAAGTCTCTATGGCCGACATGCGGTACCCTCCCTGATTTGAACTCGGCGGCACTGCTGGACGCCTTCGCCTCATGACTGAGCCGACGCTGCTTTCAGGTCAAGATGGACGAGGACGACGATTCGCGGTTTTCGGGACTCGTGGCGCCGGCGCCGCGCTGGCGCCGGATAGCAGGCTCGTGGCGCCGCGCGGGCCGCTGGGCTAAGCTCTCGCGAACCAACGTTTAGTCGAGGTCTTGATGTCACTGCGTTCGACGGCTGCCGCGACCACACTCGTTGTCGCCGCCTTTTCCGCGTCTCATTCACCCGCTCAGGTCCGCACCGGCGAGGCCGCCTTCGGCGACTGGCGCACCGACGCGCCGGGCGTCGCGCGCCGGATCACACCCGCCGACATGCCCAAGCCGTTCGCCAGCCCGCCCACCGCCGCGCCGTCGGCGAACGTCGCCCGGCCCGCCGGGGCCGAACCGAAGGCGCCGCCGGGCTTCACGGTCAGCGCCTTCGCCAAGCTCGATCATCCGCGGCAGATCCGGGCGGCGCCCAATGGCGACATCTTCGTCGCCGAGACCGACGCCGGCCGCGTCAGCATTCTCCGCGGCCCAGAGGGCGCCGCGAAGGCCGCCCAGACCACGGTGTTCGCCGAAGGCCTCGACCGGCCGTTCGGCATCGCCTTTTTCCCGGTCAAGGACCCGAAATGGGTCTATATCGCCAACAACAACACCGTGGTGCGCTTCCCCTATGTGACGGGCGACCTCAAGGCGCGCGGCGCGGCGGAGACCATAGTTCCGCGGATCGCCGGCTCGACCGGCGGCCACACCACCCGCGATGTCGCGGTCTCGGCCGACGGCAAGACGATCCTGGTCTCGGTCGGCTCCGGGTCGAACGTCGCCGACGGCATGCCGAAGAAGACACCCGCCGAAACCGCCGCCTGGGCCGCCGACCACGCCCTCGGCGGGGCCTGGGGCAAGGAAGACGGCCGCGCCGACGTCCTCGCCTTTTACCCGGACGGCGGCGGCCGTAGCGTATTCGCCAGCGGCATCCGCAACTGTGTCAGCGTCACCATCAACCCGGCCACCGGCGAGCCGTGGTGCGCGGTCAACGAACGGGACAGCCTGGGCGACAATCTGCCGCCGGACTACGTCACCCGGGTCAAGGCCAAGGCGTTCTACGGCTGGCCGTGGTACTACATTGGCGACAACGAGGATCCCAGGCTGAAGGATCAGAGGCCGGACCTCGCCGGCAAGGTCACCGTGCCCGATGTGCTGATCCAGCCGCACTCCGCGCCGCTCGGCCTGACCTTCTACCCGGCCCACGCCGGTGTCGCCGCCTTCCCGGCCGGCTATCGCGGCGACGCCTTCGTCGCCCTGCACGGCTCGTGGAACCGCGCCAAGCGGACCGGCTACAAGGTGGTCAGGGTCAGGACCGTGAACGGCGCGCCCACCGGCGAATACGAGGATTTCCTGACCGGCTTCGTCGCCGACGATCGCGGCGTCTGGGGCCGGCCGGTCGGCGTCGCTGTGGCGCGGGACGGCGCGTTGCTGGTCACCGACGACGACGGCGGCGTGGTGTGGCGCGTCGCCTATGCTCAGAAGGGCAGCGCCAAGTGAAGGGAGTGGCCAGGGAAGACCCCCTACCGCTCGCTGATGCGAGTCGCTTCCCCCCGAGGGGGAAGACAAGGGGATCGGTGACGACTCTGACACTCCGTTCGTCTTCCCCCAATGGGGGAAGCGACTCGCGTTCTTTCGCGCGAGCGGTAGGGGGTGTTCCCCGGCTCGCGGTCGCGCTCGCGCTTATGGCGTTCCCGGTCGTGGCGCAGACCTCCGGCGCCGACATCTTCGAGGACCGCTGCGCCATGTGCCATGTCGCCGGCGGCGGCGGACAAGGTCCCAGCCTGAACGGCGCGGTCGGCCGCCGGGCGGGATCGCTGGCCGGCTTCGCCTATACCCCGGCGCTGAAGGCCTCGGGCCTGACGTGGACGCCGGCGAACCTCGACCGGTTCCTGACCAACCCCGGGGCGATGGTTCCGGGCACGGCGATGGTGGTGCGGATCAACGACGCCGCCCAGCGCGCCGCCCTGGTCGCCTATCTCGCGACTCTGCGATAGCCGCGAAGGACCCTGGAGTGTCGAAATCAATCCGGGCGGCGACGTCGGTCGCCGTCATCGCGCTGGCCCGCGCGGCGTCGGCGCAGATCGCCGCGCCGCCGACACCGGCGATCGAAGCGCCGCGCGATGTTCCGTACCCCGGCGTCATCTCTCTCGCGGTCGACGCCACCGACCTCGCGCACGGTATCTTCGCGGTCCGCGAGACGATCCCGCTCGCCGGCGATGGTCCGGTCACCCTGCTCTATCCCAAGTGGATTCCCGGACATCACTCGCCGACGGGCACGATCGACAAGCTGGCCGGCCTGGTCGTCACCGCCGACGGCCGCAAGGTCGCCTGGCACCGCGATCCGGTCGAGATCACCGCCTTCCACATCGATCCTCCCGCGGGCGCGCGATCCCTGGACCTGAGCTTTCAATACCTCTCCGCGGTCTCCGCGAAAGAAGGCCATGTCGACATGACGTCAGCCATGCTCGACCTGGAGTGGAGTTCGGTCGTGCTCTATCCCGCCGGCCACTATTCGCGGGACGTTACGGTCGCGCCGAGGGTGAAGCTCCCGGCCGGTTTCACGGCGGCGACGGCGCTGGAGCCCGCCGGGGGCGCGGCCGGCGTGTTCAAGCCGGTGGCTCTCGACACCCTCGTCGACTCGCCGCTGATGGCCGGCCGCTACTTCCGCACCTTCGATCTCGATACATCTCGAACCTCACCGGTGCGCCTCGACGTGATGGCTGACCGGCCGTCGGAGCTGGAGGCGACCTCGGCGGCGCTCTCGGCGCACGCCAATCTCGTCGTTCAGGCCGATCGCCTGTTCGGCGCGCGGCATTACGCGCATTACGACTTCCTGGTGTGGCTGAGCGACAAAATGGGCGGCGCTGGGCTCGAGCACCACCAGTCGAGCGAGGACGGCACGTATCCAACCTATTTCGAGACCTGGGCGACCTCGCCGGCGGGCCGCGATCTCCTGGCCCACGAATACGCTCACTCCTGGAACGGCAAGTTCCGGCGACCGGCCGACCTGTGGACGCCCAGTTTCGACGTGCCGATGCGCGGCTCGCTGCTGTGGGTCTACGAGGGCCAGACCCAATATTGGGGGTTCGTGCTGGCCGGCCGTTCGGGTCTGCTCAGCCGCCAGGACGTGCTCGACGCCATCGCGCTGACGGCGGCGACCTTCGACCAGCGCGTCGGTCGCGCCTGGCGGCCGCTGGAAGACACGACCAACGACCCGGTGGTCGCCTCGCGCCGCCCACTGTCCTGGCCGAGTTGGCAGCGCAGCGAAGACTACTATTCCGAGGGCGAGATGATCTGGCTGGACGCCGACACCCTGATCCGCGAACGGTCCGGCGGCCGGCGATCGCTCGACGACTTCGCTCACCGCTTCTTCGGCGACGACGACGGCCGGGTCACGCCGGAGACCTATGCGTTCGCCGATGTGGTCGCGGCGTTGAACGCGGTCCAGCCGCTGGATTGGGCCGTGTTCCTGCGCACCCGGCTGGAGTCGAACGGCCCGGGCGCGCCGCTGGACGGTCTCGCGCGCGGCGGCTACCGCCTGGTCTTCACCGAAGTGGAATCGGACTATCAGAAGAGCGTGGAAGCGCGCCGTAAGGTGCTCGACCTGTCGTACGGCGTCGGCATGACGCTGGGTAAGGACGCGATGATCGAGAGCGTCGACTGGGACATGCCGGCGTTCAAGGCGGGCCTCACCGCGGACACCCAGATCATCGCCGTCGATGGCGACGCCTATGAAGACACCCGCCTGAAAGAGGTCATCCGCGCGTCCGCCAAGGACGGCCAGTCGATCGCCCTGCTGGTAAAAACCAACAACCAGTACCGCACGGTCACCGTCGATTACCGCGGCGGCCTGCGCTATCCGCACCTGGAGCGGATCGCGGGAACGCCGGATCGGTTGGGAGAAATCCTGTCGCCGAAGACCGGTGAGGCGGCTTTGCGCCCCCTCCGTCACGGCGTAAGCAAGAGCGCCGCGCCACCTCCCCCGCAAACGGGCGGGTGAGGATTGAGATACATCTAGTCCTCCACCGTGCCTCTTCACGGGGGAGGTGGCGCGCGCCCTCTTGCGCGTGACGGAGGGGGCGCAAAGCCGCCGCGCCGAACTCCGCTTTAATTCAGCCGCCGCTTACGGAGCTTCGCCCCACGGTCAGCGGTGCGGACCTGAAGGTCGAACACGTCGTGCTCGCGCTTCAGTTTCAGCGGCGCGGTGACACCGGCGTCGCCCAACGACCATAGCGCGGTGTAGAAGTCGGCCAGGTCTCCGACCTCGACATCGCCCACCGCGAGGATCGAATCGCCCCGGCGGATCTCGGCACGGGCGGCCGGTCCATCGGCGGAGACGTCCATCACCACCACACCCTCTTCGGCGTCGTGACAGAAGACGCCCAGCCATGGCCGGGGCGGGTAGGGCGCGCGGCCCCGCGACAGGTCGTGGAGGATCGGCGGCAGCAGTTCGATCGGCACGCACATGTTGATCAGCTCGGGCCGCCCGCCGGCCGCCTGCTGCTGCATCTGCAGCGATCCCACCCCCATCAGCGCGCCGGACGGGCCGATCAGCGCCGCGCCGCTCCAGTGCGGATGGCCGGGCGCGGTGAACAGCGCCTCGTCGAGGAGGTATTCCCAATAGCCGGCGAACGGCTGGCGGGCCAGCACCCTGCCGGCGATGGCGTGGGCTCGGCCGCCGCCGCCGGCGACGATGATCGCGTCGTCGCGCCGCATCCGCCGCGAGTCGCCGAGGGGAAGGGCGGGAAGCCTGAGCGGCTCCAGCGCATGAACGAGGCCGAAGCCCGTCGCGCCGTCAAAGCCCAGGACGTGCGCGAGAATCCGCCGCCCATCGTTGGCGATCAGCGTCACCTCCTCGGCCTCGGTGACCAGATAGCCGATGGTCAGGACCAGTCCGTCCGGGCCGATCACGATGCCGTTGCCCAACCGCTCCGTGCCGAGCGTCTTGGCCGTGTAGGCGTCCGGCGGGACTTCCGCCTGGAGGACGACCACGGAGGCGAGGATCAGGTCGAGGTCGAACGCCAGCCCGTCGGCGGAGGGCCGCATGCGTTTTTCGACTTCGTAGCCATCGAACGGTGAGGTCATCGGCGGGTACTCCTGTCATAACGATCTAAGATCGGCCGGATCGTGGGCAACCCCGGTGATCATCTTACAATTGGTTCAGGACCCGGACCACTGTCTCAAGCAGCGGCAAAGCACCTCAGGATCGATGTTGCCGCCGGAAAGGACGAGGCCGAGAACGCCGGAGCCGGGCGCCTTGCCGGTCAGGAGCGCGGCTAGAGCGATGGCCCCCCCGGGCTCGACCACCAGCTTCAGCTCGTAGAAGGCGTAGGCGACGGCGCGCGAGACCTCGGCTTCGGTGACCACAAGTCCGCCGGCCAGACGCTTGCGGTTTATCGCAAAGGGGATGATCCCTGGCGACGGACTCAGCAGCGCGTCGCACATCGAGACGCCGCCGGGCGCGTTGGCGACGCGCTCGCCGGCCTCGAGAGAGCGGCGGTGGTCGTCGAAGTGTTCCGGCTCGACCGTGTACAGGCGGGTGTCCGGCGACCGTTCCTCCAGGGCGAGCGCGAGCCCCGCAGCGAGTCCGCCGCCCGACGCCGCGGTGAGCACGGTCTCCAGCACGACGCCCACCTCGCGCGCCTGTTCGACGAACTCCACACCGCATGTGCCCTGGCCGGCGACGATGTCCGGATCGTCGAACGGCGGAACGAGAGTAGCTCCCCGTTTTTCCGCGATCTCCGCCGCTATCGCCTCCCGGCTTTCGCCGAACCGGTCGTAGGTCACTACCGTCGCGCCATGGTCCCGCGTTCGCGTCAGCTTGATCGCCGGAGCGTCGGCAGGCATCACGATCGTCGCCGCCACGCCCAACGCCCGCGCCGCCAGCGCCACGCCCTGCGCGTGATTGCCGGACGAATAGGCGACGACTCCCCGCGCGCGTTCGTCGGCGCCGAGTTGCGACAGCCGATTGTAGGCGCCGCGAAACTTGAACGATCCGCCATGCTGGAACGTCTCGCATTTCAATAGGACGGAGCGACCGGCGAGGGCGTCGAGGGCGGCGGAGCGCAGGACGGGCGTGCGGACAGCGTGGCCGGCGAGACGCCGTGAGGCGGCGAGGACGTCGGAAGAGGTGGGGATGCGCGTCACGAGTGAATATCGCGCGTGTGGCTTCGCGCCCCCTCCGTCTCGCGCAAGGGGGCGCGAGCCACCTCCCCCGCGAGGGGGCGTGGGAGGATTAGGAATCGCTTACTCCTCACCCGCGCCTCTTCGCGGGGGAGGTGGCGCGGCGCTCTTTCTTGCGCCGTGACGGAGGGGGCGCAAGGCCGCATTCTACGCTTCCAGCGCCAGCAGGCTGGTGTTTCCCCCCGCCGAGGTCGTGTCTACCGTCCACGTCCGCTCGACCATGAATCTCGGCAGGTAATGCGGGCCGCCGGCTTTGGGGCCGGTGCCGGACAAGCCCTCGCCGCCGAACGGCTGTACGCCAACGACGGCGCCGATCATCGAGCGGTTGACATAGAGGTTGCCGACGCGGGCGATCTTGCGGATGGCGTCCGCCGCGCCGCCGATCCGGCTGTGGACGCCCATGGTCAGGCCGTAGCCCAGCGCCATCACCCGCCGCGCCGTGGCTTCAAGCGCGCCGCTCTTCCAGGTGACGATGTGGAGGATTGGGCCGAACGTCTCGCGGTCGAGGTCCTCGATGCGGTCCAGCCGGATCAAGGTCGGGGCGACGAAGTGGCCGCGGGCGGCGGCGTCCGGCAACGGGCAGGCATGGATCACGCTGTTAGCCAGGCGCGCGATGTGGTCGTCCAGCTTTGACTTCGCCGCCTCGTCGATCACCGGGCCGATGTCGGTGAACGGGTCGGACGGATCGCCGAGGGTGAGTTCCGCCATGGCGCCTTTCAGCATCTCCAGCGTCGCTTCGGCGATATCCTCGTGCAGGCACAGCAGGCGCAGCGCGGAGCAGCGCTGGCCGGCGCTGAGGAAGGCCGAGGTGATGACGTCGCCGACGACCTGTTCGGGCAGGGCAGTGGAGTCGACCAGCATGGCGTTGATGCCGCCGGTCTCGGCGATCAGCGGGACGAGGGGCCGGGTCTCGTGCTCCAGCAGGGTGCGGGCGATGCGGCGCGCGGTGGCGGTCGAGCCGGTGAAGGCGACGAGGGCGACTCGCGGATCGGCGGTCAGGGCGTGGCCGACCTCGGGTCCACCGGGGACGAGGTGCAGCACGCCTAGAGGAACGCCGGCTTCTAGCGCGAGACGGATCGCGGCGGCGGCGATCAGAGGCGTCTGCGGCGCCGGCTTGGCGACGACGGCGTTACCGGCGGCCAGGGCGGCGGCGATCTGGCCGAGGAAGATGGCGAGGGGGAAGTTCCACGGGCTGATGCAGGCGACGACGCCGCGCCCGGCGAGGCTGAGCTCGTTGATCTCGCCCGTCGGTCCCGGCAGCCGGATCGGCGCGCCGTGATGGCGCGCCTGGACGGCATAGTAGCGGCAGAAGTCCACCGCCTCGCGCACCTCGCCCAAGGCGTCGGCCAGGGTCTTGCCGGCCTCGCGGATCGCCAGAGCCATCAGGTGGGCGCGGTCGCGTTCCAGCAGGTCGGCGAGACGTTCGAGGATCGCGGCGCGGGCGTCGGCGCCGCGCGCGTCCCATTCCGGCTGAAGGTGGGCGGCGATGGAAATCGCTTCGCCAACCATTGCAGCATCGGCGTCGACAACCGCGCCGATACAGCGCGAGGTATCCGTAGGATCGACTACATCGCGCGCGACCCCGGCCCGATCCTTGCCGTCGACGAGAGGCGCGGCTTCGGCTGGCGCGTTCCAGGTCTTCTCCATGATTGCGGTCAGGTTCGCGACGACGGCGTCGTCGGAGAGGTCGAGCCCTGCGGAATTGCGGCGCTCGGGCGCGTAGAGGTTCGGCGGCGTCGGGATCGCGGAATGGGCGGTCAGTCCGGTCTCTTCGGCCACGGCCACGGGGTCGGCCAGCAGGACTTCGTCCGGCAGGTCGCGGTCGGCGATCTGGTGGACGAAGCTGGTGTTGGCGCCGTTTTCCAGCAGGCGGCGCACCAGATAGGCCAACAGGTCGCGATAGCCGCCGACCGGGGCGTAGATCCGCACCGCCAGGCCGCGTGAGGCCATCAGGTCTTCATAGAGGCCCTCGCCCATGCCGTGCAGGCGCTGAAATTCCAGGTCGCGCCGGTCACCCGCCCACTCCAGCACCGTGGCGACGGTCAGGGCGTTGTGGGTGGCGAAGGCGGGGAACAGGCGCGCCTCGCCGAGCATCGCCTTGGCGCAGGCCATGAAGGAGACGTCGGTGCCGCTCTTGCGGGTGAACACGGGATAGTCATCGACGCCGCGCTCCTGCGCCCGCTTGATCTCGGTGTCCCAATAGGCGCCCTTGACCAGCCGCACCATCAGCCGCCGGTTGGTCGCCGCCGCCAAGGCGCCGGCCCAGGCGATCACCGCCGGCGCGCGGCGGGTGTAGGCCTGCACCGCCATGCCGAGACCGTCCCAGTCCTTGAGTGACGGGTCCCGCGCCGCGCCCTCGATGATCGAGAGCGACATCTCCAGCCGCTCGCTCTCCTCCGCGTCGACGGTCAGGCCGACGCCGCCGGCCTTGGCTGCGCGGGCCAGTTCGATCAGCATGCCGGTGAGTTCCGGCACGGCGCGTTCGGCCTTCAGGGACTCGTAGCGTGGATGCAGGGCGGAGAGCTTCACCGACACGCTGTCGCGGGCGAAGACATCGGCGCCGTCGTTGTGCGAGCGGCCCACCGCCGCGATCGCGTCGAGATAGGACTGCTGATAGGCCGCCGCGTCGGCGCCGGTGCGGGCGCCTTCGCCCAGCATGTCGAAGGAATAGCGGAAGGCGCGGTTGGCGCCGCGATCGGCCTTTCTCAGCGCCTCCTCGATGTCGCGGCCGAGAACGAAGGCCTCGCCCATGCGCTGCATCGCCGCCGCCACGCCGGCGCGGATCGCCGGCTCGCCGAGGCGCGAGACCAGGGCGCGCAGGCCGCCGGCCGTCTCGTCGGTCATCGACTGGGCGATGATCAGCCCGAGTGTCGCGCCGTTGACCATGACCGAGTCGGCGTCGCCGAGGTGGCCCTTCCAGTCGCCGCGCGAGAGTTTGTCGCGGATCAGGGCGTTGGCCGTGGAGGGATCGGGCACGCGCAGATAGGCCTCGGCGAGGCCGAGCAGGGCCGCGCCCTCTTCGCTCGACAGGCTGTATTCGCGCAGAAACTGGTCGACCCAGCCGGCCCGGCCGGGCGCCCGCAGCGCCGCCAGCAACGTTTGGGCCTGGACGAGCACGCGCGTCCGCGCGGCGGGCGGTAGCCGCGCCGCCGTCGCGAGCGTCCGCAGCGCCTCCGCTTCGGGTTGCCGATAGAGCGGCGCGATCGCCGCTCTCGCGAGCGCGGAGGCGTCGTGGGTGTCGAAGTCCGTGGCCATTTGACGAAGGCCGGTATAGCATTCGCAGGTTTTGGAGTAGGGCGATGTTGCTGAAGTCAGGGTTCGCCGCGTGGATCACCGTCGCGGGCTTGGCCGTGGCTGGCGCGGTGCTCGCGCAGGAGGCTATCCCGACGGCCGCCGGTTCGCCGACGGGGGGCGCGCCCATTCCCACCTCGAGCGGGCCGCTGCGCTTGCCCGACCACCGCCAGGACACCGGCGACGACATCGTCCGCTCGGTCGGTCCTTGCGGCGCGCCGCCCAAAGCCGACGGCGCGCCGGACCGCTCGCCTCACGGCGAGGTCTTCGCCGGCGTCGGCACCCGCGGCTATCGCGAAGGCGGCGGGATCGTCTGCCTGCCGATCGGCGACAAGGCCGCGGTGACCTTGGCGGTGGACGCGGGAAGGATCGGCGATCGTGGCGGACGCCACTGAGGGCAATGGCCAACCGGCGCCACCGGCTCACCCCCAGGCTCTGAAATCCGCGCACAGTTCGCTGGAGACCGACGCCGCCGACTTCTGGCTCGCGCGCGGTTCGATCGTGGTCATCGCCGGCCTGCAGCTGCTGTTCCTCAGCAAAGGCCTGTCGGTCGGGCCGCGGTGGCTCGCTCCGGCGTTCGAGATGACGATGCTGGTCCCGCTGTCGGCGGCCAGCGCCTGGACGCGTAACCAGAACCGCGAGGCGACCGCCCCGCATCATTTCCTCGCCATCGGCCGCTATCGCTCGACCATTCGCGTCTTCGCCCTGCTGCTGACCGTGGCGATCCTGGGCATCAATCTGGTCGAGTTCGCCGCCGTCGTTCGCGCCCTGCTTCACGGCGGCAAGGGACCGAGCGGACAGTCGTTGCTCGTCGACGCGATGAACATCTGGTTCACCAACATCGTCATCTTTGCCCTGTTCTACTGGAACATCGACCACAACAGCCCCTCGGCGCGGGGCTTGAACCCGGACGCCGTTCCCGACTTCCTGTTTCCCCAGATGGGCGGCACCGGCGACAACGATCCGGACTGGACGCCCGGCTTCGTCGACTACCTCTACGTCTCTTTCACCAACGCCACCGCCTTTTCGCCGACCGACACCATGCCGCTCAGCCCGAGGAGCAAGCTGCTGATGGCGCTGGAGGCGCTGGTGTCGCTGATCACCGTCGGTCTCGTGGCGGCGCGGGCGGTGAATATCTTGAGCTGAGGGGCAAGCGAAAGCGGCTTTGCGCCCCCTCCGTCACGCGACGCAAGAGGGCGTCGCGCGCCACCTCCCCCGCAAGCGGTGTACGGACCGGAGACATGGCTGACAGATGTTCGGGGACATGGTGGACACTTTGGCATGAAGCGGGGGACCGATCATGCCGTTCGAGGAGTGTTCCATTGTGGAGAGCCGAGGGGAGTTTTGCCGGCTGGGATCGAAGCCGGGGGCGAACAAGCGGGAGCTTTGCCGGCGGTTCGGGGTGTCTCCGGAGACGGGCTACAAATGGCTGACCCGTTTCGCGGCGTCGGGAGAGGCGGGGTTGGGCGATCTGTCGCGTCGGCCGCTCGGCAGTCCGGCGCGCACCGTGGACGCGATCGAGGCTCGGGTGCTCGGCGTGCGCCGCGAGCATCCGGCGTGGGGCGGACGCAAGATCCGCAAGGTTCTCCAGAACGCGGGGCTGGAGACGCCGCCCTCGGCTTCGACGATCACCGCCATCCTGCGACGGCATGGACTGTTGGACGGTCCCGGGGCCGGCGAGCCGCGCGCGGTCCAGCGCTTCGAGCACGAGGCTCCCAACGATCTTTGGCAGATGGACTTCAAGGGCCACATCGCCATGGCCGAGGGCCGCTGCCACCCGCTGACCATGCTGGACGACCATTCGCGCTACTGCCTGGAGCTGGGCGCCTGCGCCGACGAACGGACGCTCACCGTGCGCGAGCGGATGACGCGGGTGTTCCGCCGCCATGGCCTGCCCCGGCGCATCCTGGCCGACAACGGCTCGCCGTGGGGAAGCTCCGGCTCCGACCAGCGCCACACCCCGCTCACCGTCTGGCTGCTCGACCTGGAGGTTCCCGTCAGCCACGGCCGCCCCTATCATCCCCAGACCCAGGGCAAGGAAGAACGCTTCCACAAGACCATGAAAGCCGAGGTTCTCGGCGACCGGGTGTTCGACGACCTCGGCCAGGCCCAAGCGGCCTTCGACGCCTGGCGCGAGGTCTACAACGTCAAGCGGCCCCACGAAGCCATCGGCATGGCGACACCCGCCACCCGCTATCGCATGAGCCCCCGCGCCATGCCCGACAGCATCGGACCACCCGAGTATGAGCCCGGCCTTCCCACCCGCAAGGTCGATCCCGGCGGCTGGTTCAGCTTCAAGGGCCGCGTCGTCAACTGCCCCAAGGCCTTCGCCGGCCGGCGCCTCGCCTTGCGCGCCACCGCACAGGACGGCGTCTATGACCTCTGCTATCGCCGCCATGTGCTCTCGCAACTCGACCTGCGACAGACCATGGTCAAACCCGTCCACCATGTCCCCGAACACCCGTCCACCTTGTCCCCGGTCTGAACAAAGAGAGCGTGGGAGGATTAAGCGATTTCTACTCCTCACCCGCCCGCTTGCGGGGGAGGTGGCGCGGCGCTCTTGTTTGCGCCGTGACGGAGGGGGCGCAAGGCCGCCAGGCGCTACTCGCGGGCGAGCGCGTCCGCCAAGACCTCCATCGCGCACCGCGCGAAAGCCACCATGTTCGCCGGGCGGTCCGCCGATCCGGTCTCCAGCGTGAGCGACAGTTCCGACGGCCCCGCCACGGCGACGCAGGTGTGTCCCGCTGCGTCGCCGTAGCCGTTGCCGGTCGGCCCCGCGGCTCCGGTTTCCGAGACACCCCAGGTCGCTGTCATGTTCTCGCGCACGGTCCGGGCGAGCAGAAGGGCGTAGGGTTCGCTCGACGACCTGATCCCGACCAGAGCCTCGCGGGGCAGGCCGATCAGGCTTCTGAACGCCTTCGCCGTGTAGACCACCGCGCCGCCGAGATAGTAGCCGCTGGCGCCGGGGACGCTCAGCAGGGCGGCGCTGATCAGGCCGCCGGCGGAAGATTCCGCGACCGCCACCGTCTCTCGCCGCATTCGCAGGCGTTCGGCGATGGTCGCCGCAAGGCTGTCGAGCGTGTCTTTCAAGTGTTCGCTTCCTGTTAACAGTTGCGACAATCGGCGTCATGGTCGTGGCCCGCGCTTCTCGTCTATCTCCGTTCTGGGTGAGGATGGGATCGTGGACGTCAAGACCTCCGCGCGGGGTGACACCATTTTTCGGCCGGAGCTGTTCTTCGTCGGACGGACGGAGGGCTCGGGGATCGTGCGTAACGCCTTCGGCCGCATCATGCGGCGCTGCGAGATCGTGACCGTCGGTGTCCGGCAGGCGTCGTATGGCGCGCTGCAGATGGAGGAGACCTTCACCTACGACAATGGGGAAGTTGACGTCTGGCGCTGGGTCGTCACCGCCGGCGGCGACGGCCGCTACATCGCGTCGGAGCAGATCGCCGGGTCGGGCCTAGTGGCGCATCGCGAGGGCGACGACTACGTCCTCAGCTTCCATCGGCCGGTCGCGCGGGCGCCGAAATGGCTGGCGCCCCGCTACGCCACGCGTTTCAGCCTGCTGTCGTCCGATATCGCGCTGAAGACGGCGAGGGTCAGCCTGCTGGGAGCGCCGCTGGGCGTGCTGACGGGAATCCATCGCCGCGTCCCGGCCCGGCCGCTCGCGGCTTGACGCGAGGCGCGTTCACCCGCACGACCTTCAGCATGGCCGACGCCTACGCCCGCCTCGATGAGACGCCGCCCGAGCTTCTCGAGCTTCGGCACTCCATCGACAACATCGACGCCGCCGTGCTGCACATGCTGGCCGAGCGCTTCAAATTCACCCGCAAGGTCGGCGAGCTTAAGGCGCGCCTGAACCTCGCTCCGGCCGATCCGGAACGCGAGGCCGCTCAGATCGCCCGCCTGCGCTCACTGGCCGTCAGCGCCGATCTCGCGCCGGAATTCGCCGAGAAGTTCCTGAACTTTCTTGTCAAGGAAGTGATCCGGCACCACGAATTGATTCGGCACGAAGCTAGATAGAGGGGCGGCCCATGGGCCGCCCCCTCCCGAACCTCGGATCAGCGAACGCGGTTCAGCGGGGAACCCAGGCGCCGTTGTCCCAATAGCCGCGGCCGTCATGCCAGTCGCGCCGCCAGCGGTACGAATGGTCGGCGTCCCAGTCGCGGTGGAAGTACCAGTCATCGTCGTGCCGGACATAGCCCGGCCCATAGGCGGGGCGGTAATGGGTGTGCCAGCAGTCGCCCGCGCGGTTGCACACGATATAGGCCGAGGCGCTCGTCGCCGTGGCCGTCACGGCTCCGGCGGCCATCAGGCCGGCGAGGGCGGCGGTGATCTTGATGTTCACGGTAAATCTCCTACCTGGATCGTCCCTTAA
The DNA here is from genome assembly GCA_965277785.1 of Caulobacteraceae bacterium. Classification (GTDB taxonomy): domain Bacteria; phylum Pseudomonadota; class Alphaproteobacteria; order Caulobacterales; family Caulobacteraceae; genus Acaudatibacter. The sequence continues at coordinate 144,859 of CBDIDP010000013.1, forward strand.
GCGACCAAACGCGAACAAGCGTAGCCGGGTTCCTGTACGGGATCAGGCCGCCGCCATGCCCGCGATCCGCGCGCTCTCCTCCCACAGCCGCCGTCCGGCGGCCTCGTCGCGAGCCGCGGCGGACGGCTCGATACGTTTCCGCCTGGTCCAATAGCCGCCGGTCTCGCCGTCGACCTCGGGCGACGACGCCAGGTGGACGAGGGTGTCGGCGCCCTGTTCCGGCGTCAGCATGAAGCGCTTGCCGAGCTTGAACACGGCGCCGATCAGGCCGCTGTTGTTGTCGCCAAAGCCGGTGTTCACCCCGCCGGGATGCACGCAATTGGCGGTGACGCCCGTCCCCAAAAGCCGCCGCGCCAGTTCCCGCGTCCACAGGATGTTCAGCAGCTTTGACGTGCCGTAGGCCTCCATCCCCGCCCGCCGATAGTGTCTGGCGGACTGCAGGTCATCGAAGTCCAGCCGCCCGAATGTGTGGGCCACCGAGGCCGTGCTCACGATGCGGGCATCGCCCGACAGTTTGGGCCGCAGCAGCTCGGTAATCACGAAATAGGCCATGTGGTTGACGGCGAAGGTGCGCTCCAGCCCGTCGGCGGTGACCTCCCGCCTCTCGAAGAAGGCGCCGGCGTTGTTGATCAGGACGTCGATCCTCGGCGCCTGCCCGGCCAGTTCCGCACCCGCCGCCTTCATTCCCGAAATCAGCGAGAGATCGCCAAGCACCATGGCGGGCTCGGCGCCGGAATTGGCCGCCTTGAGCTTTTGCAGAGTGTCCGCGCCCTTCGCCGCGTTCCTCGCGGTGAACACCACCCGCGCGCCTCTCTTTGCCAGTTCGAGCGCGGCGACCTGGCCGATGCCCGAGGTCGCGCCCGTGATCACCACCGTCTTGTCCCGCATCCGACCGGTCCTTCTCCGACACCCGAGGCCGAACAATACTCCTTGAGTTTGCCGCGCAAGCGGCCATGAACCCAGCATGCGCCGCCTCGACGTTTCCGCTCCCACCTTCGAAGCCGAATTCGCCGCCTTTCTCGCCGAGCCGCGCGGTTCGCCGGCCGATGTGGACGCCGCCGTCGCGCGGGTGATCGCCGACGTGCGGGCGGACGGCGTCGGGGCGCTGCTGCGGTACTCGCGCGCGTTCGACGGCGCGGAGCTGACGGCCGAGACCCTGCGGCTTACGCAGGCGGAAATCGACGAGACGGCGGCGCGCTGCCCGGCGGAGGTGCGCGCCGCCTTGGCCTTCGCGGCCAGGCGCATCCGCGCCTACCATGAACACCTGCGGCCGACCGACGGCGGCTTCACCGACGAAGAGGGCGTCCGGCTCGGCTGGCGCTGGACGCCGCTCGACGCGGTGGGAATCTACGTGCCCGGCGGCCGCGCGGCCTATCCGTCCACGGTGCTGATGAACGCGGTCCCGGCGAAGATCGCCGGGGTCGGCCGGGTGGTGATGGTCACGCCGCCGGGCGGCGTGCAGCCGGCGGTGATGGCGGCGGCGATCGAGGCCGGCGTCACCGAGGTCTGGCGCATCGGCGGCGCTCAGGCGGTGGCGGCCCTGGCCTATGGCGCGGGCGACCTCGCGCCGGTGGACAAGATCGTCGGGCCCGGCAACGCCTATGTCACCGCCGCCAAGCGCCAGGTCTATGGCGCGGTCGGCATCGACTCTCTGGCCGGTCCCTCGGAGGTTGTGGTGGTCGCCGACGCCGCCAACGACCCAGCTTGGATCGCCGCCGACCTGCTGGCGCAGGCCGAGCACGACCCGGACGCCCAGTCGATCCTGATCACCGACAGCGCCGAGTTCGCCCAGGCGGTGGAAGCGGCGGTCGCCGAGGCGCTGCTTTGCCTGCCGACGGCCAACGTCGCCTCCGCCTCGTGGCGGGAGCACGGCGCGATCATCGTCGCGCAGCTCGCCCGATCGCCGGCGCTGGTGGACCGCATCGCCCCCGAACACGTCGAGTTCGCGGTGGCCGAGCCGGACGCATTGGCCGGCCAAGTGCGCCACGCCGGAGCTATTTTCGTGGGACGCCACGCGCCGGAGGCTCTCGGCGACTATGTCGCCGGGTCCAACCACGTGCTCCCCACCAGCGGCGCCGCGCGGTTCTCCTCGGGTCTCTCCACGGTCGACTTCATGAAGCGGACCTCCGTGGTCGGCTGCGGACCGGACGGCTTCGCCGCGCTGGCCGAGGCCGCGTCCGCCCTGGCCGAGGTCGAGGGGCTTCCGGCCCATCGGCGCTCGGTCACCCTGCGGATGGAGCCGGCGCAATAGCCGCCCGCCATGTCCTCCGATCATTACCTGAAATCGGTCGAACTGGACGAAGAGTCGCTGGCGTCGGCCACACGCGATCAGGAGCAGGAACGCCAGATCGCGATCTACGATCTGCTGGAAGACAACAGCTTCGAGCCCGAGGGCGCCGCTGGCGGACCGTATGAGCTCCGGATCGCCCTGATCGACAACCGCCTGGCGTTCGACATCGCCGGGCCCGACTATCAGCGCCGCCACCTGCTGTCGCTCTCGCCGCTACGCGCGGTGGTCAAGGACTACCGCATGGTGTGCGACAGCTATTACGAGGCGATCCGCACCGCCACGCCGCAGCGCATCGAGACCCTGGACATGGGCCGGCGCGGCCTGCACGACGAAGGATCGTCCCTGCTCAAGGCCCGGCTCGCGGGCAAGGTGGAGATCGACTCCGGCACCTCGCGGCGGCTGTTCACCCTGATCTGCGCCCTGCACTGGCGAGGCTGAATTTGGACCGCCTGCCGGGCGCCGTGCTGTTCGCCTGCAATCTCAATCGCGTCCGTTCTCCCATGGCCGAGGGGTTGATGAAGCGGCTGTTCGGCAACCGGGTCTTCGTCGATAGCTGCGGCCTGCGCCCCGATGAGGAGGGTTTGGCCGATCCGTTCGTCGCCGCCGTGATGGACGAACTCGGCGTCGATCTCTCGAAACACCGGCCCAAGAGCTTCGACGACCTCGAGGACCAGTCGTTCGACCTGGTGATCTCCCTGACCCCGGAGGCGCAGCACCGCGCGGTCGAGCTGTCGCGCGGCCGGTCGGTGGACATCGAATACTGGCCGACCCACGACCCGACACTGGTCGTCGGCTCGAGGGACCAGATGCTCGACGCCTATCGGGAGGTGCGCGACGGCCTCGAAGCCCGCCTGCTCGAACGCTTCGGTCAGGTGCGGACTTTCGGGGGGTGAAGGGACTCGACTCTGGCCCCCGTGACCACCCCCAATCGTCGTCATCCCGGGCGGAGCGCAACGAAGTGGAGCGGAGACCCGGGATCCAGAGATCTCTCCGGAGAGACCCGGCTGGTTCCCGCATCTCCGCTCCGCTGCGCTTCGCTGGGTGCGGGATGACGGACAAAGGTGTGGGATTTAATGACCTGCAACCGTTGCAGCGTGCTGGCGAGGCGGTCGCGGAGGTCCGACCCGCGCTTCAACTCGCACTCCCAAACCACCTCCACCGTCCAGCCGCTCGCCTCCAACTCCGCCTGCGTTGCCACATCCCGCGCCCGGTTCCGGGCGACCTTCCCCACCCAGTACTCCCGGTTCGCTTTCGGCACGCGCGCTCCCCGCGCGCAGTCGTGGCCGTGCCAGAAGCAGCCGTGGACGAAGATGGCCAGGCGCCGGCCCAGCAGCACGATGTCCGGCGTGCCGGGCAGGTCGGCGCGGTTGAGGCGGTAGCGGCCGCCGAGCGACCAGATCAGGCGGCGGACGGCGAGTTCGGGCTTGGTCGCCGAACTCTTCACCCGGCGCATCACCGCCGAGCGTTTCTCCGGCGGATAGACATCGGTCAAAGACCCTCGAACAGCGCCGTCGACAGGTAGCGTTCGGCGAAGCTCGGGATGATGGTGACGATCAGCTTGCCCGCCATCTCCGGGCGGGAAGCCACGTCGAACGCGGCCACGAGAGCCGCGCCGGAGGAGATGCCGACGGCCAAGCCCTCGGTCCTCGCCGCGCGCCGCGCCATGGCGAAGGCGTCGTCGTTGGAGACCTCGACGACCTCGTCCATGATGGTCCGGTCGAGGTTGACCGGCACGAAGCCGGCGCCGATGCCCTGGATCTTGTGCGGACCCGGCTGACCGCCGGCCAGCACCGGCGAGGCCGAAGGCTCGACCGCGATCATCCGCACCGACGGCTTGCGCTGCTTCAGCACGTGGCCGACGCCGGTGATCGTGCCGCCGGTGCCGACGCCGGCGATCACCGCGTCGACCCGCCCGGCGGTGTCGTTCCAGATCTCCTCGGCGGTGGAGACCTCGTGAATCGCCGGATTGGCTGGGTTTTCGAACTGTTGCGGCATGACCGAGCCCGGAATTTCTTCCAGCAAGGCGCGCGCGCGGCTGACGGCGCCGACCATGCCCTTCTCCGCGGGCGTCAGCTCCAGTTTGGCGCCGAGCAGGAGCAGCATCTTGCGGCGCTCGATCGACATGCTCTCGGGCATGACCAGGATCAGCTTGAGCCCCTTGGCCGCGGCGACGAAGGCGAGCGCGATGCCGGTGTTGCCGCTGGTCGGCTCGATGATCGTCGTGCCGGGCTGGATCTTGCCCTGCGATTCCAGAGCCTCGATCATCGCGACGCCGATGCGGTCCTTCACAGAGGACAGCGGGTTGAAGAACTCCAGCTTGGCGACGACCTCGCCCTTCGGCTTGAACTCCGCCGAGAGCCGAGGCAGGCCGACGATCGGGGTATCGCCGATGGTGTCGATGATCGAGGCGTACATCTTGCCGCGCCCTTGGCGGCGATGCTGTTCGAGGCTGGGGCGTCCGAGGCTGGGCTTCTCAAGACCGGGCTGTTCGAGGATCGTCATGGGTCGTCTCCCTTTCAGAAGGTTTTACCACCAAGGACACCAAGGACACCAAGGGGCTTGGCGAACTTGGTGTCCTTGGTGGTTCCAATTTTTCTGCTTGAGCCGACAGGCCCTATGGGCCGAAATGGACCAGGGAGACCAAACATGACCTACGATACCGTGATCCGGGGCGGGCGCGTGGTGGACGGGACGGGCGGCGAGCCGTTCGTCGCCGATGTCGCGATCCGGGGCGGCAAGATCGCCGAGGTCGGCATCGTCTCCGGCCGCGGCCGCGAGGAGATCGACGCCCAAGGCAAGATTGTCACGCCGGGATTCGTCGACATCCACACCCACTACGACGGTCAGGCGACCTGGGACGGCCGGATGCAGCCGTCGTCCTGGCACGGGGTCACCACCGTGGTGATGGGCAACTGCGGCGTTGGCTTCGCGCCGTGCCGCGAGGACGACCACGATAAGCTGGTGCGGCTGATGGAGGGTGTCGAGGACATCCCGTTCCCGGTGTTGACGCAGGGTTTGCCGTGGAACTGGAAGAGCTATCCCGACTATCTCGACGCCCTGGCGGCGCGGCGCTTCGACGTCGACATCGGCAGCCAGCTTCCCCACGCCGCCCTGCGCGTCTTCGTCATGGGCCAGCGCGGCGCCGATCGCGAGCCGGCGACGGCGGAGGACATCGCCCAAATGCGGCGCCTTGCCAAGGAGGCGATGGAGGCCGGCGCGATCGGCTTCGGCACCTCGCGCACCCTCAACCACCGCACCAGCGCCGGCGAGCCGATCGCCACCCTGACCGCCAGCGAGGAGGAGCTGACCGCCATCGCCATGGGCATGGCCGACGCCGGTCGCGGCGTGCTGCAGGTGGTGTCGGATTTCGCCGACCCGGAAGCGGAGTTCGCCATGCTGCGGCGGATCGTCGAGGCGTCCGGCCGGCCGCTGTCGTTCACCCTGGCCCAGGGATCGATCGCGCCGAAGAGCTACCGCATCCTGCTCAAGGCGCTGGAGGACGCCGTGGCGGCTGGCCTGCCGATGAAGGCCCAGGTCGCCGCGCGGCCGGTGGGTGTCCTGCTCGGACTGGAGCTGACGGTGAACCCTTTCAACAAGCATCCGGCCTATCGGGAGATCGCGGCCCTGCCGCTGGCGGAGCGGGTCGCGCGGCTGCGCGACCCGGCTCTACGCGACCAGCTTGCGACCGCGCCGCGGGAGAACGGCGCCTTCGGCCTCGGCAACCGCTGGGACAAGATGTACTTGCTGGACGGCGAACGGCCGGACTACGAGCCCGTCGCCGAGGAAACTGTAGCCACCCGCGCCGAACGGTCCGGCCAAGCGCCGGAGATGATCGCGCTCGACCACATGCTGAGCGCCGATGGCGCGGGTATGCTTTATGTCCCCTTCCTCAACTACGCCGAAGGCTCTCTCGACGCGGTCCACGAGATGATCGTGCACCCCGACACCGTGCCAGGTCTCTCCGACGGCGGCGCCCATGTCGGCATGATCTGCGACGGCAGCTTCCCGACCTCGATGCTGACCCACTGGACCCGCGACCGCACCCGAGGTCCCAAGATCCTGGTCCGCGACATCGTCAGGATGCAGACCCGCGACACAGCGCGCACCGTGGGTCTCCACGACCGCGGCGTCATCGCCAAAGGGTTGCGAGCCGACATCAACGTCATCGACTACGACCACCTGACGCTCCACTCGCCGAGCGTGGCCCACGACCTGCCCGCCGGCGGGCGCCGCCTGGTCCAGCGCGCCGACGGTTACGCCGTCACCATGGTCGCCGGCGAGATCACCTACCGCGACGGCGAAGCGACGGGCGCGTTGCCGGGCAGGTTGCTGAGAGGCGTGGCTGCATGATTTTCCTCTCTCCCCTCGGAGAGGCCCGCTCCAGGAAAGGTGGGATCAAGGGTCGCGGCGGGGTCAGCTTATCGCCGCCGCCACGCGCTCCGCTACCGACCGGCGTTCCGGCGCGTACGGCGCCATGATCCGCCTCGCCCGCTCCAGGATCTCCGGTGGCGCGGTCTCCGGACGCCCGGCGGCGAACGGCGGCGCCGGCGCGTACTCCAGGTATAGCTGAATCGTCTGGGCGACGTCTTCGCCGGCGATCTCGGCCGCCAGGGTCAGGGCGAAGTCGATCCCGGCGGTCACCCCGCCGCCGGTGAGGACGTTGCCGTCGCGCACCACGCGCGCATCGTCAGGGATCGCGCCGAACAGCGGCAGCAGGTCGCGCGACGCCCAGTGGCAGGCGGCGCGCCTGCCGCGCAACAGGCCGGCCGCGCCGAGGATCAACGAGCCGGTGCACACCGAGGTGACGTAGCGCGCGCCGGCCGCCAGCCGCTTGATCTCGGCCATGAAAGCCTCGTCCTGCATCGCCGCCGTCGTGCCGGAGCCGCCGGGGACGCAGAGCACATCGCACGCCGGCACATCGGCGAGACGCGAGAGATTGGCGAAGGTCAGCCCCTCGGCCTTGATCGGCTCGCCCGCTTCGCTGGCGGCGACGACCGTCGCGCCCGGCAGGCGGCAAAGCACCTGATGAGGACCGGTGAAGTCGAGGTGGGTCACGCCCGGATAGAGGGCGAAGACGATGATCAGGGTCGGCGCGGGCATGGCGGAATGTTCACACCATCCGCTCACGCGGACAAGGTGGAAGCCCTAGCACACTCGTCGGCTAAGCTGTGAAGCTGCCCTGAACACCGTCATCCCGGGCGGCGTGAAGCGAAGCGGAACAGAGACCCGGGACCCAGGGGACTGGATATACACCCTCAGCGGCGACATCGCGCCCGGTCCCCTGGGTCCCGGATCGTCGCTCCGCTGCGCTGCGCCGCCGTCCGGGATGACGGAGCGTGGGTGATTTAACTGATCTGGTGATTGTTGCCCTAGTTGGCGAGCGGCGAAGGCGCTGTCTCGGCGTTGGACGCCACGACCACCGGGATGGTGGCGGCGGCGTCGTGGGCGGCGGCGGCCACGGTGGCCGCCAGCGCCGGCGACGGCGCATCGGGGGCCTGGTCCGCCAAGCGCAGCGTCCGGAAGGGCCGCTGGGCGGGCGCGCCGCGGCCTCTGCCCGGCATGAAGAAGACGTGACCGCCGATGCGGGCGATGGCGCCCATCCCGTCGGACCCGAGGGAGGCGACGTGGAAGCTCACCGCCTGGCCTACCGCCGCCATGACATGGCCGCTCAAGGCATCGGCCGCGACGCGGCGGGCGCGCGACCACGCCGCCGGCTCGAGCCGACGATCCATCGCGCCGTTGCAGACGAAGCTGAATTGGCAGCCGCCCTCGTTCGCGCCCTGAAACACCACGCCGCAGACGTTCGCGGGATAGTTTGGACGATGGGTGCGGTTGAGCACGACTTGGGCGACGGCGGCCTGGCCGTCGGCGCTCTCGCCCCGCGCCTCGTAATAGACCGCCTTGGCGAGACAGGTCAGTTCGGTCGGCTTGGCGGCGAGGCGGGTCGCGGCGCGGACGACGACCGGGCCGGACGACGCCTCGACGATGGGGACCGCCGAGGCCGCCAGAGTGACGGCCCCGGGGGGAGCCGGGGTCGCGGACTCGGCCGGCGCGGCTTGCGGCGACGTCGCCTTGGGCAAGGCCATGAAGCCGCCGGCGCCGAGGATGGCGGCGCACGTCGCCACCGAAACGGCGACGCGGAATGGCGCGCGCGCGAGAGCGCGCGGCGTAATTTGAGAAAACAAAAGAGATCGTGCCCTTGCTACGAGGGCCGATGCGCCCTCCTACGGCAGCGCGGCGGCCCCGACGGATGCGGGAACGGCGGCGCGGGTCCAGCCTGTACACGTCGGCCTGACGAGGATGCTATAGCTCGATGCTGCAGCGCACGCAAGCTCAATCGAGAGGCGGCTGACCGTCGATCGAGTGTACGAGAAATATAAAGAACGACCAACGAACGAATACATGAGGCATAAACGCGGAATCGGTCTTCGTCGGTTTAGCGCATCCTCGACAGGGCTCTCAGATTCATATCCGCAAGGATCTCTCGGGCGGCGTTACGTCCCGGCGCTCCGGTGACGCCGCCGCCGGGGTGGGTTCCGGCGCCGCACATATAGAGCCCGGGAAGCGGCGCGCGGTAGTCGCCGTGGCCAAGCACCGGCCGGGCGGAAAACAGTTGGTCGAGGTCCAGCTTGCCGTGGAAGATGTCGCCGCCGACCAGGCCGAAGGTGCGCTCCAGGTCGAGCGGCGTCAGGGCGCGGCGGCCGAGGACGGAGGCCTTGAAGCCGGGCGCGTGGGCGTCGACAGTGTCGATCATCAGGTCGGCGACCTCCTCGCGATGATCGTCCCACGATCTTCCATCGGACAGCACCGGCGCGGCGTGCTGGCAGAACAGGCTCGCAACGTGGCGGCCCGGCGGCGCGAGGGTGTCGTCCAATGTCGAGGGGATCAGCATCTCCACGATCGGCGCGGCCGACCAGCCGTGCGTCCGAGCGTCGGCGAAGGCGTGGTCCATGTAGCCCAGGCTGGGAGCCATGATGATCCCGGCGGTGAGGTGATCCCCGGCTTGTGGCAAACAGGCGAACGTCGGCAGCTCCGACAGCGCGACGTTCATCCGGAACGTGCCCGAGCCGCTGCGATAGCGGTCGATCCGCTCGTTGAAATCCGCCGGCAGCAACGACCGGTCGACCAGCTTGCCGAACAGCAGTTTGGGATGCAGGTTCGAAACCACGACCTTGGCCCGCCGCGCGGCGCCGCCGGCGGCGACCACGCCGACCGCCCTGCCCTTTTCGACGATCACCTCGCTGACCGCGGCGTTGGTGACGATCTCCACCCCCTGTTCGGCGCATGCCTTGGCCATGGCCTGGGTGATCGCGCCCATGCCGCCGATGGCGTGGCCCCAGGCGCCCTTCACACCGTTCACCTCGCCGAAGACATGATGCAGCAGGACGTAGGCCGAGCCCGGCGTGTACGGGCTGGCGTAATTGCCGACCACGCCGTCGAAGCCCAGAACCGCCTTGATCGGGTCGCTCTCGAACCAGCCGTCCAGCCAGTCGCCGGCCGACTGCGAGAACAGCGCCAGCAGATCGCGGCGGCCGGTCTCGTCCAGCCCGCCGAGGCGGCGCGCCAGGCCGGCGCCCTTGAGCATCTCCGGCAGGGCGGAAACGAAGCCGCCGCTCGCGATGTTCGGCGGCGTCTCCAGCACCAGTTCGCGCAGCACGTCGGCGATGGCGTCGAGCCGCTCGCCGTAAGCCTCCAGCCGGTCGGCGTCCCGCGACGAGAACTTCGCCACTTCCGTCGCCGTCCGGCCACCGCCGATCAGCAGATAGTCCCGGTCGTTCACCGGCAGGAAGTTCGCCACCTTGCGATCGACCACGCGCAGGCCGTGGCGCGGCAACTCCATGTCGGCGATCACCCGCGAGTTGAGCAGGCTGACGGTGTAGCTGGCGGTGGAGTTGCGAAAGCCGGGATGAAACTCCTCGGTCACCGCCGCGCCGCCGACGACGCCGCGCCGCTCCAACACGGTCACCTTCAGTCCGGCGCGGGCGAGATAGAAGGCGCAGACCAGGCCGTTATGACCGCCGCCGACGATGATCGCGTCGGTCGAGCCGGTCAGGGCGCGCGCTCGAGCTTGATCGCCGTGACCATGCGCGCCGAACGCGCCGGTCGCCCGTCGCCCTCGACCACCAGCCGGAACGGGCCATCGGCGGCGGGCAGCGCCGCGCCGTTCGCCTTGTCGGCCAGGACGATCGACCGCGCCTGGAAACCCGGATCGATGTCGGTCAGGGCAAGGGCGACGCGATAGCCGTCCTTGGCCGAGACCACCACGACGTCGGCCATTTCCGGCCCGCGCAGGGTATGGCCCGATGGCGCGCCGACGCCCTGCAGAAGCTGCGCAAGCGAGACGCCTTCGTAGTGGATCACGCCGCCGTCCTCGCGCTTCAGATCGACCTTGACGCGCGGCATGGACGCCAGATCGGCGGCGCCCACCGTCTTCGACTGTCCGTCCAGTCCGGTGACCGTCACGGTCTGGGCGACGCACGGCCCGGCTGCTATCGCGAGCAAGAGCGCCAGAGCGCGAATCGACATCGGTGGAGCCTCCCGCGGCGTCCTGCTAAGGACCTGGCGAACCGGAGACTACCGCATGGCCCGTCGTCGCGCGATCCTCGCCGCAATCGCGTCCCTTGTCCTCGGGGCTGCACCGCTGGCCGCCAGGGCCGCGCCTCCGATCACCGTCTTCGCCGCCGCCTCGCTGAAGAACGCCTTGGATGACGTCGTGCACACCTATGCGACGGCCACCGGCGCCGAGGTCAAGGTATCCTACGCCGCCTCATCGGCCATCGCCCGCCAGATCGAGCAGGGCGCGCCCGCCGACGTCTTCATCTCCGCCGACGCCGATTGGATGGATGACCTGGCGAAAAAGAATCTGATCGTCGCGTCCAGCCGCAGGGACTTGCTGACCAACCATCTCGCCCTGATCGCCCCCGCGACATCGACGGTTCGTCTCACGATCAAGCGCGGGATGCCGATCGCCAAGGCCCTGGGTGCCGACGGCCGCCTCGCCATCGCCGGCCCCGACGTTCCCGCCGGCCGCTACGGTCAAGCGTCGCTGGAGTCGCTGGGCGTCTGGCCGAGCGTTAAAGAACGGCTGGCCCGCGCCGAGAACGTCCGTGCCACCCTCGCCTTCGTCGCGCGCGGCGAGACGCCGCTCGGCATCGTCTACGACACCGACGCCAGGATCGAGCCGAAAGTGCGTATCGTCGGCCTGTTCCCGGACGCCAGCCACCCCCGCATTATCTATCCCGCCGCCCTGGTGAAAGGCGCGACCGGCCGCGGCGGCGCCGACTTCCTCGCCTTCGCGACCAGCCCGAAAGCCTCCGCCATCTTCCGCCGCTACGGCTTCGTCGTACTCGCGGGGGCGATCAGGTAGGCTTCAGACTCTACCTAAACGCACGTTATAACCGGGCGTAGGTCCCGGCCATGACGGCCGAATGGTGAAGCTTTGACAGCCGTTTGGCCCAGGCAATAAACTGAAGGCACGCGCCTTGACATACCGTTAGTCTGCGCTTACCGTAAGCCATGGCTAACGCTCTAACCGCCTTGCCCAGCTTCGACGCTCTCGGCGATCCGACGCGCCGAGCTATCGTCGAACGGCTGTCGACCGGGTCGTCCGCCGTCGGCGATCTGGCGCGGGGTTTGCCGGTGAGCCGGCCGGCGGTGTCGCAGCATCTCCGCGTCCTCAGGGAGGCTGGCCTGGTGACCGAAATCTCGGAGGGAACGCGCCGCATCTACCGTCTGGACCCGCGCGGGATCGCGGCGATGCGCGACTGGCTGGACGCCCATTGGGCGCGCGCGCTCGACGCCTTCGCGGAAGCCGCCGACCGACAGCCGCCGGAGGAGCCGAGCGAATGACCGTCCAACCGATCCGCCGCACGGTCGAGGTCAAGCTGCCGCCGGCCCGCGCCTTCGACCTGTTCGCCACGCGAATGGGCGCATGGTGGCCGGCCGGCAAAACCATCGGCAAACGGCCGCATGTCGAAATCGTCGTCGAACCGCGAGCCGGCGGGCGCTGGTTGGAACGCGACGCGGAGGGCGTCGAACGCCAGTGGGGCACCGTGCTGGCGTGGGAGCCGCCCCATCGCCTCCTGCTCGGCTGGCACCTCAACAGCCGCTTCGAATACGACCCGAACTTCTTGACCGAGGTTGAGCTGACCTTCGCCGATGCGCCGGGCGGCGGCGCCGTCGTTACCCTCGAACATCGCGATCTGGAGAAGTTCGGCGCGGAGGCCGAACGCGTGGCCGCATCCCTTGGCGGCGGCTGGACCTCCCGTCTCGCGGACTACGCCGCCTACGCCAACCACCCCCTGAAGCCCTGAGGAGACCTCCGATGTCCGACTTCGTCGTCCACAGCATTCCCGGCAGCCCCTACGGCCGCGCCGTCCTCGCCACCCTGGAAGAGAAGGGCGCGCGCTACCGCTACGCCGCCGTCCCGCCCGGTACGCTCAAGGCCGAACCGCACATTTCGCGCCATCCGTTCGGCAAGATCCCGGTGCTCGATCACGGCGACTTCAGCCTCTACGAGACCCAGGCTATCCTGCGCTATCTCGACCGCGTCCTACCGGTCCCGCCGCTGACCCCCGCCGATCCCAAGGCGGCCGCGCGGATGGATCAGGCGATGAACGTCAACGACTGCTACCTGTTCAACGGCGTCGCCAACGTCATCCTGTTCCAGCGCGTGGTCGGCCCAAGGCTGATGGGTCTCACACCCGACGAAGGGCTGATCGCCGAGACCATGCCGAGGGCCGAGGCGGTGTTCGGCGAGCTGGAGCGCCTGCTGGCCGGCAAGCCGTATTTCTCGGGCGACGACGTTTCCCTGGCCGACATCCTGCTCGCCTGCCACGTCGACTTCTTCCTCGGCACGCCGGAGTGGGACCATCTCAGCCCCACGCGCCCGAGCGTCGTATCCTGGCTTGAGCGGATGAACGAGCGGCCCAGCATGACGAAGACGACCTGGCCGATGGTCGCGGAACTCGCCAAGGCGGCCTGAACGCCTTATCGAGGGGGCATGTACACAGCTTTTCTCGGGATCGCCGCCGCAGCCGCGATGGCCGCCGCCTTTCCCGCCGTCCAGCGGCCGGTGGCCGATATCGTCAGCCCGACCTGGGGCGACACCGCCACCCGCGACGCGGCGGACGAGGTCGGCCAGATCACCGCGCGGCTCGGCATCCGTCCCGGCATGACGGTCGCCGATATCGGCGCGGGCGACGGCTACGACACCCTGCGCCTGGCGAAGGTCGTCGGGCCGGGCGGCGGCGTAGTCGCGGAGGACGTCACCGCGCCCTATCTCGCCACCCTGCGCGCCTCGATCGCCGCGCGGCGGATCGCCAATGTGCGCACCGTGGTCGGCGACCCGGGCGATCCCAAGCTGACGCCGCGCTCGATCGACCGCGCGATCATGGTCCACATGTATCACGAGATCGCCCGGCCCTACGCCCTGCTCTACCACCTCGCCGTCGCCTTCCGGCCCGGCGGCGAGCTGGGCGTCGAGGAACTGGACAGGCCGACCCAGAACCACGGCACCCCGCCGAAACTGCTGGTTTGCGAGCTCAACGCCGCTGGATATCGCATGGTGAGCCTCGCGCCGCTGAAGGGCGGCATCGGCTATTTCGCCGTCTTCGCCGTCCCGGCCACGCCGGCGATGGTCAGCCCCCGCGCCGCCTCCGCCTGCAGGGCCTGAGCATTCGTCGCGCCGCCGGCTATCCTCCTCCGCGAGGCGGAGGAGGGGGACCACCGGAGGTGGCGGAGGAGGCGGGGTTCGTGGAAATGTGTGGGACGTGCGTTTGGACCTTTGCCGAAAGGACCTCGCACGGCCACCTCCTCCACCGCCGTTCGGCGGTCCCACTCCTCCGTGAAGAACGGAGGAGGATGCAGTGAGCATTACCTCCACTCCCACGCGTCCAAGTACGGCCGCGCCCGCCGTCGGCGCCATGCTCGGCGCGATGTTCTCGACCCAGTTCGGCACCGCGTTCGCCAAGAGCCTGTTTCCGGTCGTCGGACCGGTGGGCGCCACCACGCTGCGGGTCGGCATCGCCGCCCTTGTGCTGACCGTATTGTGGCGGCCGTGGCGCAATCCGCCGGCGCGGACAGCCTGGCCGATGCTCGCCGCCTATGGCGTCGCGCTAGGGCTGATGAACCTCGGCTTCTACCTCGCCCTGCGCACCTTGCCGCTCGGCGTCGGCGTCGCGGTCGAGTTCTTCGGGCCGCTCGGCGTCGCGGTGCTGTCATCGCGCCGACCCCTGGACTTTCTGTGGATCGCCCTCGCGGTCGCCGGCCTTGGCCTGCTGCTGCCGATCTGGAAGCAGGCCCATCCCCTCGACCCCGTCGGTCTCGCCTTCATGCTTTTCGCCGGCGCCTGCTGGGCCGCCTACATCGTCTTTGGCCAGAGAGCGGGCAAGGCTCACGGCCGCGCCGCGACCTGCATCGGCATGATCGTCGCCGCCATCGTGGTGATCCCGTTCGGCGCGGTTTCCGCCGGGACCAAGCTGCTGTCTTCCGCCGTCGTGATTCCAGGCGCGGCCGTCGCTCTGCTGGCCAGCGTCGTTCCGTACAGCCTGGAGATGTTCGCCCTGACCCGCCTGCCCGTCCGCGTGTTCGGCACCCTGCTCAGCCTCGCGCCGGCGGTCGCCGCCCTGATGGGCTGGCTGGTGCTCCACGAAGCCATGAGCCTGGTGCAGGTGCTGGCCATCGCGGCGATCGTCGCGGCCTCAATCGGCACAACGCTGAGCCTGAGCGGACGCGGCGCGGACGGGTCAACCGAAGCCATGGGATAGGCGGCGCCGGCGGGCGCCTAGGATTTCAGCCGCCAACGGCGTTGGGAATGACCGGCCACCGCCATCCCGCTCATTTCCAATCTTTCCATCGACTTGGAACCTGACTCGTCCGCCTGGGTTTGAACGACGCCTCCGCTCGCTCGCAAGGCACAGAGATGTCTTAAGGACTTGGTGGACGCGGCTGGGATCGAACCAGCGACCCCTACGATGTCAACGTAGTGCTCTCCCGCTGAGCTACGCGTCCGCCAACTTCGCCTGGGCGAAGGGAAGCGGGCGTATATCACAGGCCGTCGATGGCGCAAATTGGCAAGCCAGCGCGGCCGCTTTGAATGGATTGACAAAGCGATTGTCATTTTGTGCCTTGCGTGGATATGCTGAGATCACATTGTCTGGTAATCCATCATTGGCAATGACAACATGAGTTACGGACGTACAGATCAAGAGGACGTGGCGCCGAACTCTCTTGACATTCCTTTACATTCTTAATGACGGACGCCCAAAGGGAAAAAATGCGGTTAGCGATTCTTGACGATGACAGCGCCCTTGGTGCGCATATCAGTAAACTGATGGTCGAATCCGGGCACACGGCGCTTGAATTTCGCAGCGGTAAAGCGATGCTCAAGGAACTGCGGCAGAATTCGTTCGACCTTCTGTTGCTCGATTGGAGCCTGCCGGACACCAGCGGCATCGAGGTGCTCTCCTGGGTGCGCGAAAATCTCGACCCTTCGCCCCCGGTGATCATGATAACCGCGAGGGTCGGCGAGACGGACATCGTGGCCGGCCTGACATCGGGCGCCGACGACTATGTGACCAAGCCGATCCAGGACGACGTCCTGAAGGCCAGGGTCGAGGCGGTGCTGCGCAGGGTCTACGGCGGGGCCGGCAGGCGCGGCATCGAAGTCTACGGCGAATACGCCTTCGACGTTCAGCAGCGCACCTTGACGATTTCCGGCAAGCCGGTGGTGACGACCGCGAAGGAGTTCACCCTCGCCCTGCTGATGTTTCGCAACCTCGCCCGCCCGCTGTCGCGCAGCTACATCATGGAAGCGGTCTGGGGACACGGCCCCGATATGATGAGCCGCACCCTCGACGCTCACATCTCGCAAATCCGCAACCGGCTCGGGCTGCGGCCGGAGAACGGGCTGCGGTTGTCGTCGGTCTACAGCTTCGGCTACCGCCTGGAGCAGGTCGAGCCCGCCGGAGGGAGCGCCGCCGCCGGCTCGGCGTGAGGCGAACAGCCACACCCCAATTCCACCACGCGTCATCAAGCCATGGCGTTCAGGCCGACGAGGACAAGCAGTAGCAAGAGGACGACGAAACCTATCCCGGAACCGACGCCGAGCAACGCCATGCGCAGAAGCGTTCCGGGCACGCCGATCCGATAGAGGCCGCGCATATGGACGAAGAGGTGGACCGGCGCGGCGAGCAGGATCAGCGCCGAGAGCGGCTTCCACAGAAGTCCCAGGATCGATGACAGTGTGAACAGCAGGCCCTGAAACGACAGCGAGTGCAGCGCGAAGATCGTGTGGTCGAAGACGAAGAACCGCCGCTGGAAGACGAACAGCAAGGCCAGCAACCCCGTCGCCAGCGGTAGGGTCAAAAACGCGAACCGTTCCGACTGGCTTTCCAGGACCAGCTTGAACCGCTCGGGATCCTCGAGCACCGCCTTCAGCCGGGGTCGGAGCCAGCCGTTCGCGGCATCCGATTTGCGGCCCCCAAGTTCGATGTTGAACTTGTCGATCGCCGCCTCCGTGCGCGCCCGGGAGGCGGCGTCGCCGCCGCTGTTGAAGGTGAAGATGTGGTCGCGTCCGCCGGTCAGCGATCCGACGAAGAACACCAGCAGCAGGACAACCAGGAACAGCCGCAGCGGCGGGATCTGCGCGGCCCGATGGCCGTCGATGTAGTCCCGGGTCAGCTTGGCCGGACGCAGCACGAGCGAGGGCGCGGTGACCCAGAACCGGCCGTCGAGGTGGGTGAGCCCCTCCACCGCCTCCATCAGCAAACGGAGGATCGAACGATGGAAGTCCTCGGCGAGCTGTCCGCAATCGTGGCACCAGGCGCCCTGGAGAACGGCGCCGCAGTTGGCGCAGGGCGAGCCGGGCGGCCGGGTCGGACCGTGACGGGGGCGCCGAACGGTCGCCGCGCCGTCGAGGACCGCCGCCTCGATTTCCGAATTCATCGACCACCCCCTCGGCCTTTGTGCGAAAGCGGCATTTGACCCGCCGTGAAGCTTCAACAACTATCGCGGGATGATCAATCCACTTGTCGTCGCGCGAGCCGAAGACGGCGCCGACGAAACCTTCCAGCTTGCCTATCCGCCGCCGGGGCAGCCGCTCGGAACGCTGGTGTTTGGCTCCCCCCATTCTGGACGGATTTATCCCGAGGCCTTCATGGCGGCGACCGACCTCGACGCCCACGCGATCCGGGGATCCGAGGACGCCTTTGTCGACCACCTGATCGAGAGCGCGCCGGGGCATGGCATCCCGGTGCTCAGCGCGCGCTTCGCCCGCGCCTATATCGACGTCAACCGCGAGCCGTGGGAACTGGACCCCAGGATGTTCGAGGACGAGCTGCCGAGCTTCGCCCGGGCGCGAAGCGCGCGGGTGACCGCCGGCCTCGGCGCCATAGCCCGCATCGTCCGCGAGGGTCAGGAAATCTACGCCCGCAAGCTCACCTTCGCCGAGGCGGCGGAACGCGTGGCCGCCGTCCACACGCCCTATCACGCCGCCCTCGACGGCCTGATCCAGCGGGCGCGGGCGAAGCGCGGGCTGGCGATCCTGGTCGATTGGCATTCGATGCCCAGGGAGGCGACCGCCGCGAACGCGCCCGGACCGCGGCCGGACATCGTGCTGGGAGACCGCTTCGGGGCGGCCTGTTCACCTTCGATCGCGCGCCGCATCGAGCAGGAGCTTGCGGCCCTGGGATACCGCGTCGCGCGCAACACGCCTTATGCCGGCGGCTACACCACCGAGCACTATGGCAAGCCCCGGGCCGGGGTTCATGCGCTGCAGATCGAGATCAGCCGGGCGCTCTATCTCGACGAGGCGACCCTGACTCCCAGCGCCGGCTACGGCGTGCTTCGGGGCGATCTGGACCGGCTGTTCGCCGCCCTGGCCGCCACCGACTGGGCCGGACTCTAAAAAAAGGCCGCGCCTCCCAAAAAGAAGCGCGGCCAAGTTCATTAGGGAGGAAACGCCCCAGAAGGGCAGATACGTCAGCGACGCGTCATGAGCGACATTTACGTTGCAGCGCACCATATCGCAAGCGCAATCGCGCTTTTCGATTGTAAAATATCTAAGTGCCTTATGAGCAAACAAGATTGCGGTGGCATTGGGCAGGGCGCCTGTGTATTGTGCAACGCACCGCTCGCCACGCGCGCGAACCCGATCCCCAGGGAACTTCTCCCATTGGGGATGGCCTCCGCACCGTTCCGCGTCTAACTGGCGCCGACTCCTCCAACGAAGACGTTCGTCATGCCCTTGCGCAACATTGCCATCATCGCCCACGTCGACCATGGCAAGACCACCCTGGTCGACCAGATGCTGGCGCAGTCCGGCGTGTTCCGCGCCAACGAGGCCCACGTCGAGCGCGCCATGGACTCCAACGATCAGGAGCGCGAGCGCGGCATCACCATCCTCGCCAAGGCGACCAGCGTGCTTTGGCATGGCGCGGCGGGCGAGACGCGAATCAACATCATCGACACCCCGGGTCACGCCGATTTCGGCGGCGAGGTCGAACGCATCCTCGGCATGGTCGATGGCTGCCTGCTGCTCGTCGACGCCGAGGAAGGCGTCATGCCGCAGACCAAGTTCGTGCTCGGCAAGGCGCTGAAGCTCGGCCTCAAGCCGATCGTGGTGTTGAACAAGGTCGACCGGCCGCACGCCGACCCCGACCGGGTGCTCAACGACGCCTTCGACCTCTTCGCCGCCATCGGCGCCACCGACGAACAGCTCGACTTTCCGCACATGTACGCCAGCGGCAAGCAGGGCTGGGCCACGGTGAACATCGAGGACGAGCACAAGGATCTCGGACCTCTGTTCGACAAGATCGTCGAGCACGTGCCGCCCCCCGCCGCCGAGGCCAACGCCGACAAGCCGGCGCAACTCCTCGCCGTCCTCATCGAGGCTGACCCGTTTCTCGGCCGCCTGCTCACCGGCCGGGTCGAGTCGGGCAAGCTCGTCCCCGGCATGCCGATCCGCGCTCTGTCGCGCGAGGGCGTCGAGGTCGAGCGCGGCCGCGTCACCAAGATCCTGGCGTTCCGGGGTCTCAAGCGCCAGCCGATCGACGAAGCCGAAGCCGGCGACATCGTCGCCGTCGCCGGCCTGACCAAGGCCACCGTGGCCGACACCATCGGGGCGATGGACGCCGAGGGCGCCCTGCCCGCCCAGCCGATCGATCCGCCGACCATCGCCATCACCGTCTCGGTCAACGACAGCCCACTCGCCGGCCGCGAGGGTGACAAGGTGCAGAGCCGCGTCATCCGCGAGCGCCTGCTGCGCGAGGCCGAGGCCAATGTCGCCGTGAAGATCGCCGAGACCGACGAGAAGGACGCCTTCGAGGTCGCCGGCCGGGGCGAACTCCAGCTCGGCGTGCTCATCGAATCGATGCGCCGCGAGGGCTTCGAGGTTTCGATCAGCCGTCCGCGCGTGGTCTATC
This sequence comes from Caulobacteraceae bacterium, assembly GCA_965277785.1. Lineage (GTDB taxonomy): Bacteria > Pseudomonadota > Alphaproteobacteria > Caulobacterales > Caulobacteraceae > Acaudatibacter. The sequence continues at coordinate 164,572 of CBDIDP010000013.1, forward strand.
AGACTGATCCGGAGACCGGGAAGCGGCTGGAGCCGATCGAGGACGTCGTCGTCGACGTCGACGAGGACTTCAGCGGCATCGTCATCGAGAAGCTCTCGGCGCGGAAGGCCGAGTTGAAGGACATGGGCCCGTCCGGCGCCGGCAAGACCCGCCTGGCGTTCAAGGCGCCGTCCCGCGCCCTGATCGGCTATCAGGGCGAATTCCTCACCGACACGCGGGGCTCCGGGGTGCTCAATCGGGTGTTCTCCCACTATGAGCCGTATAAGGGCGCCATCGACGGCCGCCGCAACGGCGCCCTGATCTCCAACTCCGACGGCGAAACCGCTTCTTTCGCCCTGTGGAACCTCGAGGATCGCGGCACGATGTTCGTCGGCGCCGGCGAGAAGACCTATCAGGGCATGATCATCGGCGAGAACTCCAAGCCGGACGACCTCGACGTCAACCCGATGAAGGCCAAACAACTCACCAACGTCCGCGCCTCCGGCAAGGACGAAGCCATCCGCCTGACCCCGCCTCGCCGCCTCACGCTGGAACAGGCTATCGCCTACATCGACACCGACGAATTGGTCGAGGTGACGCCGAAATCGATCAGGTTGCGCAAGCAGACGCTCAATCCGACCTTCCGCAAGCGGAAGGTGAAGGAAGACGCATAGATGATTCGTCACCTCGGGAGCCCGCTCCTACAGCCCAACTCCGCTTCCCCCACGAAGGCGGGGCCGAGTTTATCCGGGCGTCGATGTAGCAATGAAGAGCACTGGGTCCCCGCCTTCGCGGGGAAGGCGATCTTAGGGACGACCGACAATGTGGGAAGATCTCACTGCCGCGGGTGGAACCCGGCGGCGGGGTTCGGAGCGGGGGTCGACGTCGGATCGCGACGAACCGGCCAATCGGTGACCGGCCGTCCGTCGTCGCCGATGAAGCCTTCCTCGTCGGACCAGCAGCTCCAGTCGGGATCGAGGCCGAGATCGTCGCAGATCTCCGCAACCTGGGCCTTGAAGCCGCCGGCGGGCAGGCGGTCGAATTCGGCGCCCTCGGTGTCGCTGTCGCGCTCTCGGCCGCTCGCCCGGTCGCCGGCGTCGCGCGCCGGAGCGGGACCACGAACGCCGCGGGCGGCGGAACGCGCGCCCACCTCGTCGAAAGCCGAAAGATCGCCATTGCGATAAGCAAGGATCTGGGCGTCGAGCCTGGCTTCCAGGATCAGGGTCAGGCGCACGGCGCGGGAGACCTTGGCGAACGTTTCCGCGACCGCCACCACCTCCGGCCCGATCTCGGGGCCGACCGCCCGCCGGGACAGACGGCCGGCGACCGCCATGCCCTGCTCCGCCAACTGTTCCAACATCCCCCGCCGCCGCTCGGCGCGGGCGATGGTCTGGCGCTGGTGGTCATCGGTGGATCGGGACGCTGAAGACATGCAGCCATGCTATTGCGGAATGCAATGTCGTGTCAAGCTCAAATCCTCCTCCATTCTTCACGGAGGAGGGGGACCGCCGACCGGCGGTGGAGGAGGCGGGGCCGTGCGAGGTTACGCCGCAAAGCTCTGAACCCACGTCCCGCGGATCTCCACGAACCCCGCCTCCTCCACCACCCCGGATCAAGTGCGGGGCAGGTTCTTCGGTGGTCCCGTCAGGATGAAGTCCGGGTTACGCTCTCCCGTGGCGTTCAGAAGCGGTACTGGAACTCCGCTCCGAAAAGCGCGGGTTGCGTCAGCGTGTCCTGCACCAGGAAGACGCCGCTCGCCTGATAGACGCCGATACGGCCGTTCTGGTAGCCGACCTTGTCGAACACGTTCTTGCCGTAGAGGATGATCGAATAGTGGCGGTTGGCGGATTTGAACTCCGCCCGCAGATCAACCTGATCCCACGACGGCGCCTTGTTGAACGGGCGATTGAAAATCGATCCGTACTGCACGTCCCGCCAGATATAGCTGGCCGACAGCGACAGCGAGCCCGGCCGGAAGAAGAAGGTGTAGTTTCCGTTCAGGGCGATTTTGTTCTTCGGGGCGTTCGGAAGTTGCGCGCCGGCCAGGTTCTGTCCCTGCGCGCCGCCGGAGGTGGGCGGCGGCGGACAGCCGCCGATCGTCGCCCCGACCCTAGTCGCCGTCGGATCGCCCAAGGCGTCGATGATGCAGCCGGAGTTGTTGATCCGGGTATCGTTGAAGCCATAGTTGAGGATGAACTGCAGCGATCGGGTCGGCGTCCACGACGTCTCGATCTCGACGCCGTCCGAGCGAGACTCCGGAATGTTGTAAAACTCGGCGGACAGCAAGGTTCCGTTCTGTACCGATATCGGGACTTGAGCGTTGTAGTACTGATCATAGAACAGGTCGAGATTGATTTGTAGATTATGGAACAATACTTTCTTAATGCCGAACTGGTAGTCGTTCGACGTCTCGGGATCGGTTTCGGGATTGGCCGCGAGGCCGAATCCTGAATTGAAGCCGCCGGACTTATAGCCCCGGCTGTACTTGGCATAGATGTTGGTGTCGCTGTCGGGCTGCCACTGCACGCCGCCGGTCGCCGTGACGCCGCCCCAACTGGCGCCGAGCTTGCGCGTGGCGATGCCGGTGGCCGGATCGGTCGTGGCCGCCGTGGCGCCCCTCTGAGCGACCCCGCCCAACGGCAGGGCCACCGAGGTGATGTCGAAACCCACCGGAACCGGGATGCCGATCTGTGGGCCGAACGCCAGATAACGCGCGAGATCGAGACCGTATTTCGCGTCGAAGGAGTAGCGGATGCCGGCGGTAAACTTGAACTTGTCGGTCGCCTGCCAGTCACCCTGGGCGAAGCCGGCGAAAGTTTCGGCGCCCATTCTGCCTTCGGCGAAGTATACGTCCTTGTTGCGGTTTATCGGAGCGGCGGCGCCGCTAAAATAGATCGGGTTCAGCAGTTGCTGCTGTCCGACGAGGCTGATCTCCTCCGGCTGTTGGTAGGTTTCGTTGAAATTGTAGGCCCCCAGAACCCATTGAAATCGTGATTTGGTCGTCGAGATCACATTGATTTCGTTGGTGGTGAAGAAATGCTCCTCGCCGTATAGCAACTGCGAGTTTGGGAATATCGTGTTGGCCTTGGGATCGACGTACGAGATCACGCCGGTGGCGAGCTGATCGCCCTCGCCCCATTCTTCGCGGGTGAGGTAGGAATAGTGCTGGGCGGCGCCGATATATTTAACATCGAAGCCGTCGAAGTGGCCGTTCAGCTTTAGCACGGCGCCGTAATAGGCGTGAAGGTGAACGACCTGCGGCAGGTTGGAATAGATTTTACGGACGTTGAAGTTCTGTGGGTTCAGACCGCTCGGATTGGTCGTCACCACATTGGTGACGCCGGGCGCCGCGAAGGCGCCGAGCGCCGGCACGAGGGAGTCGGTGCTTTCGCCGCCGGCGCCGTTGCCGGTCAGCAGCCCGAAGCTGGGGACGGCGACCTGAGTGACACCGTCAGGACCGACGATCTGTTGCGAGGTGATCTTCCCCCCGGCGTTGCCGCCGAGGTTGTTCCACTCGGCTCCGAACGCCTTCAGCCAGAAGTCGAAATGCGAGCCGAACTCGCCCTGAAGCTGACCTTCGAGGTACCACTCGTCGCGCACATTGCCCTGGCTTGGGCCTCCGCTCAGATTTTCATAATAGCCCCGAGCCTGGTCCGTCTTGGACGCGGCCAGGCGAAACTGAAGGTGGTCGTTGATCGGCCCGGAAAAAGCGCCTTCCTCGATGTGCTGGCCGTAGCTGTCGACGTTGACGCGGGCCTCGCCATACCAGTCCGAGGTCGGCCGCCGCGAGATGATGTTGATGGCCCCGCCGATGGACGCTCGCCCGTACAGGGTGCCTTGCGGGCCGCGCAGAACCTCAATGCGATCGACGAAGATCGAATCGTTGCCGGCCTTGACCGTAAACGTCTCGAAGGCGCCGTCTTCGTACACGCCGACGCTGGAGTCCGCGCCAAGCTGGTTGGTGTAGCGTCCGATGCCGCGGAGCGTCACCCGGTCGTTGCCGGTGTTGTACACCAGCCCGGGCGTGAAATTCGTCATATCCTGAACCGAGTCGATGCCGATCTGGTCCCGCTTGTCCGAGGTGTAGGCCGAGATCGCGATCGGAACGCTCTGCAAGCTTTGTTCACGCTTCTCGGCGGTGACGACCAATTCGCCGATCGTGGTACTTTCCGCCTTGTCCGCAGCATCCGCGGCGACAGCGGGCGTCGCGCCGGCGAAAACAGCGACTAATGCCAAGGCGCCGCTCGCGCACGTCAGCAGAAGTACTGATTTAGCCATGGCAACCCCCCGCCGGACTCTCGGCGAACACCAGCGTTTCCTCAGTCCAGCCGCGCACTTCCGGCGCTTGCTTGGATAAGCCACGATTGGACGGGAACACAGGTGTGTCAAGCCCGTGGCGACGCTTCTCGAAATTGTGACCAGACGTTCCGTACCCGTGTGCCGTCTGTTCAGGCGAAAGCGCAACGTCGGGTCTTGAGCCGCCGGTCAATCAACCCGCCAAGCCGCGCATTGGACGACAAGGGCAAGCGTTTAGGCGGGAAGCGCTCGGATCAATCGCCGACGTCAATTGTATTTGGGAGGGCCGGACGGAGGAGCCGTTCGGAGGGCGGGCTTATAGCCTGCTCTTGCTGAAAGATGCGGGCTGGGAGCCCGCGGTCCAGCGAGGGGAAACAGCAGCAATATAAACCCGAGGGCGAGGCGGGGCCGCCGCGACGGTCACTCCGCGTCCCAATCCATCACGGTCAGCCCCTCCACGCGCGCGAAAGCCCGGTCGCCGGTGATCAGGTCCGCCCCCACCGCGAGCGCATTAGCGGCGATCAAGGTGTCAAGGTTTGCAAGCGGTTTCCCGCAAAGCGCCAAGGAAGCGCGCAAATCGCCGTAGCATCGCGCCGCCGCGCTATCCCAAGGGAGGATGTCAATCCGCGCGAGAAAGGCTTCGACCGCTTCGGCGAGCCTTTTGGCTTCGGGCCGTTTGGCGACACCGAAGCGTAGCTCTCCCTCTGTGATTGCCGAAACGCACAAGGCGGCGGCTGGAGCTTCGAGAAGGTGATCCCGGAATATATGTGTTGGTCCCTTTACAATCGCGCTGGCCGCGTTGGTGTCCAACATGATCCGGCGCGGGGTCGGAGCCGTCATTTCAGACGAAGGGATCGCGGTCTTCCGAGGCGCCTTGCTCCCGGTCGGTCATGAAGTCCGCGGGAACATCGATCATCTTCATCGTCTCGAAGAATTCGGTCCAATCTCCGGGCTTGCGTGACAGGATCACGTCGCCACTATTGGCATCCCTTCGGATAAAAACTTCCGACCCTTCAAAACGAAAATCGCGCGGAAGTCGGACGGCCTGGCTGCGTCCGCTGGCGAACAGCTTGGCGGTCCGGGGCATCGGCGCGCTCCGTTAATGATAGATATCATAGTATATACCTCTGGGAGAACAGTCTTCAATACGCCGGGACGCGCTCGTCAGCGGCGTCGGGGTGAACCCGCCGCCCATCCCGCGGCCGTTAGCCTCGAGCGGGTCACCACAATGTGATCGGTCATTTGCCGGACGGGACCATCCGATCATCCCGACCAAACGTAGCTCCACATACCGCTCGCGCGCGAAGTTCGATTGAAATTTAAAGGTAGGTCTATGCACTCACTGACACGTCTTCTCGCCACCAGCGTAGGCTTATGCGTGTGGTCCGGATGTATAGCCGCTCATGCTTCCGTGGCATACGTCAAGGTCGGTCAGGATTTCGCGGCGGCTCCGGTCTTGTTCAGCTTCGACGGCGGATCCTTTTCATTCAGTTCGACCGGAGACCCGTTCAATCCCGCGTCGATCCAGACCACCGGCCCGGCGGCGGTTAGTTCCTTCGGCGGATTTCTGGGTATTCCGATAACGCCGACGACCGACTTCATCAACCGCGGTACTGTTGTCTACGGATCGGGTCAGATGTTCTCGTCGTTTCCGGCGCCGACCACGATCCCCTATTCGAACGGCGACAACTTTTTGGGTCTCGAGGTCGCGCTAAACGGCCAAGACTATTTCGGTTTCGCCTACACCACCAACATGGTTCTCAACAGCTACGGTTTTGAAACCGTGCCCGGGCAAGCGATTACGGCAACGACGGCGGTTCCCGAGCCGGCGAGCTGGGCGATGCTCATCGCGGGCTTCTGCGGCGTGGGTGGTGTAATGCGCTCGCGTACTCGGAAGCGAATGCCGGCCGCGCTCTTACCCGTCGTAAAATAGGGGCGCGTGAAGCCCCGCCAGCGTCCGCTCCCGATCGCCCTCCGCGCGGGCGATGGCCCGCGCGGTCAGGTGATTGGTTTGATTGGTCGTGAGGATCCGCTGGGCGATGTCGCGACGGGCGTAGTGGGCCTGGAGGAAGAAGCGGCGGAAGCCGGGTTCGGCGGGCGTGCCGCGGTGCCAGGCGTCGGAGACGAACAGGGCGGCGTCGCCGGCGCGGGCGGTGAGTAGGACCGGCTCCCGCCCCTCGAACATCGGAGTTGGATCGTCCTGGATCGACGACGGCGGCAGGCGGCCGGAGCGGTGCGATCCGGGGAGGACGGCGGTGGGACCGGCCTCCGCCGGGCAATCCTCGAGGAACAGGTGCATGCCGATGGCGAAGACCGGATAGGGAATGTCGTCCGGCCAGGAGACGCCATGTGGCCTGGGCACGTGCGGACCGGCGTCCATGTGCCAGCGGCCGCCCTGGTGGCCGGCGACGTTGCGCCAGGCGGTGTTGGCGATGACGTGGCAATCCTCGCCAAGCAGCGGCTCGATCGCCTCGAGAATGGCGGGGGCCGCGATGGCGCGCTGGGACAGCGGCGAGCGGTTCAGCATGGCATGGCGAAACTCGTCCCGCTGATCCGTCTCGCGGTCGGGCGTCGAGGTCTGGAAAACCTCGGTGATCTCGGCGGCAAGGGCGGCGACCTCGTCGGGAGCCAGCACATTCTCGACGACGGCCCAGCCTTCGCGTTCGAGCTGGGCGGCGGTGTCGGGCGCCGGGTCGCGGCGGAGGCGCAGGTTGCCGTGATGGCGGGTGATCATGGGCGGAGTATGGCGTTGGATCGAAGCGTCGGGCAAGGATCGGAGGCTGTAGGACCCCCTACCGCTCGCTGGCGCGAGTCGCTTCCCCCTAATGGGGAAGACAAAGGAAGAGTGCGTTCAGCACGGAAAGCCGTCTTCCCCCTTTTGGGGGAAGCGACTCGGCGCCAGCCGAGCGGTAGGGGTCTACAGCACCCGCTCCATCCACACGCTAACGCGCGAATACGGCGACCACGGCCGGCGTTCGGGGGGCAGGTGGACGAAGCCGAGGCTTTCGTAGAGAGCGACGGCGGGGGTGAGTTCGACGCCGGACTCCAGATAGAGCCGGGACGCGCCGCGGGCCTTGGCGCGATCCGCGCAGGCCTCGATGATCCGCGACGCGATCCCCTTTCGTCGGTGCGCTTCCGACACCGCCATCTTGGTCAGCTCGAAACCGCCGTCGGCCATCGGGATCATGGCGCAGCAGCCGACCGGCTCGCCGTCCTCAATGGCGAAGGGAATCAGCCCGCCCTTGGCGATGATCCTGCCTTGCGGATCGCCGAGCAGCTCCTCGTCCTTCGGTTCGATGACGTAGTGCCTGGCGATCCACGCCTCGTTGAGGGCCTTGAAGGCGGCGGCGTATTGCGGTTCGAAGTCACGGATCTCCATACCGCCCCTTAAGCATCGGACGCCCGCATGGCCAACGCGATCTACGCCCGGATGCCGACCACGGTGTTCGAGCTGATGAGCGGGCTCGCGCGGGAGCACGGCGCGATCAACCTCGGCCAGGGCTTTCCCGACGGTCCCGGTCCGGAGGCGGTGCGCCGGGCGGCGGCGGAGGCGGTGCTGAACGGCTACAACCAGTATCCGCCGATGGCCGGCCTGCCGGAGCTGCGCCAGGCGGTGGCGCGGCACTATGCGCGGACGCAAGGGCTGGATTTCGATTGGGCGCGCGAGGTGACGGTGACCTCCGGCGCGACCGAGGCGATCGCCTGCGCATTGCTGGCCCTGATCGAGCCGGGCGACGAGGTCATCCTGTTCGCGCCGCTGTACGACGCGTATGCGCCGATGGTCCGGCGCGGCGGCGGCGTGCCGGTGATCGTGCGGCTGGAGGCGCCGGCGTGGCGGATCGACACCGCCGCGGCGGCGCGGGCGGTCACGCCGAAGACGCGGGCGGTGCTGCTCAACGATCCGCTCAACCCCACCGCCAGCCTCGCCAGGCCGGAGGACATGACGGCCTTGGCCGCGCTTTGCGCGCGCCACAACCTGATCGCCATCTGCGACGAGGTGTGGGAGCAGGTCGTGTTCGACGGCGCGCGGCACTCATCGCTGATGAGCTTTCCCGGGATGCGCGATCGCACGGTCAAGATCGGCTCGGCGGGCAAGATGTTCGGCCTGACCGGATGGAAGGTCGGGTTCCTGTGCGCCGCGCCGGAACTGACCGGCGTGCTCGCGCGGGCGCACCAGTTCCTCACCTTCACCACCCCGCCGAACCTGCAGAGCGCGGTGGCCTTCGGGCTGGACAACCCAGGCGACTGGTTCGAGACCATGCCGGCCGGGCTGCAACGGTCGCGCGACCGGCTGACGGCGGCGCTGAGCGCGGACGGGTTCGCCGTGCTGCCGAGCCAGGGCACCTATTTCCTGAATATCGATCTCGCGGGTTCGGGCGTGGCCGAGGACGACATGGCGTTCTGCCTGCGCGCGGTGAAGGAGGCCGGTATCGCTGCGATCCCGCTCTCGGCGTTCTATGAAACCGATGCGCCGACCAACGTGATCAGGCTCTGCTTCGCCAAGGCCGACGCCACGCTGGACGAGGGCGCGCGCAGATTGGATAAGGCGCGGGAGCTGGCTATCAGCGGGTAGCGTTGGGGATCCCATCGACCGCTTCCCCCGCGAAGGCGGGGGCCCAGTGCTCTGCATTCCCACGCGCGCGCCCAGCTAAACTGGCCCCCGCCGTCGCGGGGGAAGTGGGATATGAGCGGCAATTTGGCTTAGAACGAGAACGCGATAGGAGCCCCTCATGACCATCCCTACACTCAAAGACCGACACGTCGTCGTCATCGGCGGCAGTTCCGGCATCGGATTCGCCGTCGCGGCCGGGGCGCTCGCCGAAGGGGCGCGGGTGACCGTCGGGTCGAGCGGCGCGGAGAAGGTTTCCAAGGCGGCGGAGCGGCTTGGCGAGGGCGCGTCCGGTTTCCCGATCGACGTGAAGGACGACGCCAGCGTCGCCGGCTTTTTCGACGGCGTCGGCGCGTTCGACCATCTGGTGTTCACCGCCGGCGACTGGAACCGCTCGGGCGGCGGCTCGGTGGCCGACCTCGACCTGGCGACGGCCCCTCAGGCGATGTCGGTGCGGTTCTGGGGCGCGTTGCGGGCGATCAAGCAGGCGCGGGCGACGATCTCGGCGCAAGGCTCGATCACCCTGACCGACGGCATGCTGGCGCACCGGCCGATGAAGGGCGCCCTGCTATCCACCGCCTTCGCCGGCGCGGCGGAGCACCTGACCCGCGGCTTGGCCGTGGACCTCGCGCCGATCCGGGTCAACGCGGTCTGTCCGGGTCTGGTGCTGACCGAGATGGTCGCCCCATGGCCGGAGGAAAGCATCCGCCGCTTCGTGGCGAACCAGCCGATCCCGCGCGGCGCCGACCCCGACGAGGTGGCGCAGGCTTATCTCTACCTGATGCGCGGTAGCTATACGACGGGGCAGGTCATCGTGGTCGATGGCGGGCGGATGCTGGTGTGAGTTCGCGCCCAGCGGCCCCGCGCCCCCTCCGTCACGGCGCAAGCAAGAGCGCCGCGCCACCTCCCCCGCAAGAAGGCGTGGGAGGAGCGAGGACGAGCTATGCCTACTCCTCACCCGCTGTCTTGCGGGGGAGGTGGCGCGCGGACCCTCTTGTTCGCGTGACGGAGGGGGCGCAAAGCCGCAAGCGCTAAACCACCGGGATCCGCCGCCGCCACATCGCCAGCATTCCCGCCAGCAGCACACACGCGGCCCCGCTCACCAGGGCGTCGGCCAGGAAGCTGCCGGTCACGCCGCCGAAGTCGTAGGCGTGGCCGTCGACGATCTGCATGTAGGTGAGCGGCACCGTGGTGGCCGCGACGAGGAGGCCGTAGCCCGTCGCCGCGAGGGCGGGATTTTCACTGGCCACGCGCAGGGCGATCAGGTTGCCCACCGCGAAGGCGGCGGCCTGGAAAACGTTCTCGCCCAGGAAGGCGACGCCGAACACCACCGTCGTCCGCGGCAACCCGGCGCAAAGCAGGCTGAACACCGCGCCGATGATCCCGACCAGCAGGTAGAGCACGCGCGGCGGGACGCGGCGGCTGATCGGCGGGATGATCAGGCTGCCGACCACGCCGGCGATGGTGACGCCGACGCCGCCGATCAACCCGACCAGCCTCTCGGAGGTGTGAAACTGCGCGCCGAAACCGCCCAGGGTGTTGGTCAGAGCGAAGGCGGCGGACGGCGCCAGGAACAGCGGCAGAGTCCATAGCACCGAGCGTTGCCGAAGCAGCCGCGCCACGTCGGCGACGAAATCGCGGAAGCTCTCGTGAGCCAGCCGCGTATCCGCCAGCGGGCACCACTGCCAGAAATATAGCGGCAGGGCGAGGACGGCGGTCGCCGACAACAAGCCAGCGCCCAGCGCGTACGGCAAGCCCCGCAGCAGCGGCAGGGCGACTATGGCGACCACGCCGCCGGCGCTGATGTTCGCCACCGCCAGCCAGGCGCCCAGGGCGTTCTTGCGCTCGGGCGCGGTGACGTTGCCGAACCAGCCGCCGACGGCGTTGATGCACAACTGCGCGGTGAAGGAGCTGGCGAACAGCAGGGCGGCGAGCGCCGTCAGGTCGTGGATCGACAGCAGGGCCTCGAAGCTGAACAAGGCCGCGACGATCGCCAGCGCCACCGCGTAGGCCCGCCGGCTGAACCGCCAATCGAGGATCGGGGTGAACGGAAAACTGGCGAAGGTGGCGAACAGGCCGAAGGCGGTGACCGAGGCGATCTTGGCCTCCGGCACGTGATCGGCGGCGAGGAGCTGCGGCACGGTGATCAGCATGATCGACCCGGTCGCGCCGAGCGGAATATTGCCGAACCCCTTCAGCCACGTCGGAAGAGAGCGGCGGGCGGTCGCGGGGCCGCGATCGGCCGTTTGATCAGTCATGCGCCGATCCAGAGCTGCTTCTTGGCATCCACGCATAGCCCTGTCGTCGCCATGCTACTTTGCCTTTTCTCCAATCGGGCCGAAATTGACGCGCCAAGTCACGGTTGGACATCGGTGGAAGCGGGATTGCCCGCTTGGCGGGCGCGGTCTATGCCAGCACTGCTAGCACACGCGGAGAATGAATGCCCACAAGCCTGCACGTCCGCAATTTAGACGAAGACACCGTCGTCCGCTTGAAGCGGCGCGCCGCCCGCCACGGCCGATCGGCCGAGGCCGAGCATCGGGAAATCCTGCGGATCGCCTTGAGCGGCGAAACGGACCGGGCCTCCTGGGACGATCTGGCCGCGAGGGTGAGAGCGCTGTCGGCGGACCGATCACATACGCCATCCGACATCCTGCAGAGGGAAGGCCGCGACGAGCGTTGACCCGCTTCGTCGTTGACGCGAGCGTCGCCATCAAATGGGTCGTGGAGGAGCCGGAGACAGACGGTGCGCTTCAGCTATGGCGGACTTCCGAGTTGCTCGCGCCAAACCTCCTGGTCGCCGAAGCCAGCAACATCCTGTGGAAAGCGGTCGGGCGCGGGGAGCTGACGGCTGAAGTGGCGTTGCTCGCGGTCGACACTCTGCTCGCTTCGGAGATCACCCTCACACCGATGGAGACCCTGATGAAACGAGCGACCGATCTGGCGATCAGCTTCGATCATCCCGCGTACGACTGCTTCTACCTCGCTCTTGCGGAGGTCGAGGGCTGCCCACTCGTTACAGCCGATCTGAGGCTTGCGCGGAAGGTCGCGGCGCGCGGTGACGTCACGCCTCTGGTGGTGTCGATCGGCGAGGCCGTGACGCTGACCGGACACATTTCCTGACACGATCAGGGCTCACGCGATCCGGGTGAAACCGTCCGGGCTCCAGGTTTCGCTGCCGACTCCATGATGGACGGTGAAGAGGCCGTCGGGATCATAGCGCTGCTTGATCCGCGCCAGGCGGGGATGGTTCGGACCCCAGAACGCCGTTTGCCAGTCCGGCTGAAAGTAATCGCATTCGTTGATGTAGGCTCCGGTGCGCGGCGCCGCGACGCGCAAGGCGGTCATGGCGTCTTGCACGTGGCTGGCGTTGGCCCGGGCGGTCGAGAGGTCCGGCGAAGGGAAGCCGGGGAAAGCCGGCGGCCCGGCCATGGCGATGATCGCCAGCGCGAACGACGACAGCACGTCGGGGTTCATGGCGGTGTCGCGCGCCGCCCCGATCGCTTCGGGAGGCGCGCCGGCCAGCCCCTTGTTGAAGTGAAGGCCGACCCGCCAATGCCGGCTGGCGGCGAACAGGGCGTCGACGAGCCGCGCCCGGTTCTCCCGCTCCAGGAGGGAGGCGGGCAGCCAGGCCGAGGTGTAGGCATGCCAGAACACCCCGACCTGATCGCCGTCGCCGGCCCACCAGAAGTCGGTCGCTGAGGCGCCCGGGCGCGGGTCGGCGGTGATGGCGGACGGCGCGTGTTGCCTGAAGAATTCCGCGTCCCAGAAATGCCGCGCCGGAAGGGCGGGCGCCGAGAGCGCGTTCTGTCCCTCGTAGTCGCCAGGGTGAGCGTCGGCGAACTCGATCAGCGGTCGCCAGGCCGCGCGCGCCTGTTCCGAGGTCAAACCCTGGAACACCATCTGGACCTGGAGACTGTTGTCCGGGCGGGCGCTGACCTGTTCGCCCCAGTGCGGATTGCACAAGCTGGTGGCGTAGAGATCGACGAACGCCGCGAGGAGCTTGCGGTAGGCCTCGTCGGAGCGCGCGCGGATCGTCACGTTCAGGCCGCCGAAGGTTTCGGGAAGCGGATGGGTGGCGAGGGTCAGCCGCGTGATGACACCGAAACCGCCGCCCCCGCCGCCCTTCAGCGCCCAGAACAGGTCCGGGTCGCGGGTGTGGTTGACGACGCGGACCCGGCCGTCGGCGGTGACGACCTCGGCCTCCAGCAGGCTGGCGGCGACCATGCCGTAGGCCTTGGAGAAGCTGCCGAAGCCGCCGCCCTGCACCAGCCCGGCCACGCCGACGGTGGTGCAGCCGCCGCCCTGGACGTAGCGCCCCGCTCGCGAGGTCACGGCCTGATAGGCGTGCAGCCAGATCGCGCCGGCGCCCACGGAGACGGCGGGAACCCCGGCGCCCGTCGACCCGGCCGGGGTGAAGGACTCGTGGACGGTGATGGCGTTCATCGGCCGCGTCCAGATCAGAAGCGAATCCGGAGCGTTCGACCCGCCGAGATAGCTGTGGCCGCCGCCCTTGATCACCAGGCGCAGGTTGTGGGTCCGGGCGAAACGCACGGCCGCGACGACATCGGCGGTATTTTCGGCGGCGACCATGTAGGCGCTGGGCGACGAGCGCCAGGCGCCCAGCCAACCCGAGCTTTGGGTGAGGCCGGGCTGCTCCCCGATATAGAATGGATCGCCCACGAGCTTGCGCGCCGCGGCGGTGTCGAGGGCGGGCGGGGTGACGGGCGACAGGCGGCCGCCGACCGCTCGGCCCAGCGCCGACCAGTCGGCGTCGGTCGGCCAGCCCGGCGAGCCGGGCCTGACGCGGCCGAGCGAGGCCGCCGCGTCGCGCGGCAGACCAAGAGCGGGCGTAGCGGCCAGGGCGACTCCCGCGCCAAGAAGATCACGACGCTTCATTTGGGCTCCCCACTTTTGTACCGTCATCGGTGCTCATGGGATGCCGGCGAAATGCAAGCGGAAATGCCCGCGAACGACGCCTCAACCCAGTCGAGAGCGGCGCCGAAGATAATCGGCTAGTATAAAACCTCCAACCCGCCACACCCGGAGGAGACGTTCATGCTGCTCGAGGGCTTGAAGGTCGTAGAGATGGCCACCTGGGTCGCCGGACCAGGCTGCGCGGCGATCATGGCCGACTGGGGCGCCGAGGTCATCAAGGTGGAAGGCGCGGGCGGCGACCCGACGCGCGGTTTCTATCCCGACACCGCCGAGTCGCCCGGCAACCCGGTGTTCGCCATGGAAAATCGCGGCAAGCGCGGCATCGTGTTGAACACCGCCACTTCCGAGGGGCGCGCGGCCCTGATCGCCGTGCTGCGCGACGCCGACATCTTCATCACCAACCTCCGCCCCGGCGCCCTCAAGCGCGCCGCGCTGGACCATGACAGCCTGCGGACCGAACTGCCCAAGCTGATCTACGCCAGCATTTCCGGCTACGGCCTTCAAGGCCCTGACGCCGACCTTCCCGCCTTCGACATCACCGGATTCTGGTCGCGCGGCGGGATCGCCGCCGCCACCATACCGCCGGACCAGTCGCCCTTCCCCTGCCGCCCGGGCTTCGGCGACCACATGACCGCCTTGGCGACACTGTCAGGCGTGCTCGCCGCCCTGCACGAACGCGCCACGACCGGTCGGGGCCGGCTGGTGGAAACCTCGCTGTTGCGGACCGGCGCCTATGCGATCGGCTGGGACCTCGGCGTGCAACTGCGCTACGGCGCGGCGGTGACCGCGCAGCCCAGGGACGACCGTCCAGGGCCGATCTCCGGCTACTTCCGCACCGCCGACGATCGCTGGGTCTGTATCGTGCCGCGCGGGCCGACCTGCTTCCCGGCCATGATGCGGCTCATCGGCCGGTCCGACACGATCGACAATCCGCGCTACCAGACCCCGATCGGGGACCTCGCCGCGGTTCGCGAGGTCCGCGCCATGGTCGACGCGGCGTTCGCGCGGCTGACGCTGGCCGAGGCCGGCGCTCTGCTCACCGCCGCCGACCTGATCTGGGCGCCGATGGCGACGCTGGACGAACTCTCCCGCTCGGAACAGGCGCGCGCCGCCGGCTGTTTCGAAACCATCGACGACGGCTGGGGCGGCCGGATGTCGTCTCCGGCCTCGCCGGCGCGCTTCCCGGAAGGCGCTCCCAGCGTGAGCGCCCCCGCGCCGAAGCTCGGGCAACATACCGAGATGGTTCTGCGAGAGGCGGGGCTCTCGGCGGCCGACATCGCGGCCCATTCGCCCCCTTAGAGGAGAGACGCCTTGGCGCTCGAACTCCCGCTCAAAGGCGGCTGCATCTGCGGCAAGCTGCGGTACGCGGTTAACGACACGCCGCTGGCGGTGATGATGTGTCACTGCAAAAACTGCCAGCAGCGCACCGGCAGCGCCTTTTCCCTGGCGATGCTCGCCTACCGCCAGGATTTCGCGGTAACGTCCGGCGAAACGCTCTGGCGCGACTTGCCCGGCGGCAGCGGCGCCCTCCACCGCCAACACATCTGCCCGGAGTGCTTCACCCGCACCCACACCGAGATGCTGGCCTATCCCGACATCATCAACGTGCGCCCTGGCACGCTGGACAATCCCAGCATCGCGACGCCGATCGCGCAGATCTGGACAAGCGTGGCTCACCCCTGGGCCGTCGCGTCAGGCGTGCGGAGCTATGTTGAGGACCCGACGGATGTGGAAGCGCTGGTGGAGGCTTGGCGGGCGCGGGCAGGGAGCTAGCGGATATGGGCTTGGCGCGCAAAGTTCATCGCTATTCCGAGGATGAGCGGGGGAATGGAGGGTGGTGGAACTCCCTCAACTCGTCGCCCCCCCATCCACCACGATCGTCTGTCCGGTCATCCACGACCCGGCGCGCGAACTCAGCAACACCGCCGCCCCCGCGATGTCGTCCGGCTCGCCCAGCCTCCGCAGCGGCGTTCCCGAACTCGCCCGGCGTTCCCCTTCCGGGGTGTCCCACAGCGCCTTCGCGAAGTCGGTCTTCACCAACCCCGGGGCGATGCAGTTGACGCGGATGTTGTTGGGCGACAGCTCCTGGGCGAGGTTGCGGGCGAGCTGCATGTCGGCGGCTTTGGAGATGGCGTAGGCGCCGATGACGCCGGTGCCGCGCAGGCCGCCGATCGACGAGACGATGACGATGGCGCCGTCGCGCCGCTCCGCCATTTCCGGCGCGACCATGTTTATCAACCAGTTGTTGGAGATGATGTTGTTGTCGAGGATCTTGCGGAAGGCCTCGTCGCTGATCCCGCTCATCGGTCCGTAATACGGGTTGGACGCGGCGTTGCAGATCAGGATGTCGACCTTGCCGAACGCCTCGCGGGTGGCGTCGACCAGGCGCTGGAGGTCGTCTTTCGAGGAAATGTTGGCCGGACAGGCGATGGCGGCGCCCGGATGTTTGGCGTCGATCGCGGCGGAGACGGCCTCGCAGGCGTCGGCTTTGCGCGAGGAGATGGCGACGCGGGCGCCGTGCTCGGCCAGCCGTTCGGCGATGGCCTTGCCGATGCCCTTGGTCGAGCCGGTGACGATGGCGACCTTGCCGGTGAGATCGAAGAGTTTCATGCGCGTTCTTCCCTATGGACCGTTTCCCCCGCGAAGGCGGGGGCCCAGTTTAACTGGGCGAGACTGGAGCAATGCAGAGCACTGGGTCCCCGCCTTCGCGGGGAAGGCGGGGTTGGGAGCTACCTTCGGGATCGTGTCGCCCGGGTCAAGGTTGCGCGATCTCCGGTGCGACCGCACAAGACGCGATGGCCGCCGATACCTCTCAGCGCTTTGGGCAAAGCTTCCTGACCGACGCGTGGTATTTCGCGGCGCTCTCACGGGAGCTGAAACCAGGCAAGCTGCAACGACGCCAAATTATGGGCCGGCCGGTGATGCTGGGGCGAACACCGGAAGGCCAAGTCGCGGCGCTGCTCGACATCTGCCCGCACCGGGCGGCGCCGCTTTCGGCGGGGCGGTTCGCGAAAGGCGAAGGCGGGGAGACGCAGGTCGAGTGCCCATACCATGGCTGGCGATTCGGGACGGACGGGCGGTGCCGGGCGATCCCGTCGTTGGTCGAGGGCCAGCCGTTCGACGTCTCGCGCGTGCGGGTGCGGGCGTTTCCGACAGCCGAGAGCCAGGGGATGATATTCATATGGATCGCCGCCGATGAGCGCGCGGACGGGCCGCCCGATAGCGCGCCACCGAGCTTTCCGGGCGTGGTCGGCGGCGGGCCCAAGCTCGTTCTGCGGGATACGTTCGACGCCCATATCGATCATGCCGTCGTCGGGCTGATGGACCCGGCTCATGGACCGTTCGTACACCGACAATGGTGGTGGCGGACGGCGGCGTCGCTCCATGCCAAGGCCAAGCGGTTCGAGCCCTCGCCAGAAGGATTCATCATGGTCCGCCACCCGCCGTCGAGCAATTCGCGGGCCTATGCCTTGCTGGGTGGGCAGCCGCTGACCGAGATCGCCTTTCGCCTGCCCGCTTATCGCTGGGAGCACGTCACGGTCGGCCGCCGACAGGTGCTGGCCCTGACCTGCCTGACGCCGCTCGACGAGACGACCACGGCGATCACGCAAATTCTGTGGTCGGATCATCCGGCGTTCACCCTGCTTTGGCCGCTGGTCGCCGCCGGCGCGCGGCGGTTCCTCGACCAGGATCGGGCGATGATCGACCTGCAGAAGGAGGGGCTGCGCCACGACCCCGCCCTGCTGTGGATCGACGACGCCGACCGCCAGGCCAAATGGTATCAGGCGCTCAAGCGCGAATGGCGGACCAGCCGGGCCGAGGGCCGCGCCTTCGTCAATCCGGTCACGGCGACGACGCTGCGATGGACGAGCTGATCGGCCGCCACGCGCGGCGGGTTGCCGTGGCGCTGACTACCCTGCCGACGCCGCGCGGCTGGCTGCTGAGCGGCGCGATCGGGGCGGCGACCCTGGCGGCGCTGGGCGCCATCGGGTTTTCGAGCGGCCTCTATGCGCTGCATCCGGCGAACACCGCCGGGTTGCCGTTGCGCCTCGCCGAGACCTTCGTCGCGCCGGCGATCGGCGAGGAACTGGCGTTCCGCGGACTGCTGATCCCCGGCCGCGCGGAGTCGCCGCGCTTCCTCGAACCTCTCGCCGTCTCCACCGCCATCTTCACCCTTTGGCATGTCGTCGAAGCCAAGACCTTCCTTGTCGCCGCCGCGCCGATGTTCCTGCGCGCAGACTTTCTGGCCTGCGCCGCGACCCTTGGCGTCGGCTGCGCTCTGGTCCGCCGGCTGACCGGCTCGCTCTGGCCCGCCGTCGCGCTACATTGGATCATGGTCGGCATCTGGCAGACCTGGCTTGGAGGATTCACGGTATGATCAGGGTGACTTCCTTCGTCGTCGCCGCGCTGCTGCTCTCGGCCTGCGCGCAATCGGGCAAGCTCCCGGCGAAGAAGCTGGACGCGGCGATCGGCGCCAGGGTCGGCGATCCGACGACCTGCGTCGTGATCGCCGACAAGACTTCGGGCAAGGTGCTTTACAGGTACGGCGAGGAGTTCAATTGCGCGCGGGCTCTCGCGGCCTGTGACCGGCCGGGAACCCTCTCCGGCCGGCAGGCGCTCGGCCTGGCGGCGACACCGGGCGGGCGTGGAGCGAGCTGCGCCTCGAACCCGCAGGGAACGCGCAACGTGGGTTGGGCCGAGGGGGTGATCGCCGGATCCGACCCGCCCCTGATCTATTCGGCGGTGATGGAGGGCCAGCGCGCCCTGCCCGGGATCGAGATGAACACCCGGCTGGCCCAGGTGTTCTCCGACACCGGCCTGTCGCCCTACGGCTCGCATTGACGCGCGGCGCGCGCGCCGTCACACCCGCCCTCCCCTAGCCTCGGTCGCACCCCGGGGGCCCGTAGCTCAATGGTTAGAGCAGGCCGCTCATAACGGTCTGGTTGCAGGTTCAAGTCCTGCCGGGCCTACCAATCTGGGCGGGCGGGGCTAGCGCAAGCGCCAGATGACATGAATCGCCCGCCCTCCGTCATCCCGGACGGCAGCGCAGCGCAGCGGAGCGACGATCCGGGACCTAGGGGACCGGGCGCGATGTCGCTGCCGACGGAGTCTACCCAGTCCACTGGGTCCCGGGTCTCTGTTCCGCTGCGCTTCACGTCGCCCGGGATGACGACGGTTAGGGCGACGTTGCAGCCGAGCCGACGAATGCGCTAATCGTCGAAGCCGACGAACACCGTGGCTTCGTCCACCGACTTGCGGCGGGAGACAACGGCGTTGGCGGGAAAGGTCTCGTCGGGAAAGCCCATGGCTATGCAGATCATGATGACCTGATCGTCCGGAATCCCGGCATGTTCGCGCACCACCGGCGACTGCATAATGCCCTGGCTGTTGATGACGCAGCCCAGACCCCGGGACCAGGCGGCATTGACCAGGGCGTTGGCGATGGCGCCGCAATCGAACGGCGCGATGTCGCCGCCGTGGATCGACCGGTCGTAGGTCACCACCACCGAGACCGGCGCGTCGAATTGGCGGAAGCCGCGCAGCACCCAGTCCTGGCGCTTGGCCTTGTCGTGCCGTTCGATGTCCATCGCGCCGAAAAGCTGCTTGGCGATCTCGATCTGGCGTTCGCGATGAGCGCCCTGATACTCGCCATGACCGCGAAATTCGCGGGACGACGGCACGCCCGCCAGGTTGCGTTCGGTGTTGCCGGCGCGGATGCGGTCGAGCGCGGCGCCGGCGACGACGTGGAAGTTCCACGGTTGGGTGTTGAGCGACGATGGCGCGCGCATCGCGATCTCGATGACCTCCCGGATCAGCGCCTTGGGCACCGGATCGGGCCTGTAGCCGCGAATGCTGCGGCGGCCCAGGACGACCTCATCGAACCGCAATGGCGCGTCCCCCGACATGGCGGCGGTCAGTCGGCCGCGGCGGCCGCGGCGGCGTCACGCCAAGTGATGCCGTCGGCGTTGCACACCCAGCGTCCCAGCCGGCGCATGTCCTTGTCGCCATCAATCTGGGAGAACGGCAGCAATTCGGCCAGGGCGCCCTCGACATACTGGTAGTCGGAGCCGCCGCGCTTCATGCCGAAGGCTAAAAGTTCGTTCCGCGCCCAGGCGATGGCGGCGTCGTCGTCCGCCAGCCGCGCCTTGAGCGGCTCGAGGCGGTTTCCCGGCGAACTGTTGAGGCGGCGCTTCGATGCGGCGTGCCGCATTTCGAGATTGTAGGTCTTCATCGGAGCCTTGGAGATCAGCGCTTTCGAGTCAGGCGGCGACGGTTGGCTTTAACCTTTCGCCGGTACATGGCCAAGGTGCGCGATGGCGCGGTGGCCGAGGTTCCGGTCAGCAGGCTGGTGAAGAACAGGCTGTGAGCGTCCATCGCCGCCTGGGTCTTCTCTTCGACCATCAGCCGGGCTTCGGCGGGCCAGGTGGGCCCACCCTCGAACGCCGTGAGCATGCGCAGTCCGACCACCGTGCCGGACTCCGCCGCAAGGCTCGAGAATGAACTATAGAGATCGACCATCGGCCAACGAGCGCGCGTCATCATCATTCCCACATGCTGCAGTGCAGCGCAAATCAACAGCTACACCGTTCTTTCGTTCCGCGCGATGGGTTAGATCAGGCTAATAAGAACAATGTCGCGCGCCGGGATGGATAAGAGCCGTCGGTATGAAGACGTGACGCGCGAAATCTTGGCGGTTGTCGAAGGCGAACCGAACCGCATCGCGCGCATGACGACCCTCGCCTCGATGCTCGCGTCGGCCTTTCCGCAATTTTCCTGGTGTGGATTCTACCAGGTCGACCCGGCAAGGGAGCGCGAACTGGTGGTCGGGCCCTATCAAGGACCGCTGGGCTGCCTGCGCATCGCGTTCGGCCGGGGTGTGTGCGGCGCCGCGGCGGAGCGGCGGGAGACGATGATCGTCGAGGATGTCCACGCCTTTCCCGATCACATCGCCTGCGACGCGCATGCGGAGAGCGAGATCGTGGTTCCGGTGGTCGATTCCGCCGGCGACCTCCTCGCCGTGCTGGATGTCGACTCACGAAGCCGCGCGACTTTCGATGAGACCGACGCGAGATATCTGCGCGCGCTGGTCGACGCGGTTTTCGCGGTCAACGGTCCTTAACTATCCGAGACGACGCCAGCCCGGCCATGGCCGCGATGGCGCTGAGCACGGTTCCCCAGGCCAAGTCGGGTACGGTCACCTTGAGGCTCCAAACGATCAGCGTCGCCTGATTGGTGAGGTCATAGGTGGCGTAGGCCACGAAGCCGAGGCACGCGCCGCGAGAGGCCGCGGACCGCAAGCTGTTGCGTTCGGCTCCGGGCCGGACCGCGAGCACGACGACGCCGGCGAGGTAGATCAGATAGAACAATACCGCCGGCGCCGGCCGGAACCCTGGCGTCAGGATCGGGCCGAGGTTGGCGCGGTAGATCGGCTGGTTCGCGGTGATCAGCCAGATCGAGTCCAACCCGGCCATGACCACGCCGGCGCCGAGATAGGCCGCGAGATAGCGCGGCGGGTTCACGCGGGTTTCAGCCGGTAGTGGCTGACGCCCCAGGTCTCGCCGCCGCGATCGCCGAACAGGCCGGCGGTGGCCAGAAAGAACAGCCGCCAGCGCCGCTTCCACACCTCGGTGTCGGCGCCGTGGACCGGCCGCAGGACCAGGTCGATCCAGTCCCGCCGGCGATCGAAATTCGCCAGCCAGGCGTTGGCCGTGCGCTGGTATTGCGCTCCGCTCCAGCGCCACTCCTCCTCAACCTGAAACAGATCGGGAAAGGCGCGGATCAGGCCGTGGCTGGGCATGATGCCGCCGGTGAAGAAGTATTTGGCGATCCAGTCGTCCGGATCGTGCGCATCGAAGCGGTACGGATGGTCGCGGTGCGCGAAGACGTGGAGGAAGACGCGGCCGTCCGGCGTCAACCAGCCTCTCACCCGCTCCAACAGGGCGCGCCAGTTCGACATGTGCTCGAACATCTCCACCGAGACCACGCGGTCGAAGCGGCAATCGGTGGAAAAGTCGTTCATGTCGGCGGTGATCACGGTCAGGTTGGCCAGGTCGCGCGCCGCCGCCGCCGCTTCGATGAACTCGCGCTGGGATCGCGAGTTCGACACCGAGGTGATCCGCGATGTCGGGTAGCGCTCCGCCATCCACAGGCTGAGCGATCCCCAGCCACAGCCGAGTTCGAGAACGGTCTGGCCGTGGCGCAGGTCGGCGTGGGCGCACGTTTCGCTCAGCGCCAGCTCTTCGGCCGCGGCCAGATCGGGTGTCGAGGCGTCGTAGATGCAGGAGGAATATTTCAGCCTTGGCCCGAGGCAGAGGCGAAAGAACTCGGTCGGCACCTCGTAGTGCTGCGTGTTGGCGTCCGCGGTGTCGGTCGCGATGGGATAGCGCGCCATGTCGGCGGCGAAGGCGGCGTCGCTCATGGCGCTTTTGCCCAGCTTCCCGCGCGCCCGCGAGACCAGAAAGGCGACGCCGCTTCGGGTCACGGCGTCGGGGATCGGGGTCCGTTCGACCGCGGAGATCGCCAGCGCGGTGGCGCTCACGCCGCCGCTTCTTTCGACTTCGGCGGCAGGGGAAAGAAGACCGAGACTCGCCGCTTGTAGTCCTCGAACGCCGCGCCCCTGGACTTGGCCATCGCCTCTTCCGTCGGCGGCACGCCGGAGGCATGGCGCAGCAGGTAGTACATGAAGGCCGGCGCGCTCAGGGCCACCCAGCCCCACGGCCAGCCGCCCGCGCGGTCGAACGCGATCAGCGGATAGGCCAGCCAGCCGAACCACTCGAAGAAATAGTTCGGATGGCGCGACCACGACCACAGCCCGATGTCGCAGATGGCGCCCTTGTTGGGACCGTAGGACTTGAACTTGCGCAGTTGCGCGTCGGCCAAGCCCTCGCCGGCCACCGCCACGATCAGCACCAGCGCGCCCAGACCGTCGGTCCAGCTCAGGCCGGGAGCGGGATTGCGCGCCGCCACCAGGACGGAGATCGCCAGGAACGCGGCGGCGAGGGCCTGAATCATCAGGAAGAGGAACAGCTTGATCTGGAACGTCGCGCCCCAATCCTCGCGGAACTGGGCGTAGCGCGGATCCTCGTCCTTGCTCGACGCCGTGCGCAGGAGAATGTGGACACCGAGCCGCAGGCTCCAGGCTCCGACCAGTACCGCGGCGAGCGCGGCGCGGCGCGTGGGCTGATAGCCGGCGGTGGGGGCCAGGGCGTAGGCGATGCCGGCGACGCCCGCGGACAGGCTCCACACCGCGTCGATCCAGCCGCTATTTCCGGTGACCCGCTGAATGGCCCAGGCGACGGCCATCGCGACGACGAGGCCCAGCGTCACCACGACGATGAGCGCGATCAAGGTCACGCCGCGCTCTTGAGCGCCACAGGAAGCGGCGTCGTGTCGATGAAATCGGTCACGGCGTCCAGGGTTTCGGATCGGCCGCCGTGCGACGGCAGCAGGGACGTCAGCAGCCCGACATGACTCTTGCCCGGCACGATCCGCGCGGTCGCCCTGCCGCCGCGCGCCTCGATGGCGGCCGCGAACCGCGTGCTGTTCCCCGGATCGACCGTGCTGTCCTTCGATCCCGCGAGCAGCAGCATCGGGGGCGCCATGCCGTCGACGTGGTTGATCGGCTGGGTGTCCGCCCGGGTCTCTTCCGGGCCGAAGATGATCTTCAGCGTATCGTCGCGCAGCGGAAGGAAATCGTAGGGTCCAGCCAAACCGACCACGCCCGCGATGTCGCGGCGAGGATCGAGGCCGGCGAAGGCCGGCCAGCGGCGGTCGACCGCGAGCATCGCGACATTGTAGGCGCCCGCGGAATGGCCGGCGAGAAACAGCCGCCGGGGATCGGCGCCCCACTCCGCCGCGTGCGCTCTGGCGAAAACGACGGCTTGAGCGTTGTCCTTCAAAAATTCAGGGTACTTGACCTTGGGATACACGCGGTAGTCGGGGATGACGGTGACGAACCCGCGCGACGCCAACAGCTTGCCGACAAAGCGATAGATCGACTTTTCGCCCGACTGCCAGCTTCCGCCATAGACAAACACCACCAGCGGCGCGCCCGGCGTCGGGCGTCGGGGCTGGTAGACATCGAGGGTTCCGCGATAGCGGTCCGCATAGCGGACATCCTTGATGAGATGAGCGCCGCCGGGCGCCATCCAGCTCAGGAACGCCGCGCCGACGGCGACGAGAAAATTCATCAGATGCCGACGAAGGGTTGAAACAACCGTCCGACCCAGTCGCGCGGCAGGAGCGCGCCGTCCGCCGAGATCAGGCAGACACACTCGCCGTCCTGCGTCGCGACCGGCTTGTGCGTCAGCTCCGTGGCGTTCTCGGCGAAATCGCCGGGGTGGTGACAGGCGTCGCCGTCGGCATAGGCGCCCTTGAGCACCACGACCAACTCCACGCCGCGATGGGTGTGGTGAGGGACGCTCATGCCCTTGCCGATCCGGAGGACATAGGCCCGCTGCCCGTTTCGATCACCGGTCACCGGCGCGACCCACACGCCGGGCGCGGCCCAGCGGCGGCGCTTTTTGGCGGCCTCGAGAACCGAAGACGGAACCCGGATCCAGTCCGGTCTCTGCCGCGGACCCGCGGCCGTCGCCGACACGGGCCGCTCGATTCGGCCAAGCACGGTCGCCAGGGCGTCGTCGGCGATCGGCGCGGGCGGCAGATCGTCGAGCAAGGCGCCGCCGACGGTTTCGAAAAGCGCGACGTCCCGAGAGCAGACATCGCACGACGCCACATGCGCCCCGACCACCACCTCCCGCGCCACATTCAGCGTCCCGGCGGCGTAGTCCATCAGCCAGGTTTCGGACGGATGATGCCGCGGCGTCATTGCGGTTCCTCGAGGAGCGCGCGAAGCCGGGACATCGCCAGGCGCAATCGAGATTTGACCGTGCCGAGAGGAATTTCCAGTTCGGCGGCGATCTCCGAGTGCGGTTTATCGGCGAAGAACGACAAAGCGATCACCCGCGCCTGTTCCGCGGGCAGGGTCGCGATCGCGTCGCTGATCCGCGATCCGTCCTCGAGGGCGGAATAGGCGCTGTCGGGCGCGGGGGGACCGGGAATCGCGAACGCCGGATCGTCGCGCGGCGGAGCCCGGTTCGTCTTGCGGGCGACGTCGATACGCAGGTTGCGCGCGATGGCGAAGACCCAGGTCGAGGCGGCGGCCTTGGCGGGATCGTACCCCTCCGCCCGGCGCCAGACGATGAGCAAGGTTTCCTGCGCCAGCTCCTCGGCGGCCTCGGCCGGGACGCCAAGACGCATCATGTAGCTCTTCACCCGAGGCGCGAAGTGCTCGAACAGGTTGGCGAACGCGGCCCGGTCGCGGGCGCGGGCGATCGCCACGATCATCCTGGACAGCGCGGCGCCGCTCGTGGGGTTGGTTTCGGCCAAGGTCCGGACAGCGGTCAGCCGCGGAATTCCTCGCGAAAAGCGAGGTCTTTCCGGAATGGCGCCGATGCTGAACAACGCATGCATAAACTCTCTACGGCCGATCTCTAAACACGGATCAGTCTAGCGGTCCTGGAACCGGCTTGATCCGCCGGGCGCCCGACAACGTAAAGCGTTGCCATGCGCCACTATCGTTTCGGTGAAGCTTATAGGCCCAGGAGAAGCCGCCGTCGCCCCGCGGCGGGAACGGCGTCCGCTTGAAGATCGCGGTCGTCGGATCCGGCATCTCCGGCATGTCGGCCGCCTGGCTGCTCTCGCGCGCGCACGACGTCACGATGTTCGAGAGCGCCGCGCGGGCGGGCGGCCACAGCTATACCGTCGATGCGCGCGGACAAGGCGGAGATATCCCCGTCGACATGGGTTTCATTGTCTACAACACGCCGAGCTACCCTAATCTGGTTGCCCTGTTCGACCACCTGAAGGTCCCGACCAAACCGTGCAACATGGGCTTCGCGGTCAGCCTCGACCGCGGGCGCGTCGAATATGGCGGCGACAACCTCGTCACCCTGTTTTCGCAGGGGAGCAACCTGGTCCGTCCGCGGTTCTGGTCGATGCTCAAGGACCTGCTCAGGTTCTACAAGGAGGCGCCCGCCGAAGTCGCCGCGCTCCACGACGACACCCTGACCCTCGGCGACTATCTCGATACCCGAGGTTACGGCCCGGCGTTTCAGAACGACCATCTCCTTCCTCAAGCCTCGGCGATCTGGTCGGCCTCGACACGGGAGATCCGGGCCTATCCAGCGACGGCCTTTATCCGGTTCTATGAGAACCATGGCTTGCTGAAGATCACCGGGCGGCCCGAGTGGCGGACCGTCGACGGCGGCAGCCGCGCCTATGTTTCGCGGCTCCTCGCCGATTTTAACGGCCGCCTCGTCCTGGATTCGAAGATTGGCCGGGTCGAAGCCACGCCGCACGGACCGGTGGTCCACGCCGAGAGCGCCGCGGAAGGTTTCGACGCGGTGGTCATGGCGACCCACGCCGACGACGGTCTTGCCCTGCTCAACGCCCCGAGTTGGCGTCAGGCCGAGCTGCTGGGCGCCTTCAAATACATGCGCAACGAAACCATCCTCCATTCCGACCGCGATCTGATGCCGCGGCGGCGGCGCGTGTGGTCGGCGTGGAACTACCTTGGCCGGACCAATGCCGCCGGCGACGCCGCGCTGTGCGTGACCTATTGGATGAACCGCCTGCAGGGCCTGCCGGCGGAGCCGCCGCTCTTCGTGACCTTGAACCCGATCACGGCGCCGGCGCCCGTGTCGGTCATGCGCCGGGAGACCTTTCATCATCCGCGCTTCGACGCCGCCGCGCTGCGGGCGCAGAGATCGCTGTGGTCGATTCAGGGCGAGGGCGGCGTGTGGTGGTGCGGCGCCTATTTCGGCGCCGGCTTTCACGAGGACGGCCTGCAATCGGGCCTCGCCGTCGCCGAGGCCATCGGCGGCGTCCGCCGGCCATGGGCGGTCGCGGGGGAGTCGTCGCGCATCGCCCTGAAGCCTACGTGCGCGGCGTGAGGGCCGCCGACCTATCCGCCATCTACGAGGGCCACGTGGTCCATCGGCGGCTGGCGCCCCGCCGCCATCACCTGCGCTATGCGCTGTTCCAGGTGCTGTTCGACCTCGATCACCTGCCGGCACTCGACCGCCGCCTGCGCTGGTTCTCACATAACTGCCAAAACCTGTTCAGCTTTTTCGACCGGGACCACGGCGACGGCCGCGCCGGGCCTCTGCGCGGCTATGTCGAGGACGTGCTCGGGCAGGCCGGCATCGACATCCGCGGCGGACCCATTCGCCTGCTGTGCATGCCGCGGATGTTCGGCCACGTCTTCAACCCGATCAGCATCTACTGGTGCCATCACGCCGACGGGCGTCTGGCGGCCATGCTTTATGAGGTGAACAACACCTTCGGCCAGCGCCACAGCTATCTGATCCCCGCTAATCCGTGTACGGAAGAGGCGTTCGTCAAGCAGTCGTGCGATAAGGCCCTGCACGTCTCGCCGTTCATGGATATGACGATGGCGTATGACTTTGTGATCTCTCCACCCGGGAAAGCCGTCTCGACATCCGTAAACGGACGGACGGGCGACGGCGAGCCGATGATCATCGCTAACTTCAGCGGCGCCCGGCGCGAATTCACGGACGCCCGCCTGATCCGCTTGGTCGTCGTGTACCCGCTGATGACCTGGAAGGTGATCCTGGCGATCCACTGGGAAGCGGCCAAGTTGCTCGCCAAGGGTTTGCGGCTCAAGCCGGCTCCGCCGCCCCCGGATAGGCCTGTGAGTTTCGCCCGGGCGCCGACCCGCGACCGTCACGAAACCATCAACCAATCAGCCTAAGCGCCTGATGTGCGCACGCGCGCACGGTGCGCGCCCGCACTCGAGAGGCGCCGCATGGGCGACGATCCGCACCCGACCCATTATCGCGGCATCTTTCTTTCTGACATTCACCTCGGCACGCGGGGATGCCAGGCGGAGGTCCTGCTCGACTTCCTGCGCCACTCGACCTGCGACCACCTGTTTCTGATCGGCGACATCGTCGACGGCTGGAAGATGAAGCGCGGCTGGTATTGGCCGCAAGCGCACAACGATGTGGTGCAAAAGCTGCTGCGCATGGGCCGCAAGGGCGCCCGTGTGACCTACATTCCCGGCAACCATGACGATCGGGTGCGGGATTTCTGCGGCGTACATTTCGGCGGCGTGCTCGTCGCGCGGGACGCGGTTCACCAAACCGCCGACGGCCGACGCCTGCTGGTGGTTCACGGCGACGAGTTCGACGGCGTCGTGCGCCACGCCGCGTGGATCGCCTTCGCCGGAGACATCGCCTATCGCGCCGCGATCAGACTCAACACTCTCGTCAACGGTGTTCGCCGCCAATTTGGGTTCGGCTACTGGAGCTTCTCGGCCTATCTGAAGGCTAGGGTGAAGAACGCGGTGCGCTACATCGCGACCTTCGAGCACGCCCTGGCGGCGGAAGCCAAGCGGCGGGGTCTGAACGGGGTGATCTGCGGCCACATCCACCATCCAGCGATGCGCGAGATCGACGGCGTGCTCTATGTCAACGACGGCGACTGGGTGGAAAGCTGCACCGCCCTGGTTGAGCATCTCGACGGACGGCTCGAAATCCTTCCTTGGGCGAAGCAGCCATCGTGGTCCATGATGGGCGCGAAGACCGGCGCGACCGAAGCGCCATGGAGAGTTCCGGAAGCCGCCCTGGCCTGATGCGCATCCTTCTCGCGACCGACGCCTGGTCGCCGCAAGTCAACGGAGTGGTACGCACGCTGACCCGCGTCGTCGCTGAATTGCGCGATATGGGCGAGGCGGTCGAGGTGATCAGCCCGGACCAGTTCCCCACCTTCCCGATGCCGACCTACCCCGAGATCAAGCTGGCGATGGGCGCCTACGACAAGGTGCAGGAACGGTTCAAGGCCTTCGAGCCCGAGGCGATCCACATCGCCACGGAGGGGCCGATCGGGCTGGCGGCGCGGCGGATCTGCCTGGAATGGAAGCTGCCGTTCACCACCAGTTACCACACGCGGTTTCCGGAATATGTCTCGGCGCGCCTACCCGTGCCGCTGGCCGCCGGCTACGCCTACATGAAATGGTTCCACCGCCCGTCCGGCCGCCTGATGGTGGCGACGCCGACCATGCGCGAGGAGCTGGAGAAGCACGGCTTTCACAACATCTCGCTGTGGTCGAAAGGGCTGGACACCGAGATGTTCCATCCCAGGCGGGAGCATGACAACGAGCCGGACGTCTTCGAAGGCCTCGCTCGGCCGATCTGGCTCTATGTCGGCCGGGTCGCTGTCGAGAAGAACATCGAGGCGTTCGTCACGCTCGACCTGCCGGGAACCAAGGTGGTGGTCGGCGATGGACCGCAGCGCGCGGCTCTGGAGGCGGCGCATCCGGAGGTCAGGTTCGTCGGCGCCAAGTTCGACGCCGAACTCGCCGCCCACTACGCCCGCGCCGATGTCTTTGTCTTTCCCAGCCTGACCGACACCTTCGGACTGGTGATCCTGGAGGCCTGGGGCGCCGGCACACCGGTCGCCGCCTTTCCCGCGCCCGGCCCGATCGACATTATCCCCGGAACCGGCGCGGGCGTGCTGGCGGAGAGTGTCGAGAGCGGCCTGCGCGAAGCCTGCCTCGAAGCCCTGAAGATCGACCGCGCAGGTGTCCGCGAAGTCGCCCTCGGCTATTCATGGCGCGCCTGCGCCGAAGAGTTCCTGCGCCTGCTGGAGCCTTACCCCGAACCCCACCGAAGCAAGTTCTGGCGCAGACTGAGGCGGCTCGCCCGGTTGAAGCGGGGCAGCGCGGCGCCGCGCGTGGAGAGGATCTCATTGAGGCCTGACGCAATCGCCAAATGAGCTGAATCACCCATTTTCCGTCGTCCCGGACGGCAGCGCAGCGCAGCGGAGCGACGATCCGGGATCCAGGCGACCGGGCGCGATCTCGCCGCTGAGGGCGTGTATCCAGTCCCCTGGGTCCCGGGTCTCTGTTCCGCTTCGCTCCACGTCGCCCGGGAGGACGGCGGTTAGGGGAACGTTGCGGCTTAGCCGACGAATGGCCTCGTGAATGGGTCGGTTCAAACCCCTCAGAGCAGCCGCCCCCGGATCAGTTGCGATAGCAGGTCGATCCCGCTCACCGCCACGACGATCACGATGACGATGGCGCTGGTCTGGGCGAAGGCGAAGCTGTTGATAGAATCGAACAGGACCTGGCCGATGCCGCCGGCGCCGATCAGGCTGAGCACTGTCGCCGATCGCGCGTTGCTCTCGAAGCGGTAGAGGGCGAAGCTGGTCCATAGCGGCGCGACCTGGGGGATCACGCCCCAGGCGATCTGCTGCAGCGGATGGGCTCCGGTGGCGCGGACACCTTCGACGGGGCCGCGGTCGATCGCCTCCACCGCCTCGCTGAACAGCTTGCCCAGCACGCCGGCCGTGTTCACCGTCAGGGCGAGCACCCCGGCGAGCGGACCGAGGCCGATGGCGACCACGAACATCGCGCCGGCGACGAGGTCCGGCACGCTGCGCAGGACGTCGAGCAGGCGGCGCACCGGTTGCTGGATCCAGACCGGCGCCACATTGCGCGCGGCGGCGAGGCCGAGCGGCGCCGCGATGACAATGGCGAGGACGGTGCCCCACAGGGCGATCTGGATCGTCAGCCACATCTGGGCGACGTACAGCCGCCAGAAGTGGAAGTCCGGCCGGATGAACTCCGCGCCGAGCTGGCGCATGTTGTCCGAGCCGGAGAACAGGCCGCCGATCTTGTAGATCTCGGCGCCGCGGAACCCGGCCACGAGCAGCAAGGCCATGCCGCCCCAGATCAGGATATCGAGCGCGCGATCGCGCAGGGGCCGGATCGGCGGCGCGAGCTCCAACATCAGACTTTCCCGCGGAGCGCGGGCTTCCAGCCCGCTCTTTCTCCGCGAGATGCGGGCTGGGAGCCCGCGCTCCGGACGATCACTGGGCGGCGGCGGGGGCGCGGGTGCGGCCTTCGAGGGCGACGCGCTGGGCGGTGATGGCGTCGAGATTGGCCTTCGCGGCGGCGATCTTGACGGCGTCGCCGGTCCGCTTGGCCTGGAGCCAGAGATCCGTCGCCTCCATCTCGCGCACCGGCAGGAGGTGGTTGTCGTCGGCCGGCTTGAAGCCGCCGACGTTGACCTTGGCCATATAGCCGCGCTGCCTGGCCGCCTCGGGCGAACTGCCCTGGCCGTAGGTCAGGAAGAATTGGCGCAGCTTTTCCTTGACCGCGGGGTCGAGGTCCTTGCGCCAGATGATCGGGTCCTCGGGCAGGACCGGCGATTGCCAGATCACCCGCACCTGATCCGCTTCCGCGCCTCCGTTTTCCTTGTTCAGCATAAGGGAGGTCGAGTTGTTGGTGGCCACGTCGAGCTGACCCTTGGCCACGGCGAAGAGGTTGGTCTGATGGCTGGCGCCGCTGCGCACCTGTTTGAAACAGGCCTGCGGATCGATGTCGCGAGGCGCGAAGAGATAGGTCATCGGCGCCAGCGTGCCGGAGGTGGAGAGCACGTCGCCGAGGCCGAAGGTCAGGGTCTTGTCGCACTTCAGCACCTTGGCGAGATCGAGCTTGCTCTTGGCGTTCACGATCAGGACGGAGCGATACCCGTCGACGCCGTTCGGTCCGAAGGTGCGGGCGAAGATCTCGCCGCCGCCGCGCCGCACCGCCTCGAGGCCCGAACGGTTGGAGAACCAGCCGGCGTCGGTCTGGTGAGCCTTCAGCGCCTCCACCAGCAGGGTGTAGTTGGTCGAAAAATAGGGTGTGACCTTGAGGCCGGTCTTGGTGGAGAGGTCGGCCAGGATCGGCTTCCAATAGGCCTCCATGCTTTGGGAGTTCTCGGTCGAGAGCACCGAGAACTTGATTTCCCTGGCCGAGCCCGAGACGTGTCCGCCCGAACGGCCACAGCCGGCCAGCGCCACCGCGGCGAGAGCGGCCGCGGCGAGCAATCCCCGTCGGACGATGGGCGTGGTCATGGCGGCGGCGTCTCCAGGTAGGCGTCCTCGAACTCGGGACCGTAGATGTCGATCAGCCGCGCCCGGTCGAGGCCCGCTGTCGGCCCATCGTACACCACCTTGCCCATTTCCAGCGCGATGGCTCGATCGCAATAGCGCATGGCGTAGTCGACCTGGTGCAGGGTGACGACGACGGTCAGCCCATCGTTGCGGTTCAGCCCGCGCAGGATATCCATGATCCGGCGGGCGGAGACGGGATCGAGGGAGGCGACCGGCTCGTCGGCCAGGATCACCGCCGCGCCCTGGACAAGGGCGCGGGCGATGGCGGCGCGCTGCTGCTGGCCGCCGGAGAGCGTCCCGGCGCGCTGACCCGCGACGGCGGCGAGGTCGACCCGTTGCAAAGCCCCCATGGCGGCGGCTCTGGTCACGGCCGGCCAAAGGCCTAGCAGTCCGCGCCAGAAGCCGATTCGGCCGAGAGAGCCCAAGGCGGCGTTGGTGTACAGGCTGAGGCGGCCCACCAGGTTGAACTGCTGGAAGATGAAGCCGATTTGCGCCCGGACCCCGGCGGCCTTGTCGGTTAGCCGCCCACCCTCCTGCAGAATCTGCCCGAAGGCTTCGATGCGTCCGTGCCCCAGATCGATCGTGCTCAATCCGGCGATCGAGCGCAGGAGAGTGGACTTGCCCGAGCCGGATGCGCCGATCAGCGCGACCATTTCACCGGGTTCGACCCGCAGCGAAACACCGTCGAGCGCGTGGCTTTTGCCGAATGTCTTGGTCACATCCCTTACGGCTATGAGCGGTGCGGCCGTCATCGAGGCGAGTCTTCCACGGGAGCCGTTGCGGCGCGGACCGCTCCTTGCCACCGGGCGCGGCCTGCAAAAAGGGGAAATTCGGACTGTGGATAATTACGACTTTACATCCGTGCCCCCCACCCCTATTTCGCGCTCTCCGGCGGACCCGAAGTCCTCAAAAGCGCTGCTAACGCCGGCCTGGGTTCAACAATCGACAGGGGGCTACGTGAATTGCACACGTACCATACTCCCCTGGACCTGGTCCGTGAGCGGTCGCCGGAACGTCCTGTCGCACTCGTGCGACCGGGCGCCGTGGCCGTAGCGGCGCGCTGGTTCAGGAACAGTTTTAAGGGCGACGTGCTCTATGCGGTGAAGGCCAACCCTTCGCCGTGGATAATCCGCGCGCTCCACGCCGAAGGTATCTCCAACTTCGACGTGGCGTCGCTGCCCGAAACGGCAGCGGTGCGCGAGGGCGCGCCTGGAGCGCGGATCGCCTTCATGCATCCGGTGAAGAGCCGCGCCGCGATCGCCGCCGCCTACAGCGACTTCGGCGTTCGGACCTTCGCGCTCGACACCCAAGAGGAGCTCGACAAGATCCTGGGTTGCACCGGTGGGGCGAAGGACCTCAACCTGATCGTCCGCCTCGGCGTCGAGGCGGAAGGCGCGGCGTACAGCCTGTCCGGCAAGTTCGGCGTTGCTTCCGCCGACGCGCCCGACCTGCTACTCGCCGCCAGGCGGGCCACGGACGAACTGATGGGCGTCTCGTTCCATGTCGGCAGCCAGTGCCTGCGGCCCTCGGCCTACCAGGCGGCGATGGCCCAGGCCTCCCGCGCCCTGGTCCGCGCCGGCGTCTTCGCCGACGTGGTCGATGTCGGCGGCGGTTTTCCATCGGTCTATCCGGGCATGGTCCCGCCCGACATGTCGGAATACCTCGCGGCGATCGACCGCGGCTTCAATGACATGATGGTCCACGAGACCACCGAGCTGTGGTGCGAACCCGGCCGCGCGCTCTGCGCCGAAGGGGTCTCGCTGCTGACGCGTGTGGAGTTGCGCAAGGGTGACGCGCTCTATCTCAACGACGGCGCCTACGGCTCACTGTTCGATGCGGCGCATAGCAAATGGCCGTTCCCGGTCAAGCACCTGCGCGCCGAGGGCGAGGCGAGCGGCGCGCTCAAGCCGTTCCGCTTCTACGGTCCGACTTGCGACTCCATCGACCACATGCCGGGACCGTTCTGGCTGCCGGAAGACACAGCCGAGGGCGACCATATCGAGATCGGCATGCTGGGCGCCTACGGCGTGGCGATGGCGACCCGCTTCAACGGTTTCGGCGATGTCGAGACCGTAGAGGTGGAGGATGCTCCGATGGCCTCGATGTACGGCCTCGCCGCCCGCTCGATTCCGACTCCGCGCGGCGACGAGGCCCAGGTCATCAGGTTGTCGCGCGCCCGTGGCAAGAAGCGCCGCCGTCGCTGAGCCGATAGCTGCGATCTATTCGGAGCGCGGGCGCCCTTGCCCGCTCTTCTCTATGCGGGCTTGGAGCCCGCGCTCCGGTTCGAGGAATGGAACACCCATGAACGCCCCCCTAGCCAACACCAAGGCCGAACTGCTGTCGCGTGTGGTCGAGCATGTCGATATCGCCGCCTATGATGCGCGGCCGGTGATCGACGCGATGCGCAAGATGAGCTTCACCTCGCGCGATACCGCGCGCGCGGCGGACATCCTGTCCATGGCCATCGAGGATCCGGCGTGCTCGGTGTGGATCACCTTGGCCGGCTCGACCAGCGCGGGAGGCTGCATGCACGTCTACCGCGACATGCTGAAGTACGGCATGGCCGACGTGGTCGTCGCCACCGGCGCCTCGATCATCGACATGGACTTCTTCGAGGCTCTCGGCTTCAAGCACTACCAGGCCCAAGGCGGCGTCGACGATCGCGACCTGCGCGCGCTGTACATCGACCGCATCTACGACACCTATATCGACGAGGAGGAACTCCAGGCCTGCGACCACGCCATCAAGGCGATTACCGACTGCCTGGAACCCCGTCCCTATTCCTCGCGCGAATTCATTTTCGAGATCGGCCGCTGGCTGGCGGCCGGCAGCGCCAAGAAGCCGGGCAGCCTGATCCAGACCGCCTATGAGGAAGGCTGCCCGATCTTCTGCCCCGCCTTCACCGATAGCTCGGCCGGGTTCGGCCTGGTCAAGCACCAGGTCGAGCGGATCAAGGCGAAGCAGCCCTACGTGTCCATCGACTCGGTCGCCGACTTCCGCGAACTGACCGACGTCAAGATCGCGGCCGGAACCACGGGTCTGTTCATGGTCGGCGGCGGCGTGCCGAAGAACTTCGCTCAGGACACCGTGGTCTGCGCCGAGATACTCGGCGTCGAGGCCGAGATGCACAAATACGCCGTTCAGATCACCGTCGCCGACGTGCGCGACGGCGCCTGTTCGTCCTCGACACTCAAGGAGGCCTGCTCCTGGGGCAAGGTCGACGTGACCTGGGAGCAGATGGTGTTCGCCGAGGCGACCACGGTGGTTCCGCTGATCGCCTCGGACGCCTATCACCGCGAGGGATGGAAGCGGCGGGAGAAGCGCCGCTTCGCCGAGCTGTTCGCGTAGGCGCCTCCAGCCGCTGGCTGGAAGCGCTGGCTCGCGATCGGAGTCAGGCGGCGATCGTTTCGCGCTTCCGGCGCAGCGCGGCGCCCATCCCGCCAAACCCCGCCAACATCAGGGCCCAGGTCGCCGGTTCCGGCACCGCGTAACCGGCCGTGCCGGTCATTTCCACCCGCACGCCCGTGGGACCGCCGTCGTTGTGGACGATGAAATCCAGGGTGTTCGCGCCTGTTTGGAAGCCCGAGATCACCGAAAAGGGAGTGAAGGCGGAGAACTGGCTGTTGGTCGACTGACCGGTCGAGACGCCGTTGATCAAGATATCGACGCCCTTGTTGTCGGACGCCCACTGGCCGGTGATGGAAGCCGTGGCCGGATTGAGACCCGCCAGCGAGAATGTCACCTGGTAATCGTAAGTCCCGACCGGGCCGTTGAGAGAACTGTCGCTGTTCGGACCAATCCAGGCGGAGGCCGCGTCGTCGCCGACCCACGGACCGATCGGGAATCCGTTGGCCGACGTCGCGACGCGCAGGGTCGTCGCGCCGCCGCTCGGAGCGGCGACGAGGCTGTAATGAAGCTCGGCGTCGTCGTTGGCGGGCGGCGCGCCGGCGGCGTCCACACCGGTGTCGTAGAGCAGGATCGTCGCGGCCGACGCCACCCCTCCCGACATAAGAGCGACCGCGAACGTTGCGCCAAGAAGACGTAAAGACATGTTGCACCTAGAATGAAGGCCGCACTCAAATCGCAGCGATGAAAGGTGTCTATCTAACAGAGATTACGATTGCAAACGGCCAAGCCCGCCGAATTGTTAAGAATGATTGCCGACGGAAAGTTCGGCTTTCAGCCTTGGACTTAGCCCTAGTCGCTCAGCGCGTTTTCTGTGACTAAGCGGTTGCGAGCGGCTTCGCCGAGGCGATGGCGAGGGGCGGCGGATGGCGGAGTTCTCGATACAGGAGGCGGCCTTCACGGGTTTCCGGGTTGTGCGAGAGCGCCCCTGGGTCCTGGCGATCTGGGCCGCGTTCGCGCTCGTCATGTCCGTCGTGTTCACCGCCTCCCTGGTCAAAGTGGCGGGGCCGGACATCATGCGTCTTCAACAGTTCGGCGCGCTGGGAGATCGTGACCCCGCCGCCGCGATGGAGGTGCTGGGTAAGCTGTTGCCGCTGTACCTACTGCTGACACCCGTTGCGCTGGTGTTCTACGGGGTCGTTTATGCCGCGATGAACCGCGCCGTTCTTTGTCCGCATGACAAGAAACTCGGTTATCTCGGTCTTGGCGGCGATGAGCTGCGTCAGATCGGGCTGATGTTGATACTGGCGCTTCTCGCGATCGGAGCTTACCTCGTCTTCCTGATCGTCATCGTCCTGGTCGGCCTGTTGGTGCAAGCCGTCGCGCATTCTGGTCCCCAGTCGATCGTCCTGATCGCCGTTCCCGGGTTTTTCGTGGTGTTCGGATTTCTCGCGGTCCGGATGTCGCTGGCGTCGGCTTTGACCTTCCAGACCCGGCGGGTGAATGTCTTCGGATCCTGGGTCCTGACCCGCGGCCGTTTTTGGCCTCTGTTCGGGACCTACCTCATGACGCTCGCCTTGTCGGGGGTCGTTCTGTTCCTGACCTATCTCGTCATTCTGGCGGCGGCCGCGGTGGTGACGGGTGGAAACATGTTCGCCTTGATGGCAGCGCCCGACATGAGTTCTACCGGGGCGTATTTCACCGCGCCGCACCTGGTCCAACTGGTTCTCGGCGCGGGCGTGTCGGCTTTGATCTGGCCCATCGTGTTGACACCGCCGGCGGCGATTTACCGCCGCCTTACGGCCGGACACGCCGAGCCCGTCCGCCAGGTGCTCACCTGACCGTTTCCCTGGCGCCCACGGAACATCCGTCGATCCGGACGCCGCAGGTCGCCGCCGCAGTTGTCGGCAATGCGTTGGAATTCTACGACTTCACCATCTACGCCTTTTTCGCCGTTCAGATCGGGCGCAACTTTTTCCCGAACCACTCGCCGTTTGTAAGTCTCATGCTGTCGTTGGCGACGTTCGGCGCCGGCTTCGTGTTAAGGCCGATCGGAGCGATCGCCATCGGCCGGTTCGCGGACAGGCGCGGTCGCCGCCCCGCGATGCTCTTCAGTTTCGGATTGATGGGCATCGCGATCCTCGGGGTCGCGCTGACCCCGTCCTATGCTTCCGTTGGGCCCGCGGCTCCCGTTCTCGTCCTCCTGTGGCGGCTCTGCCAAGGCTTCGCCCTCGGCGGCGAGGTCGGGCCGACCACGGCCTATCTCGTCGAAGCCTCCCCTCCTGAGCGACGCGGCCTCTACGGAGCATGGCAGGGCGGCAGCCAGAACCTGGCCAATATGGTCGGTGGGCTGGTCGGGGTGTTCCTGGCGGCGATCGCCGGCGCCGCCGGCCTCGAAGTCTGGGGTTGGCGTGTCGCGTTCCTGCTCGGGGCCGCGGTGTTGCCGTTCGGCATTTTGCTCCGTCGAAACCTGCCGGAGACCCTGCACCGCCCGGACTCGATCGAGTTGGCGCCGGATCTGGACTCCGCGCGCGGCGCCTGGCGGGTCCTGCTCCTGGGTTTTGGCCTCGTGGCGGCGATGACCGTCTCGACCTACGTGTTCAATTTCATGACGACCTACGCCATGACGACCCTTCATATGGCGGCGGGAGTGTCGCTGGCCGCGACGCTGGTGAGCGGCGGTTGCGGCTTGGCCGGCGGCCTCATCGGCGGCTTTCTCTCCGATCGCATCGGCCGCAGGGCGCTGATGATCTGGCCGCGCATCGTCTTCCTCGCGGTGACCTGGCCGGCCTTCTACCTCATGGTCAGAAATCACGACGCCCCGACCTTGCTCGGCGCGACGGCGTTGATGACCTTCACCAGCGCGCTCAGCACGGCCGCCGGTCTCGTGGCGATCACCGAATCGCTCGGCAAAAAAGTCCGGGGGCTCGGCATGGGCGCGATCTACGCGACGGCCGTGGCGGTGTTCGGCGGCACGACCCAGCCGATCCTGGCGGCGTTGATCCACTACACCGGCGACCCGCTGTCGCCGGCCTGGTACACGATAGCCTTCACTCTGGTCGGTCTCATCGCCGCCATCGCGATGAGGGAAAGCGCGCACGGGCTCACCGAAAGAATCCGAGAACCGCTGATCCCGGGCTAACGTCCGATCCCGGTCAAGCCCTCTGAAAAACCAGGCTGGTGTTGAGGCCGCCGAACGCGAAAGCGTTGAGCAAGAGGAACTCCGCGTCGATCGGTCGGGCGGCGCCTAGGACGAGGTCGATATCGCAGTCGGGATCGGGGCCCAGCCAACCCAGGATCGGAGGAGCCAGCCCAACCGTTATCGCCTGAAGTCCGATCACCGCTTGTAACGCCGTCGAGGCCCCGATCAGATGGCCATGCGCGCTCTTGGTTGCGATGACCGGATGACGTTCCGTCTCGGCGCCGAACACCGCGCGAATCGCCGCGGCCTCGTTCTTGTCGTTGAGCGGCGTGCCGGTGCCGTGGGTGGAGACGAGGACGGCGCGGTCGCCGATCGCGCCCGACCCGTCAAGCGCGGCCCGCATGGAAGCGACGGCTCCCTCAAGACTGGGCTGGGTCCAGTGGTGCGCGTCCGACGACAACCCGACACCCGTCAAGCGCCCCAACATGGGTGCGCCTCGCGCGATCGCATGCTCTTCCGCCTCGAGGACGATCGCGGCGGCGCCCTCGCCGATCGTCATGCCGTCGCGGCCGGCCGAGAACGGCCGGCATGTGGTGTCGCTCATCGCCTGCAGCCCCTCCCAGGCCCGAAGGCAGGCAGGGGTCGCGATCGCCTCGCTGCCGCCCGCGAGGGCGACGTCGGCCTGACCTGTCGCGATGAGGCTCGCCGCCTGGGCTATGGCGTGCCCGGATGAGGCGCAGGCGCTGGAGACCGCGAACACGGGACCCTTGACGCCAAACTCCATGGCCACGGCGCTGACCGGAGCGCTGACCATGACCTTGGGCACGCTGAGAGGATGCAGCTTGCCGAGCCGCTGCCCGTAGAATCGCTCGTAAGAGCTTTCCAAGGTGTGGATGCCGGCGAAGCCGTGGCCCAGGATGACCGCGGTGCGATGTTCGAGGTCGGCCGCGCCGATCAGCCCCGCGTGCCACAGAGCCTCATGACAGACCTTCAGCCCGAACAGCGAAAACGGATCGAGCGAATTGCCGATGCGCCGGCCGAGCGCGGCCTCGAGATCGCCGACGATGTCGCCTTCGACCAGCGCCGCTGGGGTTGTGTGCGCCTCCGGCCCGTTCGGTCCGGGCTCGAAGAGGTGCGGGCGAATGCCGGATCGGCCGGCGAGCGCGGCGGCCCAGTTGTCCGCCGCCGAATGACCAAGGGCGCTGACGGCTCCCAGGCCCGTAACGACCACCCCGACACGACCGTCGCCGCGCATCACCCCGTCTTCGCGATGATCGTCTTGAGCGTGTCCAGGAATTGCCCGAGGTTCACGCAATCGGTGAAAGCGTCCTCGGCGATCTCGACGCCATACTTCTCCTCGACGGCGAAGATCACGGTGACGACGCCCACCGAATCGAGGCCAACGTCGGCGAGGGTCGCGTCGCGGTTCAGAAGACCTCGATCGATCAGCGCCTCTTCGGCGATAATTTCGATGAGCTCCCCATCGGAAACGGTCATTGCAAACACTCTCGCGCGGTTGACTTCAACCCTACCAAGCCTCGGCATTGGCACCAACCGCCGGGCCGACTCGGAAGGTTTATCGTGGGACGTAGGTCCGCAGAACATTATCGACGATGTGTTCGAGGCCCTTCAACGTGTTGCAGCTCCTGGCGAGGGTGCAGAATCGCAGATAGGCATGCATTTCGGAATCGCCTTGGTTCCAAAAGGTTTCCGGTTCCGGGTTGAGCCAGATCACCGCGCGGGCCCGGTCGGCGATCTCACGCATCAGATCGAGCCGCGGGTCGGCGCCGTTCGAACGACCGTCGCCAAGAATGATGACGATCGTGCGTCGATCGACTCCGCCGCGGTTCAGCTCGCGAAAGTCGGCCAGGGAGCGTCCGTAGTCGGTGGGCCGCAGGCCCGCTCTCGCGAGGATGGTCGTCATTGCGTCTTCGACGGTCGCGTGCCGCAGCACGTCGTTCACACCGACGAGGCGATCGGAGAAAGCATAGGCGTCCAGCTTCTCGACGACTTCGCCAAGTGTGTAGAGGAAGAGCAGGAGGAACCGGGCGAACGGCGCGACCGACCGGGACACGTCGCAAATCACGACGATCTTCGGCTTGTGGACGACCTCCGCCTTCCACACGATGTCGAACGGCAGGCCGCCGTGCCCCATGCTTCGGCGGATCGTGGTCCGGATGTCGAGGCTGCCTCGCCGCGCGCGGCGGCGCTTGCGCGCGTAGCGCGAGGCGATGCGTTTCGCCATTCGCCGGACCAGCGCTTCCATCGCCCGCATGTCTTCGGAGCCGATGGTGGAGAGGCTCTGTTCGGCGAGGATATTGTCGCGCAGGCGCCGCGCGGTTCCGCTTGCGTGAAGTCGAGCTTCGCGGTCGACGTGGGTCACAGCCCGCCTGAACAGATCGCGGCGTTCGAAGGCCAGCCGTTCGGCAAGCGCTTCGTCGTCGGCTTGTCCGCTGTCGCGAAGCGCGTGGATCATCGCCTCCAGCTCCCGAAGGCCCATGTCGTCCAGAATACGACGGACCAACAGATTGCGTTGTGTGGTCAAACGTATAGCGCTCGCGCTGGCCCGTTGGCCGGCCGCCTCCATCGCCTGGGCAATCGAGACCTCGTCGCCTTGCAGGACGTCGCGCACCAAGTCGGGAGCGCCGAGAGGCGGTATTAGACCCTCGGGGCTCCGCGGTTTGGCGGCGCCCGCTCGGCGGCTGAAGAAGGTGTCGAAACAATCCTCGAACCTTTCGACCTCCTCTTCGCTCTTGGCCACGGTCACGCAGAGCGCGTTGCGCATCAGGTCGCGGTCGGCATAGCCGACCGCCGCGACCGCACGGTGAGCATCGATCGCTTCGGCCGGCGAAACCCGCACTCCGCTATCACGCAGCGAGCGAAGGAAATCTTCCAGAGAGCGCTGCAGGGCGGGCATGGGCGGTCACGCCGGTGAGGGAATGAGGTCGGCAATCCGGGGCGCCGTCGCGGCGATATCGACCTCGAATTTCAGAAGGACGTTCAAGGTATCCCGCACGGTATCCGCGTCCAACGCCTCGGCGTGGAGAAGCACCAGAGCGCGCGCCCAGTCGATGGTCTCGGATATGGACGGCGACTTCCGCAGATCCAACGCGCGCAGCGACTGAACGAATCGCACCAGATCGGACCGCAACTTCGCCTCGACCTGGGGCACGCGCGCAGCGACGATTTTCTCTTCAAGCCGCTGATCCGGCAACGGGATATGAAGATGCAGACAGCGCCGCTTGAGCGCGTCGCCCAAATCGCGCACGTTGTTGGAGGTCAGGAAAACGAGGGGCTTCACCGCCGCCTCGATCACGCCGAGTTCGGGGATCGAGACCTGAAACGCCGAAAGCATTTCCAGGAGGAAGGCTTCGAAGGCCTCGTCGCTCTTGTCGATCTCGTCGATGAGCAAGACCGCCCCTCCGGGCGCGCGAAGCGCCGATAGTAGGGGACGCGGCTCCAGGAAAAGTTCGGAGAAGAACAGGTCTCCGGCGCCCTCCAGACGCCTCATCGCCGAGGCGAGGTCGGGCGCGTTCGCCAAGCTCGCGCCGAGGTGGTCCTTCAGGATCTGCGTGTAGAGA
The DNA here is from genome assembly GCA_965277785.1 of Caulobacteraceae bacterium. Taxonomy (GTDB): domain Bacteria; phylum Pseudomonadota; class Alphaproteobacteria; order Caulobacterales; family Caulobacteraceae; genus Acaudatibacter. The sequence continues at coordinate 206,426 of CBDIDP010000013.1, forward strand.
AGTTGCTTGCCGTACTTCCATTCGTAGAGAGCCTTGCTCTCGTCGAGGCCTTCGTAACACTGCAGGCGGATCAGGGGCAGACCAAGCATTTTGGCGGTCGACAACGCCAGCTCGGTCTTCCCGACCCCCGCCGTGCCTTCCACCAGTATGGGCTTTTGCAAATGGGCGGACATGTACAGGGCGGTGGCGACCCGGGTGGAGGCGATGTAGCCAGCCTCCGCGAGACCGGCGACGATGGCGCCCACGGAACTCAGCGCGGGGTGAGAGGCGTCTGGGGACAATGCGATCACTTTCCTGGCGGCGCTGACACTGTATGGCTCGTGTCCTAGACGGGGGACCGACGTATGACCATCGACCCTCGGGTCTTGACCGAGATGCCCGCGCAGCCGCTGGATACGCTCTTGGCGCGGATCGAGGACGGCGATCTGCTTTTGTGTTCGGCGAACGATCCGTTTTCGAAGCTGATCGGCTGGAGCACGAAAAGTTGCTGGACCCACGTCGCTATCGCGTGGCGTTGGCCGGCCGTCGATCGCGTATTGGCGCTCGAATGTGTTCAACACATCGGCGTACACGCCGTGGCGATGGACCGGTTTATCAGCCAGACCAGTAGCGGAACACGTCCCTATCCCGGCAAGATCGTATTGGCGCGCCACGCCGCACTCCGGGCCGTCGCCGATCTCAAACCGCTCGTCGACGACGCGATCGATCTCATGGGCTGCCGATTCTCTCCAGGCGAAATCATCAAGATCGCGACGCGGATCGCCTTCGGCCGGTTCAACAACCACATGCCGAAGCCGTTGAGGGCGGACGACGAGTTCATCTGTTCGGAATATGTCGACCGGTGCTATCGCCGCGTGGGCGTCGAGATCAAATGGGACGGCCTCGGCTTCATTTCGCCCGCCGACATTGCCGAGGACGAGCACATCGAAGCGATCGCCAGGTTCGAGACACGTTAGCGCTGGAGGGTTCATCGGCTAAGCTGCGATGTTCCCCCAAACGTCGTCATCCCGGGCGACGTGAAGCGAAGCGGAACAGAGACCCGGGACCCAGGAGACTGGGTACGCACCCTCAACCGCGACATCGCACCCGGTCCCCTGGATCCCGGATCGTCGCTCCGCTGCGCTACGCTGCCGTCCGGGAGGACGGAAAATGAGTAATTCAACTCATCCGGCGATTGGCCGTGAGGCGACCCTGTTCGTCTGCGTAAGATCCTTGCCGTAAAGTCGATATGTCTTGTAAATTTTTGCGCCGAAACCCTCGAGGATGTGGCGCATCGGCATATTGTCTTCGAGTATCCACGAGTATTCAGCTTCTGTAATGCCGAGCTTCACGCCTTCACGGCGGATCGCATCCAGGATCACGAACGGAGCGAAAATTCCGCGCCGGTCCCGCGCGAACTTCTTCTTGACGCCCATCAGGGGAACGCGGCCGCGCTTTACACCTCTGACTTTCAGCCGCCACAACAGTTTCGCCCATCCCAGCGGAGCGAGCTTGCCCTTCAGGTCGTGGATGGCGTCGTTAAGATTGGGCAGCAGAGCGCCGAAGCCCACCGCCTCGCCGTCGATCTCGAGAAACCACAATAGCCGCGGGTGCAAGATCAGCTTGAGCGATTGGCCAAGATGCTTCGTCTCCGCTTCGGTGATCGGCGCCGCGCCCCAGTTCTCACTCCAGGCGTCGTTCCAGATGCCCACCAGCAACCGCAGATCTTCCTCGAACCTGTCCATTCTGACGGGGCGAAGAACCATTCCAGGCGGCAGCGGACGGTTCAGCCGCGCCTGAACGCCCGGCGTGAATGTGGGGATGCCGGAGATATAGGCGAAAACATCCTTTACCTTGACGTAGCCCTGCTCTTCGATCCGGCACGCGGTAAATCGCGCATCGTAAGGCATCATCAGCATGGGCGGCGTATCGAACCCATCGACAAGCAGCCCGACCTCCTCGTTTATCGAGAGGTTCAAGGGACCGATGGCTTCGCGGCGGCCGCGGTCCCGCAGCCAGGCTTCGGCCTGGGCGAAGAGGGCGGCAAAGATTTCCGCGTCGTCTTCGGCGGCGATCATTCCGAAATATCCGGCGGGTCGGTCGGGATCGGTTCGCGCGAGATGGTCGATTTGGGCAGTGATGCGACCGACATCGCGGCCGTTTCGGCGCGCGAGCCACATCTGGACGTCGGCGTGTTGGAAGAAGGGATTATGTTTCGTGGATAGGGCTTCGCGACGCTCGAACATCAGCGGCGCGATATAGTTCGGATCTCGCGCGTTGATCCGCATCGGGACCCGGATGAACCGCTCGAGTTCGGCCTTCGAAGCGACCGGAACGATCTCCACGCGAGCCTATCCTTCCGCATACAGAAGGATGGTGACCGCGCCCGCGGCGAACGCCACCGGCGCGCCCCACGCCGCCGCGAGAGGGGGCAGGATGCCCGTCGAGCCCATGGCGGTGAGAAGGCCGTCAGTCACCAGGTAAAGCAACCCGCAGCCGAGGCCGAACACGACCGGAGCCGTCTTGTTGCTTCGCGGGTAGCCCAGAGATGCAGGTAAGGCGAGCAGAAGCATGATGAGCGGCGCGAAACCCTCGGCCAGGGTGCGGTAGAGCCGAGTTCGCGATTCGCTTGGACTTCTGTCTAACGGGCCTTGCCCCAGAAGCGCGCGGTAGGCGGCATTCGAGGTGACCTCGAAGGACCCAGCAAACAGGCTCGCGACGTCGATCGGTCGGAGCGATGTACCCCAGTCGGTCGACGCGACGGTCATGGAGGTCGCGTGATCCCGCAGCAGATCGGTTACGACGGCGTCGTGGAGTTTCCACCCGGTCTGCTCGGGAGTCGCCGACACCGCCGTCAAACGGCGAGTCAAAGCCTTGTCGCCGTTCCGCTCATAGACCGAAACATCGCGCAGGAGCCGCCCGTCGCGCGAGGCGGATTTCACCATCACGACGTCGCCGTCGATGCGAAACCAATGCGGAGCGGCGACCTTGTGCGCGGTTGCGGGCGCGCTGGCGTTCCACCACGAGGCCAGTTGCTGCTGAGCCCGGGGCGTTATCTGGTCCGCGACGATGAGATCGAGGCACGCGACGGTCAACGCCACCGGAAGGGTTCGGCGGAAGATCTGGAACAACGAAAGGCCAGAGATGCGCATCACCACCAACTCGCTGTTACGGGCGAGCTGGCTGAAGGTGAAGATCGCGCCCGCGAGAACCGCGAAGGGAGCGACCTCGACAAACATGAACGGCAGGCGAAGGCCCATGTAGCGGAGAATGCCGAGCGGGCCTCCTCTGGACAGGATATCGTTCGTGCGTTCCAGCAGGTCGATCAACTGCAGAAGCCCCATGAGAGCGAGGGCCGCGGCCGCCGTGCGAACCGTCATCATGCGGGTGAGGTATGCCGAGAGGCTCAAGGCCGATCGGGTCGGCGTCGCCGTAATCTTCTTGTCGCGACGCTGAAAAAGCCCTTCCAGTCGAGCCAACAGACCCGAAATCGGCGTTTCTCCGGGGCGCCTGCGGCTGGATGTGAACAACCACAGCCCAAAAATCATGATGACGAGAAACAGTCCGCCGATGGAGAGTAGCGGGTCGATCTTTCCACTCGCGGCCAAGCCTTTGCAGAGCGTGACGCCATGGTGAAACGCCACGAGGATGACCGCGCCGACGATCATTCCAGGCGCCCGGCGCCCACGTTTGGCGGCCAGCGCCAGCGGCAGCGCGAACAGCGGCAGCAACGGAATGGCGAAGGATCGGGCAAGCCTGGCATAGAGTTCGGACTTGAGTTCCCGTTTTGGGATCAAGGCGTCCGAACGAGAAATTTCGTTGACGAGTTCGGGGAACGTCAGTTCCTGAACATCTCCGCCTCGCGGCGTCAGCGCCGCTGCGCCGTTGAGGACTTCGCGGTCGGTGAAGTCCCCAAACCGCAGGAGCCGCGAAGAGCCATTGGCGGCGTCGGAAAGAATTAGGCCGCCCGTCAGGCGCAGGTCGGTCGTCTTGCCGTCGGGCTGCAGTCCGAGCGTGCCCTCGTTGGCGGTCACCACGGTCTCGCCCGACTTCGCGATCCGCCGGATAAAGACGCCCTTGAGGGAGCGACCGGTGGCGTCGACCTCGTCGGCCGAGATGGTGAAATCAGGACCCGCGTGTAGAAAAACCTGAGGGTCCAGCCGCGCGGTCCAGCCGGCGTCGGTGGCCGCGTTCAGCACCGCGCGATAGCCGAAGCGGCTGTAAGGCTGAAGGTAGCCCAACAGCAGCAGGCTTACGGCGCCGAGGACGACCCCCGCGAAAAGGAGCGGCGCCAGGATGCGCTCGAAGGAGACGCCACCCGCCAGGAGCGCGTCGATCTCGCTTTCTTCGTCCAGTCGGGCGACGACCATGAACATCGCCACGAAGAACGACGCCGGCAATGCGAGACCCAACTGATACGGTACGAGATTGGTGATCAGCCCGAAAAGGTAGCTCAGCTTGGCGCCGTTGGCGGAAAGCTGATCGATGAGACGGAGGGTCTGTTCAAGCAGGAATGCGACCAGAGTCACGCCCAGCACGGCCCCGGCCGGCGCCGCGAGCATCTTCAAGATGTAGCCGTCGAGGAGGGCCGGTCGCCAGGAATTTCCCCGCCAACCTGAGGCGCCGAGCGCCGTTGAAACCATGTGTGTTGGTGGGTTCGGTGTTAGAGGGCGCCGCCCACGCGACGGCGGTCAACTTGAAGAAATCCGAGCCTACGGCCCACATCGGCGAAGACGGCCAGGGCGGTGTCGATCTGCTGGGTCGTGTGCGCGGCGCTGACACTCGTACGCAACAGACAGACGTTGCCCGGCGTGGCCGGCGGCACGGCGAGATTCAGGTACAAGCCCGCTTCGAGCAGCATTTTCCAGAATGTGACCGCCGTTTCCTGATCGGGCATCGCCACGGCGACGATGGGGTTGGCCTCGGGGCCGGTCTGAAAGCCCATCGCGACCAAGCCATCGTACAATCTGCGCGCGTTGCGCATCAGGCTTTGGCGTAGCTGGGGCTCTGCCTGCATCTTCTCGAGCGCCTGGAGGGTTGATGCGACCACGCCCGGCGGAAGAGAGGCGGTGAACATATACGGGCGGCAAACAATCCGCATGACGTCGAAGTCGGAGCTGTTGGAGACGCAAAAGCCGCCGACGCTGCCGAGACTCTTGGAAAATGTCCCGACGATGAAATCGACGTCGTCTTCCACTCCGGCCGCTTCCGAGAGGCCGCGCCCGCTCTGTCCCAGAACGCCCATGGAATGTGCTTCGTCCACGAGCAGGTAGGCGCCCGTCTCCCGCTTGACCGCCGCGATCTCCTTCAACGGCGCGGTGTCTCCAAGCATCGAGTAGATGCCCTCGACCACGATGAGCCGGTCTCCCGGCGCGCCCTCCAGCCGGCGCAACCGTTTGTAGAGGTCGTCGGCGCTGTTGTGACGAAAGCGGATGACCTCCGAGGCGCCCAGGCGCGCTCCGTCATAGATGCTCGCGTGGCTGTCGGCGTCCAGCATCAGATGATCGCCGCGGCCGACCAGCGTGGACAGAACCCCGAGGTTGGCTTGGTATCCGGTGCTGAACACCATCGCGTGCTCGCGGCCATAGAATTCGGCGAGCGCGCCTTCGAGCCGCATGTGGCCGTCGTAGTTGCCGTTGGCGACGCGCGATCCGGTCGTTCCGGTGCCTTGATGTCGCGTGGCATCGACGGCACGTTCGATACAGTCATGATCGAACGTCAGGCCAAGGTAATTGTTCGTACCCAGCAGGATCGTGCGGCGTCCGCCAAGAAGGGCCTCGGTCGGAGACAGAATGTCGTCGAACCTGACATCCACGCCGTGCGCGTGCAGCGTGTCGTAGGCGAGCTTGGCGGCGGCGTGCTTCGCGAGAATCGTCATGCTGGAACTCCGCGCCGAAGGCCCTCGACGGCCTGGATCAAGTCGCCGACGGTGCGAATCTGCGCGATTCGATCAAGAGGGATCGAGATATCGTAGTGATCTTCAATCGCCATGACGAAATTCATGACAGCCAGGGAGTCCATCCCGAGATCTTCGACGATGTCGGTTTGATCATGAATCTTCACCGGATGGCCGAGAACCTGCTCGAACACCGAACCGATCTCGGTCCGAATGCCGGCGGTGGGGTCGGTATCCTTGTTTTCGACCAGTGCCAACTGATGGTTGGGTCTCATGCGTCCGGTTTTTCCTCACTGAACAATGGCAAAAGCGTGGTCCGCGCACCGACTTAACAGATTGAGGACCCGCGCTTCAACCACGCCGCGACGCCACCCGCATGTCCGCTCTAGCAGAAGTTTGGTCGCGTGTCCCATTCCCCGGCGCCACGGATTGGCGAAGGCGCCCTCTCAGCGTCTTTGGTGACTGTCAGCGCAGCCACCCCTGTGTTCGATACCAGGCGACCGTTCGCGCGAAGCCATCGTCGAGCGGGATATACTTACGCCCCGCGGTTACCCCCTGTTCGCTTGTGGAGACCGACCAGTCCGAGTGGAAGGCCTCGGCGGCTTTTCCCGCCGTGAACATTGCAGGAGTCCGCCGCCATTTCGCAACACCTTCGAGCGTCGAACCGGCGACGGTCAACAGCCATCTCGGCGCGGCGACGATCGCGGGACGGCCGCCGACCGCGCGCGCCGCAGCGGCCATGACCTCCCGCCAGGAATATCCGGCCGGTCGATCGCCGCCGATCGAAATCATCTTTTGGGTTGGCGAATCGGTCAGCAGATCGGCGATCACGTTCACGACGTCGTCCACCTCGGCGAAGGCCACGCGGGCCGCCGGATTTCCGGGAGCGACCATCACCGGAAGTCGAGCCGCCCGAAAGAGGGCGAGCGTCTCGCGGTCACCCGGGCCGTAGACGATCGGCGGGCGCACGATGATCGCCGAGGAGCCGGCGATCTCCAGAACGGCCTCCTCGCCGGCGCGCTTGCTGGCGGCGTAGTCGGACAACCCCGGCTCGCGGGCCGCGAGACTCGAGACGTGAATCAACCGGCGCCCGCCGCACGCCCGCGCGAGACGCCGCGCGCCAGCCTCGTTGACCTCGAAAAACCTCTTTCGATCCAGCGCCTTCGTAAGGCCGGCGACGTGTATCACCGAGTCGGCGCCCTTCACGAGTTCGCTCAGCGCATTCGAGTCATTTAAGTTTCCGATCACCACATCCGAAGCCGAGGTCTCCAACGTCGGCGCGTTCGCGCCGTCGCGGAGAAGTAACCTGACGCGCCGTCCTCGGACCTTCAGCCGCTCGACCAGTCGCCTTCCGATGAAGCCGGTGGCTCCGGTCACGGCGACGACGCCGGCGGTCATTCGCCCGCGGGAACAGCCGCCGGGGCCGCGCTCAAAGCGCCTTCTAGAAACAGGCTTCGGGCCCGCGACCGACTCAGCTTGCCCGACGAGGTCTGCGGCAGGCTGTGCGGCGGGACAGGCGTCACCGTGACATCGAGGCCATGGCGAGTTCGCAGGAGATTGGCGACTTCGACACAGGTTGCTTCCCGGGCCGCCGGGTCGTTGGTTCGCAGTTGAAGCAGGGCGACGACCCGCTCTCCGTCGTCGGCGGCTGGCGCTGAAAAGACGGCGACATCGCCGCTGCGAAGGCCGGCGATCTCCGTCTCGGCCGTCCACTCCAGATCCTGCGGCCAGACATTGCGACCGTTGACGATGATGAGGTCCTTCGCGCGACCAGTGATGACGATCTGACCATCGAGAAAGTAACCGAGGTCTCCGGTGTCCAACCAGCCGTCGTCGGACATGGCCTTGGCGGTTTCCTCGGGCTGGCCGAAGTAGCCCTTCATCAGACTGGGACCCTTGGCGAAAATTCTGCCGACGGCGCGGCTCCCGAGCGCGGCGCCGTCAGCGCCGCGCACCTCCAGCTCATGGCCGACGAGTGTCTGGCCGCAGAGGGCGAACTCCCGGGTGCGCCCCGGGCTGGTCGACCTCTCCGCGCGGTGACGGCGCTCCAGGGCCGAAACGTCGACCGTGTCGGTCCGCAATCCCACCCCGGGAGTTGTGAGCGTGAGCGCCAGGGTCGCCTCCGCCATGCCATAGCTTGCGACAAAAGCGCGCGCGTCGAAGCCCGCCGGTTCGTAGGCCGCGGCGAACGCCCGAAGCGGCTCGGACCGGATCATGTCGCCGCCAAGGCCGGCCACCCGCCACGTCGACAGGTCGAGGTCGTCGCCCACCGACGCGCCCGCGCGCCGAGCCGCGAGATCATACCCGAACGTCGGCGCGTAGCTGATCGTGCCGCCGCGCGTCGAGATCAGATCCAACCAGAGTTTCGGCCGCCGCACGAAAGCGCCAGTGGGCAGCAGATCGATGGAGACCTGAAACGCGAGACTGCTCAGCAACATGCCGACCAGGCCCATGTCGTGGTAGAGCGGGAGCCAGGACACGGTTCGGTCGGCCGGACCGACGCCGAGGCCCTCGCGGCCTATCGCCCCGATGTTGGCCAGCAGCGCCTTCTGCGTCACCGCGATCCCCAGGGGAAACCGGGTGCTCCCGGATGAAAACTGGAGGTAACACAGCCCGCTTGGATCCGGCTGTGGAAGCCTTTCTCGCATGGCCGTGGGCAGGTCGGCGATCGATCTGCTCAGCGCCAAGCCCAGGCCTTCCGCGGCCTCATCGAACCACGAGGCGAGTGTCGCCGGCGCGAACGCCGCCTTCGCGCCGGCGGAGATGAGCATCCGCCGGATGTGCGCGACGTAGGCGTCCTTGCCGCCGAACGGCGCCGGGAGCGGGAGTGGCGCCGGCGTCAGTCCGGCGTACTGGCACGCGAAGAACGCGATCAGAAAATCCGCGTCGCTTTCGGCCGCCAGGGCGACCCGGTCTTTTGGCTCCAGACCCGCCGCGAGGAGCCGACCGGCGAGTTCGCGCGCTCGAGAGGCGAGATCGCCGTAGGACAGCACCGCCGTCGGTTCGCCGCGCAACGAATGAAGATTGATGCCGGTGGGTTGACCAGCCGCGAAATCGAGGGCCTCGGACAGCGTTGCGAAATCGCCTCGTCGGGTGTGGCGATCGGGCGCTGTCGGCGTGGGAGTCAAAATAGCTCGGTCCAGTCTATAGTCGGAGACGCGGTCGGGATTTGAGGAAAGGCGGCCCGGCGTCCATACTGCCACGCGCCCCGCCCCCGCGTCATCACCGACGCGGGCTCCCTATCTGATAGTCCATCGCGCCGCGACACGTCGAGCGCCTGACGGGCGCGAGGAGAGTGTTGATAGATGACGGGACGCCGCGACGAGGCGGGAAAGACCGCGGCGCCGAGCCTCGGCGCCCTGATGAAGGACGAACTCCTGGCCGACGCGCTCGGCCGAAACGAGCGGCCGAACCTGCGCCCGCTCGGTCGAATCATTCCCTTCGTCAAGGCCCACCCCGCCGACGCGATACTCGGCCTGCTGTTCCTGCTGATTTCTGCCTTGGCGCTCCTTGTTCTCACGCGCCTTGCCGGCTGGGTCATCGACGGCGGTTTCGCCCGGCACAACCGCTCCGCCATGGTGCGACTCTTTTTCGGGGCGGGAGCCGTTGTTGGCGTCCTCGCGATAACCACCGGCCTTCGGCTCTATTTTCTCTACAAGCTCGGCGAACGCGTCGTGGCCGACATGCGCAAGACGATCTTCCGCCACGTGCTCGGACTCGACCCGTCGCACTTTCTCAAGCTCCGCAACGGTGAAATCCTGTCGCGCCTGACGACCGACATGACCATGGTCGAGGGGATCGTGGGCAACGTTGTCCCGGTCGCGCTGCGCAACATCATCATCCTGGTCGGCGCCTTGGTCTGGATGGTCGCCCTCAGCCCGAACCTCACGGGCCTCGTCCTGATCTTGATACCGGTGCTCCTGACCCCACTGTTTTTGCTGAGTCGCCGAATGCAAAAGCTTTCCGTGCGCGCGCAGGACCGTTTCGCGGAAGCGGTGGGCTTCGCCGGCGAGCATCTCGGGGCTTTGGAGACCGTTCAGGCGTTCGGCCGCGAACCCGCCGTCTCCGCCGCCTTCGATTCCGCCGTCGAACGCGCCTTCGAGGCGTCCCGCTCTCAGCTTCGCGCGCGCGGCCTGCTCTCGGCGATGATGATCACCGTGATCTTCCTGGGCATGCTCGCCCTTCTCTACCAGTCCGCGGTCGCGGTTATCGTCAAACACAGCCTGACCGGCGGCGCGCTGTCGCAACTTCTCCTGCTCGCCTTTTTCGCCGCGAACGCGGTCAAGGACCTATCGGAACTGTGGGGACAGATTCAGAAGGCCTCCGGGGCGGCGGAGCGGATCGCCACCATGATGGATCTTAAAAGCGCGATCGCGGCGCCGAAGGTCGTTGTTCCACTGCCGAAGCCGTCGCGGGGCGAGGTCGAATTCGATTGCGTGACCTTCGCCTACCCTCAGCGCTTCGGGCTGCCGGCGTTGGACAAATTCAGCCTGAAGATAAGGCAGGGCGAACGTGTGGCCCTTGTCGGCCCCTCGGGAGCCGGCAAAAGCACGGTTTTCCGGCTTCTTTTACGCTTTTACGATCCCACGCTCGGGTCCATTCGCGTCGACGGCGTCGATCTCACCGACGCCGATCCGGCCGAGGTGCGGGCGCGTATGTCGATGGTGGCTCAGGACGCGCCGCTCTTTTCCGGGTCCGCCGCGGAAAACATTCGGTTCGGCCGCGAAGAGGCTTCGCTGACGGACGTGATGCGGGCGGCGCTCGCCGCTCAGGCGGATGGCTTCATCAACGCCCTTCCGCGCGGACTCGAAAGCATCGTCGGCGAGCACGCCAAGACGCTCTCGGGCGGTCAACGCCAGCGGCTCGCGATCGCGCGCGCCCTAGTGCGGGATGCGCCGATCCTGCTTCTCGACGAAGCGACGAGCGCACTGGACTCAGAGAACGAGCGGCTGGTTCAGCAGGCCTTGAAGACGGCGATGGCGGGCCGCACCACCCTGGTCATCGCCCACAGGCTCGCCACGATTCTCGAAGCCGATCGTATTGTCGTCATGGACGCGGGGCGCGTGGTCGAGGAAGGCCGGCATGCTGAACTCACCCTGCGGAACGGCCTTTACGCTCGGCTCGCGCGGCTACAGTTCGGCGCCGAGGCTGCCTAACGCTTCGGAAACCTTCAGATTGGTCCGCCCGCGCCACTCGATAAGGACCAGCAGCGCCGCGTTGAGAAAGACGATCTCATAGAGAAAGAACCACAGCGGACTGCCGGCGAGAAGACTGGCGGCCATCGCCAAACTTCGTCCGGTGGCGCCGAGCAGGCCGCTGCGCTTCACGCCGCAGACCTCCATCCTCCGGTAAATCGCACGCGCGCGATCTTTGGCCTCCGGCGTCGACCACCGCTCCATGGCCGCTTCGACCAAGGCCTCGTTGGGGCTGAAAAAGGATGCGCCGCCGAGATAGATCCAGTTGGCGAGGCCGGTCAGCGACCGGGAGCTATCGGGCCTTTGCCGCATCCAGTCCGCCCCATAGACCCAATGCCTGTAGGTCTTCCGACCCGCTTCGTAAGCGTTGGCCTGAACGGCGTGGGAGAGGCCGGCTGTCACGGTGACCGGCCACGCCCAGGCGCCCAGCGCGCGCTGAAGGACGATGCCGAGGGAGATGTAGATCAGCACTTGGCTTGTGTGGTCGCAAACCCCATCGATCAGTTCGCCCGCGGCGGTGGCGCGACCGGTCCGTCTGGCGAGATCGCCGTCGGCGCCGTCGAGGACGTGCCAAACGAATAGGGCGGCCAGTCCGACGACGGGACCAAGGATCGGAGGCAAGACGACGAAGCTGAGGCCGGCGGCGGCGGCCGCGAACACGCTCGACACGGAAATCTGATTTGGCGTTACGGAGGTCCGAACAAGCCTATCGACAAGCGCTCTCGATACCGGGTGGACCCACATCCGGTTCGCGAACTCCTCGATTTCAAGTGGGCGCCCCGGAGCTGGCGCGACGGTCGGGGTTGATTTCAAGCGACAAACCCCTTTTTTAGCGCCGACACGCGTCAGTCTTGTGACGGTTATGATAGCTTGTTAGGATGAATGTTTAGCCATCGGTGATCTTGGCGCGTTCAACTCAGACGATCGGCGACCCGATAATGTAAAGACGGGTCGTTTCCAAAAGGTAAGAGGTTTATGGCAAAGATTCGCGTGGCGATTATCGGTGTCGGGAATTGCGCGAGTTCGCTTGTCCAGGGCGTCGCCTATTATCGGGCCGCCAACGATAACGCGGCCGGGGTTATGCATTGGAACATCGGCGGTTACGAGCCGACCGACGTCGAGTTCGTCCTAGCCTATGACGTCGATGCGCGGAAGGTGGGCGCCGATCTCGCCCAGGCCATCTTCGCCAAGCCCAATTGTACGGCGGTGTTCGCGGAGGTGCCCCCCTCCGGCGTCGCGGTGAAGATGGGCAGTGTGCTCGATGGCGTGGCCGAACACATGGCCTCGATGCCCGCCGACCGATCGTTCGTTCCAGCCGATGCTGAACAGGCGGATCGGGCGGCCATCGTGGCTTCGCTGAAGGCGGCCCGCGTGGACGTGATGATCAACTTCCTACCGGTGGGTTCGGAGGACGCGACACGATTCTATATGGAGTGCGCGCTTGAGGCGGGCGTCGGCGTGGTGAACTGCATGCCCGTATTCATCGCCAGCGATTCTGATTGGGAGGCGAGGTTCAAGGCGCGCGGTCTTCCGATTATCGGAGACGATATCAAGGCTCAATTCGGGGCGACCATCGTTCACCGCGCCTTGACCAACCTCATGCGGCAACGGGGCGTCCGGATGGATCGCACCTATCAACTGAACACCGGCGGCAATACCGATTTCCTCAACATGATGGATCGTAGCCGTCTCATATCCAAGAAAATCTCGAAAACCGAAGCCGTCCAATCGGTTATGGCCGAGCGCCTCGCCGACGAGAACATCCATGTCGGCCCGAGCGACTATGTGCCCTGGCTGAACGACAACAAGCTCTGCTTTCTGCGCCTGGAAGGCGCGATGTTCGGTAATGTGCCGATGAACATCGAAGTGCGGCTGTCGGTCGAAGATTCGCCGAACTCCGCGGGTGTCGTGATCGACGCCATCCGTTGCTGCAAGCTGGCGCTCGATCGCGGTGACGGCGGCGCCTTGATCGGCCCGTCCGCGTTTTTCTGCAAGCATCCGCCTCAACAGTTCACCGACGACGAAGCCAGTCAGATGGTCGACATGTTCATCGAGACTCAAAGTAGGGTCGCCGCCCAGTGATCGGCGCACGTTGAAGGCTCTCATCGTCGCGGCGGGTTTGGGAACACGACTACGAGGAATCGCGCCGTCCAAGCCGCTTGCCGCCGTCAACGGTAAGCCGTTGATACAGGGTGTGATCGAGACCGCGGCGCAGGCGGGTATCGACGAATTCGTGGTCGTTACTGGTTATCAAGCCGAACCGTTGACGGCCTTTTTGGATCGCCTCGGCAGACGAACGGGCCTGACGATCCGCACCGCGCACAACCCCGAGTGGACCCGATCCAACGGACTCTCCGTTCTCGCGGCCGGAAATCTGCTCGACGACGAATTCGTGCTCCTGATGGCCGATCACTTGTTCGAGCCCGCGCTCTTGGGCGATCTCCTTCGCGCCCCCAGGGTCGAGGGCGGCGTGACGCTCGCCGTGGACCGGCGGCTCGACAATCCCCTGGTGGACCTGGACGATGTGACGCGCGTCAAGACCGGGGCCGCCGGCGCCATCCTCGCGATCGGGAAGGGGCTCGATGACTACGACGCTTTCGACACCGGCGTGTTTCTGGCTTCGACGGGCTTGATCGAAGGCATCCGTGGCGATCTCTCCGGCGGAGGACGCGGATCGATTTCCGACGGCATGACCTTCTTGGCGAAACAAGGTCTCGCGCGCGCCTTCGACATCGGCGACCGTTTCTGGCTTGACGTGGATGACGCCGCCGCGTGGGAGCAGGCGGAAAGACTTACCGCGTAGCGAGGGCGCCGGTCGCCACCGGGGATTTGCCTCTAACTCCCGCACGATTGAGTCGAGCCTTGTTCGCCTCCGCCACCAAGAGCGTCGTGTAGGCTTCGATCATCGGCGCGATGTCGAACTTCGCCGCCCTGGCCGGCCCGGCAGCCGCCAGCTTTGCCCTAACCCGCGGCTCGGTGAGCAGGAGGTCGAAGGCGGCGCCGAAAGCGGTCTCGTCATTCGGAGGCGCCACCCAGCCGCTCACCCGATCCTCCACAACCTCCGACGGCCCAAAGTCGCAAGAAGTGACGAGCGCCGGAGCCCCGCAGGCCAGGCTTTCGGCGACGATGCTGGGAAAACCCTCCCAACGAGACGGCAGAACAAACAGCTTCGCCCTGGAGATCCAGGCCCAGGGATTGGCGGAAAATCCCGGGAAGTGAACACGATGGCCGACGCCCAGCTCGGCCGCCTGTCGCTTCAGATCCAGCTCGAGGGAACCGCGTCCCAAAATCACGAGATCATGGTCTCTCGCCGCCACGCTAGCGGCGAAAACACGAAGGAGCATGTCGTGGCCCTTCTGATACTCCAGGCGCCCGGCGGTGATGATGTAGGGCCGGGGCCACGGAGGCAGCGGCGCACGCGACATCCGTTGAATTTTTTCGACATCAATGGGGTTCTGAATGACGCGCACACGAGCCGGGTCCAGGCTCAGCCGAGACTGCAGTCCCCTCGCCATCTCGTGCGAATTGGCCAGGAAGGCGTCGGCGCGGCGATAGACATGACGAGTAAACTCTTTGACGACCTTACGGGTGAACGGACTTGCGAGCTCATCGTCGATCACGGCGTCGGTATTGTTGCCCTCGCGGAGAATCCATCTTGGTCGGGGTCGCCCGACGGTCGGCAAGACCACGTATGTCAACAGAGCCATGCCCTTCAGAAAACTCATCACCACGTCCGGCCTGAACTCGCGGATCATCGATCGCACGTTGAGCGGCGCGAGCGTGGTCGCGGCGAGCAGCCGGTCGGGCCGATAAAAGCCGGAATTGTGCCCCTCGAACGCGAGCAGGCGCTCTCCGATTCGGGACGACACCACACGCCCTGGGTCCGCATCGTCCAGGAAGGGTCCGGCCCGGCGCAGCAGCCCAATCCGCACGTCCACCAGTGATGGATCGCAGCGATTGACCAGGTGCGCGGCGACCCGCTCCGCGCCTCCGCCGTGCAACGAGGACAGCAGCAACAACGCGCGGTACGGTGGATTCAACGCGGAAAACCTCGATGGACGGCCGACCTCGGGTCCGCGGCTGGTCATAACCGGCGTTTCGGCAAAGGAGCAAATCGCGCGTCGATCTGCTATGCCCTCCACCGTGCTCCGGGTGCGGCCATAACATCGCTGGAATTGTTGATCGGGGCGGAAGATTTCTGGGCGCGGGCTCGGGAAGACATCCAAGCCGCGCGTGGTCGTGTTCTCGTGCAGGCGATGACGTTCGAAGGCGACGCCGTCGGGTCGCGGGTCGCCGACACGATCCTGTCGAGCGGCGCCGCCAATCGCCGGGTCCTGGTGGACGACTATACTCGGGTCAACATCAACGACACCAGCCTCGCGTCCGCCGCCGCCCGCGCGGATGCGGCGCTGCAATCCGAGGTTGGGGCCACCGGGCGGATGTTCCGGAACCTTAGCGATCGAGGCGTCCCCGTGCGCCTCACCAATCCGATCGGTCGCCTCGGCCTCAACTATCCCTGCCGCAACCACAAGAAGCTGATCGTGGCCGACGGCGTGGCTTACATCGGCGGGATGAACTTCAGCGAACACAACTTCGCTTGGCCCGACCTGATGCTGCGGATCGACGACGCGGATGTCGCCGACTTCCTCGCTCATGATTTCGACAACACCTTCGGCGGCGAGGCCGAGGCGTCATCCATCGTCTCCGGCCGCCTTCGCGTCAGGTCGTTGGACGGACGGACCAACAAGGCTGGTTTCGCCGAGCTTTTCGGTCACATCGCGGCGGCGCGGCGCGAGATCGTCGTGGCAAGTCCCTATCTCTCGACGCCGTTCGTCGACGCCCTGGGCGCGGCGGCCGATCGCGGCGTGACCGTCCGGCTGCTCACGCCTTGGGCGAACAACAAGCCGATCGTGCGCGACGCCCTGTTGTGGGCCGCCTCGCGCCATGGTTTTGAAGTCGTGCTCGGTCCGGTGATGAGTCACCTTAAAGGTATGCTGATCGATGGCGAGCGTCTCATCCTCGGCTCGTCCAACTTCGACTTCGCCAGTTTCTCGGCCGAAGAGGAATTTCTGGCGATTACCGACGATCCCGTGGTCGTTCGGGACTTCGCGACGCGAGTGATCTCTCCCGCGATAGCCTCGGCGCTGCCCGCCCTGTCAACCATCGGACAACTAAAGGGCCGCGCGGCGGATCTCGCCTTGCGCGTCGCGGCGCTCGGAGCGTCCGCGGTCAAAGGTTTTCCGCGCACCGCGGTCGACTGGCCCGGCCCGGCATGGAACAGTGGGCGGACTATTACTTTGGAGTCTGAACACACGTGAACCGATCCCTTCGCGCCGCCCTCGTGATGGGCGCCGCAGTCGTCGCCTTGTCCGCTTCGACGCTCGCCGCCGCTGACACGGCGCCGAACGTCGCCGCCTCCGGTCTGCAGTGGCGGGGGATCGGACCCTTCCGCGGCGGTCGCGCGGTAGCGGTGACGGGCGTCCCCAGTCAGCCGAACACCTTCTACATGGGCGCCGCCGGCGGCGGTGTGTGGCGCACGGTGGACGCCGGCCAACGCTGGACGCCCATTCTGGACGACGCGGGAACCGGCTCGATCGGCGCGGTCGCCGTCTCCGCCAGCAACCCGGACGTGATCTATGTCGGCACCGGGGAAGGCGCGCTGCGCGGCGACATGACCAACGGCATGGGCGTGTTCCGATCCGCCGACGGCGGCAAGAGCTGGACCCACGCCGGTCTCACGGACAGCCGCCAGATCGGCGCCATCGTCGTCGACCCGACCAATCCGGATGTCGCTCTCGTCGCCGCCATCGGCCACGCCTTCGGACCGAACACCGAACGCGGCGTGTTCCGCACCGCCGACGGCGGCAAGACCTGGACCCGGGTGCTGTACAAGGACGCCGACACCGGCGCGATCGACGTCACCCTCGATCCCCGCAACCCGAAGATCGTCTGGGCCGCGTTGTGGACCGTGCGCCGCCAGCCGTGGAACTTCTCCAGCGGCGGCGAAGGCAGCGGCCTGTACCGCTCGACGGACGGCGGGGTGACCTGGACCCATGTCACGGGAAACGGCCTGCCCTCCGGAACTCTTGGCAGGATCGACGTGTCGGTCTCAGGCGCGGACTCCAACCGCGTCTACGCCATGGTCGAGGCGCGGGACGGCGGCCTGTACCGATCTGACGACGCCGGCGCGCACTGGACAAGGGTCAGCCAGGACGGCCGCATCCGCCAGCGCGCCTGGTATTTTTCCAAGATCTACGCCGACCCCAAGACGGTCGACACGGTTTACGCCCTCAACACCGGCATGCTGCGCTCCACCGACGGCGGCAAGAGCTTCAACCTCGTCTCGGCCACCCACGGCGACCACCACGCGCTGTGGATCAACCCGAACGACCCACGCATCCTGGTCAACGCCAACGACGGCGGCGGCTCGGTCTCCACGGATGGCGGCTCGACCTGGTCGACGCAGGAGAACCAGCCCACTGGGGCCTTCTATCACGTCGCGACCGACATGCGCTTTCCCTACTGGATCTATGGCGCGCAGCAGGACAATTCCAACTTGGCGGTCGCCAGCTTCGACGACGAGGGGGTGATTGGACCCAGAGATTGGTACGTCGCCGGCGGCGGAGAATCCGGCTTTGTCGTGCCCGATCCTCGCGATCCACAGATCATTTACAGCAACGCCGAAAACCAGTTCGGCCGCTTCGATCGCCACGCCATGCAGGTGCGTGATATCAGTCCCGACCCGATCGACAACTCAGGCCATCCGGCGTCGGAATTGACGCACAGGTTCAACTGGACCTCGCCGCTGATGCTGTCGCCGCACGATCCGGACACGATCTACGCGGCGTCGGAAGTGGTTTGGAAATCGACCGATCGGGGCAATAGCTGGACGATCGTCAGCCCCGATCTAACCCGCAACGACAGGTCCAAGCAGGGCCCCAGCGGCGGCCCGCTGACCAAGGACATCACCAGCGTCGAGTATTACGACACCATCTTCGCCCTGGCGGAGTCGCCTGTTGCCAAGGGCAAGCTGTGGGCGGGGTCCGACGACGGACTGGTCCATCTCACCCAGGACGGCGGCGGCCACTGGACCGATGTGACGCCGAAGGGAATGCCGGCCTGGAGTTCGATCGACATGATCGAGCCCTCCGCGCATGACCCCCGC
This sequence comes from Caulobacteraceae bacterium, assembly GCA_965277785.1. Taxonomy (GTDB): domain Bacteria; phylum Pseudomonadota; class Alphaproteobacteria; order Caulobacterales; family Caulobacteraceae; genus Acaudatibacter. The sequence continues at coordinate 224,661 of CBDIDP010000013.1, forward strand.
CGCGCCTATGTCGCGGTGGATCGGCACAAGCTCGACGACATCGCCCCGTACGCGTGGAAGACCTCGGACGACGGGCTAACCTGGACCTCCATCGCCGCCGGCCTGCCCAACGGCGCGGTCGTCCATGCCGTTCGCGAAGACCCGGTCCGAGCCGGCCTTCTTTACGCCGGCACCGAACTCGGCGTGTTCGTCTCGTTCGACGATGGCGCCTCGTGGCGGAGGCTCGGGCGGGGCCTGCCGGCGGCGGCCGTGCACGACATCGCGGTCAAGGACGACGACCTCGTCGCCGCCACCCATGGCCGCTCATTTTGGATCCTCACCGATCTGACGCCGCTGCGGCAATCCGCGCCGGCGTCGGACCCGGTGACGCTCTTCGCGCCGCAGACCGCGGTTCGGCTGTACTATCCGGACCAGGTCGACAGCCGCCGCCCGGTTGGCCAGAACCCGCCCGCCGGGGCCCTGATCGACTACACGCTCGCGAGCGCCCCTACCGACGAGATCACTCTGGACATCATCGACGCCCAAGGCCGGACCATCCGGCATCTCTCCAGCACGAGGACGACCAAGGAGATCCAGCCGCCGGAGTGGCCCGACCAGCTCGTGCCCAACGACCTCATCCCCGCCAAGGCCGGTTTCAACCGGCTGGTGTGGGACCTGCGGATGGACGATCCCGCGCAAATCCCGGGCGCGTTCTACTCGGGTAATCCGCCGCGAGGACCGCTCGTCGCGCCTGGCGTCTACCAGCTTCGACTGGTCGCCGGCGGCGTGACCAAGACGCGGTCCCTCGCCGTGGTCGCCGATCCGCGAGCGCCGAACGCGAGTCCGGGCATCGAGGCGAAGACCCGGCTGGCGATCGCCACGGCGGCCGACATCGACGCGCTGCACAAGGCGGTTGTCGCCATCCGGGAAGCGCGCAAGACCGCCGACCCCGCGCGCGCCGCGAAGCTCGACGCGGTCGAGGCCTCGCTGATGCAGGTCAACATGAAGGGCTCGGAAGCCAATCTTGCCTTCCCGGGAGAACTCAACGAGCAATACGCTTCCTTCGCGAGCACTCTGGAAGACGCCGACACACCGCCGACCGCTCAACAGCAGGCGTTGTTCGACAGCCTGCACGCCAAACTGACGACGCAACTGGCGGCCTGGAAGGCGATGCAGGGTTAAGGGAGAGACCAAGGAGGTGACAACGGCTCGGCGATTCCCGATCTACCGTCGGTGCGGATGGAGGGTCTCGTCGCCTCCGACTTCGTTCACCTCAACGCCGCGTTTCTCAAAGACATGATGCTGATTGGGATCGCCGAATAGAAGGAAATGGAGTCGATCATCATGGCTGGCCTAACGGGACTTCAGCTCCGCTCGCTGGTTAGGTCCAGCGGCGAACTCGAACTTTCGCTCCGGGACGTGGAGGTCGCGGAGCCGGACGACGACGAAGTCGTCATCCGGATCGAAGCGACGCCGATCAACCCCTCCGATCTGGGCCTGCTGCTCGGGCCCGCCGATCTCGCCACGGCGAAGACCGGCGGAACAGCCGACCGCCCGATCCTGACGGTGAGTGTGCCTCCGCGGTTTATGAAAGCGATGCAGGCGCGCCTGGACCAATCGCTCGCCGTCGGCAACGAGGGCGCCGGGGTCGTCATCGAAGCCGGCAAATCCGTGCAAACTCTCCTGGGCCAGACCGTCGCGGCGATCGGCGGCGCGATGTACGCCCAGTGCCGGACGTTGAAGGCGGCGGATTGCCTCTTGCTTCCGGCGGACGCCACGGCCGCTGACGGCGCCTCATGCTTCGTCAATCCGCTGACCGCCCTCGGCATGGTCGAGACCATGCGCCGGGAGGGTCACACCGCGCTCGTCCACACCGCCGCCGCCTCCAACCTCGGTCAGATGCTCAACAAGATCTGCATCGCCGATCGCGTCGCCCTGGTGAACATCGTCAGGAGTCCCGAGCAGGTCGCTCTCCTGAAGGGACTCGGCGCGGCATATGTCTGCGACAGCAGCGCCGCGACCTTCACCGAAGACCTGACCGAGGCCCTGGTCGCCACCGGCGCGACTCTGGCGTTTGACGCGATCGGGGGCGGCGAGCTGGCGGGCCGCATCCTCACCGCCATGGAGGTCGCCGCCAATCTCGCGTCGAAAGGCTATAGCCGCTACGGCTCCACGACTCATAAGCAGGTCTACATCTACGGCGGCCTCGACACCGGGCCGACGGAACTGACCCGCGGGTTCGGCATGGCGTGGGGCGTTGGAGGCTGGCTTCTGTTTCCATTCCTTCAAAAGATTGGCGCTCAAGCGGCCCAGGGCCTTCGCGAACGCGTGGCGCGCGAGCTCAAAACCACCTTCGCCAGCCACTATACCGCCGAGATCAGCCTCGCCGAGGCGCTGCGGCCCGATACCATCGCGATCTACAGCCGCCGCGCCACGGGCGAAAAGTACCTGATCAACCCCAATAGAGGCGTGACTTAGCAACCAGCGAGCCAAGTACAACTCAAGCCGCGGCCACTCTTTGCGGCGATCGCCAGGCATCGAGGAAGCTCGCCTGATGCACACAGGACACCGTGCAGAACGGCGCGCAGGGTTTCGCGGCGTTGTATTCCCGCGCGATGTCGGCGCGGCTGTAGGACGACAGCGGAATGCCCGGAAGGCCGCGCTGCTGCGAGCAGTAGTGCACCAATCCATCCTCGCAGATGTACAGGTACCGCGCGCCCGCCCGGCATCGCCACGCGTTCGGTCGACCGTTCATCAGGTTCTTTTGAAACATCAGGTAATTGACGCGGTGAGCCAGCGAGCCTTCGCCCATCAGCCGGTCGTACACCGCGCGCTGACTGGCGGAGAGCGGCGCCAACGTTCCTTCGGCGTCGTGCAGCACGCCGACGGTGTGGCTGAAGCCCATGGCCTTGGCGGACTTCGCGACTTCAAGCGCGTCATGGGTGCGCTCTTCGGAAATGCCGAGCACGGAATTGATGTTGACGTGGAAGTCCGCGCGTTCGCTCAGCAGCTTGAGTTTGCCGGCGAGTGATTTGAGCGTCTTCTTGGAGATCTCGTCGGGCTTCACGCCGTCGATAGAGATCTGCATCTCCTGAAGGCCCGCCGCGTTCATGCCGGCTATCTTTTCCGGGGTCAGCAGGAAGCCGTTGGTGATCGTGGTCGCCACCATGCCGTGTCGGCGGATGCGGCGGACGATGTCGTCGTGGCCCGGATGGGTCAGCGGCTCGCCGCCGGTCAAGGTGACGATCTGGGTTCCCAAAGTCGCTAGGGCGTCGACCCGGCCCAGGATATCCGCGAGCGGGACCGGTTTGGAGACCTTATCGAACTCGCTGCAGTAGGCGCACTCGAGGTTGCAATATCTCGTCACCACCAGGTGAGCGAGCATCGGGACTCGCGTCGATCCGAGTACGCGAGCCGCGACTTTCAGCCCGTCCGCGAGGGTGACACCAGCCATCCTAGCGATAGCTCAGGCGCACGCGGATCGTGGTGTCGCCCGCGCCGGCCTGAAATCGCGTCGCCTTCAGCGAAGGCGCGCTGAAGAAGATCGTCGGATTGCGCGAGAAGCCGAAGCCCTCGATCGAGCCCAGGGCGGAGTGGTCCCACTTCAGGTTCGAGTTGGCGTCGTGATAGACGGCGACCTCATAGGGGCCGGGGCTTGGCAGCCAGATGCACATCGTGGTCGAAGGCGCGACCGCCGGAACGCGCCACACCTTCAGCGACCCCTTGGCCTTCAGGAAATGCGCCGGATCGTCGCCATAAAGAGTCGCGGTCATCAAGCCGGCGTTGGAGCGGACACCCTCGACCACGATGTGGAGTTGGACGTCGCTCGCCGCGCCTTCGCAGGCCGGCTGGGCGGCCACTCCGGCCGCGGCGAGCATGAGGGTTGCACCCGCGAAGAGCGGCATGATGGTCGACATCGCGGCGCTCTTAGCCTGATCCGGTTCAGGCCGCGAGAGCCAGGGCCGGGCTTGCTTCCGCGACAATCTCGAACGAGCGCAGCCGCGCGGCGTGATTGAAGATCGAGCTGGTGATCATCAACTCGTCCGCGCCGTGCGTTCGCGCGAAGTCGGCCAGGCCAGCGCGCACGGTGGACGGCGACCCGACGATCGCGTGTTTCAACGCGCCGGCCAGCAGGAACCGCGCCTCGGGATCGACGTGGTTTTCCACGTCGTCGACCGGCGGCGGCAACGGCCCGGGATTGCCCGAGCGCAGGGCTACGAAAGATTGTTGGAGCGAAGTGAACAGGCGGCGCGCCTCCGCGTCCGAGTCGGCGGCGACGGCGGTCACACCCAACATGACGTGAGGCCGAGCCAGCCGCTCGGAGGGCTGAAACCGTTCGCGGTAGATGCGGATCGCGCTCTCCAATTCCTGCGGCGCGAAGTGCGAGGCGAAGGCATAGGGCAGGCCGAGCACGGCGGCGAGTTGGGCGCCGAAGGTGCTCGAGCCCAGCAGCCACACCTGGATGTCCGATCCCTCGCCGGGCACGGCGCGCACCGCTTGGCCGGGTTTCGACGGCTCCAGCCAGCGCAGCAGTTCGACCACATCCTGAGGAAACCGGTCCGCGCCTCCGGCGAGGTGACGGCGCAGAGCCTGGGCGGTGAGTTGGTCGGTTCCCGGCGCGCGGCCGAGCCCGAGATCGATGCGTCCCGGATAGAGCGCGTCGAGCGTCCCGAACTGCTCGGCGATCATCAGCGGCGCGTGATTGGGCAGCATCACGCCGCCCGATCCGATCCGGATAGTCGAGGTGCCCGCGCCGATGAAGCTTAGCGCCACCGCCGTCGCCGCGCTGGCGATCCCCGGCATGTTGTGGTGCTCCGCCATCCAGAATCGCTGGTAGCCGAGCCGTTCGGCATGTTGGGCGAGGTCCAGGCTGTTGCGCAACGCCTGCCCCGCGTCGCCGCCCTGGACGATGGGGGAGAGATCGAGAACGGAAAGCCGGGTCATGAAAGGAATATAGGACGTTCTCCCATCAAATCATCGTCGAACGCCAAGGCTCGCGCTTACCCGGCCATTCCGTCGAAGTTCGCGAGACCGGGATGCGGCCGGTCCCAGTCCGGGGCGCTAACGACGTACATGTTCATCTGGGGCGCGACCGCGCCGGGATCGTCGAGCGTTCCCGCGCGGATCAGCGACAGGCCGGGCAGGCCGGCGGGGTTGGTGAAAACCGTGGTCGCGCAGACCGGGCAAAACGTATTGCGGATCGTCTTGCCGCTGTCGGTCGGCTTGGTGAAGGTCGCCGTGACGCCGTCGACGACCATGCTTGTCTCGGGCACCGCCACGGCGGTGATATGACCTGTCCCGCTTTCATGCGCGCAATCGACGCAGTAGCAGTTGCCCATGAACACTGGCGCGCCGTCCGATCGGTATGAAACCGCCCCGCATAAGCACCTTCCGACGAACGCCATGAGTCTCTCCCAAATAAATGAACGTTCGCGTTCAGTATATCGGCGCCGAGACTTCCGCAAGCGGTGGAATGGCTGATTCCGCTTCAAGAGCGGGACGCCCGCGCGATGTCGGCAAGGGCGTGGCCATTCTCGACGCGGCCTGGAGTCTGTTCCTCGCGCGCGGAGTGGAGGGGACATCGATCGAGACGATCGCCGCGCGAGCCGGCGTTTCGAAGGTCACTGTCTACAGTCACTACGCGGACAAGACCGCGCTCTTCGTCGCCGCCGTTCGACGCGAGATGGACCGGATCGAGGCCGCGGGCGCGTCCGCCGGGAGCCGAGACGCCGTCGATGTCGCCAGCCAACTCACCGGCTTCGGCATCGGCCTCATGACCTTCCTCGTCAGCCAGCCGGCGGTCGATTTCTACGGCGTGGTCGCCGGCGAACTGCGACGCCACCCGGATCTCGCCGCCAGCTTCTATCGCCTCGGGCCCGGCGCCAGCCGCGCGATGATCGCGGCGATCATCGCGGCGGCCGCCGAGCGCGGCGAGCTCGTCGTCGAGGATCCGGGAGACGCGGCCGAGGCCCTGTTCGGCTTGTGGCAGGGCATGACCAATTTCCAGCTGTCCCTAAACATCGACGTGGAAGCCATTCGCGCCGACATTCCCGGGCGCGTGAGCCGAGGCGTCGCGCGGTTCATGCGGTTGTACGCCGCCGGCTGAAGCCTCGATTTGCACCGGTCGTCGGCTCGCGTATCAACCGGCGATGAGCGACACCCTCGACGACGCGCGCGCCATGGATGCGGCCGATCCGCTCCGGGCGTTCCGCGATCGGTTCACCCTGCCTCACGGGGTGATCTATCTCGACGGCAATTCCCTCGGCGCCCTTCCCAAGGCGACTCCGGAACGGCTGCGCCTCGCCGCGACGAGGGAGTGGGGCGAGGGGCTGATCCGGAGCTGGAACGATGCCGACTGGATCGGCGCGCCGGCCCGTGTCGGCGCCAAGATCGCTCCGCTGATCGGGGCCAAACCCGGCGAGGTGATCGTCGCCGACTCCACCTCGGTCAACCTCTTCAAACTGCTCGCGGCGGGAATAACGGCGCGACCGGGCCGGCGGGTCGTGCTGTACCAGTCCGGCGACTTTCCGACCGATGGCTACATGGCGCAGGGGTTGGCGGCGATGATCCCGGCTGTGGAAGCGCGAGCCGTGGTCGGCGATGTCCTCGCCGAAGCGATCGACGACAGAGTCGCGGTCGTGCTTCTCAGCCACGTCCACTACAAGACCGCCGCGCGATGGGACATGGCGGCTCTCACCGCTAGAACCCACGCGGCGGGCGCGCTAATCCTGTGGGACCTCAGCCATTCGGCGGGCGCGGTCGCAATCGATCTGGGCGGTAGCGGCGCCGATCTCGCGGTGGGCTGCGGTTACAAGTTCCTCAACGGCGGCCCCGGCGCACCGGCCTTTCTGTTCGTCGCGGAGCGGCTGCACGGCTCGCTGAACTCGCCGCTTACGGGATGGATGGGCCATGCGGCGGCGTTCGACTTCGAAGGCGCCTATCGGCCGGCGGCGGGTATCGAACGGTTCCTCACCGGCACGCCGTCGATCTTGGGGTTGCTGGCGTTGGAGGTCGGAATCGACCTCGCGCGCGAGGCGACGATCGCGGCCGCCGAAACCAAGTCCCGCGCGCTGTGGGCGCTGTTCGCCGGCCGGATGGAGGAACGATGCGGCGCCTTCGGCTTCCGCCGCATCACCACCGACGACCCGGCGCGGCGCGGCAGCCACATCGCCTACGCCCACCCGGAGGGCTACGCCATCGTGCGCACCCTGATCGTGCGGGGCGTGATCGGCGATTTCCGCAAGCCCGACGTTCTGCGCTTCGGCCTGACCCCGCTCTACCTCGGCTTCGAGGATGTCTGGCGGGCGGTCGAGGTGCTCGCCGAGGTTATGGAAGCCGAAGCGTGGCGGAATGCTCCCGCGGCGACCGGCAGGGTGACCTGACGTGAACGTCTATTTCCTGGGGATCGCCGGCGCGGGCATGAGCGCGCTGGCCTCCATCCTGGTTTCGGAAGGACACATCGTCTCAGGTTCGGACAGCGGCGTATTTCCGCCGGTGACCGACTATCTCGATCGGCTGGGGATTACCTGGCGCGACGGCTTCGACGCCGCCCGGCTTCCAGCGGATATCGACGCCGCCATCGTGGGCGGCAGCGCCAAGCTCGACTTGGCGAACAATCCGGAACTCCGCGCGCTGCGGGAGCGCGGCGTGCCCCTGCACAGCTTCCCGGAGTTCCTCGGCCTGCACACGCGGGGTCGCCGTAACGCGGTGATCGCCGGCAGCTTCGGCAAGTCGACCCTGACCGCTCTGTGCGCGGTGCTGATGCGCGAGGCGGGCCGTGATCCCGGCTATTTCATCGGCGCCGTGCCGCTCGATCTTCCGACCACCGGCCATGGCGGCGCCGATCCGGTGTTCCTGATCGAGGGCGACGAATACGTCACCGGCGACAACGACCGCCGCTCGAAGTTCGCCTTCTACCATTCGTCGGCGTTGCTCTTAAGTTCCGTCGTGCACGACCACGTCAACGTCTTCCCGACCATGGCCGACTACGAGGCGCCGTTCGCCCAGCTGATCGCCGACCTCCCCGCGAACGCCCTGCTGGTCTGCGCCCATGCCTTTGAGCCGATCCATCGGCTGACAAACGACCGAGACGTCGTTTGGTATGGCGTGGAACCTTGTTCAGGCTACCACGCCGACAATATCGAGATCGGCGAAGTCACCACCTTCGACCTTATAAAGCCGGGCGGCGAGCGCACCGCGCTACGCACCGAACTCCTCGGCCTGCACAATATCGAGAACATCGTCGGCGCCGCCGCCTTCCTGCTCGAGCGCGGCGAGATCGACTCGGCGGCGCTCCAACGTGGCGTGGCGCGATTCCGGGGCGTCGCTCGGCGGCTGGACAAGAAGACCTCGGTCTCGCGCGTGCCGGTCTACGAAGGCTTCGGCTCGTCCTACGAAAAGGCCCGCTCGGCGATCGAGGCGATCCTGTTGCACTTCCCGCACCGCCCGGCGGTCGTGGTGTTCGAGCCGCACACCTTCAGTTGGCGCAACCAAGCCGCGCTGAGCTGGTACGATACGGTATTCGAAGACGTCTCCCGCGTCCTCCTGCTCCCGCCGCCGACCCACGGTTCGCACGATCACCTAAGCGCGCGGGACATCCTCGAGCGGATAGCGGGGACCGGCATCAATGTTACGTTCATCGAAGGCGCGGATGAGGCGATCGCTGCTCTCGAGAGCACACTGCGGGGAGACGAGGTCGTCCTCCTGCTATCCTCGGGTCCCCTCGACGATCTCCCGGCGAGCCTGCCGAGAATGATGGACCAGCGGTTCGGCTAAAGACATTTCGTCATAGCTCAGAACTTAGTGATGCGTATATTGGGAGGCTCCAGACTTACAACTCTCTAAGCGCGCCCGGCGAACGAGGCTTTGGCGTCTGAAAATCTCGCGTCTCGTATGGTCACGTATTGGTGGTCGTACTCGTAGATCAGCACAAGCGTTGGTAAGCCGATCGAACGCGCGCCCTCGGTTGTAAACACCCTCAATCTTCCGGTTTCGTCGAGAGGTTTGCTGTCGCTAATTGGATCTCGCGCTAAGACCCAAGTCGCACCACTCCAAGCATCATCAGCCCGTGGCCACCGCTGCGCTGCCTCATCATAGGCCGCGCTTGCCGCGCGGTCTTCGCGGATGCCTAGCACTTAGGATAGGCCAAGCCGCTCCGCGCTCGCCCGCGCCCACTTCATTTCGTCTTCATTGGGTTCTCGGACGCGACTGGCGAGATAGGCATGATAGGGGAGCGCCTCCCCCATTTTCGCGATCTCCCAAGCGTAATCGTGGGACTCTTCGCTTATCGAGCCGGCTGTGTAATCCTCGGCAATGTGCTTGATCCAGTAGTCCACGGTCTGCTTCTCACCTTCAGCAAACCGCACGTCCGCCGGCGCGACAAGTGAGGTAAATCGGGTGCCTTCATACTTTGAACGCTGAGGCGTGACGCGAATTTTTCCTTCGTTCTGCAATTCGGTCCGCGCCATCATTATTGCCTTCGGGACGGGGCCAAACTCTTGCCGCGTGTATTCCGCGCCGGTGATCGATAAGCCGTTCAGGACATACTGGCGTGCGTCGGAAAACCACAAAACCTTGTTCAGCTTCGTAGCTCCAAATCCATCTCGATGCCCAGCTCGCGCGACGACGTAGTGCACAAGCCGTTTGAATTTCTCTTTGTCGAACACGCGTTTTCCAAGCTGCGGGCATCAGGCGTTCTGTCAGGCCGCTATGCTGAAGATAGTATGATCCAAGTTTTCGTGCATCCGAAATCGCGGCGTTTTCTCGGACGATCTGTCAACTTCGGCTTCCACCGTGAGTTCAGATGATGCTGGCTAAAGAAAACCTCCTCCGCCGGGGCGAGGGAGGTTCAATTTCTTAGCGATATCAGATGTTTATCGCCGGCTGCCGCCCATGAAGAACAGAAGGAAGCGGAACAGGTTGACGAAGTCGAGATAGAGGCTGAGCGCGCCCCAACTCGTCGCCGTGCTCATTGCCGCCTGATCGCCGCCGATCTGGTAGTACATCATCTTCAGACGCTGAGTGTCCGCAGCGATCAGTCCGGCGAAGATCGCCACGCCCAGCACGTTGATCACGAAGACCAGCATCGGCGAGTGGAAGAAGAACGTCGCCAGCGAGGCGAAGATCAGGCCCCACAAGCCCATGATCAGAAAGCTGCCCATGGCCGACAGATCGCGCTTGGTGGTGTAGCCCACCAGCGACAGCCCGCCGAACGCCGCCGCCGTGACTAGGAAGGTCTGGAAGATCGAAACGCCGCTGTAGACGATGAACAGCATGCCCATCGAGGCGCCGATCAGCGAGACCACCGCCCAATAGGTGAAGTTCGCGCTTTGCGGCGATTGCCGGCGCGCGAAGCCCTGGAACAGCAGGATGCCGAGTGGCGCGAAGGCCACGACCATGCCCAGGATGGTGTATTGGACGCGGCCGAGTTCGCCGGTGCGGAACAGCAGGTGTTGCACCGCCGGCACCGTTCCGGTGACGAAGGCGAGGATGGCGGAGAGCACGAGGCCCAGCGCAACCTTGTTGTAGACGCCGAGCATGAAGGCGCGGAGCCCGGCGTCGATCGCCATATCCGGCGCCGCGACCGGCCCGCTCCGGTACATGCCGCGATCGTAGTCGCTCATGAAGGAAGACCCTCGAAAAAGATGGCGTCCCCAATGGACGCTTCGCTTAGGAATATCGGCCCGCGGCGCGTCATACGCAAGGCGGCCGATCATGAACGAACGGCAATCCTCCGCGTTCAAGAAGGCGCCGCTCAGGAAGGTCGATCCAATGAAGCTCTACTACATGCCGGGCGCTTGCTCGTTGGCCTCGCACATCGCCTTGCACTGGGCGGGCGTCGACCACGAGGTCGAACGCCTCAGCCATGACAGCGTCCACGGGGCGGACTACCTCAAGATCAATCCAAAAGGCGCGGTGCCGGCGCTCCAACTCGACGACGGTAAGGTCGTCACCGAGTCGCTCGCGGTGCTGGAATACATCGCCGACATCGGCAAGGATCCCGCGCTCGGCGCCGATGGCCCGATCGAGTGGGCCTACCTCAACGAGCGGCTCGCCGAACTGGTGAGCGACGTGCACAAGGCTTGGGGTCCGGTGTTCGCGCCGATGCGCTACGCGACCAAGGAAGCCAACTACGACGACGTCAAGCAGGCCGCCTTCGCCCAGCTCGACAAGCAGTACCAGCGGATGGACAAGCAGCTCGAAGGCAGGACCTGGTCGCTGTTCGATCGCCGTACCGTGGCCGACGCCTACCTTTATGTGATGTGCCGCTGGAAGGACAACAGCCCGACCAAGCTTGCGACCTACCCGGCCTTGGCCGCGTTCAAGGCCCGGCTCGACGCCGATCCAGGCGTCAAGCTGGCGGTTGACGCCGAGGCGGCTTGACCGCGGGCGCCGATCACTCCGAGCGCAGCGTCTCGGCGGGCCGCTTCGCCAAAGCGCCGAGCGCCGCCGCCAGTCCGCCCAGACCCGCCAGCGACGCGGCGATGAAGACCAGGGCCGCCACGCCCGCCCAATCCACGCTCCAGGTCGCCTTGAACACCCGGACGACGACCGGCCACGCCGCGGCGTAGCCGAGCGCCACGCCGGCGACGCCCGCGATCAGACCGACGGCGCCGTACTCCACGCCATAGGCCGCGAGGATCTGACCGCTCGACGCGCCGAGGACCTTAAGCGTCGCGGCCTCCCGGGCCCGCGCCCGCGCGCCGATGGCGATGGCGCCGATCAGCACCAGCAGCCCGGCCACCGCGGCGACGGCGGCGGCCGCGCGGATGGCGAGGGAAAGCTTGCCGAAGAGGTCGGCGGCGGTCTCCAGCGCCTCGCGGACGCTGATCACGTTCACTTCCGGGAAGCCGGCGCCTAGGGCGCGGGTGGCGCGAGCTTCCTCGGCCGGCGTCGCCTTGGCTTCGGCGACCTGGTCGAGCCCGGCGCCCTCGATGGCGGCGGGATCGAGCACGATAGGGAAGTTGGCGCCGAAGCCGGCGAAGTCGATCCGGCGGACGACGGCGACCCGCGCATCGATAGTCCGTCCGAGCAGGTCGAGCGACATGGCGTCGCCCACCTTGATGTTGGCCCCCTTCGCCGCGTCGACGGCGAGGGCGACCAGCGGCGGACCGCCGTAGTTTGCCGGCCACCAGTGTCCGTCCACGATCTCGGTTCCGGTCGGCCTGGGGCCAATGGCGGAGATCGAGATGTCGTTGTCGTAGGCCCAGCGGTCAGGCTTGGGAATCTTGCGAATCTTGACCGGAGCGCCCCGCACCGCCACGATGCGGCCGGTGGCGAACGGCGCACGTAGATAGCTGTTCGCCGTCAAAGGGCGCTTGAATGCGCGCGCCAGAGCGGCGTCGAACGCGTCGGCCCGGTCGCTGGGAACGCCCGTGAACACCATCGACGGCGCCGTCGACGGCGCCACCTTGGCGACCTGGGCCAGCAAGCTCGACTGGATCAGCACGATCGCCGCCAGCAGGGCGACACCGAGCCCTATCGCTGGCGCGGCGGTCCGGGCGGCGGATCGGGGACCCGCGAGGTTGGCGACACCGATGCGGAGAGGGCCGCGCAGCCGCCCGCGCCATCGGCCCGCCCCGCGCGCCATGCCCCACCCGATCAGCCACAACAGGCCGAACGCCACCGCCACGCCGCAGATCATCACCGCCGCCGCGATCGGGGTCGGCGCGGTCGAGACCGCCAGCGCCGCAAGGCCCGCTCCGGCCACGAGGGCGGCGACGATCTCGGCGCCGAAGCCGGGACGGCGGGTCGCGTCGCCCCGGAACAGAGCCGACGGCGGCGTGGCTCTCGCCCGCCCGAGGGGCGCCAGCCCGAACGCGGCGGCGGCCAGCAGGCCGAACGCCGCGGCGCGAAGCAGAGGCGCCGGATAGACGGCGAACAGCGCCGGGACCGGCGAGATCGACTTGATCGCCTCGCCCAGGATCAACGGCGCCGCCGCTCCGACCACCAGCCCGATCGCCACTCCGAGCGCCGCCAGCAGGCCGATCTGGATCAGGTAGACGTCGCGCGCGAGGTCGCCGTTCGCGCCGAGCGCCTTGAGCACGGCGATGGACTCGGTCTTGCCATCGAGAAACGCCGACACTGCGCCGAACACGCCGAGCCCCCCGGCGACCAGCGACGCCAAGCCGATGAAGGCCAAGAAATACTCCAGTTCGTCGATCAGCCGCGACAGACCCGGAGTTGCGTCGGTCCGGTCGTGGAGGCGATAGCCGCCGGGTCCGGCCGCCCTCATCGCCCTGCGCAGAATCCGTTCGGCGGGGATGAGCGGCGCGCCCGGCGGCAGAGCGATCCGCGCGGTCTCTCCGAACGGCAGCCCCGGCGTGAGAAAGCCGCCGCGCCGGACCACCTCGGCCCGGGTCAACACGCGCGGACCCAGCGCGAAGCCGCGCGACAGGCGGTCGGGTTCGGAGATCAGCACCGCCCGCGCCACCATCGGCTCGTTGCCGACCCTGAACCGGTCGCCGAGCTTCAGGTGCAGCGTATCGAGCAGCGGCTTCTCCACCGCCGCGCCGGCCGCGTCGCCCTCGGGCGCGAGGCTTTGCGCCAGCGATGTGGCGCCGGAGAGTTCGACCTTGCCGACCAGCGGATAAGGTCCGGCGACGCCGCGCAGTTCGACGAGGTGGCGTTCGCCGTTCGGCGCCTGCGCCATGGCGGCGGCGCTGACCGCGTACGACACCCGACCGACCCGCTCCAGCGCCGTCCGTTCCGCCGGGGTAAACTGCCGCTGCCGCAGGGTGATGGCGACATCGCCGCCGAGGATCTCGCCGGCCTGGGACGCCAGCCCGATGCGGAACGCCTCGGCGGTCGAGCCGGCGGCGGCGATGGCCGCGACGCCCAGCGCGAGGCAGGCGAGGAAGACGCGGAACCCGCGCACCCCTGCGCGCAACTCCCGCGCGGCAAAGCGCCATGCCAGGGGCATGGTCTCAGACGCCTTCGGTCATACGGCCGTCGAACATCGGCGCGATGCGGTCGGCGCGCCGCGCGAGAACGGTGTCGTGAGTGACCAGAACCAAGGCCGCGCCGGTCTGCGCCACCAGATCGAACATCAGGTCGGCGACGGCGGCGGCGTTGGCGGCGTCCAGGTTGCCGGTCGGCTCGTCGGCGAACAGCAGTTTCGGGCTCGCCGCCAAGGCTCGCGCCAGGGCGATGCGCTGCTGCTCGCCGCCGGACATCTGGTGCGGATAGTGACGCGCCCGCGCTCGAAGCCCGACCCGGCCCAGCCAGTCGTCGGCCTTGGCGCCCGCCTCGCGATCGCCGGCGATCTCCAGCGGCGCGGCGATGTTCTCGGCGGCGGTCATGTTGGGCAGCAGGTGGAACGACTGGAACACCAGCGAGACCCGTCCCCGCCTGAGCAGCGCCCGGCGGTCCTCGCCGAGCGGACCAAGATCCTCCCCGAACAACCGCACCGCGCCGCTCGTCGGCCGCTCCAGCCCGGCAGCGACCGCGATCAGCGAGGACTTACCGCATCCCGACGGCCCGATCACCGCGACCCGTTCCCCCGGTCGAACCTCGAAATCGACGCCACGCAGGATGTCGACCGGACCCGCGGCCGACGGCAGGGTCAACCGGACACCGCTTAGGGCGAGAGCGGCGGTCACCGCGCTGGCGTCGAACATCACTTAAGTCCACAGTTGAGGCGCGCCCGGGTCCGACTACATAGGTCGGCATGACCCCCGCCGCACCCACTCGACGCGAGGCCCTGGTTCTCGGCGCGGCGGCCCTTGCCACGCCGGCCTTCGCCCAAACCGCGCCTGTCGTCACCCTGCTCGGCGACTCCATCACAGCAGGCTACGGATTGCCGGCGTCCGCGGCACTCCCCGCCCAACTCCAGGCGGCGCTGACCCGTATGGGCCGGCCCGCGCGGGTAAGAGGCGCTGGTGTCTCCGGGGACACCACCGCCGGCGGTCTGGCGCGGGTCGACTTCTCGGTCCAGGCCGACACCCGCCTGTGCATCGTCGCCCTCGGAGGCAACGATCTCCTGCGCGGATTGGACCCGGCTCAGACGCGGTCGAACCTGACCCGGATCGTTCGGAAGCTCCAGCGCCGGCGCATCCGGGTTATGATCGCCGGACTGAAGGCCCCGCCGGTGATCGGGGCCGGCTACGCGCGCGATTTCGATCGCGTGTTTCCGGAGGTCGCGCGCGCCACCGGAGCCGACCTCTATCCGGACCTGCTGACAGGCGTGGCCGGCGTCTCGGCGTTGAACCAGGGTGACGGCATCCACCCCAATGCGCGAGGCGTGCTCATCATCGCCGCGCGGCTCGCCCCCGCCGTGGCGCGGAGTCTCGCGAGGCGCGGGTGATCCGACTCTTCGTCGCGGTGGCGATCGGCGGTGAAACGGCCGAGGCGCTGCGCGCGCTGCAATCGGGCGTGCCAGGCGCGCGCTGGAGTCCGCCGGAAAATCTGCACCTCACCTTGCGGTTCGTCGGAGAGGCGCCGGAACCGGTCGCCGACGATCTCGACTGCGCGCTGGGAGGCGTCGCCGCGCCGCCGTTCCAACTCGAGTTCGCCGGCGTCGGCGCCTTCGACGAGGGTGGCCGTCCCACCTCGCTCTGGGCGGGGCCGCGGGAGAACCCGGCGCTGTCGCTGCTGCGTTCGCGGTGCGAGGCGGCCGTGCGCCGGGCGGGCCTCAAGGCCGACGCCCGCGTCTGGAAGCCGCACGTCACGCTGGCTTATCTCAATGGCGCCGAGATGTTCCGGATCGGCGCTTGGATCCAGGTCAATAATCTGGCGATCGTACCGCCGCTTACCGTCCGATCATTCGGTCTCTATTCTAGCTGGAGGGGATCGACGGGGGCGAAGCACCGGCTGGAGCGGACCTACCGCCTCGCCTGAAGGACTCAAGTCGCCGCGTGATCCTTCAGCACCCCCAGCGGCGCGATGGCCAGCACCTCCTCGTGGGTCGCGTTCAGCACCACCGGCGCGGGGAAGCCGGCGTCCAGCGCCTCTTTCCAGCGCGGCGCGCAGACGCACCACTGGTCTCCGGGCTTCAAACCAGGGAAGGCGTATTCGGGCCGGGGCGTCGATAAATCGTTCCCCGCCGACGTTGAAAACCGCAGGAAATCCTCTGTCATGATCGCGCAGACCGTGTGTTGGCCGACATCCTCCGGCCCGGTTTCGCAGCAGCCGTTGCGATAGAAGCCGGTGACCGGATCCTTCGAGCAGGGCTCCAGCTCGCCACCGAGGACGTTGCGCGCGGTTTGTTCGTAGCGGGTGGTCATGCGCGCATCGTAGCGCCAATCTGCCTCGAGTTCACGAGAGATCGCGCCATGCCCTCGCCCGGAAAGCGACGTCTCCGTCGTGGACGGTAGGCTACGCCTGATAGACAGCCTAAACTGACGATCCCACAAGAAGCGGAGCGCGCGAAATGAAGAGCGGAACGGGCCTTGCGGCGGGCGCGATGGCATTGCTGATCGGCGGCCATGCGAGCGCGCAGGACGTCGGCGCGGCCGTCTTCCGCGCCACGACCCTGAACGTCGCCGCCACCGGCGAGGTCAAGGCGACGCCCGATCAGGCGACGATCACGCTCGGTGTGCGCACCACGGGAAAGACCGCCGCCGACGCCATGCGGGCCAACCGCGATCTGATGAACCGGACAGTGGACGCGCTCTCGGCTCAAGGCATCGAGAAGCGGGACATCCAGACCAGCAACCTGAGCCTCTCCCCCGAATACGCCTACGAACAGAACCAGTCGCCGCGCCTGACCGGATATCAGGCCGATAACGAGGTCACGATCACCGTGCGCGATATCGCGCGGCTCGGACCGACGGTGGACGCGGTCACCGCCGGCGGCGCCAATCAGGTCAGCGGCATCAGCTTCACTCTCGCCGACCCCCGCCCGGCGCAGGACGACGCTAGGCGTTCCGGGGTGAAGGCGTTGCGGGCCAAGGCCGACCTGTATGCTCAGGCGGAGGGATTGCATGTGGTGCGCCTGGTGAATCTCACCGAGGGCGACGCCACGCCTGTTTATCAGCCGCGGCCGGTCATGATGCGCGCGATGGCGACGCAGGCGGCGCCGACGCCCGTGGAGCCTGGAGAGCTCAGCGTCGATATACGCCTGACCGCCGTCTACGAACTCGGACAATAAGCGACCGGACGCCGCGCGCCCCAATGGACAAAACGCCCATCCGCTGCTAATAGCCTTCGCTTGTTCCGGGGGGCTGCTCTCGGGAAGCGCCTTCCCGCGTCCGGCGGACAGGCCCGCAGGAGGACTTGGTCGTTCAAATATTCGTCCGTGATAACAACGTCGATCAGGCGTTGAAGGCGCTGAAGAAGAAGATGCAGCGCGAAGGCTCGTTCCGCGAAATGAAGCGGCACGTGCACTACGAAAAGCCCTCGGAAAAGCGCGCCCGGCAGAAGGCCGAGGCGGTCCGCCGCGCCCGCAAGCTGGCCCGCAAGCGCATGCAGCGCGAAGGCCTGCTGCCGCCGCCGAAGAAGATCGTCCGCGCCTAGCTCTCAACACGCCGGGGCGCCCGCCGCCCGGCGAACATGTTCGCATCCTCGAACCACCGCCTCGGCGTAGGTTCCGCTGAGGACCGTCGCGTGACTCGACCCCTTCACCTGTTCGATCAGGCCGAAACGCGAGGCTTGCGCCGGCGCCGTCTGCAGGACCCGCAGTCCGCCGCGCGCGCCGCCTCCGCCCGCCAGAATCACGGCGACCGGCCAGTCTGGATTTAGGGACCCGGCCTCGATCGCCTGCCGCGCCGACGCCGACCAACTGTCCACCTCCGCAGAGGCCCACTTGTTGTGGATCGGCGCCGCGAACGCCCAGCGCTTTTCAGCGCCCGGCGGTCCATCCAGCCCGATCGCATCGCCGAGCGGGGTGCCGGAGAACGGCTTGAACAGGCCGACCCCCGCGCCCCATGCCGCCAGCCTCGAAACCTTGGAGAACTGGTCGACGAAGCCGCTGACCATGGCCGATTCCATCGCCTCCGGCGTGGTCGCGTCGACCAGCACAAGGCCGACGATGCGCGCGGCGTTGCGGGCCGCGAACAGGCGAACGTGGAGGCCGGCCATGGAGTGGCCGCAGGCGATGAACGGACCGGCCTCATTGGTCTTGGCGAGGAAGCCTTCCAGATCGGCCACGATCGCCAGCCCGTCGCGCGGCAAGGGTCCGGGGTCGGAGAAACCCAGGCCCGCGCGATCGTAGGCCAGCGATCGGATACCCCTGGCCGCCAGCTTGTCCTGCACCGCCGACCAGTCCGCCGAGAAGCCGAAGGCGCCCGACTCCAGCACCACGAGAGGGCAGGACGCATGCTTGGGGCCGGCGAACACGCCGTGGAGGCGACGGCCGCCGACATCCACCATGCGACCGCGCGGTTTGGGGATGGCGACGTCTCTCATGCGGTCACAAGGCCTTGACGATGCCCTCGACCATTTTCTTGGCGTCGGAGAACAGCATCATGGTGTTGTCGCGGAAAAAGAGTTCGTTCTCCACGCCCGCGTAGCCCGCCGCCATGCCGCGCTTGATGAACAGCACCGTGCGCGCCTTTTCGACATCGAGCACCGGCATGCCGTAGATCGGGCTGGCGGTGTCGGTCTTGGCGGCGGGATTGGTGACGTCGTTGGCGCCGATGACGAAGGCGACGTCGGCGGTGGCGAATTCGGAATTGATATCCTCCAGCTCGAACACCTCGTCGTAAGGCACGTTGGCCTCGGCGAGCAGGACGTTCATGTGCCCCGGCATCCGGCCGGCGACGGGGTGGATGGCGTACTTCACCTCGACCCCCTCCTCTTTCAGCTTGTCGGCCATCTCGCGCAGGGCGTGCTGCGCCTGGGCGACGGCCATGCCGTAGCCGGGCACGATGATCACCTTGGAGGCGTTCTTCATGATGAAGGCGGCGTCGTCGGCGCTGCCCTGTTTCACCGGCCGGGTTTCGACCTTGCCGGCGCCGCCGGCCGCGGCGGCGTCACCGCCGAAGCCGCCTAGTATCACCGAGATGAAGCTGCGGTTCATCCCCTTGCACATGATGTAGCTCAGGATGGCGCCCGACGAGCCGACCAGGGCGCCGGTGATGATCAGGGTGATGTTGCCGAGAGTGAAGCCCAGCGCCGCCGCCGCCCAGCCGGAATAGCTGTTCAGCATCGACACCACGACCGGCATGTCCGCCCCGCCGATCGGGATGATCAGGGTAACGCCGGCGATCAGGGCCAGAGCGAAGATCGCCCAGAACGCCCACAAGGCGTGGCCGGCGCTCAGCACCAGGACCACGATCAAGATGACGACCGCCGCCGCGATGGCGAGGTTGAGCAGGTGCCGCGCCGGCAGCATGATCGGTGATCCGGACATGTTGCCGTTGAGCTTGGCGAAGGCGATCAGCGAGCCGGTGAAGGTGATCGCGCCGATGGCCAGGCCGATGGAAAGCTCGATCAGGCTTTCCAGCTTCACCCCGCCGGCGTCGTCTATGTGATAGGCCGCCGGGGTGTAGATCGCCGCGACGGCGACCATGCAGGCGGCTAGCCCGACCAAGGAGTGGAAGGCCGCGACGAGCTGCGGCATGGCGGTCATCTCGACCCGCCGCGCGATCACCGCGCCGACCGATCCGCCGACCGCCACGCCGCCCGCGATCAGCAGCAGGGTGATCCCGTCGAGGGCGCCGGTGAGGAACAGCACCACCAGGGTTGTCGTCACGGCGATCGCCATGCCGGTCATGCCCATCTGGTTCCCGCGCCGGCTGGTCACCGGGCTGGACAGTCCGCGCAGCGCCAGGATGAACAGGACGCCGCAGACGAGGTAGGCGAGCGAGGAGAAGTTGGCGGTCATGGGCGAATCTCATCCTCCCTCGCAAAGCGGGGGAGGGGGACCGCGAAGCGGTGGAGGGGGCTGGTGAAAGGGCGAGCCCCCGCAGGTAATGTTGAGGGTCGATACCAGACAGCAAGGTGGCGGCCGCCCCCTCCCCCCCTTCGGGGTCCCCCTCCCCCGTGAAGAACGGGGGAGGATGGGTTGAACGCCACCCCCCTCACTTCGCCTTGTCCTTCTTGCGGTACATGGCCAGCATGCGCTGGGTGACCAGGAAGCCGCCGAAGATGTTGACGCTGGCGAGGGCCACCGCCACGGCGCCGGCGCCCTTCGACACCCAGGCGTGGCCGCCGCCGCCGACGCCATGCGCGGCGGCGGCCAGCAGAGCGCCGACGATGATCACCGAGGAGATGGCGTTGGTCACCGCCATCAGCGGCGTGTGCAAGGCCGGGGTGACGCTCCAGACGACGTAGTAGCCGACGAAGATCGCCAATACGAAGATGGCGAGGCGGAAGACGGTGGGGTCGACGATGTCCATGGTCTAAGCCGCCTTCAGCGCGGGGTGAACGACTTCGCCGCCGTGGGCGACGATGGCGGCCTTGAGGATCTCGTCCTCGGGGTCGGGGGCGACGTTGCCGTCCTTGTCGAGCAGCAGGCCGACGAAGGCCGACAGGTTGCGGGCGTAGAGCGCCGAGGCGTCGGCCGGGATGCGGCCGGCGAGGTTGCCGATGCCGACGATCTTCACCCCGCCGGCGTCGACGGTCTCGTCCGGTTTGGCGCCCTCGACGTTGCCGCCCTGGTCGACGGCGAGATCGACCAGCACCGAGCCCGGTTTCATCGACGCCACCTGATCGGCGGTGACCAGCCGCGGCGCGGCCCGGCCCGGGATTAACGCCGTGGTGATGACGATGTCCTGCTTGCGGATATGGTCGGACACGAGCGTCGCCTGCTTGGCCTGATACTCGGCGCTCATCGGCTTGGCGTAGCCGGCGGCGGTCTCGGCGGTCTTGAACTCCTCGTCCTCCACCGCGATGAACTTCGCGCCGAGCGATTCGACCTGTTCCTTGGTGGCGGCCCGCACATCGGTGGCGCTGACCACCGCGCCAAGGCGCCTGGCCGTGGCGATGGCCTGCAGGCCGGCGACGCCGACGCCCATGACGAAGACCTTTGCCGGAGCGATGGTGCCGGCTGCGGTCATCATCATCGGCATGGCGCGGCCATAGACCTCCGCCGCCTCGATCACCGCGCGATAACCGGCCAGGTTGGCCTGGCTGGAGAGCGCGTCCATCACCTGGGCGCGGGTGATGCGCGGCACGAACTCCATGGCGTAGGCGTCGACGCCGCGCGCGGCGAGCACGTCCAACTCCGCGCGCTCGATATGCGGATTGAGCAAGCCGACCACGATCGCTCCCGCCTTAAGGTGGCCAATCTCCTCGTCCGAGGGTCCGCGCACCTTGAGCAGAATGTCGGCGCCCTGAAGCGCGGCCGCCAGATCGGTTTCGATCCGGGCGCCGGCTGAGGTGTAGTCGGAATCGGAGGCCGACGCGGCAAGGCCGGCGCCGGCTTCGACCACCACCGTCGCGCCGCCCGCGACCAGCTTCTTGACCGCGTCCGGGGTCAGGGCGACCCGGGTCTCGCCCGCGCGCCGCTCCCGCGTCACCGCGATGTGGGCCATGCGCCTAGTGTTCGGCCGCGGGCTTCGAGCGCAGGAAGAAGACGCCCAACCCCCACACCACCAGCCCGGCGATCAAACCGGAGACGAAACCCGCCCCGGTGCAGAACCACAGCACGAAGATCACCAACAGCACCGCGATGTGCAGCGCGAACCATTTGGTCAGCTTGCCGAACGTCGAATAGGTGTGGACCTGCTCTTTGACGGGCATCTCGCCGTGGTGGAAATCGTCGGCGGTGTCGTCCATCGGGCGGGCTCTCCAAGGGTGGTGGCCCGCTGATAGACCAGCGGGCCGGGGGGCTCAAGGCGGACCTCGGCCCCGCGCCGCCGTCATCGGTTCGGCGGCCTCGAGCCGCTCGGCCCGCCGTCGCCGGCGTTGCTCGGCCCGTTTGGGATCGTAGCGCCACAGCATGTTCCATTTGACGTTGGGTTTGCCGACGGGGCCGACGAACCCCGTCTCGTCGGACCACCGGCTCCAGTCGGGTGCAAGGCCTAGATCCGCGCAAATGGCCTCGACGCATTCGCGCCACGGCCGGGAGGCGAACGTGTCTTGCCTATCGTATTCGATCAGCCGTTCGTGCAGCTCGTCGAGGGCTCCAATGGCGCCGTCGTACTCCCCGAACTCCGCGTCGATCGCCGACCGCACCGCGTCGCGGACGCGGACGCCTTCCGGGCTAAGCGCGCTAGGGGACGAGGACGTCAAGACCGGCTTTTCCGGTGGCGCGGCGGAACGGCGGCCCGCCCCGGGCCTGTTCGGCGAGGGGGGATCGCCCTTGCGCATCGCAATGATGTCCGCGTCGATCCTGGCCGCGAACGCCAAGGACAACCGCACGGGGCGCGAGACCAGGGCGAAGGCGCGACACGGATCGTGCCGGGGTTCGGGATGGGGGGCCGCCCCGACGTTCCGCTCGCGAATCTCCTCAGCCAGTTCCATGCCGATCACCGCCAGTCGTTCAACCGTGGCGCGACTGACCTCCGCGCGCGCGATGGCGTCGGCGACGTAGGGGTCGAGAGCGGCGGCGGCGGTGGTTTCTATCGAAGACATCGGCAGAGATGATTGCATATTGCGACGTAGACTGCAAGCGGCTTGTCGCGAAAAATTTGGCGCCGGGCCGCCTTCGGAAGCCGTGGGAGCCAAGGTCGACCGCTCGGTGGTGAGTTGGAGGTCTGTTCTCCCAAACTCAAGAAAGGCAAGTTCGTTGTGAGAGACGGAAACGAGAGAGCCTTTCGAGAAGTTTGGCCTATATAACTTCCTGCACGCCGCCGCTCTTAGAGACAGACCCTCTCAAAAAAAGAGGTTTGATGGAGATGTCGAACGTTCGGATATTAACTTCTCGCCAGTGTGTGCACTCGACCCGCTGCAGACCTTTGCGGCGGCGATGGCGCGGAGCCGTCAGCCGGCGCCTAGATTCGCCTCTCCGCATTTCGAAAGAATATCTTCGACGACGCGGGCCACCGGTGCGGTCGCGTCGATGCTCAACGCCGAGTTGGGGAGATCCTCCTTGGTCGCAAACCGTCGAGAGATGAGGTCCCGTTCTTCCGGCGTCCCGCCGAAATCAGTGGGGTCGAGCGCCAAGCGCTCATCGATCCGCCGGTTCATGGTATTTACATCGACGTCCAGGACAAACACGCCGTCGAGCAAGTCGATGAATTGCGCGGAATTCCTGGAGCCGCCGCAGAAGAAGGTGACCGGCTCCCCCTTGTCGGCGATTTGGGCTTTGACCTTCTCGACATCCCAGATGTGATGCTCAAATGTCCACTCGGCGGTCGGCGTCTCCGTTTTCAGCGCGATGGGCAGACCCGTTCTCGGATCGCCTCGATACGCCAGTTCCCGGTCGCCATGGATCGCATGGTAACCTCGCTGCTGCAATTCGGCGGCGACAGTCGTCTTGCCCGAGCCGGAGACGCCGTCGATCAAGTAGTTTCTGACTCCCATGACTTCTCCCGCTGACCGCTGCCTGTCGGCGATCGAGACGTGATGATGCAACCGCCTTAGACCGGTTTTCAGGACTCCGCGGCTGCCACGTCAACGGGCGCCCATGGCCTCAAGTGGCGAAGGTCCGTGGGGCACCCTCATCACCCACAGGGAACGTCGGCTTATCGGAACCCTCGATTTTGTGGTCCGAGTTGGCTTGCGGGACCAACGCGAACGGAACCCGGCTAGCCTTGTTGACGCACCTGCCTACTGACAGCTCAGCTGCGGATCGTGTACTCCCTGAAGCATTGGCTTGGCGGGGAAACGAGACCGGAATGCCCACGGAAGACGCCTTCCAAATCAACCAGGACGGCTGGGACCGCCGGGTCGAGGAACAGGATGTGTGGACCCGTCCGGTCTCGTCTGAAGAAATCAGCCGTGCTCGCCGAGGCGACTGGTCAGTCGTTTTGACGCCGAACAAGCGGGTTCCCCGAGCTTGGTTTGGCGAGGTCGCCGGTAAGGACATCCTCTGCCTGGCGTCCGGCGGCGGCCAGCAAGGCCCCGTTTTGGCAGCCGCCGGCGGTCGCGTCGTCGTGTTCGACGCCTCGACGAAGCAACTCGCACAGGATGAGGCGGTGGCGCGTCGAGACGGCCTCTCCATCACTGTTCGACAGGGCTTCATGCACGATCTGTCGACGTTCGCCGATGGCTGCTTCGATATCATTTTCCACCCTGTCTCGAACTGTTTCGCACCCGATATCGAGCCGGTGTGGCGGGAGTGTTTTCGTGTGCTGAGGCGTGGTGGCGTGCTGCTCGCCGGATTCATGAATCCGGCCGTCTACGTTTTCGACGCCGATACTCAGGAGCGGGGCGAACTCGTGGTGCGGTTTTCCCTGCCTTACGCCGACATCGCCGATCTCCCGGAAGAAGAGCTTCAACGCCTTACCGATCGCGATCACATCGTTGAGTTCAGCCACACGCTGGAGGTCCAGATCGGCGGCCAGCTCCAAGCCGGCTTTGTCCTGACCCATATGTTCGAGGATAAAGACCTCGGGTCCCCAGACGTTGGCCGCTCAAGGTATTTGTCAACGTGCATGGCGACGCGCGCTCTGAAGCTTGATCGAGCGAACTAGCATGCAAATCCGATCAGAGCGTCCCGAGGACGCAACCACGATCCGTGCCCTCACTGACACGGCGTTTAAGGACAAGCGGTTCAGCGACGGTACCGAAGCCCAGGTCATCGATGCATTGCGGGCGACAGGCGCGTTGACCCTTTCCCTCGTAGCGACGCAGGGCGGCGAAATCGTCGGCCACATCGCGTTTTCGCCAGTCACGATCAACGGAAAAGCAGGCGGCTGGTACGGACTTGGACCTGTGTCGGTGTGGCCGGATCGTCAGCGGACGGGCATAGGCCAAGCCCTGATCCGCGACGGCTTGGGACGGCTCCAAGCGATGGGCGCTAGCGGATGCGTTCTCCTTGGCGACCCGGCCTATTATGCCCGCTTTGGCTTCGAGAACGATCCAGACCTTCGCCACGCGGGCGCGCCAGCGTGGGCTTTCCAATGCCTGACCCTCAACGGTCCCCGGCCAAAGGGCGAGGTTAGCTTTCACTCCGGCTTCGACGTTTCCTAGATCAAGTGGAGGAACGCCCTCTTAGAATGGGCCGCTCTCCACCCGAGGACGTCTCTCGAAACGTCAGCTTCCCGAAAACCCTCGTTTGTGGGAGGCCGCGACCGCAAAGCCGACCTCGGGGACGAGCGCGATGGGCGCCAGCTTGGTCGCGTGGGCCGGGTGTTGATATCACGCTAAGAGCGGCGGATGAGTTCAGCCTGGACGATCGGGTACGAGCGCGCCACCTCGGCGGATGTGATCGAGCTCTACGAAAGGCCGGCGTGGAGCTTTTGATCGACGATTGGGTGATCGCGGCGTCGGGGCGGGCCGGTTTTTCGAAGACCGTTCTCGCAGCCAGCCTGAATTCATTGAGCCGTTGGACGCCATAGGAGCCGCCGGGTGAAATCCGTCGACATGGTACATGTTGCCTGCGCGGTTTAGGTCAGTAGGCAAAAGGTGGCCTTTTGGCCGCATGGCGCATTCCTCTCTCGCCGGGCCACGGACACCCTCTCGCGGCCCCGAACGGGATCGTCTCAGCGGTTGGCGCGGTGCCGCCAGTGAAGGAGCGAACCCACGATGAACAGGGCCACGCCGAACAGGACGGGAATCGCGAGCGGGTCGTGAAAGTCAGGCATCGCCATGCTCCTTGTCCGCATCAGCGGCGGCTTGCCAACTGATGCCCCTGTAGATTAGCGCGAAACCCACGATCGCCATAGCGAAGCCCCAAAATCCGATCGTGGGGGCCTTGCCTTCGGCGAGCTTGGCGACGATCCCCACGCCCAGGCCAGCCGCAACCAGAGCGCGTCCGCCAAAGTCGAACAACTCCCCCAGCTTCTTCTGAAAGTCGAGCTCATAGGCGCGATCGCGCGTGGAGATCATCGAAGCCGTAGCCTTTCACCGTGCTTCGCTCGTGACGGTTCGACGTAGGAAAATCTCGGCGAGTGTAGCGACCATACGATGGTTTGTCGTCGAATTCGTCTCTCACCGTCTCAAGTTGAAGGTCGAGCAACCGCGCGTCACGCCGCTTTCTTCACCACAATCGTCTGGGCGTTGGTGTACTCCGCGAGGCCCTCCGCTCCGCCCTCGACCCCCAATCCCGAATGCTTGTGGCCGCCGAACGATGACAGCGGAGTGAGGTGTTGGGTCTCGTTGACCCAGACGGTGCCGCTCTGCAGCCGCTGAGCGACGGCCAGGGCCTTGTCGGTGTCGGCGGACCACACCGAGCCGCCGAGGCCATAGTCGGTGGCGTTGGCGCGGGCCACCACCTCGTCGATGTCGTCGAACTTCAGCAGCGGAAGGACCGGCCCGAACTGTTCTTCCTGCACGATCCGCGCGGACTCCGGCGGGTTGTCGAGGATGGTGATCGGGATGAAATAGCCCGGCGCGTCCGGCACGTCGCCGCCCATCAGGAAGGTGTAGCCCCGGGCCTTGGCGTCCTTGATCAGGTCGATCACCCGCTCGTACTGCTGGTGGTTCTGGATCGGGCCGAGGCGGACACCCTGCTCCGAGCCGTCGCCCATCTTCACCGTCGCCGCATAGGCCAGCAGGGCGGCCTTGAGCGGTTCGTAGACGCCCTTGTGGACGTACATCCGCTTGGTGGCGATACAGATCTGGCCGTTGTTGCCGAACGCGGCCCAGAACAGCTTTTCCGCCGTGGCCTCGACATCGACATCGTCGAGCACGATGGCCGCGTCGTTGCAGCCGAGTTCCAGGGTGACGCGCTTGAGGTTCTCCGAAGCGCTGGCCATCACCCGTTTGCCGGTGGCGGTGGAGCCGGTGAAGCTGATCTTGTCGATGTCCGGGTGCGCGGTCATCCACGGACCCAACGAATCGCCGCCGCTAACCACATTCAGCACGCCGGCGGGGAAAATGTCGCGCGCCAGTTCGCCGATCTTCAGCGTCGTAAGCGGGGTGAAGGGCGACGGCTTCAGGACCAGGGTGTTGCCGGCCAGCAGGGCCGGCCCGAGCTTGAACATCGCCAGGATGACGGGAAAGTTCCACGGCGCGATGGCGCCGACCACGCCCAACGGCACGCGCCGGGTTTCGCTGTGGCGTTCGGCGCTGTCTTCGTTGACGATCACCGGCAGGTCGAGGGTGGCCGCGCCTTGCAGCCAATACGAACCGCCGAGGACGTCGCCCTGGGCGTCGGCGTTCGGCTTGCCCTGCTCGCTGGTCAGCAGCCGGCTGAGCGGATCCGCATGCTCGGCGATCTTGGCGGAGAGGGCGAAGATCGCCGCTCGCCTCTCCGCGATCGGCGTCGCCGCCCATTTGGGAAAGGCGCGCCGGGCCGCCGCGACGGCCTCGTCGAGCTGGGCCCTGGAGCAGTCGGGCGCCTGGCCGATCACCGCCTCCGTCGCCGGATTGACCACATCGAACGCCGCGGCGCCCGGAACGCCCTTGCCGTCGATGGTGAGGGTGTAATCGCCGTCGAAGGTCATCGCCGTTCTCTCCCGCTTGGCGTCCGTTGTATGCCCGCGGCGGTGCTAGGGCCAGGTCGCCAGGATCGTCCGCATCGCCGCGACCAGCGCCAGCGGCTGGTCGACCATGACGTGGTGTTCGCTGTCCGGAAGGGCAACACGGGGCGCCGCGGCGGGGATCATGTCGAGGCCGCGACCCATCTCCTGGTGCCGGGTGATGATCGCCGACCGGTCGCCGTAGATATGAGCCATCGGCGCGCCGCCGTCGCCGGAGGATAGCGGCGTCATGCCGGTCCGGTCGAGCTTCGCCCAGATCTCCGGGTCGAACCGCCAGGTCCAGCCTTCTCCTGAACCGTCGGGCATCGGAACTTGCTTCAGCGATCGGCGTGCGATGTAGTCGGCGATGTAGAGGTTGCCGGGAACTTGGGGCGGCATGAAACGGAACCGGGTCAGCGCGGCTTCCAGGGTCGGATAGACCCGGTTCGCCCCGCCGCGCTGCGGCGGTCCGCCCCATTTGCGGACCGGCCGGCCGGCGGCGCGGTCCTCCGCCGCCATCCGCTCGATCTCTTCCTGCGTCGGCGGACCGCCGAAGCCGGTGTCGACCAGGAGGGCCGCCCGCATCCAGTCGGGGTGGTGAGTCGCGGTATGGAAGACGAGAGCGCCGCCGAAGGAGTGGCCGATGAAGATCGGAAGCTCGGCGCTCTCGTAGAGCCCTGCGGCGATGGCGCACTCCCGGATCTCGCGGCCGTAAAGGTCGAAGCTGTAGACCGGTCGCCAGTCCGACCCTCCCATGCCGGACAGCGAAATCGCAGCGACACGGTAGTGATCGGCGAAGAAGGGGGCGATGAAGCTCCACCAGTCGGCGTGGGCGCTGTTGCCGTGAACCAGGATCAGGCCGGGATTGCCGATCTTGCCCCAGGTCAGCATTTCGATATTCGCGCCCTCGACCGGCACGAACCGCCGTTCGGGTTCGTTGGCCAGCGCGTCGGAGAACCACTTCGGCCGATCCGGTTGCGCTCCCGCGAAGGGCGCCAGCGGCGAGGCGACCTCCGGCGGAAGCCCAGGCTCCAGGGGGATCGGTTGATCTTCGTGCGGTCGGACGGTGCTCAGGTTATCGGCGCTCATGCGCGCCTGACTAGCGGGCGGCGGGATTAAGGCAAGAGTGGAACAGCCTTGGATCGCCGGCGTCCACGACTATGGATTGCGTCCTCGTCTCTCTCCGTCATGGCCGGGCGTCAGTCCCGGCCATCCATTCGGCGCGATTTTCGCAATGGCCGCCGCCGCGGCGGCCACCCAATGTCAGCGCTCAATGGGTAGCCGGGACTGACGCCCGGCTATGACGTCGATTTGGGGTATGGCGCGCACGAGCGCCGCGCGACGTCAGAGGTCCACATTACCCCATCGGATACGGGATTTCCTTCGACACCGCGTCGATCGCCTTCATCGTCTCGGGCGTGAGGGTGACATCGGCGGCGGCGAGGATGTCGGGCAGGTGGTCCTCGTGGGTGGCGCCGACGATGGTCGAGGCGACGAAGTCGTGCTGTGCGCTCCAGGCGGTGGCCAGGGTGGTCACGCTCATGCCGAGGTCGGCGGCGAGCGCCATCCAGCGCGCGGTGGCGGCGGTGCTCTTGTCGTTGACGAACCGCTGGGCCATCACCGCCTGGCGACCGCCGAGATTGAGGTAGTTGGAGAAGCGGGCGCCTTCCGGCCTGGCGCCGTCCTGATACTTTCCGGTCAGCACGCCTCCGGCCAGCGGCGAATAGGGGATCAGGCTGACGCCTTCCTGACGGCAGACCTGGGCGAGTTCGTCCTCGAACCGGCGGTTGTTGAGGCTGAAGTTGTTTTGGATCGTCTCGTATCGGGCGAAGCCCTCGTTCTCCGAGGTGGCGAGACTTTTCATCAGCCCCCAGCTCGTCTCGTTACTGCAACCGATCACCCGCACCTTGCCGTCGCGGACGAGGTCGTCCAGCGCGGCCAACGCTTCTTCGTAGCGCGCGCCGTGATCCGGCCAATGGGTCTGGTACAGATCGACATAGTCCGTACCAAGACGTTTCAGGCTGGCCTCGATGGCGCGGACGATGTTGTGCCGGTCCAGCGCGGTCATGCCGGAGCGCTGAGAGCTCTTGATCCAGCCGTGGCTGGGACCCGATACCTTGGTCGCCAGGATGACCTGTTCGCGCTTCTTGGTCTTCAACCAGCGGCCGACGATCTCCTCGGTGCGGCCCGCCCACTCCTCCCTTGGCGGAACGGGATAGTTCTCGGCGGTGTCGTAGAAGGTGATGCCGGCGTCGAAGCTCTCGTCGAGGATGCGGTGGCTCATGGCTTCGTCGGCCTGGTTGCCGAAGGTCATGGTGCCCATGCAGATCGGCGAAACCGTGATCGGGCTTCTGCCCAGCCGCCTGCTTTTCATCTCGGATGATCTCCGTTCACGATGGGCGGCTGTAGAGTCGTCGTCACGCCATGGCAACCGAGCGGCCGTGCTTTGCCGCCGGGCGCCGTCGCGGCCGTCAGGAGAAGAGTTCGGGGCGGCGTAGCCTCAAGGCGAGGACGAGCGTCAAGAGCTTGGCGTCGTCGAGGCCGCCGGCGTCCGACGCGGCGGCGAGTTCGGCAAGCGGTCGCTCGACAACGGTGATGTTCTCGTGCTCCGACGCCAGCCCACCGCCGGCGCCGCGCCTGTCCGATGCGGCGTACGGCGCCAGATAGAGCGACGCGGTCTCGGTGAAGACGCCGGGGCTCGGCCACACCTTGGCGACGAACTCGAGGGTCGTCAGCCGATATCCGAGTTCTTCCATGGCTTCGCGCCTGACCGTGGCTTCGGGGTCGCCGTCCTCGATCATCCCCGCGCACGCCTCCTCGAGCGAGGAGCCGCCCGTCGCATCGAACACCGGCGCGCGGAACAAGCGGACCAGCAGCGCGCATCGGCGATGCGGATCGAACGGCAGGACGGCGACGGCGTCGCCGTGGCTCGCGACCTCCCGGTCGACTTCCGCGCCGCCTTCGAGACGGACGCGAAGACGACTGACATTCACACGGCCCGATGTCAGACGATCGCGTCGCAGGATGACCGGCGTCATAACGGCTCCGAGTAAATGCGCTGAAGCGAAGTTGGCCACTATGGTGTAGCTGTGCATCGCCGTCACGCATTCCGCCTTCCAAGGCCGAGCGGCGAAGCAAAAAGAGGGGTCCATGGGGTCGAGCGCCGCGAACGACGATATTGGCATCGCCGGTTTGGACGATGTCCTGGGCGGAGGGCTGGCCCGGGGACGACTCTTCCTGCTGGAGGGCAGTCCCGGCACCGGCAAGACGACCATCGCCACCCAATTCCTGATCGCCGGCGCGGCCGAGGGAGCGTCCACGCTCTACATCACCCTGTCGGAAACCGAAGAGGAGTTGCGCGAAAGCGCCACCTCGCACGGGTGGGATCTCGGCGGGATCGACGTGTTCGAATTGCTGCCGCCGGAAAGCCTGCTCGACGACGAGCAGCAGCAAAGTCTGTTGTATTCGTCGGACCTGGAACTCGGAGAAACGACAAAGCGCGTCTTCGAGATCTTCGAACAGAAGAAACCCAATCGCGTCGTCCTCGACAGTCTTTCCGAGATCAGGTTGCTCGCTCAGAGCTCCCTGCGCTATCGTCGTCAGATATTGGCTCTGAAGCACTACTTCTCGCGGAAGGGAGCCACGGTCCTGATGCTCGACGACCTGACCACCGAGGTTAACGACAAGACGGTTCACAGCGTCGCGCACGGCGTCATTCGCCTGGAAGAACTCTCCCCCGACTATGGCCCCGAGCGGCGGCGATTGCGGGTGATCAAGTATCGCGGCCGGCGCTTTCGCGGCGGCTACCACGACTTCGAAATCGAGACCGGCGGCGTACGTGTCTTCCCCCGCCTGGTCTCCGCGGAACACCAGACCAAGTTCGAGCGCGATGTCGTCGGCAGCCAATCGAAGGCCTTGGACGCATTGCTGGGCGGTGGCGTCGAGCGCGGTTCGAGCACTCTGGTTCTGGGTCCCGCCGGCACGGGCAAATCGCTCCTGACCATGACCTTCCTGCAAGCCGCGATCGATCGGGGAGAAAACGCGGCGCTGTTCGTGTTCGATGAAGAGCTTGGACTGCTGTTCGGACGAGCCAAGGTCATGGGTATCAATCTCCAGGCGATGATCGACAATGGACGGCTGTCGGTGGTGCAGGTCGACGCGGCGCAGCTCACCCCGGGCGAATTCTCGCATAAGGTTCGCGAAAGCGTGGAGACCCGGCACGCGCGCACGGTGGTGATCGATAGCCTCAACGGCTACCAGGCGGCGATGCCGCATGAGAATGCGTTGATTCTCCACATGCACGAGATCCTGCAGTACCTGAACCGTCAGGGCGTCACGACCTGGCTGACGGTGGCTCAACATGGCCTGGTCGGAGACATGAAGGCTCCGGTGGACGTGACGTATCTCGCCGACACCGTGATCCTGCTACGCTACTTCGAGGCGCGGGGGCGCGTGAGGCGGGCGATTTCCGTGGTCAAGAAACGCACCGGCGCCCACGAGGACACCATTCGCGAATTCACCATCGACAATGCCGGCATCGCGATCGGCGAACCGCTGACCAATTTCCACGGCGTGTTGCGAGGCGTTCCGGTCTTGGTCGGCGAGGACGGCCAGCCTCGCTCCAGTGACGTGGAATGACGCCTCAGGTTTCGGAACGCGCGCTCGTCCTCGCCCCTCGAGGGCGCGACGGCAAGGTGGCCGCCGCCATGCTGGAAGAGGCGGGCATTCGGGCCGTCGTCTGTGGCTCGATCCTCCAGCTTGTGGACGAGATCAAAAGCGGCGCCGGAATCGCCGTCGTCACCGATGAGGCGCTCCGCACGGCGGACCTCAAACCCCTGTCCCAGTGGCTCGCCAATCAGCCGGCGTGGTCGG
Source organism: Caulobacteraceae bacterium (assembly GCA_965277785.1). GTDB lineage: Bacteria > Pseudomonadota > Alphaproteobacteria > Caulobacterales > Caulobacteraceae > Acaudatibacter. The sequence goes on from CBDIDP010000013.1 coordinate 256,904, forward strand.
ACTTTCCGTTCGTTCTTCTGACCGAACATGGCGGCGGCCTGGAGCGCAACCCGGCCGCCGCCCGTCACCTCGACTTGCTGGGCAACGTGACCTTCGTCGAGCGACCATTCCATCCGACGACCCTGATCAGTCTGGCGCGTTCGGCGCTGCGCGGCCGCCGCCGACAGTACGAGGCCCGCGGCCGACTGGAAGAGCTGCACGAGAACGAGCGTCAACTCCGAACGTTCGCTGATTCGATCCCGACTCTGTGCTGGATGGCCGAGGCCGACGGGGGCATCTTTTGGTACAATCAGCAGTGGTACGACTATACCGGAACGTCGCCCGACGAAGTGGAAGGTCTTGGCTGGCAAAGCGTTCACGATCCCAAGCTTCTGCCGTCGGTCATGGAGAGGTGGACATCCTCTCTTTCGACCGGCGAGCTGTTTGAAATGGTGTTCCCGCTAAGGGCGGCCAACGGCGAATATCGTCCGTTCCTGACCCGGGTTCAGCCTTTTCGGGACCCGAGTGGCGCGATCGTCCGCTGGTTCGGCACCAACACCGACATCTCTGTCCAGCAGCGCGCGGAACAATCGATCCGCGATTACGCGGCGGGTCTGGAGAACCGTGTCGCCGAACGGACCGCCGAGCTGCGGGAGAGCGAAAGCCGGCTCCGCACGCTCTTCGAAACCAGCTTCATGTTGCAGCTTCTGATCACCCCGGAAGGGCTGGTGGCGGATGCGAACATCGTATCGCTGGATGCAATTCAAACCAGCCTCGCCGAAGTCGTCGGCAAGCCGTTCTGGGAGACAGGGTGGGTCTCGAGCACGCCGCAACTCGCCAAGCCTGTTCGCGAGCGCTTCCGCCAGGTCGCGAATGGCGAGACCCTTCAGCGCGAGCTTACGCTGAACCTTCCGGGCCGCCCGCGCACGTTCGACGTATCGCTCCGACCCATGTTCGGCTCGGGCGGTGACGTCGTGGCCGTCGTGTTGGAGGCCATGGACATCACCGAGCGGCGTCACGCCGAAGAGGCGCTGCGCCAATCCCAAAAACTGGAAGCCATCGGCCAGTTGACCGGAGGCGTGGCGCACGATTTCAACAACCTCCTGATGCCGATCATCGGCGCGCTCGACATCCTGCAGCGGCGCTATGTCGGCGCGACCGTGGACGGCCGCGCCGAACGCCTCCTCGAGGGCGCAATGCAGTCCGCGGAACGGGCCAAGACGCTGGTTCAACGGTTGTTGGGCTTCGCTCGCCGGCAATCGCTCGACCCCCGCGCGACCGACGTCGCGGGCCTGCTCGACGGCATGCGCGATCTGATCAGGAGCTCGGTGGGCGCGGGAATCGAAATCGACTTCCGCTGCGCATCGGACCTCCCGGCGGCGACCACCGATCTCAATCAGCTTGAACTCGCGATCTTGAACCTTTGCGTGAACGCCAGGGACGCCATGCCCGACGGCGGCCGGCTGACCGTCGGCGCGGAAGTGCGCACGCTCGTGGGTTCCGACGACGTCGCCGGATTGAAACCGGGCGAGTATGTCCGGATCTTTGTCTCTGACACCGGTCAGGGCATGGACGCGGAAACACTGGCCCGAGCCGTCGAACCCTTCTTTTCCACCAAACCGATGGGACAGGGCACCGGCTTGGGTCTGTCCATGGTCCACGGGCTCGTGGCCCAACTCGGAGGGGCGTTCACGCTCGAAAGCGCGCCGCTCGAGGGCGCCACCGCGAACCTGTTCCTTCCCGTCGCGAGAACGGTCGCCCTCACGGCCCAGTCTGGAGCGTTCAGAACCGGGCCCGTGGTCGACCGGACGCTGTCGATCCTCCTCGTCGACGACGAGGAGGCGGTGAGGATCGGCACGGCGGAAATGCTCCGGGATCTCGGCCACGTCGTCACCGAGGCGCCTGGAGGCCTCGAGGCGCTCGCCCACGTCCGTTCGGGAATGAGTTTCGATCTGCTGGTCACGGACTACAAGATGCCGCGCATGAACGGCGCCGAACTCGCCAGGCGAATGCGAGATATCAGGCCCGAGACACCCATCCTTCTGATCAGCGGCTATACGGGCGCGGACGAAGCGGCGCCCGATCTTCTAAGGTTGACCAAACCCTTCCGGCAGGCCGATCTGGCCCTGGCTCTCGTCAAACTGGCCGCGTGATTCTCTCGCGGCTCCTGGAGAAGAAAGACATGCGCAACATCATCGTTTGGGCCGCGGCCGCGACCGCCCTTGTCCTGGAGGCCTGCACCCCGTCCGCCAAAAATGACGCCGCCGCCGCTGGTGACCATGCCGCCGCCGCGGCGGACGCCGCCGGAGCCGCCGTGGTTACTTCCGCGAAGGACGCGGGCCACGCGGCGGATAAGGCCGCGGCCGACGCCGGCCCCGCCCTCGACCGCGCCTCGGACGCCACGGCCAACGCGGCGGACAAGGCCGGCGCGGACATCAAACATGCCGCCGGAACCGCCGACCGCAAGGCCGACGCCGCCGCCAACGCCGCCGCGAACACCCACTAGGCGTCGCGGCCCCACCGCCGTGCCGCCGCACGCCGCCTACGAGTTCTTCGCGGGCGGCGGCATGGTTCGGGCCGGCTTGGGACCGGGCTGGACCTGCGCCTTCGCCAATGACATCGACGCGCGCAAGGCGCGGTCGTACCGCGCGAACTTTGGCGGCGGCGGGGAGCTGACGGTCGGCGACGTCGCCGAGATCCGGCTCGACCAACTTCCCGGCCGGGCGGACCTGATGTGGGGCTCGTTTCCCTGCCAGGACTTGTCGGAAGCGGGCGCCGGAGCGGGTCTTCGCGGCGCCCGGTCCAGCGCCTTCTTCCCGTTCTGGAAGCTTGTCACCGGCCTCGCCGCCCAGGGCCGCGCGCCGAAACTGGTGGCGATCGAGAACGTGCGCGGCGCTCTCACCGCAGACGACGGCGCCAGTTTCGCGGCCATCTGCGCGGCGTTCGCCGAAGCCGGCTATCGCTTCGGGCCGCTGATGATCGACGCTGCTCTGTTTGTTCCGCAGTCGCGACCCAGGCTGTTCATCATTGGAGCCGCCGCGGATGTCAGCATTCCGCCCGAGAATTCAGCGCCGGAACCGCCGCCGGCTTTCCATAGCCCCACCCTAACCGACGCGGTGGCCGCATTGCCTTCAAGCGTCAGCGCCGGCGCGGTGTGGTGGCGGCTGCCGCTGCCGCCGGCCCGAAACGTCCGACTATCCGATCTGATCGAGGACTCCGTACCCGAACATTTCTGGCGGACGGCGGAGCAGACCCGCGATCTGCTGAGCCTGATGGCTCCGATCCATTTCGCCAAGGTGGAGGCGCTGCGGCTCGCCGGCGGCCAAGCGTGCGGCGCGGTCTATCGGCGCACGCGCCGCACTCCCGAGGGAACCAGGATACAGCGCGCGGAGGTCAGGTTCGACGACATCGCCGGATGCCTGCGGACACCTGGCGGCGGTTCGAGTCGGCAGACGGTGTTGATGATCGATGACGGCGCCGTGCGTTCGCGCCTGCTGTCGCCGCGCGAAACGGCCCGGCTGATGGGGTTGTCGGACGACTACATCCTGCCGTGTAACGCCAACGAGGCCTATCATCTGACGGGCGACGGCGTGGTGACCCATGTCGTGCGCCATCTGGCCACGACCCTGTTCGAGCCGCTCTTGGCCAATTGTTCGCCCGTATCGTCCGATGACGCGGAACGACGGCGGGTTACGTCACTCGACGCTTGATCGCTTCCACCGCGCGGCTACGACTGTAGGTGAAGCGCCCGCCGGGCGAGGAGCCTTTCGCTGTCCATTCTCGCCGCCCTGCGCCACGTCACCCGCTATCGTTACGACCGGCTGGTCGAGCTCGGCCCGCAGACCATCCGGCTGCGCCCGGCGCCGCACACCCGCACCCTCATCCCGAGCTATTCGCTGAAGATCACCCCGCCGAACCACTTCATCAACTGGCAGCAGGACCCGCACGGCAATTGGCTGGCGCGGCTGGTGTTCACCGAACGAACCCAGGAATTCGCCGTCGAGGTCGATCTGACCGCCGACATGACGGTGATCAACCCGTTCGACTTCTTCGTCGACCCTTACGCGGAATACTTCCCCTTCACCTATGACGACGATCTGATCCGGGACCTGGCGGCCTATCGGACGGTGGATGAGGACGGGCCGCTGCTGCGGTCGGCGGTCGCGGCGCTCGACCCGGCGGGTCGGCGGACCATCGACTTCCTGGTGGCGATCAACGCCGGCATCGCCGCCAAGGTCGCCTATGTCGTGCGCATGGAGCCGGGCGTGCAGCGTCCCGACGCCACCCTGGCCCTGGGGTCCGGGTCGTGCCGCGACAGCGCCTGGCTGCTGGTCCAGATGTTCCGCCAGCTCGGCCTCGCCGCGCGCTTCGTCTCCGGCTACCTCATCCAACTCAAGGCCGACATCGATCCCACCCACGGCCCGCTCGGCACCCAGGTCGATTTCACCGACCTTCACGCCTGGGCCGAGGCCTACATCCCGGGCGCGGGCTGGATCGGCTTCGACGCCACCTCCGGCCTGTTGTGCGGCGAGGGCCACATCCCGCTTGCCGCCGCGCCGCACTACCGCTCCTGCGCGCCGATCAGCGGGGTGGTGAGCGCGGCCAACACCGACTTCGCCTTCGAGATGACCGTCACCCGCGTCGCCCAGCCGACGCGGATCACCCGGCCGTTCGAGGACGAGGGCTGGGATGCGCTGCTCAAGACCGGCGACAAGGTCGAGGCCGATCTCGTCGCCGGCGACGTTCGCCTGACGCATGGCGGCGAGCCGACCTTCGTTGCCGTCGAGGGCGCCGAAGCTCCCGAGTGGAACACCGACGCCTCCGGCCCGACCAAGCCTGGCATCGCCGAGGCCCTGCTGGCCCGGCTCCAGGCGCGCTATGCGCCGGGCGGCATGGTCCACCACGGCCAAGGCAAGTGGTATCCCGGCGAGCCCCTGCCGCGCTGGGCGCTCGGGCTGTATTGGCGCCGCGACGGCAAACCGGTCTGGCGCGGACTCTCCGCCGGCGCCATGGCGGCGGAGCTCGGCCCGACCTCGGCGCTCGACTTCACCCGGCGGTTGGCGGGTCGCCTCGGGATCGATCCCGAGCACATCTCGCCCGCCCGCGAGGACCCGCTGGCCCAGATCAAGACCGAGGCCGACCTGCCGGCAAATGTTGTTCTGGACGACGTTGCGCTCGACTCGACGTCGTCACGGGCGACGCTTGCGAGAGCGATGGCGGCGGGATTGTCTCAGCCGATCGGCTACGTCCTGCCGATGCGGAGGCCGTTCGACTCGACCGAGGGCGAGGGCTGGCTGAGCGAAGCCTGGGCGTTTCGGCGCGGCGGGCTGTTCCTGGTCCCAGGCGACTCGGCGATCGGCATGCGTCTTCCCTTAAGCGGACTGCCGGAACTGGAGGAGGAGGATTACCCGCACATCGTGCCGCTCGACCCCTACGAGCCGCGCGGCCCCCTGCCCTCCTTCGACGAGCTGTACCGCTCCGACGAGCCGGTCCTGCGCCGGGCGGCGGCGCCGCGGCGCAAGGCGGTCCACGTCAGGACGGCGCTGTCGGTCCAGCAGAGGAACGACCACCTCTACGTCTTCATGCCGCCGGTCGCGGCGCTGGAAGACTACCTCGCCCTGGTCGCCGAGGTGGAACTCGCCGCCGAGGGGTTGCCGATCCGGTTCGAAGGATATGGTCCGCCGGCGGACGCTCGCATTGAAGTCCTGAAGGTCACGCCCGATCCCGGCGTGATCGAGGTCAACGTCCAGCCGGCGAAGTCCTGGCGCGAAGCGGTGGACAACACCACCGGCCTCTATGCCGACGCCCGCGCCTGCGGGCTGACGGCGGACAAGTTCATGGTCGACGGCCGCCATGTCGGCACCGGCGGCGGCAACCACGTCGTTGTCGGCGGCGCCAACCCGGAGGACTCGCCATTCCTGCGCCGGCCCGATCTGCTCAAGAGCCTGCTGATCTACTGGCAGCGCCATCCCGCGCTGTCCTACCTGTTCAGCGGCCTGTTCATCGGCCCGACCAGCCAGGCGCCGAGAGTGGATGAGGCTCGGCATGACAGCCTGTACGAACTCGACATCGCTCTGGCCGCGATTCCACAACTAGGCGAGGACGAGTCGCCGTCGCCGTGGCTGATCGACCGGCTGCTGCGCAATCTGCTGATCGACGCCGGCGGCAACACCCACCGCACCGAGATCTGCATCGATAAACTGTATTCGCCGGACGGACCGACCGGGCGGTTGGGCCTGCTCGAGTTCCGCGGCTTCGAGATGCCGCCGGACGCGCGGATGAACCTGGCGCAGCAGCTCCTGATCCGCGCCCTGATCGCCTGGTTCTGGCGCGCGCCGCGCACCGAGCGGCTGGTGCGTTGGGGCACCGCCCTGCACGACCGCTTCATGCTGCCGCACTTCGTCTGGGCCGACTTCAAGGCCGTGCTGGACGACCTGACCGCCGCCGGCCATGCCTTCGATCCGGTGTGGTTCGAAGCGCAGCGGGCGTTCCGCTTCCCGGTCCACGGCGAGGTCGAATACGGCGGCGTCACCCTGCAACTCCGCCACGCCCTGGAACCCTGGCACGTGATGGGCGAGGAAACCTCCGCCGGCGGCACGGTGCGGCTGGTGGATTCGTCGGTGGAGCGGCTGCAGGTGCTCTGCACAGGGTTCAACCCCGCCCGCCACGCCATCACCTGCAACGGCCGCGTTCTGCCGATGACGCCCACCGGCGTATCGCAAGAGGCCGTCGCCGGCGTCCGCTACAAGGCGTGGAAGCTCCCCAGCGGCCTGCACCCGACCCATGACGTCGATGCGCCCCTGACCTTCGACATCGTCGACCGCGACGCCCGCCGCTCCCTCGGCGGCTGCGTCTACCACGTCGCCCACCCGGGCGGCCGCAGCCACGACACCCACCCGGTCAACGCCTACGAGGCCGAGGCCCGCCGCAAGGCCCGCTTCATTCCGCATGGGCATACGCCGGGGGCGATGGAGGTTGGAGCGGCGGTCGTGTCACCCGAGTTCCCTCTGACGCTCGATCTGCGGACATGAGCGCGCGAACGCAACTTCCTCCCTCCCCTTCATGGGGAGGGCCGACTCGCGCAGCGAGCGGGGTGGGGGAGTCGGGTTCGCCTGCCGACTCTCGAATCAACCCTCACTTCCCCACCCTGACGGCTTCGCCGTCTGTCCCTGCCAATAAAGGGGAGGGAGGTGGAAGCCGTACGCGCCGCGCACGGGAAATGCGCCAGAACCTCACGCCGCAAGAAGCGCGCCTGTGGCTTCACCTTCGTGGCTTGAGAAACCATGGCTTCCACTTCCGCCGCCAAGCACCCTTCAAGGGCTACTACCTCGATTTCGTCTGCTTCAAATTGCGCCTCGTCGTCGAAGCCGATGGCGGAGGTCACAACTCCGACGCTCAAGCCGACCACGACTTCATCCGCGACACGGTCTTGAGGCGCGAGGGCTTCACAACACTTCGCATATCCAACGCTGACATCAACACCAACATGGATGGCGTGATCGAGACGATCCTGTCAGCGCTGGGCACTGTTCTTTCCTCCCCCGAAGTGGGGAGGGTCGAGACGAGCGAAGCGACGTCCGGGGTGGGGGAGTCGGGATTATCCTCTGACATCGCGGCCGTCGCGGACTTCCCCACCCCGGTCGCTTCGCGACTCGACCCTCCCCATAAAGGGGAGGGAGGGATGTGACCGTGATCAGTCACCCCCGCGCGGCGGACCTCGCCGCGCCGGCCAAGGCGCGCCTCTCGGGGTGGCTCTCCGGCTACAAGACCCTGCCGGGCATACCCGACGAGCTGTTCGACGCCACCGGGCGGCCGAGGTCGACCTGGCTCGACTTTCTCGGCGATCTTTCGGAGTACGGCGACGGCGAGCTGCGCTCGCGCTTCACCCTGGCCACCCGGCATATCCGAGACACCGGCGTCTCTCACCGCGTCTATGGCGAAGAGACCGAGCGGACTTGGCCACTGGGGCCGGTGCCGCTGATCATCGCTTCGGACGAGTGGGCTAAGATCGCCGAAGGCGTGGAACAGCGGGCGCGCCTGTTCGAGGCCCTGCTGCAAGACATCTACGGCGACGCGAACCTCGTCGCGCGGGGCGAAATCCCCGCCAGCGCGCTGACCGGCAGCCCGGATTTCGTCCGCGTCCTGCGCGGGTCCGCGCCGTCCGGAGGGCGCTGGCTGCAGGTTTACGCGGCCGATCTCGGCCGGGGGCCGGACGGCCGCTGGTGGGTGCTCGGCGACCGCACCCAGGCGCCGTCCGGCTCGGGATACGAGCTGGAGAACCGCCTGGTCATCTCCCGCGCCTTTCCGGGCCTTTACAACGGCATGAACGTCGAGCGCCTCGCGCCGTTCTTCGAAGCCATGCGCAAGGGCCTGTCGGCCGCCGCCGGCCGCGCCGAGCCGCGCATCGCCCTGCTCTCGCCCGGCCCGTTCAGCGAGACCTATTTCGAGCAGGCTCACCTCGCCCGCTACCTCGGCTTCCTGCTGGTCGAGGGCGACGACCTCGTGGTGCGCGACGGTCTCTGCTACGTTCGCACCATCGCCGGCCTCAAGCGGATCGACGTCATCCTCCGCCGCGTCGACGCCGACTTCATCGATCCGCTTGAGCTGAACAGCGCCTCGCGACTCGGCGTGCCGGGCTTGCTCGACGCGATCCGCGGCGGCGGGGTATCCGTGCTGAACATGCCGGGATCGGGCGTGTTGGAATCCCGCGCCCTGATGGGCTTCTTCCCACGGCTCTGCCGCGTGGTCCTGGGCGAGTCGCTGAAGCTGCCGAATATCGCCACCTGGTGGTGCGGCCAGCCGGCCGAGCGCGCAATGGTCGAGGCGTCCAAGACCCTGAGTATCGCCACCGCGTTCAACACCGCCCTGATCGATACTCTGCTCCCCTCCCCGCGGCTGCTGTCGGACCTGTCGCCGGACGAACGCCGCGTCTTAGCCCAGCGGCTGCGGGATCGGCCGAGCGACTTCGTCGGTCAGGAGGTGGTGCGGCTGTCGACCATGCCCGTTCTGCGAGACGATCGCCTAGAGCCGGCGCCGTTCACCCTGCGTGTCTTCGCCACCGCCACCGCCGATGGCGGCTTCCAGGTCATGCCCGGCGGCTTCTGCCGAACCTCCGACCAGCGCGACGCCCGGGCAATCTCGATGGGCGCGGGCGTTCGCACCGCCGACGTCTGGGTCATCCACGACACCCCCGCCAACCCCTTCACCCTGCTGGCCAACCAGGACGACGTGAAGGTGCGCCGCATCCTTGGCAACCTGCCCAGCCGCGCGGCCGACAACCTGTTCTGGCTCGGCCGCTATTTGGAGCGCGCCGAGGCGACCCTGCGCCTGGTGCGCGGCCTGGGCGCCAGCCTGGTCGAGGCGGAAGGCGCGGCCCACGGCGTCGGCGCGACCTTCACTCAGCTCCGCGAGATCCTCGCTGACTGGGGCGCTCTCGGCGAAGAGCCGGGCGAGCCGCCGGCCCTGGAGGTCGCGCGGACCGCGCTGCACGATGAGACGGCCTACGGCTCGGCGATCGGACTCGCCCACCGGGCCCGGCGCGCCGCGGCCAGCCTGCGCGAGCGGCTGTCCGCCGATTTCTGGAGCCTGCTGCTGGAGTTCGAACGCGGGCTGACCCACGTCGAGGCCGAGACCTTGACCGAGACCGAGGCCGTGGCGAGGGTCGAGGGGTCGCTGCGCACCCTGGCGGGTCTTTCCGGCCTCGCGCAGGAGAACATGAACCGCACCGCCGGCTGGCGCTTCCTCGACATCGGGCGGCGCGTCGAGCGCGGCATCAACATCTGCCGCTTCGCCCGGGTGTTCGGCCACGCCCACGCCAACACCGACGAGCTCGACCTGCTGCTCGACCTCGCCGACAGCCAGATCACCTATCGCGCCCGCTATCTGGTCGGTATCGCGCCGGTTCCGGTGCTCGACATGGTCATCCTCGATCCGTTCAACACCCGCTCGCTGGCCTTCCAGGTCCAGACCATCAAGGACCATCTCACCCACCTGCCCTCGCTGGTCGAGGACGGCATGCTGGAACCGCAACTGCGCAGAGTGCTGGCGATGGCGTGCGAGGTCGAAACCGAGGAGGCCGCCGAGATCACCGAGGAGAAGATCGGGTCGTTCGAGGTCGAGCTGATGGCCCTCTCCGGCGCGGTGGCCGACCGCTATTTCCTGCAGGGCGCGCAGGCGACGCCGACGGTCAAGCTGGCCAGCCTGGCATGATCTACGAGATCCGCCACCGCACGACCTACGACTACGAGTCCCGCGTGACCTTCGCCCGCTGCGTCCTGCGCCTGACGCCGCGGTCGAGCGCGAGCCAGACGGTGATCCGAAGCGGCGTCACCATCTCGCCGACGCCGGCGCGCGCGGTGAGCCGGGTCGGCGCGTTCGACGAGGACACCCTGACCGTGCTGATCGACACGCCGCACAAGGAACTTGTGATCGAGGCGCGCTCGCGGGTCGAGGTCCATCCGTCCCGCGACACCCTGCCCTTCAGCATGGCGTGGGAGTCGGTGCGCGCGCGCGGCCTCGCCGGCGCCTCCCTGGCGTCGGACGCCCCGGCGTCGTTCCTCTATCCGACGCGGCGCACCCCGATCGCGCCCCAAATCACCGACTATGCCCGCGAGAGCTTCGCGCCGGGCCGCGAGACCGTCGAGGCGGCGATCGATCTGATGACCCGGATGAACCGCGACTTCATCTATGACGGCGACGCCACCTCGGTCTCCACCCCGGTCGCCGAGGCCTTCGCCAAGCGGCGCGGCGTGTGCCAGGATTTCGCCCACATCATGATCTGCGGCCTCAAGGGCCTCGGGCTTCCCGCCGCCTATGTCAGCGGCTATCTGCGCACCCGGCCGCCGCCTGGCCGTCCGCGGCTCGAGGGCGCCGACGCCACCCACGCCTGGGTCTCGCTGTGGTGCGGCGACGACATCGGCTGGATCGGCTTCGACCCCACAAACGCGGTCATCGCCGCCGAGAGCCACATCGTCCTGGCGACGGGACGGGACTATGCCGACGTCGCGCCGATCGACGGCATCCTGCTCAGCCCGGGTGACCAAGAGTTGAAGGTCGCGGTGGATGTGGTGCCGGAGGTGGAGTGAGAGACGGGCTCGCTAGCAAACCCCTTGAGGCTGCACGAGTTGGCGCAAAAATCGAACTCTAACCCCGTGGGGATGGCTAAACGTCCAGTATCCGCTTGAGAGCATCGACAACAGGGACGGGCCGTATGGATGAGGATGATCCCGAAAGTCCGCCGAGATGACGTAACTCACGTTCAGGAGTCTGGGCGCCATCCAAGCTAATTTGATGTCGTGAACGCACTCCTCACTAAGAACACGATCTTCTAAGGCAGGAAACTTGCCCGCAGTCACGACAAAGACCTCCTCCGTCACTCCAATCGCAGCGCCTCCTCCGGTGTCCTCAGCATAGACCGCCTCAAGCTTTCCATCTGGAGATGCGATCCTAGCGTCGATCCGCGTATATCTCGGATCAATGTTTTTGGCGGCACATCCACTAATTGCGATGCCAAGACCTGCGAGCATCATGGCAAACCGTCGGATGGAACTGTTCATCCACTGACTTTAGCGGCGAACACGACGTAACATCCACAGCGGATGGTCATGTTATGGCATCAAGCGCTGCGTCCCCGGTAGGAGGCGCGTGGGAAGATTGGCGTTGACTTACTCCTCACCCGCCATCTCGCGGAGGAGGTGGCGCGGCGCTCTTTCTTGCGCCGTGACGGAGGGGGCGCAAAGCCGCGCTCCGGGTGCTTCGATAAGCCGATGCGGCGCTGTGGGCGCGCGTGCCGTTCGTTGTGGCGGCCTTGCGCCCCCTCCGTCACTCGACGCGAGAGGGCGTCGAGCGCCACCTCCCCCGTAAGAGGACGGGTGAGGAGTAGAAGGCTAGAACAACCCGTCGATCCGCCCCTCCGTATCCAGGTGGATGCCGTTCGCGCTGGGAACCCTCGGCAGACCCGGCATGGTCATGACGTCGCCGCAGATCGCCACGACGAAGCCGGCGCCGGCGGAGAGGCGAACCTCTCGCACAGGAAGCGTGAAGCCGGTGGGGGCGCCCAGCAGTTTCTCGTCGGCGGAGAAGGAGTACGGCGTCTTGGCGATGCAGACCGGCAGGGCGCCGAACCCCTCCCGCTCGAAGCTCGCCAGAGCCTTTTCGGCGCGGGGCGCGAGGGCGACGCCTTCGGCGCGGTAGATGCGGCGGGCCACGGTTTCGATCTTGGCGCGGAGCGGCAGGTCGAGCGGATAGAGCGGCGCGGTCGTCGACGGCTGGTCGGCCAGCGCCACCACCGCCCGCGCCAGGTCCTCCGCGCCCGCGCCGCCGTCAGCCCAGTGGCGGCAGACGATGGCGTTAACGCCAAACGTGCTTCGGCAGAATTCGGCGACCATGGCGTGTTCCTCGTCGGTGTCGCCGGCGAAGTGGTTGATCGCCACCACGGCAGGCGCGCCGAAGGACCGCACGTTCTCGATGTGGCGCGCGAGGTTGACCAGGCCCTTGGCCAGCGCGTCCGCGTTCGGCGCGCCGACCGATTTCGCCGGCGCGCCGCCCTGGTATTTGATCGCCCGCAGCGTCGCCACAATCACCACCGCCGCCGGCCGCAACCCGGCGGCGCGGCACTTGATGTCGAAGAACTTCTCGGCGCCAAGGTCGGCGCCGAACCCCGCCTCCGTCACCGCATAGTCGCCCAGCTTCAGCGCGGTGCGGGTGGCGATCACCGAGTTGCAGCCGTGCGCGATATTGGCGAACGGGCCGCCGTGCATCAGGATCGGGTTGCCCTCCAGCGTCTGAACGAGATTGGGCTGAATGGCTTGGCGCAGCAGCGCCGCCATCGCGCCGGCCGCCTTCAGGTCACCAGCGGTGATCGGCGAGCCGTCCCGCCGCCGCGCCACCACGATCCGGGCCAGACGGGCCTGCAGGTCCTCCAGATCGGCGGCGAGGCAGAGCACGGCCATCACCTCCGAGGCCACGGTGATGTCGAATCCGGATTCGCGGACGGTGCCGTTCTCGCCGTCGCCCAGACCGATCACCAGCCTGCGCAGGGCACGGTCGTTCACGTCCATCACCCGCCGCCACACGATGGCGTGCGGCTCGATCTCCAGGGCGTTGCCCCAGTGCAGGTGGTTGTCGAGCATGGCGGAGAGCAGGTTGTGAGCCGCGGTGATGGCGTGAAAGTCGCCGGTGAAGTGGAGGTTGATGTCCTCCATCGGCGCCGCCTGCGCGCGTCCGCCGCCCGTGGCGCCGCCCTTGCGCCCGAACACCGGGCCGAGCGACGGCTCGCGCAGCGCGATCACCGCGCTCTTGCCGATCCGGTTCAGCGCGTCGCCCAGGCCGATGGTGGTGGTGGTCTTGCCCTCGCCGGGCGGCGTCGGGCTGACGGCGGTGACCAGGATGAGCTTGCCGTCGGGCCGGCCACGCAACGAGTTGACGTAGTCGAGATCGAGCTTCGCCAGATACCGGCCATGGGGAAACACCGCCCCAGCGTCGACGCCCACCCGTTCGGCGACCTCCGCGATCGGGTGCAGCGGGATGGCGCGGGCGATCTCGATATCCGTAGCCATGGAACGCCTTTTCAAATACGGCGGCGATTGACGTCGCCGGGTCGTGGGAGTGAAGTCGTGAAAACGCTGATGAGGTTTGAGGAAACGGCCATGCTCGCCCAACCCGGCAAGCTCGACACCCATGTCTCTTGGCGCTCAAAGGATGTCCAGGATCCGTCCGAGTGGACCGTGGTCCTGACCGCCGCCGATCATGCCGAGCTCGACAGCGCGCTGCGCCACGCCCAAGCTAAGTCCGACGACCTTCTGCAAATCGGGCGCGAGGATTTCCCTCTCGACGGGTTGGTCGAAAAGCTCGCACGGGTCGAACGCGACCTGATCGACGGGCGGGGTTTCGTCCGCATCTCGGCTCTCGACACCGACCGCTATGACGATGACGAACTGACCATGCTGTACTGGGGCGTCGGCATGCACCTGGGCGAGCCGTGGCCGCAGAACAAGCACGGCCACGTGATGGGCGACGTCACCGATCAGGGCAAGCGGCTGGACGACCCGACGATCCGGGGCAACGAGATCGGCCTCGTCGCGCTCGACTACCACACCGACGGTTCCGACCTTGTCGGGCTGATGTGTCTGCGCGGCGAAGTCCGGCGGCCTGTCCTGCGTCGCCAACATCGTCGCGATCCACAACGAACTGGTCGAGTCGCGGCCCGATCTGGTCGCCGCCCTGATGGAGGAACTGCCGTGGGACTATCGCGGCGAGCAACCGCCGGGCGGCTCGCCGTTCTACATGCGCAACGTCTTCACCGAGCACGACGGACGGCTGTTCTGCCGGTATGTGCCGCAGTACATCCGCAGCTCGCAACGCCTCGAAGGCGCGCCGCGCCTCAGCCCCCTGGTCGTCGAGGCGCTCGACACGGTCAGCGCCATGGCCAACCAGCCCGAGTTCAACGTCTATATGGACCTGCGTCCCGGCGAGATGCAGTTCATCAACAACTATCATGTCCTGCACGGCCGGACGGCGTACGAAGACGACGTAGCCAACGGGGTCAAACGCCACCTCAAGCGCCTGTGGCTCGCGACCCGCTATCTGGAGAGCCGTCCGCCGCGCTTCGCGCGGGCGGTCCAGTCGCACTGGAACGACAACCGGTCGGTCAGCCGCCTCCGCGCGGCGCATCGGGTCTGACGGAGGCCGCGAGAGGACCTCCGCCAGACCGACGCTCGCTCTAGAAGCGGTAGTTCAGGCCCACGCGCACGACGTTCGCGGTGGCTTTTTCCGAGACATTCGCGTTGTACAGGGTCGCGCCGCCGACGCTGAACTGGCCGGCGTTCGTCGCGACATCGTCCCGGCCGAGGTCGGTGTAGAGATACTCCGCCTTCATCGACAGGTGGCGGTTGAGCGCGTATTCCGCGCCGGCGCCGGCGGTCCAGCCGGTCTGGGTCGAGGTCGGCGAATTAAAGCCTGTCGCGACGCAGCTCGAGCAGGCGTAGCCGGTGCTCGACTTAACGCCGCCATAGGCGAAGCCGCCGGTGACATAAGGCACGAAACGTCCGTCGAACATCGCCTTTCCGAGTCGGCCGCGCACCGTGCCCAGATCGTCGATCTTGGATCTCACATCGCCGGCGGCCGTATTCCCAAAGCTGTCGACGCTTGAGAACGATGTCCTGGCGCCGATGTCCGAGGCGGCGATGTCCGTCTCGACGCCGAACAGGACGCCGTTGGGCATTTCATAGTTGTATCCGATCTGGCCGCCACCAATCACACCACTGGATGACTGCCGCAAGCGGCCGGCCGCTGGATTGGTCCCCGCCGCGTCGGTGGTTCCCGACGCATCGTATTGAAAATCGCCGCCGCCGTAGCCGAGGTTCACGCCGACATAGGGGCCAGTCCAGGTGACATCGTTGGCCGACTGCGCCAGCGCGGGAATGGCGAGAGCGATGGCCGAGAAGGCTACAAACCCCGAAACAATAATCTTCATAATATACTTTCCTCAAAATTGCGGATACCTTCATCTCGCAAAAATCGATCGATGTGACGAAGCATTATTACTTGACAGTTCGATCAACGCTGATCGAATAACATCGCGCGGCGCCGCCAAATGCGGGCGGAAGATGATGATTTGGAGGTGTTGTGTTTCCGGGCGGTCACTGGCGCCAACCAATGTGTCGACTTGAAATGCTGTCGCCGGACGCGCGGACGACTGCTTCAAGGCGGAAATTTCGGCGAAACACGCGCGCGTCAACTATGGGCGGACGGCCCATGTCGGTCCGCGCGCGCGGAGATCGAACCATGCACACTCATCGCGAAGTGCTCGGCCGAGGCGAGCCGGACAAACAGACGGCGAGCCCTCATCTTTGGGAGGACCTGCTAACCGGGCTGAGCCTGGCGGTGTTCTCGACTCTGCTGGCCTGCGTGCTGGTCGGCGCCTGGCTCTACGAAAGCGGCGTCTAAAGCCGAGCGCTTAGCAACAGATACAAGCGATCTGGCGCGGGTCGCGACCGTGGTCCGCGCGGTCAGAAGAACAGCTTTCTGAAACTGACCTTTATCGTCCGCCCGGCAGGGTCGAGATAGGCGCTCTGATAAATGAGCGGCGTGTGTCCCGCGGCGTCGCGGACCTGGATGCGGCTGTCGAAAAGATTGGTCACAGCAAGCGTGACGCGTGAGCCCCACAGCCAGCGGTGGCGTCGCACCCACTTCTGTTGCGGTCCGAGCGTGTCGAACACCCGCAGGTTGACGGTTCCGATATCGGAAAAGCCGAGGTCGCCGGCGCTGGAGCCCGGCGCGCCGATCACCCGCGTGCCGCTCTTCCAGTCGGCGGTCAGGCGGGCGCCATAGCCGTTTTCGGACAGGCCGAGCTGCGCCTCGACCTCATGACGCGGCGCGCCCCCGGTATCGCCGGCCGCGGAGCCATTCAGCAGGTCGAGGACCGGGCCGCCGGGCGAGATCGTGAAGGAGTCGTTGAACAGAACGGTATGATAGACGGCGAGCTGCAGCCGTCCCCCGCCGCCAGGGCCGCCCAAGCCGCCGCCCCGGAACCCGCCTCCGCCGCGCCCGCCGCCCCCTCCTGGCGGTGGTCCATCGGCGCCTCCCGGCGGCGGACCGTCGGAGCCGCCGCGTGCCCCGCCGAAGCGGCGGAATTCCCGCGGCGGTGGCTGCTTGCCGATCGGCAGGGTGAGGTTCAGGCCATAGCGGATTTCGCTCCGATCCTGGGCGGCGAAGTTGACCGGGCGGATGTCTTCCCCAATCAGCACGCCCTCGGCGTCGCGGGTGAAACGCTCCGGGAAGGCGTCTTGAATCGCCACGTCGGCCGACGGGAAGGTCTGGATGGGGTTGCGAATGTGGCTGGTGACGTAGTTGGCGGTGAAGGTGAGGTCCCGCGCCGTGAACGGCTTCAGCGTCAGGCCGATCTTGGTCACGTCGCGATGGTCGGCGATCAGGGCGTGGTTGCCGCCGCTGGTCCGGGTGACGACCGTGGTCTGGCCGGTGACGAAGTCGAACACCTTAACCTCCGGCGTCACCACCAACGGCCCCGCGAGCTGCTGGACCGTTGGCGCAACCTGATCCGACGTGTGGGAGACGACAACATTGACCCCTGTCCTCGGCGTCCACACCGCGCCATAGCCCAAGGTCGTCAACAACCCGAAATCGGAAAGCTCATCGACGGCGGCGTTGACGTTGACCGAGAGGTCGCCCAACGCCGGCAGGATGCCGTTTTTGCGGCTGGTCAGCGGGAGATCGAGGTTGACCTGGGCGTTGACGTTGTTCCGCGAGGCGCTGAAATCCTGCGCAACGTCCAGCCGCGTTCCGCTCGACGATTGCCAGCTTGCGGTGTCGCCGCCCTTGAAGCTGGCGTACAGCGGCCCCGCCGGCAGGCGGAGCAGCGGACCATTGGCCAGGATCTGCACGTTGGCGCCGTCGGTGACCGAGCGGGCGGAGTCGCGCGGTCGCAGCAACAGGGCGCCCGGAGCGAGCGGTAGGAACGGGTCGAATGTCGGGGCCAGGCCGGCGACGATCGCCTGAAGCGAGGTCGCGTCGATCCCGCGGTCGGTGCGGGTCTCGATGTCGGCGTGGTCGTAGGCGCCGGTGAGCGACAGCCGCCACTCGCCGCCGTCCCGGTTCAGCGTCGATCCCAGATGCGCCGTCCAGCCGTCGATGTTCTGGCGCAGCGGACCAGGACCGTTCACATACTGGCTGGCCACCGTATCCTGGCCGCTGGCGTTGAATGGGTTCGCCGCCGGGACGCGCAGTGAAACGCGGGGGAGGCCGAGCAGGGCTTCGCTGGAGGTCGCCCCCAGCGTTGCGTTGACAGTCGCGTTGATCCCCGCGCCAGTGGGCCGGGCGTAGACGGCGTTTGCGGTGACCGAGCGCGACTTGGGAACGAGGGTCCGAAAATCTCCGGGATCGGTCGGCGTGCCGGGAACGACCGCTCCGGGCAAGGCGGGCTCGATGACGCCGCGATCGGCATCGGTCAGGTTGGCGCTCGCCTGCGCCTTGAGGTCGAGATTGAGCCGGCTGTCTCCGCGCACGCGGAAGCGATCGAGTTCGGCCGATCCCGACTCCTCACCGCCCTCGGTCGGTCCGCCGCCGCCCGCTTCGGCGGTGATGGCGTGGAAGCGGCGGCGCAACACGATGTTCACCACCCGCTGGTTAGCCGTGTAGCCGTACTTGAGCGCCACCTCCTCCGGCAGGATGTCCACCCTGAGGATCGCCTCGGTCGGGATGTTCTGGATTTCGGCGAAGCTGGAGACGCGATGGCCGTTGAGCAGCACGACCGGCGCCTCGCCGCCCCGGCCGCGATCGCTGCGGGTCTGGGGAGCGAGTTCGTCCAGGAGTTCGGTGACCGTGCTGACGCCATAGGACCGGATATCGGCGGGGCTGAGCTGGAGTTCCGGCTTGATGTCGCCGACCACCGCGCCGGGCGGCCTGCGGCCGGTGACCACGACCTCCGAAACGTCGGTTTCATTATCCGGCGTATCCGACTGGGCTTTCGATGGGTGCGTCGGCGGCGGCGCGGCCATAACCGGAGGCGCCGCCGCGATGGCGGTTACGGCGAGCCCCGCCCACACAACTCCGACAGGCCCTCGGTTCATAGGCTGCTCCGCCATCGAAGTGGCGCCGTCTCGTCCGAAGTCTGCGACGATGCGATGGCGCTGCCGCGAGAATCCGCCATAAGCGTTGCAGCGCAATTTCAGCCGCCGAGGGGCTCCATGATCGAACTGAACAGACGCGTGTTGATGACGGGCGCCCTGGCGGCCTCGGCTTACGCCTGCTCCAAACCGGCATCGGCGATGCCGGACGACATGAGCCTCGGCAAACCGAACGCTCCGGTCACGGTGATCGAGTACGCTTCGGTGGCCTGTCCGATCTGCGGCAAATGGTACCGGGACAACTTCGCGGCGTTCAAGGCCAAGTACATCGACACCGGCCGCGTTCATTACATCGCGCGGGAGATGCTGGTCGGTGACTCCACCGAAGAGTCGATCGCCGCGGCCGGATTCCTGCTGGCGCGCTGCGCGGGCAAGGACAAGTATTTCGCGGTGACGGATGCGATCTACAAGAATCAAACCGACGTCTACGCCGACCCGCGCGGCGGTCTCCTGAGAATCGCTCAGTCGATGGGCATGAGCGAGCCGCAGTTCGACGCTTGTGTGAAAAACGAGACCGCCTTGCAGGCGCTCGACAAGAGAGTCCAGGGTTACGCCACCAACAACAATGTGAATTCCACGCCGACTTTTGTTGTCAATGGTAAGCAGATGCAGCCCGGATATCATTCGATGTCCGAGATCGAAGCCGCTATCGCCGACGCCGCGCCTCATCGCGGGTAGCGGCATTTGCAGACCGCCCGCGCGTCGTAATTGTTAATCAACAGCTTTGCTGAGTATGATCGGCGCTGGTTAACCCCGCACTTTCTAGTCGAAATTAACATATTTTACAGTTTAATGTGAACTAAAGCGGCATATTCGCCCTATAATGCTCAATCGAGTTCGTGGGCCGCCATTCGCGCGGCAATAACGCCACCCGACGAAACTCTTGAGAATAGAAGGGTCGCCCCATGTTAGCCGTCGACTGCACTCCGCATGCAACAACAACCGCGGCTATGCTATCCAAACATCATGCTTCAGCCCATAAACATGTTCACGGAAGACCTATACATAGGGTGATTGTCAAGAGACCTGTCACACCTCTTCTGTCTAAGGTAAAGGCAAATCACTTTTTGATACGAATTAGCCTTCAGCATCACATTGCGCTTCGGGAATGTCCGCCTGGCGGTGTGACGCCGCTGGCGGAACTCACGCCCGCCAATCTTCCTTCGCTTTATGTATCGGGCGGTTCGGACAGCGTGAGTTCGGACGCGGTGGCGGTCGTCGGCGCCCCCGAAGGCTTTGCCCCCGCGCAGCCGAGCGGCACGGACCTCCCGGTTCCAAGTTTGAACACGATCGGTTCGCCCGGCGGTTTCGGTGGGGTTCCGAGCCCCGGAACGACCGGTGTTCCCAGCGGAGGTGGTCCTGGTGGCGGGCTCCCCGGAGGCGGCGCCCCCAGCGGTGGGGCTCCCGGCGGCGGTGCGACACCTCCGGTCACCACGCCTCCAGGCAACGGCGGCACGCCTCCGATCGCCACGCCGCCTGCTGGTGGGATTCCGACACCTCCGGTCGTAAGCCCTCCAGGCGGCGGCGTGACCGGCGTCCCGGAGCCGGCGACATGGGCGCTCATGCTCCTCGGCGTCGGCGCGATCGGCGGGTTCGTCAGGCGCGAGCGCCGCGGCCGCGCGGAATCCCGCCTAGCCTGATCGTCAGGACCGCAGGGTCGCCCCGGTTGCCTTCAGCGCGGCCGCGACCAGTTTGCGCGACAGCGCTTCGATCTCCGCGTCGGTCAAGGTTTGTTCGCGCGGCTGGATAGTGACTTCGACCGCGACCGACTTAGCGCCGCCGGGCACGCCCGGACCGGAATAGACATCGAAAACGCGCGCCGCCGTCACCAGCCGGCGATCGACACCCATAATCGCCCGTTCCAAGTCCCCGCCGGCGACGCCGCTGTCGACCACAAACGCAAAATCGCGCTTCAAGGGCATGAGCGGAGACAGCTCGAGCGCGGGCTTGGTCTTGGCTCTGCCGCGCTTCGGCTCGGGGATCAGGTCTAGGGCGATCTCTAGGGCCTGAACCGGACCCTCGACATCCATCGCGGCCAGGGTCGCGGGATGCAGCTCGCCGAAGGTCGCCAGCACGGCCTTGCCGAGGCGCAGCGAGGCCGAGCGGCCTGGGCGCCACCAGGGAGCGGGCTGGGTTTGGTCGACCGCCGCAGCCGGCGCGCCGAGATCGCGCAACAGGGCGAGCAGGTCGCCCTTGAGAGCATGGATGTCTTCGTCCGACGCCGATTTCCAATTTCGCGTGGCGCTCGGCTGCAGCACGGCGGCGATCACGGTGTGCTGGTCGCCCGGCTCGTCGCCCGAGAACGCGGGACCGATCTCGAACAGGGCGGCGCCCGGAAGACCGCGCCGCGCGTTGCGGCCGACGGCCTGGATCAGGCCGGGCAGCGCCGAGGGCCTCATGCAGTCGAGGTCGGGCGCCATCGGGTTGTCGAGCACCAGTTGCTCGCTCCCGCCGCCAAACAGGGTCGCCACCTTTTGCGAGGTGAACGACCAGGTCACCGCCTCCTGGTAGCCCGCCGCCGCCATCGCGCGGCGGGCGAGGCGGATACGGCCTTGGCGCGTCGTCAGCACGCCGCCGACGGCGCGCGGGATTTCCGGCAGGGGCGTGCTCGGCAGCGCGTCGAAGCCTTCGATCCGCGCCACTTCCTCCACGAGATCGGCCTTGCCGTCGATATCGCGGCGCCAGGATGGCGGCTGGACCGCGCCGCCTTTTACATCGAAGCCGAGTGAGGTCAGGATAGCGTTCACCCGCTCCGGCCCGACCGCGATTCCGGACAGTCGTTCGACATAGGACGGGTCAAAGGCAATCGGCGCGAGCCGCGCGGGCGCCGCGCCGGCGAACACGACATCGGACGGCTCCCCGCCGCAGAGTTCGACAACCAGACGGGTGGCCAGTTCCAGACCTGGAACCAGAGACTCCGGGTCGACACCGCGCGCGAAGCGGTACTGCGCATCCGACACGATACCCGTGTCGCGGCCGGTCTGAGCCGTGCGCAGCGGATCGAACCAGGCGCTCTCGATGAACACGTCGGTGGTCTCGAACGAACAGCCCGTGCTCGTTCCGCCCATGACGCCACCGAGGCCAATGGCGCCGGAGGCGTCGGCGATGACACACATGGCGTTGGTCACGGCGTAGATCTTGCCGTCCAGCGCCTCGAGCTGTTCGCCCTCGCGGCCGAGGCGGGCCTCGACATAGCCGCCGGTCAACTTGGCGACGTCGTAGACGTGCAGCGGCCGGGCGCGGTCCACGCCGAGCAGGTTGGTGATGTCCACCAAGGCGCTGATCGGACGCAGGCCGATGGCCTTGAGCCGCGCCTGCAGCCACGCCGGCGACGGACCGTTCTTGACGCCCCGCACCAGCCGTCCGGCGAAAGCCGGGCAAGCCTCGGGGGCGGTGAGGCGGATCTCGATGGGACAGGGGAACGATCCCGCTACGGGTATGACGGGCGAGTCGATCAGCGTTCCGAGGCCGGCCGCGGCCAGGTCGCGCGCGACGCCGTTGACGCCCAGCCAATCGGCCCGGTTCGGCGTCACCTCGAAGTCGATCACCGAGTCGAGGCCCAACGCCTCGGCCGCCGGCGCGCCGATCGCAAGATCGTCGGCCAGTTCGAGGATGCCGTCGGACTCGGCGGCGGTCTCCAATTCAGCCGCCGAACACAGCATGCCGTTGGAGACGACGCCGCGCACCGCGCGCGGCTCCAGGGTAATCCCGCTGCCGGGCACATAGGTTCCGATGGGCGCGTAGATCGTGGTCAGGCCCGCGCGAGCGTTTGGCGCGCCGCAGACGATCTCCTTGCGGCCGTCAATGGTATCGACCTGACACACCCGCAAACGATCGGCGTTGGGGTGCTGAACGGCCTCGACAATCTTGGCGATGGAGAACGCCGCGAGCTTGGCGACGGGGTCGAGCACGTGCTCGACCTCCATGCCGACGCGGGTCATCGCCTCGACGATCTCCTCGACCGTCGCCGTGGTGTCGAGGTGCTCGCGCAGCCAATCCAGGGTGAACTTCATCAGCTCAATCCCAAGGCCGCGTTGGGCGCTTGGAACGCCGAGAAGCCGTAGTGCGCCAGCCAGCGGGTGTCGCTCGCGAACATGTCGCGCAGGTCGGGCATGCCGTACTTCAGCCGCGCCAAGCGATCGACGCCGAAGCCGAAGGCGAAGCCCTGCCACTCGTCGGGATCGATCCCGCAATTGCGCAGAACGTTGGGATGAACCATGCCGCAGCCGACGATCTCCGACCACTCGTGGCCGACGCCGATCCTGACCTCGCCGCCGGAGGTGTCGCACTGCACGTCCATCTCCGCCGAGGGTTCGGTGAAGGGGAAGTGGTGCGGCCGAAGACGCGTGACCACGCTCGGCAGTTCGAAGAACCGGGCGATGAACTGGTCCAGCGTCCACTTGAGGTGGCCCATGTGGATGTCGCGGTCGATCACCAGCCCCTCGATCTGGTGGAACATCGGGGTGTGCGTCGCGTCGCTGTCGCAGCGATAGGTGCGGCCGGGCGAGATGATCCGGATCGGCGGCGTCTGGCCCGACGCGATCCACGGCGCCGGCGGCGGGGTGTTGCCCTGGCGCATCGCGCGGACCTGCACCGGGCTGGTGTGGGTGCGTAGCAGCTTGCGCTCGCCATCAGGCCCCGGACGGAAGAAGAAGGTGTCGTGCATCTCCCGCGCCGGGTGCTTCGGTGGGAAGTTCAGAGCGGTGAAATTGTGGAAATCGTCCTCGATGTCCGGACCTTCGGCGAGGGAGAAGCCCATCTCGGCGAAGACGGCGATCATCTCGTCCATCGTCTGCATGATCGGGTGGACGCAACCAGTCCGGCGCGGCGGGGCGGGCAGCGAGAGGTCGAGGGCGCCGCCGGCCAGTTCGGCGTCGAGCTTGGCGCTTTCAAGAACCTCTTTCCGCGCGGCAATCGCCGCCGCGACGCGGTCCCGCAGGCCGTTGATCGCTGGGCCTTGGACGCGGCGCTCGTCCGGGCTCATCCCGCCGAGCGACTTCAGCAGCATCGAGATCGATCCGGTCTTGCCGAGCAGTTCGACGCGAAAGGCGTCGAGCGCCGCGAGGTCGGCGGCGGCGGCGACCCGGATCAGAACATCTCTCTCGATTTCCAAAATATCGCTCATGCGGCTTTGCGCCCCCTCCGTCACGCGGCGAAGAGGCGCCGCGCGCCACCTCCCCCGCAAGAGGGCGTGGGAGGATTGATTTAGCTTCTATTCCTCACCCGTCCTCTTACGGGGGAGGTGGCGCGGCGCTCTTTCTTGCGCCGTGACGGAGGGGGCGCAAGACCGCCTCGCGATCACCTGGAGTTAAGCCAGCGCGGCCTTCACCTTCTCGGCGATCGCCTTGAACGCGGCCGGGTCGTTACCGGCGATGTCCGACAAGACCTTGCGGTCGATGTCGATGCCGGCCAACTCCAGGCCGTGGCTAAACACCGAATAGGTCATGCCCTCGGTGCGCGCGGCGGCGTTGATGCGCTGGATCCACAGCGAGCGGAACGAGCGCTTGCGCACCTTGCGGTCGCGATAGGCGTACTGTCCCGCCTTGTCGACCGCGGCCTTGGCGGCGCGGATGGTGTTCTTGCGGCGTCCCCAGAAGCCCTTGGCTTGCTCGAGAACCTTCTTGTGCTTGGCGTGGGCGGTGACGCCCCGTTTGACGCGGGCCATTTGCCTTTATCTCGCTTCTAAAGGATCACAGGCCGTAAGGCAGAAAGAGCTTGATGGTCTTGGCGTCGGCCTCGGTCATCACCTTCGTGCCGCGGTTCTGGCGGATGTATTTGGCGGAGTGGCTGATCAGCCGGTGCCGCTTACCCGCCACGCCGGCCTTGATCTTGCCGGTCGCGGTGATCTTGAAGCGCTTCTTGGCGCCCGATTTAGTCTTCAGTTTGGGCATTTTGCATCGGCCGCCGCGAGGGTCGGCCGTCCTTGTATGAGAACGCATTGAAGAACCGCCCTGGCATGCCTTGGGGCCAGGCGGCTCAAACGAAGCGGCGGTGTGTAGGGGAAGCGGGGGTCGTTGGCAAGGATGAGGGCTGAAGGAAGGCTTTCACCACGAAGGCACGAAGATGCACGAAGTTAGGGGATGAAACGTCGAATGCCTTGCTTCATGAGCGGGACGTTGAAGTTCATCAGAAAGCCGATGCGGCATCTCGACAGTTTTAGATAGGTCAACACCTGGGCGTCATGGACGCGCAAGAGCGCGTCGATCGCCTTGACCTCGACGACTACGACGCCTTCTACAAGGAGATCGATGCGATAGCCGCTGCCGATCTCGAGGCCTTCGTAGACGAGCGGCATCGGCAGCTGGGTGCGAACGACCAACCCTCTCTTTTCAAGTTCGTAGGCTAGGCACTGCTCGTAAGCCGATTCCAGCAGCCCCGCGCCAAGGGCGCGATGAACCTTAATCGCCGCATCCACCACGGCGCTCGCCACCGCCTCGGCTCCCTTCGTGATTCCTTCGTGTCCTTTGCGCTCTTCGTGGTTCATCTTTCTTCTTTGCACGATTGGGACGGCATGAACGACCTCTTCGATCTGACCGACAAGGTCGCCGTGATCACCGGCGGGTCGCGCGGGCTTGGGCTGGAGATGGTCCGCGCGTTCGCCAAGGCTGGCGCGGATATCGTCGTCGCCAGCCGGAAGCTGGACGCTTGCGAGCGGGCGGCGGACGAGGTGCGGGCGATGGGCCGCCGCGCCCTCGCTGTCCCGGTCAACGCCAGCCAGTGGAGCGACGTGGAGCGGCTGGCGGAGACTGCCTACTGCGAGTTCGGGCGCATCGACATCCTGGTCAACAACGCCGGCATGTCGCCCGCCATCCCGTCGCACGACGTCACCGAGGCGTGGTTCGACAAGATCGTCGCCCTCAACTTCAAGGGGCCGTTCCGGCTGGCGTCACTCGTCGCCAAGCGAATGTTCGACGGCGATGGCGGAACGATCATCAACGTCTCATCCAGCGGCGCACTGGTCCCGTTGCCCGGCGTGGTGCCCTACTCCGGCGCCAAGGCGGCGCTGAACGCCATGACGGTGTCGATGGCGCGGGAGTATGGACCGAAGGTGCGGGTCAACGCCATCTCCGCCGGGCCGTTCCTGACCGACATCTCCAAGGCCTGGGACGAGGCGAGTCGCGAGACCGCCGCCAATTCCCTGCGCCGGCCCGGCCGTCCCGAGGAGATCGTCACCACCGCGCTCTATCTCGCCAGTCCGGCGTCGAGCTTCACCACCGGAGCCATCGTGCGGTGCGATGGCGGGATGGGGTGAGAGTGGACAAGATTAACCACGAAGGCACAAAGGACACGAAGAGACACGAAGGTTGTAGCGCCAAACCATATTTCCTCAGTATGAAGCGATCATTTCTTAGGACGGCTTCGCGATCTTGAAAAGGCAGCCAGCCGGCAATGCGCGGGAAAACGCGCTTCTTGGTGAACCTTCGCGCCTTCGTGGTTCATCTTTACCTTTCTTCCTAAATTCTAGCCGCCCGCCGTCCCGCCGAGATCGCCAGCAAGATCGCCGGCGCGACGATCGCCGCGCCGATCCAGAACGGGCCGTTGAGGTCGACCTCGGCGAACACGATCCCCGCCGTGAACGGCCCCGCCACGCGGGCGAAGGCGCCGGCGGCGTTGTTGAGGCCCATGACCTGGCCCTGATTGTCGGCGTCGACGCTCCGGCTCATCAAAGCCCCGGCGTTGGGGAAGGCGACCGAGGAGAACAGCGCCGTCCCCGCCATCAGGGCGATGGTCGTCCAGTCGCCGTGGCTGAACGGCTGCAACGCCATGGTCACCACCGTCCCCACCATGCCGACGGCAAGCATGGTCGCCTCGCCGAACCTGCGCGACAGCGCGCCGGTGACGAAGAACTGCGTCGGCGCCGACACCAGCCCCGCGATGCCGAAGCACCAACTGACGTTGCGCGGCCCCCAACCGAAACGATGCTGTCCCCACAGGCCGAAGGTCGACTCGATGCCGGTGAAGGCGAAACCGACCAGGAAGGTCAACAGGATCAGCCGGCCGATCACCGGATGACCAGCGACGAAGCCGATCATCGCCCAACGGCTCTTTTGCGGCCCACGCGCCACGCCCCGCACGCGGCTCTCCTTGACGAACAACATGATCCCCACGGCCGCGCAGGCCGCCAGCGCCGAGGCGATCAGCAGGGGGATCTGGAACCCCAGGTGGCCCGCCGAAGGCTTGGCCAACATGCCGCCCGCGAACGGTCCCAGGATGAAACCGATGTTGTACGCCGCGCCCAGCTTCGCCATCCGGCCGGCGCGCTGATCCTCCGGCGTGACATCGGCGATATAGCCCTGCAGCACCGATCCGTTGCCCGCCGCCATGCCGCCCGCCAGGCGAATGAAAAAGGCGATGTAGATGTTCGGCGCGAACGCGAGCAGGCCGTAGCAGGCGCAGTTGGCCATCAGGGTCGAGATCAGGATCGGCTTGCGCCCGATGCGGTCCGATAGTCGGCCCCAGAACGGCTCGCCGAAAAACGATCCCAGGGAGTAGGCCGAGAAGATCAGGGCGATCTGCCAGGGCGGGGCGTGGAAAGACTCACCGTAGAATGGCAGCAGCGGCACCACGATGCCGAACCCCATCATGTTGATGAACATCACCGACAGCAGGGTGTAGAGCGCCGCCGTCGACTGCCGCGCGGAGGCCCCGGCGCCGTCGACCGGCGCGGAGATCAGAGGCGGATTGTTAGCCATGCGGCGGGATAGAACGGTTTCCGGCGCCTCGCGAGCCTAAGGCTCATCGAATTTCGGATTTCAGCGCGTGTGTGACCCGCGTGTCTCGATCCCCACCTACCTCGGCGCGAGGATCATGATCATCTGGCGGCCTTCCATGCGCGGCTCGTATTCGACCTTGGCCAGTTCGTCGAAGTCGACGCGGACCTTCTGAAGCAGCTTCATGCCGAGTTCGGGGTGGCGCATTTCGCCGCCACGGAACCTGAGCGTCACCTTCACCTTGTCGCCCTCTTCGAAGAAGCGGTGCATGGCCTTGGTCTTCACTTCGTAGTCGTGAACGTCGATGTTAGGCCGGAGCTTGATCTCCTTGACCTCGACCAGCTTCTGGCGCTTGCGCGCTTCGTTCTTCTTCTTCTGTTCCTGGAACTTGAACTTGCCGAAATCGAGAATCTTGCACACCGGCGGATCGCCGTTGGGAGAGACTTCGACCAGATCCAGACCCGCCTCGCTTGCCGCCTCGAGCGCCGCCGATGTCGGCATCACTCCCTGTTTTTCGCCGTTCTGATCGATCAGCAGAACGCGGGGAACGCGGATTTCATCATTGATGCGAGGACCGTCCTTGGACGGCGGCGCGGGCATGGGACGGCGAATAGGCTCTACCTCTCTGTTCGTGAACACGCTGGACCAGCCGTTGGCGAGACGGCTTAACTACCGTTCTATATGCGCGGAGCCGAACTGTTGTTCAAGGCGGAGCGCCCGAGAAACGCCCCATTACCGCAACACGGCGGAAGCCTCGGCGGCGGCAAGAACCGCCGTAACGCCGAGGTCCGCGAGATCGTCGCGGCGCAACACCGTCACCTTGCCGCGCGGCGCGGAGAGTTCCGGCCTGGAGTCGGCGGAAAACAGTACGACCGTCGCCGCGCCGGTGGCGGCGGCGAGATGGGTTGGCCCGGTGTCGTTGCCCACGACCAGCGACGCGGTCGCGCCTAGTCGGGCGATGGCGGCGAAGTCGGTCTTGCCGGTCAGGTCCCGCGCGCCTGGAGCGAGGTTGAGAATGGCGGCGGCAAGATCGCGCTCCTGCCCGGCGCCGATCACGGCGACCTCGAAACCGCGTCCGACCAGAGCGGCGGCCAGCGCGCCGTAGTTTTCAACCGGCCAGCGTTTCAGGGGCCGCGTCGCCGCGCTGCCCGGGATCAGCAAGGCGAGCGGCCGGGCCGGCGGAACGGTGCCGGCGCCGGCGATCAGCCAGGACAGGTCCGGCGGCGGCGCGGACATCGGCGCGGTGGGCGCGTCCGGCCAGATGCCGGCGAGCTGGAGCTGGCGGGCCTGACGCTCCAGGCTGTGGGTCTCCATCCGCGCGGGATCACGAAACGGCAAGGCGCAGCCGGCGGCTGTCCCCGACCACGCGGGCGCAAACGGCCGCAGCGCCTGGAAGATCAGGTTGGTCCGGTCGTTGCACTGCAGATCGTAGACCCGCGCGAACCGCGCCCGACGGATACGAAAAACGAGGCGCAACCAGCCGGCCAAACCATCAGGTCGACCATCAGTCCAGACCCGATCGAAATACGGGCTTGCCTTGGCCAGGGCTTCGAAGGGCGGCGTGGTTAGTAGGGCTATCGGCGCATTGGGATGCGCCGCGCGAATGCGTGCGAACGCGGGAAAGGCGAGCACGATGTCGCCGAGGGCGGACAGTTTGATCACCAGGATATCGGCTCGGACGGTCATCGGAGGCCAACCAAGCGCCTATAGACGCCGAAGGTGGCGTCCACCATGGCGTCCAGGCTGTAGCGGTCGACGGCGCGGGCGCGGGCCCGCCGCCCCATCGCTTCGAGCATTCCCGGCGGCGTTCTCAGCGCGGCGCCGAGAGTTCGGGTCCATGCCTCAAGATCGGTCGGGCCGACCAGCCAGCCGGTCTCACCGTCGACCACGGTCTCCAGATGCGCGCCGATCGCGGAGGCGATCACCGGCCGCTCCATCGCCGCCGCCTCGACCACGCTTCGCCCGAAAGACTCCGCGGCCCGGGAAGGCGCGAGGACGATGTCGGCGGCGAGAAGGACGGCGGGCATGTCGTCGATCTGTCCGACGAACCTCACGGCGTCCGAAACGCCCCGGTTCCTGGCGAGGCGTAGCAGGGCTTCGGCGTAGGCCTCGCTCTCGATCCGCCCCGCAAGAACCAAAACGGCGTTTTCCCGGCGAGGCCGCGCGGCGAAAGCCTCGATCGCGGCGCCCTGCCCCTTCCACGATGTCAGTCGCGCCGCGCAGAGGATCAAGCGCCGGTGGTCGTCCGTTCCCAGCCCCCAGGCGCTCCGGATCGCCGCCACGCGGTCGGGGGATACCGCCGCCGGATCGAAACGGCGGGTGTCGACTCCCTCTGGAACCACCGCGACGCGATCTGGGGACAGCGCGTGCTCGCTGAGAATGTGGTCGCGCGTGAAGCCGGAGTTGGCGATCACGAGGTCGCCCCGGGTCATGACGCCATTGTACCAGCGCTTCGCCGCCGACCGCGCCGAGTAGATGCCATGATAGGTGGTGACCACCGGGACGCCCGCCCGTCGCGCCGCATGGATCGCGCTGAACGCCGGCGCGCGGGAGCGGACTTGGACGAGGTCGACGCCCTCCCGCCGGATGAGCCGGGCCAACCTGCCGGCATTCAGCAGGAGGCTCGCCGGGTCCTTGCGTTGGACTGGCAGGCGGACGAATTCACCGGCCAGCGCTGCCTCCATCGCTCCACCGGACGAGGCGACCAGCGACCGGCCGCCGGCCCTCGCCACCGCCGCCGCCATGTCCAGCGTCGCGCGCTCCACACCGCCGCCATCGAGGCGCGGGGTGACTTGCAGCAGGGTGAATGACGGCGGCAGGATCGGGCTCATGCGATGGCGCGCTTGTCCCGCAAGCCGCGGGAATCGACAAATCGGAGATTGGCGGTGAAGGCCGAGGAAGAGACCGGGTCGTTGGACGTCGAAGGCGCGCCGATCGCGTGGCGGCGGGTTCGCGGGATCCGCCCAACGATCGTGTGGCTGGGCGGCTTCCGCTCGGAGATGGCTGGAACCAAGGCCGACGCCCTGGCCGCGTGGGCGGCGTTCGGTAAACACGACTTCCTGCGCTTCGACTATTTCGGCCACGGCGTGTCCGGCGGCGATTTCGTCCAGGGCACGATCACCCGCTGGCGCGGCGATGCTCTGGCGGTCATCGACGCCCTGACCGAGGGGCCGGTGGTCTTGGCGGGTTCATCGATGGGCGGTTGGCTCGCCTGCCTCGCCGCGCTGGCGCGGCCGGACAGGACAGGCGCCTTGGTGCTCGTCGCGCCCGCCGCGGACTTCACCAGCGCCTTGCTGGAGCCAAGCCTCCCCGACGAGGCGAGAGTGGCTGTGAAGCGCGACGGCGTCTGGATGCAACCCTCCGCCTACGATCCCGCCGGCTATCCGATCACCGCAAAGCTGCTGGAGGACGGCGGGCGCTGGTCGATCCTGCCCGGACCGGTCTCGATCACCGCGCCCGTGCGCATTCTCCAAGGGGGCGCGGACCCTGACGTGCCCTGGCGTCACGCGCTGCAACTCGCCCATGCGATCAAGGGAGAGGACGTTGTCTTCACCCTCATCCGAGACGGCGATCACCGCCTGTCGCGGCCGCTAGACTTGGCGCGATTGATCGCGGCGGTGGAGGAACTGACCCCGGAACGCGGGCTCCCAGCCCGCAAGTCTTCGTAAAGCTTCGACACTTGAAAGTGCGGGCTGGGAGCCCGCGCTCCGGACCTACCGGACGAGCCCCGCCACCACCGATCTCGCCTCCCCACCCAATTTTGGATCCTTCAGCGCATAGGCCACATTGGCCCGCAGCAGTCCCACCGGATCGCCGCAGTCGTAGGTCGTTCCATCGTAGCGCAGGGCGTGGAAGTCATGGGTGGTCATCAGCCGCGCCATGGCGTCGGTGAGCTGGATTTCTCCGCCGGCGCCGGTCTCCTGATCGGCCAACAGTTCAAAAATCTCCGGCTGGAGGATGTAGCGGCCGGAGATGAACAGGTTGGAGGGTTCGGTTCCCGGCGCGGGCTTCTCCACCATGCCGGTCATCCGCGCCAGCCGTCCGTCGAAGCCCGCCGCCGCCTCGCCTAGCGCCACGATGCCGTACTTGTGCGCCTCGCCCTCGGGCGCCGGTTCCACGACGACGATGTTGCCGCCCACCGCCTCGTGCGCCGCCACCGCCTGCGCGAGTGTGGCGGGCGTCGCGTCCATCAGCATGTCTGGCAGCATCACCGCGAAAGGCGCGTCGCCGACGATGTCGCGCGCGCAGAAAACCGCGTGGCCCAGGCCGCGCGGCGCCATCTGACGCACGAAACTCATCTGTCCCGGCTCGAGTAGGTGTTCGCGCACCGAGGCGAGGACCTCGTGCTTGCCCTTGATCTCGAGCTGGTGCTCCAGCTCGTAGGTGTTGTCGAAATAGTCCTCGATCGCGCCCTGCCCGCGGCCGACCACGAACACGAAATGCTCGATCCCCGCCGCCAGACCCTCGGCGACCACCCAGGCGAGGATTGGCCGGTCCCACACGTTGAGCAGGTTCTTCGGCGTCGTCTTGGCCGCCGGCAGGATGCGGGTGCCGAGGCCGGCCACGGGCAGCACGGCCTTGCGAACGGATGTCATGGTCTGTGGCCGCCGATGTGGAGGAGGAACCGCGCCTCATTGGCCCCGCGGAACGCCGGCGCCAACAGCCGATGTTCAACGTTGGGGAACGAGCTTCACGCCTCCCGGATCGAGCCCGGCCCGGACAAGGCTCGCGCGGAGCGCGTCGCGCCGGCGCCAGGGCTTCCAGGCGTCGGCGGCGGCCACGGGATCGCCGATATGGTGTTTGGCGACCATGGCCGACACGGCGTTCATTTTACCCGGGGCGATCGGTCGTAGGCGAATGTGGCCGCCTTCGCGAAGCGCATCCAACGCGACGCACCAGAGATCACCGTTCGCGGCGAGCGCTTCTCGAATGGTGGGTTGATCACAGCCGAACCAGTGCGCCACCAAGCCGGTTCTCAGATCGGCGATCCTGCGGTTCTGATCCGGCGCGCGGGCCTCGAGGACGAGGTCACACTCGCTGTCGAAACCCATCGAGCGATTGTTGATGTTCGCCGACCCGATCCGCAACAGGACATCGTCGATGATCGTCAGCTTGGCGTGCACGATGATCGTGCGTCCAAGCGTGGTGACCGGGCTGAACATCCGGAAGCGACCGTGCGCATCGGCCGCCTGGAGGTGAGAAATGAAGTCGAACCGGGTCTTGTCCATCGTCGCCTGGTCGAAATAGCTCGGCGAGTGCTGGGTCGAGATCAGCACCACCTCCGGTCCCTCGGGCTCGCTCAGCCGGGCCGCTAGCGCCTCGGCGACGAGCGGCGAGGTGAAATACTGGTTCTCCATATAAATCAGCCGTGTCGCCTCGCGGATCGAAAGCGCGTGAAGCGCCTCGACCTCGCGCACCTCGGGTTCGGCGCGCCAGGCGGCGTATGTCCTGGCCGCCCCGACGAAGATGTCCTGGAAATCCGGCGCGACGCAGTCCGGCCAGGCGGGCGAGGACTCCGGTGGCGCCGCCGCGATCTCTTCACCGGTGGCGCGCAGCCAGCGCGCGCGGAACACTTCGGCCAGCATCACCGCCGCGTCGCCGTCGACCAGGCCCATCACCTCATGGCGGCTGTCGAAATCCTTGTGATCGCGCCGCGTCTTCTCCCGGCGCGGATCGTCGTCGAGGTGAGCGGTCGTGTCCCACCGGTCAGGCCCGATGTCGCCACCGCCGCAGAAGGCGATCTGGTCGTCGACGATGAGCATCTTCTGATGATGACAGGCGCCGAACGGCAGCTTGTCGTCGAGCACGAACCGCACCCGCGTGCCTCTAAACGCCTTGCGGTCGGCGAACGGGAAGAAGTGCTGGGTGGCGGCGACCGGCATGCTGGAGTCCCAGCACAGGATGCGGATGTCGACCTCCGGCTTCGAGGCGGCGAGCCCCTTGAGGAAGTTGCCGATCCGGTCGTCCTCATCGCCGGTGCAATCGGGTCCGGGATCGAGGAAGGTCTGCGGCTCGAACGCCCAGTTGAGCAAATGGATCGACCGGCGGGCGGCGTTCATCGCCACCTTGGCGGCCTCGAAATAGCAGGCCATGTCGACCAGAAGCGCGGCCCGACCGGCCCGCGCGACCCTCGGGCAGGTCTCCCCCTCTCGCAGCAGCAATCGTCAACTCCTTGCCGTAACCGCTACTCCACCGTCACCGATTTGGCGAGGTTGCGTGGTTGGTCGACGTCGGCGCCCTTGAACGCGCCGACATGGTAGGCCAGCAACTGCAACGGCACGGCGAACACCAAAGGGGCGATCAGCGGGTCGCATTTGGGCGCCACGATCAGCCGGGCCTGAGGCGGAGCCTCCGCCGCGCCCTCCTCGTCGGTGATCAGCACCACCGGCCCTTCGCGGGCGATGATCTCGGAGATGTTGGATCGCGTCTTCTCGAAAAAACCGTCGCTCGGCGCCACCACGATCACCGGCGTCGCCTCGTCGATCAGGGCGATCGGGCCGTGCTTCATCTCACCGGCGGCATAACCCTCGGCGTGGATGTAGCTGCCTTCCTTGAGCTTGAGCGCGCCCTCCATCGCCAAGGCGTACATCGGACCACGCCCAAGATAGAGCACATCGCGCGCCTTGGAGATCTCCTGGGCGATGGGGCGGACCTGTTCGTCGGTCATGGCGATTGACTGCGAAAGTAGGCGCGGCGCCTCCAGCAGCACGTCGACCAGACGCTTCTCCTCCGCCGCGTCGATCCGGCCCCGCTGGCGCGCCGCGGCGATCGCCAGGGCGGTGAGCGCGGTGACCTGGGCGGTAAACGCCTTGGTCGAGAGGACGCAGATCTCCGTGCCGGCGTTGGTCGGCCACACGAGGTCGACCTCCCGCGCCATGCTGGACCCCTGAGCGTTGACCACCACGGCGGTCTTGATCCCCTTGGCCTTGCACCAGCGCAGGGCCGCCAGGGTGTCGGCGGTCTCCCCGGACTGGGAAATCGCCACTGCCAGCGTGCGGGGTGAGATCGCCGGATCGCGATAGCGGAACTCCGACGCCACCTCGATGTCCACCGGCAAGCCGGCCAAGGCCTCGATGACGTATTTGCCGGTCAGGCCCGCATAGAAGGCCGTGCCGCAGGCGATGATCTGCAGCCTGTCGATGCCGGCGAAGTCGAAGCCGCCTGGCGGCATGGCGCGGCCGGCGATGGGATCGACGTAGCTCGCCAGAGTGTGTTGGCAGGCGTCCGGCTGATCGTGGATCTCCTTCTCCATGAAGTGCCGGTAGTTGCCCTTCTCGACCACGGCGGCGGAGGCGGCGACGGTCTGGTAGCGGCGCTCCACCGGCGCGCCGTCGGCGTCGAAGATACAGGCGCGCTCGTGATCGATGGCGACGAAGTCGCCTTCTTCCAAATAGGCGATGCGGTTGGTGAACGGCCCGACCGCGAGGGCGTCGGACCCCAGGAACATTTCCCCCTTGCCCTTTCCCACCACCAGCGGGCTGCCGCGCCGGGCGCCCATGATCAAGGAGTCCTTACCCTCGATCAGCACGCCGAGGGCGTAGGCGCCGGTCAGCCGGTCCAACGCGGTTTTGAACGCGATCAGCGGCTCGGCGCCGGCGCCGGCGCCCAGTTCCCGGTCGATGAGCTGGGCGACCACCTCGGTGTCGGTTTCGCTTTCGAACTCGCGCCCCTCGGCGACCAGCTCGGCTTTCAACGCGGCGAAGTTCTCGATGATCCCGTTGTGGACGACGGTCACCCGGCCGGCGCGTTGCGGGTGGGCGTTCCTGACGTTCGGCGCGCCGTGCGTCGCCCAGCGGGTGTGACCGATGCCGGTGGTGGCGGCCAGCGGCTCTTCCGCCAGCACCGTCTCGAGTTCGCGGATCTTGCCCTTGGCGCGTCGGCGCTCGACGTGACCGTCGACGTGCCCCGCCACCCCCGCCGAATCATAGCCGCGGTATTCGAGGCGGCGCAGGCTTTCGATCAGCCGGTCGCTGACCGGTTTCACGCCCACGATCCCGATGATGCCGCACATGCCGTTGCCCTCGTCGCCGCCGCGCCGCTTTGTGTAAGTCGCCTCGGGCGCTAGTCTGCCCACATACGGATTCCACCTGACCGCCAGCTTAACAGCGCCGACCGAGGCCGTTCATCAAACTTGAGGTTTCTGTTCGTTTCCGCCGAGAGACCAAATCCTGTGAGCCGACACCCATG
Organism: Caulobacteraceae bacterium; assembly: GCA_965277785.1. GTDB lineage: Bacteria > Pseudomonadota > Alphaproteobacteria > Caulobacterales > Caulobacteraceae > Acaudatibacter. The sequence continues at coordinate 292,422 of CBDIDP010000013.1, forward strand.
AGCAAGAGAACCTACTTCGGCACCGACGGTATCCGAGGCCAGGCCAATCTGTTCCCGATGACGCCGGAGGTCGCCCTTCGCGCCGGCATGGCGGCGGGCAAGCTGTTCCGCTCCGGCGGCGACCGGCGCCACCTCGTGGTGATCGGCAAGGACACCCGCCTCTCCGGCTATATGATCGAACCGGCCCTGGTCGCCGGCCTGACCAGCGTCGGCATGGACGTGCGCCTGTTCGGCCCGCTACCCACGCCGGCGGTGGCGATGATGACGCGGTCGATGCGCGCGGACCTGGGCGTGATGATCTCCGCCTCGCACAACAGTTTCGCCGACAACGGCATCAAGCTGTTCGGGCCGGATGGCTACAAACTCTCCGACGAGATGGAGCTGGAGATCGAATCGCATATGGACGAGGAACTGCAGGAAGGTCTCGCCGGACCCAAGCAGCTCGGCCGTGTGGCGCGGATGGACGAGGCTCAGGCCCGCTATGTCGAGATCGTCAAGGCGACCGTGCCCCGCGCGCTCAGCCTCGCCGGCCTTCGCGTGGTGATCGATTGCGCCAACGGCGCCGCCTATAAAGTCGCCCCAACCGCGCTCTATGAACTGGGCGCCGAGGTCATCGAGGTCGGCGTCACTCCGAATGGCTTCAACATCAACGAGGAATGCGGCTCGACCTATCCCGCGGCCATGATCAAGGCCGTGCGCGACTATCGCGCCGATGTCGGGATCGCCCTCGACGGCGACGCCGATCGTCTCGTGGTGTGCGACGAAAAGGGCCAGCTCGTCGACGGTGATCAGATCATGGCCTTGATCGCGGCGGCCTGGGCAAAGCAGGACAGACTGGTCGGCGGCGGCGTGGTGGCGACAGTGATGTCGAACCTGGGCCTGGAGCGGTTCCTCGGTGAGAGAGGCCTGACGCTCGAACGGACGCCGGTCGGCGACCGCTCGGTCATGGCGCGGATGCGGGAGGGCGGCTTCAACCTCGGCGGCGAGGCGTCGGGGCATATCATCATGTCCGATTTCTCGACCACCGGAGATGGCCTCATCGCCGCGCTCCAGGTTCTGGTCGAGTTGGTCCGCTCATCGCAGCCGATGAGCAAGCTGGCCCGCCAATTCACGCCCGCGCCGCAAAAGCTGGAGAACGTGCGCTTCGGCGGCGGCAAGCCGCTGGAAGCCGAACGGGTGAAGGACGCCATCGTCAAGGCGCAGGCGCGGCTCAACGGCTCCGGCCGGCTGCTTGTGCGGGCCTCGGGCACCGAACCGCTCATCCGGATCATGGCTGAAGGCGACGACGAACGCATGGTCAGCGAGGTCGTCCACGATATCGCCGGCGCGGTCCGCGCCGCCGCCGCGCCGTGAACTCAGGTCCTCGGCCCCAGCCGGTGTGCGACACATTACGGTATCGACATCTTTCTAAGTTTGGGTCTTAGTTCGTCGCTTCGAGGTTTTGGGGAAAGCCGATGAGCGACGCTAGGACCCGGGATTTGGTCGAACGGTATAGCCTGAAAGAAAGCCGTTCGCGCCTGCAAGGCGCCGGCGGCATGGCCTGTATCATATTCACCGCGATCCTCGGCTGCGCCTTCTGGGCGGGCGCGGTTGTCGCCTCGACACCGCTGCCGCACTAGGGCCCGACCCGCCGCCAAGTGGTTTAGGTGATCATGGTACCGACGCCGCGGCGCCGCGGCGCATCATCAATTTGACCAAAAAACAGCGCGCCGAAACGAGACCCAATTTCGGCGAAAAAAAGCGGCGGACGCCATTGCAAAGCGCCTCTGACACATGTCATGACGAGCTTCGTAATTCTGGCGCCAATGAGGAAGACCCCAATATGACTGCCCAAGCAAAATTTTGCACTGCGGCGCTTGGGGCTCTCGCCCTGTCAGCGTCGGTGCCGGCCGCGGCCAGCGTTACATTCGCCGTCTATAATCCCGTGCCTAATGCCAGCGCGCCGCTAGATAATGTCCAACTCGTGGGCACGTCCTCGTCGGGAACCCTGACGTCGTTCGGGGCGGGCTCTCCGGTCATTTTCGACTATACTCAGGGCGCGTCGCTGATCGCCTTGGGGAACCTGGACGCCAATCTCATTCTGAACGCCACGGAGACTCCCGCGGGCGCGCCACTCGCTTATTTTGACGGCACGTTGAGCCTGATCTACTCCGGTCCGACGGAGACGGTCGGATCGATCACCCTGACCCAGAACGTAACGAACCTGCTGACCGACACCTTCACCGGCGCTCAATTTTCGGAAGCAACGACGGCCGCGAACCTGATCGATTCGGACTTCATCGGGACCGTGAACTATACCTCGGATCTGGTAACGTTCGTTCCGGGAACCGACGAGAACTTCAGCCTCGGAATCACGGCGGCTTCGCCGATCTCGTTCTATTCGTCAGGCTACCTCAAGAGCTTCAGCGGTGTGTCTCAGGGCAGCTTCGCCGCGACCCCTGTCGGTTCGGGCGGCGGTGGCACTCCGGAACCCGCGACATGGGCTCTGATGATCCTTGGGGTCGCCGGTATTGGATTCGCCGCGCGCACCAAGTCGAGAGACGCACGCGCTACCGCTTAGAGTTCAAGTTCACTACGGTCTCACATAGCGCGGGCTTTGGCCCGCGCTTTTTTTTGCCTGTTCGGCTGAGACGGCACTCGAGAGCTATACCCTCTTCGAGCGGGCATGCCGTCATCAACCTCGCCACTCAATTCAAGTCGAGAGCCCAGCTCAATGACGTGCTAGAGAAGACATTTTATCGACAGCATTCTGTTTTACATTTATCAATCTCGGTTGTTGTCTACTCGGTGAACTTACATTGCGACCGGCCTAGAACTCATGAAATAAGTCTTAAACCGTACGCGACTGAACGTCGCGTTGTTTGCCGTGTGCGTCATTATGTCTCAGTGCGGTGAAATGTTAAACCTCGCCTAACCTTGTTCCGTCGGTGATCCGCCGGCGATTGAGAACGATGTCCAGGGGAGACCGATATGACCCATTTCGTCGCGACGCGGGCGTGGCCGGGGAAAAGATCCAGCATCGCCGTCGCCCTGGGTGGCCTCGTCGCGGCGATCTTGACGAACCCCGCACATGCGCTCGTCATTCAGCCGATATATTCATCCAGCATCACCTCCCTCCCCAACGCGGCCACGATCGAAAGTGCGTTCCAAGCCGTGGCGAACGTCTTCGACTCCGAATTTTCCACGCCGATCACCGTTAAGATTGGCGTAAGCTTCGGCAACGTGGACGGACAATCCATCTCTCACGGCGATATCGGCGCGAGCCTGGTTCCTCTGTTGGGGTCTTATGGCTACAGCGACGTCGCGGGCGCTTTGCAGGACCTCTCCAGCGCCAACCGGTCGGATGTGGTCCTCGCCTCCGTCGTCGCCAACCTTCCAGCCAGCGACCCGGCGGGGATGGACAACTACGATATTCCTTATGCCGAGGCCCAGGCGCTCGGCTTTCTGCCGTCGATGATCGGACTGGACAGCGGTTTCGTCGGCTTCAAGAATGTGGCGTACGATTACAGCGCGACCAACGGAATCAGCGGCGGCTCCTACGATTTTCAGGGGTTGGCGGCGCATGAGATTGCCGAGGTTCTTGGCCGGTTGAGCGGCCTTCCCAGCGGCGGCTTCGCGCAATACTCCACCCCCTTCGACGCCCTGCGCTACACCGCGCCGGGCGTGAACAGCTTCAGCAGCAGCGACCAAGCCTATTTCTCGATCGACGGCGGAACGACGGATCTCGGCAACTTCAACTATCGGGGCGGAGGAGATCGGGGCGATTGGTTCGGCTCGACCTATGACTCCTTCAACGCCTACCTGCGGACCGGCGTCGTCGAGGGGTTGTCCGGCAACGATCTGACCGTGCTGGACGCACTGGGTTACGGCGCCTGGTCGAGCAAGGGGCAAGGAGCCAGCTTCAAGACGACGGTGTTCGCCAACGGCAGCGGCGCTTCCGTCGCCGAACCCGCCGCCTGGACCATGCTTCTGATTGGCTTCGGCGGGGCCGGCGGCGGTTTGCGGACACGAAAACAGGCAATCTCGCCGACTTGAACCCGAACCGCGCGGGGTCGCGTACGGCCGCTGGACTTCAATCAAGTGTCGGCTTTGAAGGTGGAGGGTATAAAAGACCCCGTCCGGCCTCCAACTCAACCCTGAGCCATGCGCAGTTCGATAAGCACCGGGTCGATCGTCCTAGGCGTCGCCATCGCCCTGATCGCCACGCTCCTTCTGATCGGCGCCGTCATGCTGGTTGGAAGCCAGCAGGAGCCGACCGGCGCCCTCGGGGCCAAGACGCGCGCCGTCCGCTTGGCGCCTCGAGGCGACGACGGGGCTTCTCAGCATATTGGTCAGCGGTCCAGCATCGCCATGCCGGCGGCGAAATAGCGCGGGCCGCTGGCGTGGCCGCCGGGAAACGCTTCGGCTAGCGCCGACGCCTCACTCGGGGTCAGCGCAACCGACAGCGCTCCCCAGTTCTCCTCCAGATAGCGCCGCCGCTTGGTGCCCGGAATTGGAGCCACATGCTCACCCTGGGCCAGAACCCAGGCGAGCGCGACCTGCGCCGGCGTGACACCCTTGTCGGTGGCGAGGCCACGGACCACCTCGGCGGACCGCACGTTGGCGTCGTAGTTCTCCCCATGCAGGCGCGGATCGTTCGTCCGCCGAAAGTCGCCTTCCTCGAACTCTTCCGCGCGTTTGGTCTCGCCAGTCAGAAAGCCGCGCCCGAGCGGGCTGAACGGCACGAGGCCGATGCCGAGCGTCTCCAGCAGAGGCATGATCTCCGCCTCCAGCCCGCGCTCCCACAGCGAGTATTCACTCTGCAGCGCCGAAACCGGATGGGTCGCGTGAGCCCGCCTGATTGTCTCCGGCCCCGCCTCCGACAGGCCGAAGAAGCGCACCTTGCCCTCGGCCACCAGGGCGGCGACCGCGCCGGCGACATCCTCGATCGGCACGGCGGGGTCGACGCGGTGCTGATAGAACAGGTCGATCCGATCGGTCCGCAGCCGCTTCAGCGACGCCTCCGCGACTTCGCGGATGTGCTCCGGTCGGCTGTCGGTCGGCGGACCCTCCTTAACCCCAATGCGGAAGCCGAACTTGGTGGCGATGACTAGCCCGTCCCGCTTCCCCTCGAGCGCGCGGCCGAGCAGTTCCTCGTTGTTGAACGGTCCGTAAACCTCGGCGGTATCGAAAAAGGTGCAGCCGAGCTCGATCGCCCGATGCAGGGTGGCGACGGACTCGGCCTCGTCGGGCTCGCCGTAGGCGTGGGTCATGCCCATGCACCCGAGGCCGAGCGCGGAGACCTCCAGGCCTTGGGAGCCAAGTTTGCGGGTTGGCGTCATGACATGTCCTTTTCAACGAGGCGATGAGGTCAATGCGTTCCTGCCCGGAACTCATATCTCCTGATTATACGCGCCCACCGCCGGCCACTTTGCCAGCCTCGGTTTCACCTCGTCGTGGAACAGGGCGCGCATGTCGTCGGCGGACTTCGTGCTTTCCACCACCACCACCAGTTCCGGCTTGTTGGATGAGGCGCGAACCAGGAGCCAGGAGCCGTCGTCGAGGGCGACGCGGACACCATTGACGGTGATCACCTCCGCGATCTTGCGCCCCGAGATCGTCTCGCCTCGGTCGGCTATGGCCTGGTATTCGGCGACGACCTCCTCGACCACGCCGTATTTGGCTTCGTCGGCGGCGTGAGGGCTCATGGTCAGGGAGGTGTAGGCGACGGGCAGCGCCGCCCGCAGCTCGCTGAGCGCCTTATCGGGATTGCGGTCCATCATCGCGAGGATCGCGGCGGCGGCGGTGAGGCCGCAGTCGTAGCCTCGGCCGAGTTCCTGGTTGAAGAAGAAGTGACCGGACTTCTCGAACCCGGCAAGGGCGCCGAGTTCGGCGGTCTTGCGCTTGATGTAGCTGTGGCCGGTTTTCCAATAGACCGTCTTGCAGCCGTTCGCCTTGAGCACCTCGTCGGTGGCGTAGAGGCCGGTGGACTTCACGTCGACCACGAAGGTCGCGCCGGGATGGGTGGGGGCGAGGTCGCGGGCCAGCATCAGGCCGATCTTGTCGGCGAAGATCTCCTCGCCGGTGTCGTCGACCACGCCGCAGCGGTCGCCGTCGCCGTCGAAGCCGAGGGCGAGGTCGGCGCCGGTCTCCCGCACCACCTTGGCCATGGCGTGCAGCATCTCGGTGTCTTCGGGATTGGGGTTGTACTTGGGGAAGGTCCAGTCGAGGTCGCAATCCATCTCGATGACCTCGGCGCCCATGCGACGCAGGGCGTCGGGCGCGAAGGCGCCGGCGGTGCCGTTGCCGCAGGCGCAGACCACGCGGAGCTTGCGCTTCAGCGTGCAGCGGCTCGCGGCGTCGGCGATGTAGCGCTCCATCACGCCGTCGACGTGGGTGAGCGAGCCGCCGGCTTTCGGCTGGACCTCGCCGCCGAGCGTGAGCGCCTTGACCCGGCCGATCTCGTCGGGGCCGAAGGTGAGCGGCGGCTCGGCGCCCATCTTGACCCCGGTCCAGCCGTTCTCGTTGTGGCTGGCGGTGACCATGGCGACGCACTTCGCGCCGAGGTCGAACTGAGCGAAATAGGCCATCGGCGACAAAGCGAGGCCGATGTCGAGCACCTCGCAGCCGGAGGCGACCAGGCCGAGGCACAGCGCCTGTTTCACATTGATCGAGTAGGATCGGAAGTCGTGGCCGACCACGACCCGCGTCTCGCCGCGCTCCTGGAAATAGGCGCCGAGGCCGAGGCCGAGCGCTTCGAGGCCAAGGTAGTTCAGCTCCGAGCCGAGCTGCCAGCGCGCGTCGTACTCGCGAAAGCCCGTGGCCTTGACCAGGGGCGTGGTCTCGAAGGCGACCGAGTTGGGGACGAGGTCGGCGCGGGGGCGAGGCAACATGCGGGGTCTCTCGAACTGTTAAACCAGGTTCGGAACGCGCCACCGCTTAGCGGGATGCGGCGGCGATGTCTTGCGGTGCGCGCCCGAACGGCGGTGGCGACGGCCGTCCCATGCCCTGCGGCCACACCAGCGAAAGGGCGATCATCGTCAGCGCCAGCAAGGCGAGCAGGGAAAGCAGGACGCGATGAGCCATGGGAGGCGGGCTATAGCGGAAGCGGTCCTCCTCCCATAGTGAAGGCCTCTGAACCGAACCGCGCTGTCGGAGCGCGGGCTCCCAGCCCGCTCTTCCTGTCGGCATGAGCAAGAGCGGGCTGCGAGCCCGCGTTCCCGACGGCGACATTTTTCATGGAGCCCGTGTGACCCAACTCGTCCTGCTGCGCCACGGCCAGAGCGCGTGGAATATTCAGAAGCGGTTCACCGGCTGGGTCGACGTCGACCTCACCGCCGTCGGCGAGGATCAGGCGCGGCGAGGCGGCGCGCTACTCCGCGAGGCGGGGCTGGAGATCGACCGGGTGTTCACCTCGGTGCTGACCCGGGCGATCCGCACGGCGAACATCGCGCTACGCGAGGCGGGGCAACTCTGGATCCCGATGATAAAAGACTGGCGGTTGAACGAGCGCCACTACGGCGGCCTTACCGGGCGCGAGCACGGGCTGACCGAGGCGGAATACGGCAAGGAGCAGGTGCGGATCTGGCGCCGATCCTACGACGTGCCGCCGCCGGACCTCGAGCCGGGCGGGCCGTACGACTTCGACGCCGACCGCCGATATGCGGGCGTTGCGACGCCCAGGGCCGAAAGCCTGAAGGCGACGCTGGAGCGGGTGCTGCCCTATTGGGCGGAGGCGATCGTGCCGCGGATCGAGGCGGGCGAGACCTTGATGATCGCCGCCCACGGCAATTCGCTGCGGGCAATCGTGAAACATCTGTTCGAGGTGGCGAACGAGGAAATCCCCAAGGTCGAGGTCCCGACCGGTAATCCGCTGGTGATCGAGCTGTCGGAGGGCCCGCGCCCGATCGCCGCGCGCTACTTGGATGAGGCGGCTGCAAGCCCGTTGCCCTCCCTCCCCGGTTGAGGAGAGAGGGCTATGGCCAGGCTGGATTAGGCTGCCTTTTCGCCTTCGATCAGGCTGGCGTCAGCCTGAGCCGGGGCGCCGGTGGAGATGGCGACCTGGCGGGGCTTCAGGGCCTCGGGCAGTTCGCGCTTCAGGGTGATCGAGAGCAGGCCATCGGCGAGGTTGGCGTCCGCCACGACGACATAGTCGGCGAGCTGGAACTTCCGCTCGAAATTACGCTCGGCGAGGCCGCGGTGCAGGTAACGCTTGGCTTCGTCGTTGGCGACCTTGCGGCCTTGGACGGTGAGCAGGTTTTCTTTCACCTCGATCGACAGGTCTTCCGACTTGAAGCCGGCGACCGCGATCTCGATGCGGTAGTCGTTTTCGCCGGTTCGCTCGATGTTGTAAGGCGGATAGCCGGTGGCCGCTTCGGTGCTGGCCGAGTCCAGCAGCGCGGCGAGCCGGTCGAAGCCGACGACGGAACGATACAGGGGGGTGAGGTCGATGGTGCGCATATGAGGCATCCTTCTTTTTGCCGTTAAGCAAGGTTGCGTTGATGTGCGGATCGGCGGCGAGCCGAACGGCCTCGCCAGGATCCGGAAGGCCCGGAAATCCAGCGCCTTCGTTTGAAGATTTAGGAACGGGTCGAGTGGCTTCAAGACCTGTCGAACTGGGTTTGCCTTCCTTTCGACAGGCCAAGCCTCTATGCACTCCCAAATTCAAAAAGGTTTCCTGAATGATGTTTCGCTTCCCGCTGCTCCTGCTCGCCGCCCTCGTCACGACCACTGGCTTGGCTTCGGCGCAGGCGCCCACCACCAATCCCAATCCGATGGGGCCGCCGATCGCGGGCGTGTGCCTGTTCGGCCGCGATGGCGCGATCGCCAACTCCAAGGCCGGCCAGGCGACGGACGCCCGGCTGCGCCAGCTCGGCCAAGGCGTCCAGGCCGAACTGAGCCCGGAGCAGCAGGCGATCATCGCCGAGAACAATGCTCTGAAAGCCGGGACTGTCCCGTCCGCGCAGCGGGAGCAGCGCATCGCCGCATTGCAGAAGCGCGCGACCGCGTTCACCCAGCTTCAGCAACTGCGCACGGCGCAGCTTCAGACCACCCGCGCGCAGGCGCTGGATCAGATCCTCAAGCCGATGGACCAGGTGCTCGGCCCGATTTCCACCGCTCATCACTGCTCCGTGGTGATCGAGCGGTCGGCGACCTATGGCTTCAATCAGGCGATGGACCTGACGCCGGACGTGGTGCGGCAGCTCGACACCCGGATGCCGACGAACACCTTCAACCTCGCCCCGCCCGAGAGCGTGAAGCGCTGATGGCGACGACGCGGGAGATCACCGACCGCGTTCGCGCGGCCGTCGGCGCCGAGTCCGGTCTCGGCAAGAGCCTGAAGTTCGACCTCAAGGGCGACGGCTTCATCCACATCGACGGCGGCCAGGTGACCAACGACGACAAGCCCGCCGACCTCGTCATGACCATCTCCCGAGACAATCTCCAGGCCCTCGGAACCGGAAAGCTCGATGCCATGACCGCGGTGATGACCGGCAAGCTCAAGCTGTCGGACATGGCCGCCGCCATGGCGATGCAACCCAAGCTGCAATCCCTGTTCTCGAAAATGGACTAGCCGGCGTGGGCGAGCCGGCGCCTCTGATCGCCACGATCGCCGCTCCCCTGCCCGCCGGCGGAGCGGCCGAGTGGTTCGAGGGCGCCGGCGGCGCCCGGCTTCGAGCGGCGCTGTTCCCGGCCACCGTATCGACGCCGCGAGGATCGGTGATCGTCCACCCCGGACGCACCGAGCCGATCGAGAAATATTTTGAGGTCGTCGACGTTCTACGCGCGCGCGGCTTCACCGTGCTGGTCCACGACTGGCGCGGCCAAGGCCTGTCGCACCGGATGCTGCCCGACCGCGGGCCGGGACACGCCGAGGGGTTCGCCGACTTCCTCGCCGATCACGACCGCCTACTCGCGGCCTTCGCATCGCGTTTGCCGAAGCCGTGGATCAGCCTCGGCCACTCCATGGGCGGCTGCCTCGCCATGCTCGTGCTGGCCCATGGCGAAACGCGCTACGCCAGCGCCATCCTCTCGGCCCCGATGCTCGGCCTATCGCTCGGACGCACACCGATGATCGCCGGCAGGGTGCTGGCGGCGGCCAATCGCGTGCTGGGCCGGGGCGGCCTCCTCGCCCGCGCCGAAGCCGGGGCGCCGGAGACGTTCGAAGGCAACATCTTGACCCACGATCCCGCGCGATACGCCCGCAATGTCGCTCAGGTCGAGGCCTGTCCCGATCTCGCACTCGGCGGACCGACCTGGGGCTGGATCGACTTCGCCCTGACGGCCACCGACCTGCTTCAGCGCGGCGACGGCGTTTCGCGCATAACCATCCCGGTGACTATCGCGGCGGCCGGCGAGGAGAAGCTGGTCGACAACGCCAAATCGCGAAAGGTCGCCGCCCGCTTCGCCAGCGGAAAGTTCGTCGAGATCCCCGGCGCCTACCACGAAATCCTCCAGGAGCTCGACGCCCTGCAGTCACCGTTCTGGGCGGAGTTCGACGCCCTGGCGGCGAGGGTCGCGTGACGCGGCCTCCCGTCCACTTACTTCACCGATGAAAGTCGGGGCCCAAGCCTTCTTGATTTCAGCCTAGGCGGCAAGACGAACGGCCGATCCATAGTGACCGAAAGGACTAAGCAAAAGACCTCGCCCCGCCTTCGAGCCTGTGAAGAAATTGGCGAGCGGCTTAAGGCCGTCCTTCTCCCCTTGCGGGAGAAGGTGGCCCCCGTAGGGGGTCGGATGAGGGGTTGACGTCTGTCTCCGTGTAACCTGTTGAAATCACCTGCATGGGCCGGCGCGACCCCTCGTCCGTCGGCTTCGCCGCCACCTTCTCCCGCAAGGGGAGAAGGACGCACAAGTGTTAACCCGCCATTTTTTCACACGTTCTTTTGTCAGGGAAAAGGATAGTTTCAACGCGCCGCACCCTTGAGAATCGCCACGGCTTCGTCGAGTAGCGCCTTGCTCCCCGCCAAGGCGACCTGACCGCCGGCGTCGCCGATCGGCCGGCCGTTCCAATCAGCGCTGAACGCTCCGGCGCCGGCCAGCACCGGGATCGCCGCGTCGATATCCCAGCACTTCAGCGAGGTCTCGACGACAAGGTCGATCTGTCCCGCCGCGACCATGGCGTACGCGTAGGCGTCGCAGCCAAGCCGCGCGATCCGCGCGGCGGCGCGGAGCTCTTGCCAGACCGGAATCTCCTCCGCCCGATAGTAGCCGTCCGGATCTGTGGTGGCGATGATTGCGTCCCGCAGCGCGACACCGGTCCGCGCCTTCAACGGCCGGCTCAACCCTCGGCTCATGACGCGCGATCCGCCGGCGTGGCCGATGAACAGCTCCCCGGTGAACGACTGACCAATGGAGCCGAGCACCGGCTTGCCCTGGTGACGCATCCCGATCAGCGTGGTCCACACCGGCAGGCCGGCGACAAAGGCGCGGGTGCCGTCGATCGGGTCGAGCACCCAGACGAACTCGGCGTCCGGGCGATCCTCGCCATACTCCTCGCCGATGACGCCGTGAGCGGGGTAGCGCTCGGCCAGCATCCTGCGGATCGCCGCCTCGGCGCCCTTGTCCGCCAGGGTGACCGGGTCGTAGTCGGCGCCGCCGTCGGCCGCCTTCTTGTTCTCGATGCCGAGGTCGGCGCGAAAGATCGGTAGGATCACCGCCGCCGCCGCGCGATTGAGCTCGACTAGGAAGTCGTCGAAGATTTGCAGCTCGGTGTCGGACAGCATGCCGCCTTTTAGGCGGTTTGAGGCGGCGCCGTGAGAGCCTAAACAGCCGCGATGGGTCGCCGCCGCACGCCTTGGGTCCAGGAACTCGTCTGGCGCCTCGAAGCTTTGGTGTTCGACGGCTTCACGGCGCTGGCTCGGTCACTGCCGATGGACGCGGTGTCGTGGACCTTCGGCCGGATCGCCATCACCGTCGGGCCGCTAACCCGCGCCCACCGCACCGCCCTGCTCGGCCTGAAAATCGCCTTTCCCGAAAAGACCGCCCAGGAGCGGGGGGCGCTGTCGCGCGCGCAGTGGGAAAACTTCGGGCGTTACATCGGAGAATTTCCGCTGGTCGACCGCATCACGCCCGAGAACGGTCGGGTCGAGATCGAGGGTTTCGAGCGGCTGCGAGCGATCGCTCTGAGCGGCGAGCCGGCTGTCCTAATTTCCGGCCATTTCTCCAACATCGAGGTGATGGCGGCGGCGATCCTCAGCGCCGGAATCGCCTGCGACGTCACCTACCGCGCCGCGAACAATCCTTTCGTTGACTCCCGCATCATCCGGGGCCGCGCCCGTTACGGCGTCAGCCTGTTCGCGCCGAAGGGAGCCGAGGGCGCCCGCGCCCTGCTGACCGGAATGGCCGCTGGACGGTCGATCGCGATGCTGAACGACCAGAAGTACGACGGCGGATCGGAGGGAGTCTTCTTCGGCCACCCCGTTTGGACCAACCCGGCGGGCGCGAGGCTGGCGCGGAAGCACGGCGCGATCGTGCAGCCGATGTCCGTTCAACGGACCCGTGGCGCGCGTTTCCGGGTGGTCGTCCATGAGCCGATCAGACTTCCCGAGACCCGCGACCGGAGCGATGACATCGACCGGGGTGTGGACGCTATCAACGACTTCATCGAAGCCCGGGTGCGGGAGCGTCCGCATGAATGGTGGTGGATGCACCGGCGCTGGCCGGCGGAGGTCTACCGCGCGGCGGAGGTGTGATCGGAATTCCACCAAGATATCCCCTTGCGGAAGTGCTTAGGCTTTTGGTTCTTTCACAACGCTTCGAAGCTTCTCCTCCTTTATCCGTCATCGGCGGGCGTCGGTCCCGCCGATCCATTCGGCGCGGTTTGCGCAATGGCCGCCGCTGCGGCGGCCACCCGACGGTCGTCGATGGATGGGTAGCCGGGACTAACGCCCGGCTATGACGCTGCTTTGTGGGGTGGCGGGCGGTACGCTCTTGGCGCCCCGAATTTTTCGCGAGTTCCTTCGGCGAGAACCGACACAGAGGCCCGACTCGTGCTCAGCGCTTTTCCCGCGTCGCCCGCCAGCGTTCCAGAGCCTGAGCCGGACCGGCGTAGGCTTCCTGCAGCTCCGGGCTCCAATAGCGCAGATCGTCGAGGGGGATCTTCTTGCCGGTGACGGCGCAGAGAACGTAGCCGCCGGCGCGCAGGACGGTGAACTCGCCGTCGCCGTAACGGACGAGCGCCGGTCCGTTGGCTCCCGCGAGGTGTCGATCGAAAGCGTTCATCGCCCGGCCATACTCCAAGCCACGCGATCAGAAAAGTTGACCTTGATCGGCCGGAACCGGCTTGACGCGTTTCGGCGCCGGCGCGCTGGTCCCATCCACCGTGGCCCCGCGTTCGCCGTCGTGGAACACCAGGCGCACCGCCTCCCCCGGCGTGAGCGCGGCCGCCGAGCGGGCCAGTGCTCCCGACGCGGCGTGGACGCGGGCGAAGCCGCGGCTGAGAGGCCGATCCGGATCGAACGACACCCTGAGCTTATCAAGGTTGGTCAGGCGCTCGGAGGCGCGGGTCAGCAGCCGGGTCATCGCCGGCTTCGCCCGCACGGCTAACCCCTCCAGCCGCTCCGCCCGAATCTCCATCGGCCGCCGCAACAGTCCGGGCTTCAGCGCCGCGCCGGCGGTGGTGAGTTCGTGGCGGTGGGCGGCGACGCAGGCGCGGAGCGCCGAAGTGAGCTGTCCCGATGCGATATCCAGCCGCTGGGTCGAGATCGCCAGCAGGTCGGGCAGGCGCGGCAGGCGCGCCGACGCCGCGGCCAACCTATCCCGGCGCTCGCGGACCAGCCGGGCGCCGCACCCGATCATCCGCCGCTCATAGTCGGCGAGGGCGCCGGCGAGATCGGCTAGAACGGGGGTCGCCATCTCCGCCGCCGCCGTCGGCGTCGGGGCGCGGCGGTCGGAGACGAAGTCGATCAGGGTGGTGTCGGTCTCGTGGCCCACCGCCGAAACCAGCGGGATCGTCCCCGCCGCCGTGACCCGCGCCAGAGTCTCGTCGTTGAACGGCCACAGGTCCTCGACCGAGCCGCCGCCTCGCGCGACGATCAAGAGGTCGGGCCTCGGGATCGGACCGCCGTCCTTGAAGGCGTTAAAACCCTCGATCGCCGCGCGGACCTGGGCCGCGGCCTGATCGCCCTGCACGACGACCGGCCAGACCACGACCCGGCACGGCCAGCGATCGGTGATCCGGTGGAGGATGTCGCGGATGACGGCGCCCGTTGGGCTGGTGATCACACCGATCACCGCCGGCATGCTCGGCAACGGCCGCTTCGGCCCCGCGTCGAACAGACCCTCGCCGGCGAGCTTCGCCTTGAGCCGTTCGAGTTGGGCGAGCAGGGCTCCGACCCCGGCCGGCGCCATGGTCTCGATGATGATCTGGTACTGCGAGCGGCCGGGATAGGTCGTCACCCGTCCCGTTATGATCACCTCCAGCCCGGTCTGCGGCCGGATCGCGAGACCGCGCACCTGGGTCTTCCACACCACGCCGGAGATGCAGGCGCGCTCGTCCTTGATGTCGAGGTAGACGTGGCCGTTGCCGTGGAACGTGACCTTCGATAGCTCCCCGCGCAAACGCACGAAGCCATAGGCGTCCTCGATCGTCCGCTTGAGCGCGAAGGCGAGTTCGGAAACGGAGTAGGCGCGCGCGTTGGTGTCGACAGGTTCGAGGGCGGCGACGTCGGTCATGAGCGCAGTCTAGCCCTCGGAGCGCGGGCTTCCAGCCCGCTTTTCCATCGTGAACGAAGATGCGGGCTGGAAGCCCGCGCTCCGAAGAAAGCTACATGTACCGCCGCAGCGACCTCGCCAGTTCGGTGGGTCCGGCCTTCTTCTTCGCCTGATGGGGCTGATAGGCGAGGCGTGCGTGCTCGACGCAGTACGGGCCTTCGTCACCGGCCCGCTTGCCGCAAAAGGTGAACTCGTCCGTCGAAGGGTCGCCGATCGGCCATTTGCACATGTGGGCGCCGAGGGTGAGCACGGTCGCCGACCCGGGTTGCTCCGGGAGGGCCGCCGGCAGGCGCGGAGCGGACACCACCACCGGCGCCGGAGCCGGTTGCTGCGGAGCGACGCGGCGGGGCATCACCGGCGCGGCGGAGACCGGGCGCGGTGGACGCGGCGCCTTGAACGCCGGCCGGGCGGGCTGCGACGGCGTCGCGCGGCCGGACAGGCCGAGGCGGTGCACCTTGCCGATCACCGCGTTGCGGGTGACGCCGCCCAGTTGCTTGGCGATCTGACTGGCGGAGATGCCGTCGAGCCAAAGCTTCTTCAGGCACTCCACGCGTTCGTCCGTCCAATCCATGACCGTAAGTCTCCAAGTTGCCGACGTTCTCGGATGAGAACCCCAGATGTTGTGTGCACGGCCGCGCTCCGGCCCGGCATCTACCAAATATCGTATGCCTCTGCTCGTCCGACACAATAGGCGCCATACATTCGTCCACAGACATCAATATCTTGTTAATGCGAATCGGCGGTTGCGCGCGGTCGAAGCCGGGCGCAGAGGGTCGGCGATGAAGGACATGGCAGTCAGCGGCGCCACGCCGCCCGCGCCGCGCGAATATCACGGCGCCAATTGGGAAGGCGTACGCACCCTCTATCTCCGAGAGGTGCGCCGGTTCTGGAAGGTGGGCACCCAGACGCTGCTCGCGCCGGTGGTGACCGCCTTGCTCTACATGCTGGTGTTCGTCGTCGCCGTGCGTGGCGCGGCGCCGCCGATCGAAGGGGTGAAGTTCGCCACCTTCGTCGCGCCCGGGCTGATCATGATGCAGATCCTCGGCAACGCCTTCGCCAATTCATCCTCCAGCCTGTTACAGGCCAAGATGAGCGGCCTGATGGGCGATTTCCTGATGCCGCCGCTTTCGCCGCTGGAGCAGGTCGCCGGCTTCGCCCTCGGCGCCGCGACACGCGGGGTGCTGGTGGGCGCGGTGACCCTGCTGGCGGTGCTGCCGTTCGCGCCGCTCGGCGTCGCGCACCTGTGGGCGATCGTCTATTTCGGCGTCGGCGCGTCTCTGGTGATGGGCCTGCTCGGCATCATGGCCGCGATCTGGTCGGTGAAGTTCGATCACATCGCGGCGGTGAGCAACTTCATCATCATGCCGATGACCTTCCTGTCGGGCACCTTCTACCTCGTCGACCGCCTGCCCGAACCGTTCCGCACGGCGTCGCACTACAACCCGTTCTTCTATCTCATCGCCGGCTTCCGCTACGGCTTCATCGGCCATAGCGACGGCTCGCTGCTGGTCGGCGTGGCGACAACGGCGGTGCTGGTGGTGGCGCTCACGGCGGTATGTCTGTGGATGTTCGCGAGCGGGTACCGGCTGAAGACGTAGGCTGCGGCCTATCGCGACCAAACGGTGTTTCCGGATGGCCCTTCACATTCAAGCCGATTCTAATATTGTTCTACCGTGACCAAACTCCTCGAAAAAGCCGTGGGCGCGGTTCGCGCTCTCCCGGATCAGACGCAAGACGATTTCGCGCGGCTGTTGCTTCAATTGACGGGCGACGAACAAGCCGTTGTCATGCTGACCGCCGAGGAGCAGGCGTCGTTCGACGAGTCGCTCGCGCAGATTGAGCGCCGCGAGCTTGCGACCGATGAACAGGTGGCGTCGGTCTGGGCCAAACACGGACTTTGAAGGTTCGCTACTCGCCCAAGGCGCTCTCCGAACTTGAAGACATCCTAGACTATATTGCCGAGCGTTCTCCAAACGGCGCTCAAAGTGTGCAACGACGGCTACAAAAGATTGCCAACTTGCTTTCGGTTTACCCAAACGCGGGCGAGCCGACGAACATGCCAGGACTGCGGCGCCTGGTGGCCGTGCCTTACCCGTACCTGGTGTTCTACAAGGTCATCGACGACGAGGTGGTCATAACCGGCTTGCGTCATGGCGCGCGGCGTTGATCACCTCTGTCATACTGCCTGGCCTCGTTGACTTCGCCCGCCCAAGACCCGATTACGCCACGCTTCCTTAGCGTCCGCCGCATCGCGGACCCAACATGCATTGGGAGCACCGTGCCGTGGCGCCGCTCGATATCGCCTCACCGCCGTCCGATCACTTGCTGGGCGTCTACAACCGCGCCCAACTGGCCTTCGAACGCGGCGAGGGAGCACGTCTGTATACGGCGGAGGGAGAGCCTTATCTCGACTGCCTTGCCGGGATCGCCACCACTGGCCTCGGTCACGCGCACCCGAAACTCGTCGCCGCCCTGAAGGCGCAGGCGGAAAAGCTGTGGCACGTCTCGAACATCTTCCGCATCCCGGGACAGGAAGCCCTGGCCGAGCGGCTGTGCGCGGCGACCTTCGCCGATGTGGCGTTCTTCACCAATTCCGGCACCGAGGCGATCGAATGCGCGCTGAAGATGGCGCGGAAATTCCACTGGGCGAACGGCCAGCCGGAGCGCATCGACGTGGTCGGCTTCGACGGCGCCTTCCACGGCCGCAGCTACGCCGCGGTGTTCGCGGCGGGAAACCCGACCTATGTCGAGGGCTTCGGCCCCGCCCTGCCCGGCTACGTCAGCCTGCCGTTCGGCGACATGGACGCGGTGAAGGCGGCGATCGCCGCGCCGACGACGGCCGCCGTGATCATCGAGCCGGTCCAGGGCGAAGGCGGCGCGCGGGCGCTTCCCGAAGTCTGCCTCACGGGTTTGCGGGAGCACTGCGACGCCCACGGCGTGCTGCTGATCTATGATGAAATCCAGTGCGGCCTCGGGCGCACCGGCAAGCTGTTCGCCCACGAGTGGGCCGAGAACGCCGCGCCGGACATCATGTGCGTCGCCAAGGCGCTCGGTGACGGCTTCCCGGTCGGCGCTTGTCTGGCGACGATGAAGGCGGCGGCGGGCATGACGGTCGGCGCGCACGGCTCGACCTACGGCGGCAATCCGCTGGCGATGGCGGTCGGGCTGGCGGCGTTCGAGGAAATCAGCAAACCCGAGACCCTCGAGCACGTCCGCGACATCGCCAACTATTTTGGCCAGCAACTCGCCGGCCTGCGCGACCGCCATCCGGATGTGGTTCAGGAGGTGCGCGGCAAGGGCCTGCTGATCGGGCTGAAGCTCGGGCCCAATAACCGCGAGTTCATGCAGGCCGCGCGCGACGAGCGCCTGTTGATCGCCGGCGGCGGCGACAACTGCGTGCGCCTGCTGCCCTCGCTGCTCCTGACTTTCGACGAGGCGAGCGAGGCTATCGCCAAGCTGGAGCGTGTTTGCGAGCGGTTCGAAGGCGAGGCCCGGGCTTGAGCGGCGGAGGTCCTCGCCACTTCCTCGATCTCAGCGACATCGACGCCACGACGCTTCGCGCCATCCTTCGCGACGCTCACGCGCGCAAGGCGGCGCGCCGGGGCTGGACGCGGGGCCGGGTCGACGCGGACGCACCGGCGGCGGGCCGGGTGCTGGCGATGATCTTCGAGCGCAACTCGACGCGGACGCGATTCTCGTTCGACGCGGCGATCCGGCAGCTCGGCGGCTCCGGCATCATCTCCACCGCGTCGGATATGCAGCTCGGCCGGGGCGAAACCATCGAGGACACCGCGCGGGTGCTGTCGCGCATGGTCGATGCGATCATGTTGCGCTCCGATAGCCACGACAAAATCGAGAAGCTGGCCTCCGCCGCGACGATTCCGGTGATCAACGGTCTGACCGACGCCGGCCATCCGTGCCAGGTCGTCGCCGACCTGATGACCCTGGAGGAGGAGTTCGGCGACCTTGCCGGGCGGACCATCGGCTGGGTCGGCGACGGCAACAACGTCTGCGCCAGCTTCATCCAGGCCGCGCCCAAACTGGGCTATCGCTTCCTCATCGCCGCGCCGGAGGCCTACCGCCCCAAACCCGCGATCATCGAACGCGCCGCCGCCGACCAGGGCCGAGTGGAGATCGTCGCCACGCTGCAAGACGCCGCGCGCGGCGCCGACGCGGTGATCTCCGACGCCTGGGTCTCCATGGGCGACGAGGACCACGCGGCCCGGGTCGCGGCCTTCGCGCCGTTTCAGGTCGATCAGGCGCTGATGGAGCTGGCGGCGCCGGGCGCCGTCTTCCTGCATTGCCTGCCGGCGCATCGCGGCGAAGAGGTCACCGCCGAGGTGATCGACGGCCCCCGCTCACGGGTGTGGGATGCGGCGGAGAACCGCATCCACGCTCAGAAATCGATCCTGGCTTGGTGCTTCGGCGCGCTGTGAAATCGCCGCGACGGGTGAAATAAACGTTCCGGCGCCTATATGGCCGCCGTGACCCAAGCTCCCCTCGACACCACCCAAGACGATATTGTCGCCCCCTTTCAGGTCGAGGGCGAGCCCGTGCGTGGGCGTATCGTCCGCCTCGGCCCAGCCGTCGACGAGGTGCTGACCCGTCACGATTACCCGGAACCCGTCGCCAATCTGCTCGGCGAGGCGTGCGCGCTCGCGGCCCTGGTCGGCGCGAGCTTGAAATTCGAGGGACGGCTGATCATCCAGGCCCAAGGCGACGGACCGGTGGCCTATGTCGTCGCCGACTACGACACCAGCGGCGCCCTGCGCGGCTATTGCCGCTTCGACGCCGATCGCGTCGCGGAGGCCACGACGGGCTTCGTCAGGCCGGGCGCCGGCGCCCTCCTCGGCGGCGGAACCTTCATCATGACCGTCGACCAGGGTCCGGACATGGACCGCTATCAGGGCGTCACCCCGATCGAGGGTGAGACGCTGGCGCTGTGCGCGGAAACCTACTTCGCCCAGTCGGAACAGACGCCAACCCGCGTTCGCCTGGCCGTGGGCCAGGCCGATGTCGGCGAGGGTCCGCGCTGGCGCGCCGGCGGCATCATGATCCAGAATATCGCCGAGGATCAGACGCGCGGCTCCACCGAGGACGCTTGGACGACCGCCCAGGCGCACTTCGAAACCGTGGGCGAGGACGAATTGCTCGATCCGACCGTCCCCAGCGCGACCCTGCTGTGGCGTTTGTTCCACGAAGACGGGGTGCGGGTGTTCGAGCCCAAGGCGCTCAGCGGATTCTGCCGCTGCTCGCGGGAGAAGATCGTCAATATGCTGGCCTCCTTCCCGCCCGACGAGCGCGCGGACATGGTCGAGCCGGACGGTCGAATCCACGTGACCTGCGAATATTGCTCGCGGGTCTACGCCCTCGAACCCGAGGCGGTTTCCTAGCCGGTTGCGAATGGTGACCGCTGAGACGCTATCGCTGCTCTTCGGTGACTGAAAAGCGGGCAATCCGTCTCCGGACGAGATTTGCTTGCCGCTTTCTTGAACTTCCCTCTCGCGCCATCGGGCTCGCGGGTGTTCAATGTCCCGCGTCGATCCGGATGAAGTTGGGATGTCTTGATGGAGTTGAATACGGCCACGTGGCTGGTTCCGCTGGCCGCGATGCTGGTCGCCGGATTGGTTGCCGGATTCGCCGCGGGCCTGTTCGGGATCGGCGGCGGCTTCGTGGTGGTGCCGGCGCTCCTGGCCGTCCTGCCCCTGCTGGGCGGTGTTCATTCTCAGTACGCCCACATCGCGATCGGCACATCGGCGGCGACGATCATCGTCACCTCGATTCGCTCCCTGCGATCGCACGCCAAGCGCGGGGCGGTGGAGTGGGAAGTTCTAAAAAGCTGGGCGCCCTGGATCGTGCTCGGCGCCGGTCTCGGCGTCATCCTGGCCGGCCATATCGACGGCAAGGGCCTCACCCTGATTTTCGCCGGTGGCGTGATGCTGATGAGCATCAACTTCCTGTTTCCGGGGGTCGGCGACCGCGTGCTCTCGGAGAACATGCCTTCGGGCGCGCTGCGGATGGGGATCGCCGGCGGCCTGGGCGGGTTTTCCGCTCTGCTCGGCATCGGCGGCGGCACCATCGCCATCACGGTGATGACCTTGTGCGGGCGAACCATCCATCGCGCGATCGCCACGGCGTCCGGCATCGGCACGCTGATCGCGGTGCCGAGCACCATCGGCTTTATCATTATCGGTCTTGGCAAGACCGGCCTGCCGTGGGGATCGATGGGCTATGTCAACGCCCCGGCGGCCGTGGCCATCGCCTCGATGTCGATCCTCACCGCCCCGCTCGGCGTCGCCGCGGCGCACAGTTTGCCATCCAAGACGCTCAAGCGCATCTTCGGCATCTATCTCGTTTTCATCTCGCTGCTGATGTTCAAGAACGCGCTGAAGTTTTGAGCCTCCGGTTTTCCATTCACCACGCACCCCTGACCTGAGAGAGAACGACATGACCATCGAAGCATTGAGCGAAGTCGCTCAAGACGACCTCATCAGCCGCGGCTTCTCCCGGCGCAGCCTGGCCAAGATCGCCACCGTGTTCAGCATGGGCGCGGTCGCCGCCACCGCCGGCCGTCCGGCCTGGGCTTCGGGGGGACACCCCGATCCCGCCCCGACCGCGAAGACCAGGATCGGCGCCAACGAGTGCTGGACCGGTCCGCTCGCGCCCGGCCAGGCGGCGGCGGCGGCCTATATCTCGCAAGGCAACCGCTACGAACCGCATGACCTGCACGGCGACTTCGTCCGCACCGTCTCGAATGTCGAGAGCGTGCCGGAGGATCACATCGCGCCGTGGCCGGGCTCCAGCGATCCGCTGTCGCGCGCCGTGGTCACCTTCTGCTCGCCGACCCGTGGCCTAGTCACCGCCAATCCGACCTTCGAACTCGCCGGCCGCACCGCCGAGTGGCTGGGCGCGCCGGTCAAGGCCGTGCCGCTGAAGGCCGATTACACCCACGACGTGAAGGCGATGCTCGCCGCCGACCCGAACGCCGGCCTGTATTACATCTGCACGCCGAACAACCCGACCGGCACGATCACCCCGATCGCGGACATCGAGTGGCTGGTGGCCAACAAGCCGAAGGGTTCGCTCGTGCTGATCGACGAAGCCTACACCCACTTCGCCGGCGTGCCGGTGACATCCTACATGGCGGCCCAGGACAAGGACGTCATCGTCCAGCGCACCTTCTCCAAACTGTTCGGCATGGCCGGGCTGCGCATGGGCTACATCATGACCCGGCCCGACATCATCGCCAAGATGATGCGCTACGACGGCGGCATGCAGTCGGGAGCCCTGCCGGTGACCTCCCTCGCCTGCGCCACCGCCAGCCTGACCGCGTCCGACCAGATCAAGGCGCGCCGCGCCGAGATGCGCGAGGCGCGCGACATGACCATCGCCTTCCTCCAAAAGCGCGGCCTGAAGGTGCTGCCGACCAACGCGAACATGTTCATGATCGACTGGAAGACCAAGCCGGCCGGCGTCATGCAGGCGGCATATCGCAAGAACGATGTCGAGATCGGACGGTCGTGGCCGATCTGGCCGACCGTCTCCCGCGTCACCGTGGGTTCGATGGAAGACATGCGCAACTTCTGCAAGGCGACCGACGTGGTCATCGCTTGATCGGTTGGCGCGTAGACCCCCTACCGCTCGGCTGGCGCCGAGTCGCTTCCCCCTGCTGGGGAAGACAAAGAAGGCGCTGAACTCGTCTTCCCCCAAGGGGGAGGCGACTCGCGTCAGCGAGCGGGAGGGGGTCTCCGGCGCTTCGGGCTAATTTGCGCCTCCCGCGACCCGCGTTAAGGTCGCCGCCATGACCATGGCCGCCTCAGTCCCCGACCCCGCGCACGACCGCGCCTTTCTCGGTCATCCCAGAGGATTGGGCTATCTCGCCTTCACCGAGGCGTGGGAGCGCTTTTCATACTACGGCATGCAGTCGCTGCTGGTCCTGTACATGGCCAAGTACCTGCTGCTGCCCGGCCATATCGAACACGTCGCCTTCTTCAACGAATTCCACGCCCTGCCGCTGTACAGCGCGCTCAGCGGACCGGCGCTGGCCTCGGCGATCTTCGGCACCTACGCCGCCCTAGTCTATTTCACCCCGACCTTCGGCGGCCTGATCGCCGACCGCTGGCTGGGCCGGCGGCGAACGGTGCTGGCGGGCGCGCTGCTGATGGCGCTTGGCCACTTCATGATGGCGTTCGAGCAGAGCTTCCTGTTCGCCTTGCTGGCGCTGGTGATCGGCTCAGGGTTGTTCAAGGGCAATCTCGCCAGCCAGATCGGCGGTCTGTACGCGCCGGACGATCTGCGCCGCGCCGACGCCTTCCAGATCTACTACCTGGCGATCAACGCTGGAGTGATCATCTCCCCCCTGGTCACCGGCACGCTGGGCGAGAAGGTCGGCTGGCACTACGGGTTCGGAGCCGCCGGCGTCGGCATGCTGATCGCCATCGCCATTTACCTCTCCGGTCAGAAGTACCTGCCGCGCGATCCGTCCCGGAGTTCGGCGGGACACCGCGTTCCGGACCCGATGAACCGGGCCGCGTGGACGGCGTTCGGCGCGGTGCTGCTGCTGATTCCGGTGCTCGCCGTCGCCCTTCTGCCTAATCAAGAGATCTTCAACGCGTACCTGCTCTGGGGCGATAAGGCGTTCAACCTGACCTTCGGCGGGACGACCCTGCCGACAACGTGGCTTATCACACTGGACGCCATCGTCTCGGTCAGCTTCCTCGCCATCGTCGCCCTGTTCTGGCGCTGGTACGGAACCAGGCGGCGGGAGCCGGACGAGCTGACCAAGATCGTGATCGGCTCGGTCTTCTCCGTCGCCGGAATGCTCTGCCTCTACGCCGCCGCGCTCGAAGGCGGCGGCGGACACAAGATCGGACTGTTCTGGCCGGTCTGTTTCCATGTCCTCAATTCGATCGGCTTCGCCCACATCATGCCGGTGTCGCTGGCCCTGTTCGCCAGGATCGCGCCGCGCCAGCTCGCGGCGACGGTGGTCGGCATGTATTCGATGTCGACCTTCCTCGCCAACGCCGTGGTCGGCTGGCTGGGCGGCAAGTTTCAGACCATGCCGACGACCACCTTCTGGCTGATGCACGCCGGCTTCGCCGCCGGCGCCGGGCTGGTCTTCGTGGGTATGAAACTCGTCACTTCACGCCGGCCGCTGGAGGCGGCGTCGGTTCCGGCCTGAGCCCGTTATGTCGCGCCCTCGTGCGCGGAACCCCGGCGGGCTGCCATCGCCTCGAGGTTGGCCCGCCGCGCGCGCGCCGACTTCAAGGGCGGGTCTTGGTTCGACTCTGTCGAGATCGACCGCATGATCCCGTTGATCGCCGCCTCCCGGGTATGGACCCACTCGCGAATGCTCTTCGCCGAAGCCGGTCCGAGATCGACGATCTTCGGTGGAGCGTTGGGATCGATGTACTGAAGCTGACCCCAGCGCTCGGTGGAGTGGTCGACCCAGGAAATGTAGCCGCCGGGAAGGATTTGCCGAGGCGCGGTTATCGCCCCGGTGAAACTATAACGCGCCGACGGCGTGGTCACCGGGTCGTAGAAATGCGGTGTGATGAAGTCCGAAACTCCGATACCCGAGATTGTGTAGGCGTAGTTGTCCGCCTCGCACGGATCGCAGGCCTCCACCAGGTAGTCGAATTCGCTATCGCCGTCCTGGATCTTGCCCCCGACGATCTCGATCGAGCGGGACGATTGCACGCGGTTACCGTAAGGATCGACCAGCATTTCGCAGAGTTCGTGCGAGGCGGCGACCGTCCAACCGTCGCTGCCCGGCTCGGCCAGAACCTTGGCGTAGGGCTGGTTGTGCTTGTCGAGGTGGAAGCCTCCCTCGCCCGCTGGAAGGGTCGCGACCAGGTAGATCGGCCAGATCCCCACCGGCAGCTTACGGGCATTATGCAGATAGTGGACCGTGGCGCTGATCGGCCAATACTGCGGCAGGTCTCGCGTGGCCTGGGTATTCAGCGACAGAGCCGCCTGTTGAACGAGGGCGACGTCGATCTTGCCCGTTTTATCGATCAGCCCGACCTGGATTGGCGTCATAGGATGTCCCCGCTGATACGGGAACCAAGCCCCACGCCGTCCCCGTCCAAGCAACATAGGCTCCGACTTCACGGTTCAGGAATCACAAACCCGCGACTTGGCGGGAGTGTTGGAGCGAGCACCATGAGGCGGTAAGGCTTGATCGATGGCAGGGCACATACTCGCGCGGCGAATCTCGGCGGTCGCCGCCGTACTGGCCCTGACGAGCGGGGTGGCGGCTCACGCGGCGCCGGCGGACGAAGGCCTGTCGGCCTATGCCCGCGGAGACTATCGCGCCGCCCTCGATCTTCTCGGACCGTTGGCCGATCGCGGCGACGTGCGCGCCGAGGTGACCGTTGGACGGATGTACGCCAAGGGTCAGGGCGTCGGCGTCAATCCCGGCCTGGCCGCGTCGTGGCTCGGCAGGGCGGCCGATCAGGGCGATGTCGGCGCCCAGGTCGCCCTCGGCGACCTCTATGCGCATGGCGAGGGCGGCGCGCGCGACCGATCCCTCGCCGAAGGTTGGTACGCCAAGGCCGCCGGCCGGGGAGACCCGGCGGCGCAGGCCGGTCTGGCAAGAGTGTATCATCTCGGGGTGAACGGAAAGCCCGACGATGCGCGGGCGCTGTCTTGGGCGCGCTTGGCGGCTGAACGGGGCAACCCCGCCGGAGAGGGCGTGCTGGGCGCGCTGTACCACGCCGGGCGAGGCGTTCCGCGCGACGATAGACAGGCCTTGGTTTGGCTGAAGAAGGCTTCCGCGCTGGACGATCCGGACGCCGAGGCTCTCCTGGGCGCGATGTACGAGGACGGCGCCGGCGTGACAAAGGACGAGGCGGCGGCGTTCGCTCTGCTGCAGAAGGCCGCCGATCACGGCGACGCCGACGCCCAGGCCCGGCTGGGCGGCATGTATGGCCTAGGCCGAGGAACGCCGCGAGATTACGTCCGCGCGCACCTCTGGCTCAGCCTGGCGGCGGCCCTGCTGCCGCCGGAGGAAGCCGGTAAGCGCGCGCTGGCGGAAAAGGCGCGCGACATGATCGCGGTCACCATGGCGCCCGATCAGATCGTCGAGGCGCAACATCTGGAACGGAGCTGGCGACCAAAATGACCTCGCCCTTCGATCTCGCCGGTCGGACGGTGCTCGTCACCGGCGCCTCGTCCGGCCTCGGCCTGCGCTTCGCCAAGGTCTTCGCGGAGGCGGGAGCCAAGGTCGCGCTCGCGGCGCGCCGCATGGATCGCCTCAAGACTCTGGCGGCGGAGATCCGCGATTCCGGCGGACACTCGCATGCCGTGGCCATGGATGTCACCGACGAGGCCTCGGTGATCGCCGGATTCGATGCCGCCCAGGCCGCGCTTGGGCCGATCGAGACGGTGATCGCCAACGCCGGCATGAACAACGAAGGCCTGGCTGTCGAGGTCACCGCCGACGCGTTCGACCAGGTGATGGCGATCAACGTCCGCGGCGTCTTCCTCACCGCCCGCGAGGGTGCTCGGCGGATGATGGCGGCCGGCTCGCGCGACAGCCGGCGCGGACGCATCGTGCTGATCTCATCGATCGGCGCGCTCAAGGTCCTGCCCGGTCTGACCGCCTACTGCACCTCGAAGGCCGCGGTGGTGATGATGGGCAAGAGCCTGGCGCGCGAGTGGGCGAACCGCGGGATCAACGTCAACGTCGTCTGTCCAGGCTATGTCGAGACCGAACTCAACGCCGACTGGTTCGGCACGGATGGCGGCGAGGCCCAGATCGCGAGCTTCCCGCGCCGCCGCCTGATGGAGGCCAACGACCTCGACGCCATGCTGCTCTATCTCGCCTCCGACGCCTCCCGCGCCATCACCGGCTCGGTGTTCACCCTGGACGACGGCCAGACACTCTAGTCTAGGTGGGTCAGATCACCCGCCGGTCAATGCCGCGAAAGCGATAGTGGCGCGATCTTCCAGGTAAGGCCCGATCGCCTGGGCGCTGATCGGTAGGCCGGCGCGGGTAAATCCGATCGGCATCGCCGTCGCGGGCAGGCCGGGGAGCAACGCGACGCCCGGCCACGCGAGCTGGGCGCCGTAGGGCGTGTCCACGCCGTTGATGCGATGGGTGCGGTCGGCGAACGGCCGGTCGTCGTGCGGGAAGGCGACCACGCCGAAGGTCGGGGCGATCACCACGTCGAACTCTCGGAACAGCGCCGCCCACTGCCGGCGGAAGGCGAGCTGCGCATCGAGGGCGTCCATCCAGGCGTAGGCGGAGATCGGCGTGTAGCCGGGCATACCGCGCGAAACGGCGGTGTTGACGAGGGTCGAAAATATCGCGTGGGCGGCCGCGAGGTCTGGCAGAAGTTCGCTCTCGCGGGAGACTTTCGCGCCCGCCGCCTCGATCTTCGAGGACAACGCCTCGACGGCCGCGCCGATCTCCGCATCGGTCTCGGCCACCGGATGGCGATTCAGCACCAGGACGCGGTAGTCCGGAAGGCTTTCGTGGCGCGGCGCCGGCAGCTCGAGCCGATACGCCACTTCGTCGCCGTTGTCCGGCCCGGCGATCACGTCGAGGGCGAGGTCGAGATCGGATGCGCTCCTCGCGAGCGGTCCGCACACGTTCAGCACCGGGGCCGCCCCGTCGAAGCCGGCGGGCGCATGGCCGCGACCCGGAACCAACCCATAACTCGGCTTGTGCCCGTAGATGCCGCAGAACGCCGCCGGGACGCGGATCGATCCGCCGATGTCGGAGCCGAGCTCTAGCGGCGCCATGCCTGACGCCACCGCCGCCGCGGAGCCGCCGGACGAGCCTCCGGGTGTCCGGTTAAGGTCCAGCGGGTTGTTGACCCGCCCATAAACGGGGTTGTCGCTTTGCCAATCGGCCAGCCACATGGCGACATTGGTCTTGCCCAGGATGATTGCGCCCGCCGCCTTGAGCCGCGCCACCGCCGTCGCGTCGGTCTGGGCAATCCAGCCCTCCTTCGCCGGCACGCCCCAGTTGGTCGGCAAGCCGGCGACGTTGAACGACTCCTTCACGGTCATCGGAACGCCAAGCAGGGGACGGCGCTCTCCCCGCGCCAGAGCCTTGTCCGCCTCCCGAGCGGCGACGCGGGCGCGATCGAAGTCACGGACCACGACCGCGTTGATCGGGCCATCCAGGCGTTCGATCCGCTCGATCGCCTCGTCGCACAGCCGCGACGCGGTGGTGGCGCCGGCGGCGAGCGCCCGGACGAGTTCAGTAGCCGTTGCGGGCCGTTCCAACGCGAGATCGTCCATCGAACAGCACTCCTCCAGCTAAGAACTTGGCGGACAGCATCGCCCAGAGGACCGGAGCCGTCCACCCGATCGACGCCGTATCGCGACGGCCCAACCCTTTAGTTCCGCGCGCGACGGGCTCATATGGACCTCATGCCCGATCTCTCCCGCCATCCTATCCTGCGCGCCATGACACGCGGCGTTCGCGGCCGCTGCCCGGAGTGCGCCGGCGGCGATCTGTTCTATCGCTATCTGAAGATCTCGCCGGCCTGCGCGGTCTGCAGCCACGATCTCGACCAGTATCCCTCCGACGACGGCCCGGCCTATTTCACGATCTTGTTGGTTGGCCACCTGGTCGTCCTGCCCCTGCTGCTGTTCCCCATCGTCTGGCATTCGCCCGTCGCCGTGATCGTGCCGGCCGTGTTGATCCCGCTGGCCGGGTTGACGCTCCTGGTATTGCCGCGCGTTAAGGGCGCGGTTGTCGGATTGCTCTATGCGCTCAAGGTCCATCGCGGCGACGCGGCGATCCACACCGCCGACCGCTTCTGAGGAAACGCCCATGACGAAGCTCCGCCCGTTCACCGTCGACTGGACCTCGGCGGCGGTGGAGGCGGTGCTCGACCGGGTCCGAGGCTATCCGTGGCCGCCGGCGCCAAAGGTTCCGGACGGCTGGGCCTACGGCTGCGACGCCGGCTTTCTGCGGGAGCTGTGCGAGTATTGGACCGGAGCGTGGGACTGGCGCGGCGCGGCCCGGGAGTTGAACCGCTTTCCACAGTTCACCGCCAGGGTCGAGGACTTCGACATCCACTTCGTCCATGTCGTCGGCGAGGCCGGCGGCAAGCGGCCCCTGTTGCTCAGCCACGGCTGGCCGGGCAGCCACTACGAGTTCTGGGGCGCGGCGGACAAACTCGCCTTTCCATCGCGCCACGGTGGCGCGGCGGCCGACGCCTTCGATCTGGTGATCCCGTCCCTCCCCGGCTTCGGCTTCTCCTCCAAGCCGGAACGGCCCATCGGGCAGCGGCTGACCGCGCGGCTGTTCGACGCCCTGATGACCGATGTCCTCGGCTATGACCGCTATCTGGCGCAGGGCGGCGACTGGGGCGCGCTGGTCACCTCGTTCCTGGGGCTGAACCACGCCGATCACGTCAAGGCGATACACCTCAACATGATGGGCCTCCGCCCGCACGGCGGCCCGAAGAGCGAGGACGAGGTCGCGTGGCTGACGAAGACCGCGGCCGCGATGGATGCGCTCGGCGCCTACTTCCGGCTGCAGATCTCCAAGCCTCAGTCGATCGCCTGGATGGCGGCGGGCAACCCGGTGGGGCAGGCGGCATGGATCGTCGAGCGGTTCCATGACTGGTGCGACCGCCGCCAGACACCCTTCGAGCAGGTCTTCACCAAGGACCAGCTCCTCACCAACGTCATGATCTATGTGATGACCGGCAGCTTCACCACCGGCGCCTGGTACTATCGCGGCATGGTCGAGGAGGGCGCGGCGGTGCTCGGCGAGGGCCGGCGCTGCGAAACGCCGACCGCCTTCGCCAACTATCCGGGCGAAGCGCTCTACACAGCGCCGCCGCGCGCGATGGCCGACCGCGCCTACAACATCGTCCGCTGGATCGATCAGCCGCGCGGCGGCCACTTCGCGGCGATGGAACAGCCGGACCTGTTCGTCGACGACGTCCGCGCCTGGGCGCGGGACCACTGAACGTCTTTAGGGAGGGAACCATGCGGACCGGCGGATGCCTTTGCGGCGCGGTGCGATACAGCATCGAGGCCGAGCCCCTGTTCCAGTTCGCCTGCCACTGCCGGGCATGCCAGCACGCCACCGGCGGCTCCCCGACCCTGGGGATGATCGTGCCCAAGGCCGCGCTGACGATCACCCGGGGCGAGGCGAAAGGCTACGCCTCGCGCGGCGAAAGCGGCGCCGGGGTCGAGCGGCAGTTCTGCGGCGCCTGCGGCTCGCCGCTGTTCTCGAAACTGGAAAGCCAGCCCGACCTGATGGTGGTCAAGGTCGGCAGCCTGGACGATCCGTCGGCGTTCAAGGTCGGTGTCGACATGTGGATGTCGGAGGCCCAGCCGTGGCATCGGCCGCACGAGGGCGCCCCCAGCCTGCCGGGCAATCCGCCCGGCTGATGGCGCGCTACGATTTCGCCTCGGACAACACCGCCGGCGCCATGCCGGAGGTGATAGCGGCGCTGACCCGTTACAACGGCGGCTTCAATCCGAGCTACGGCGACGACGAAGTCTGCTCAGCGGCCGGCGACCTGATCCGCGAGCTGCTGGATGTCGACGCCGAAGTCTGGTTCGCCGCCAGCGGCACCGCCGCCAACGCCCTCTCGCTCGCCGCCCTGGCTCAGCCGCACGAGGCGGTGCTGGCGCACCGTTCGTCGCACGTCGCGACGGACGAGACCGGCGCGCCCGGCGGGTTCGGATCTGGCGTCGGGATCATCGCCCTGCCCGGCGCGTCGGGACGCATCGACGGCGCCGCCCTCGCCGCCGAACTCGCCAAGCCGGACCAACCGCACTGGCAGTCCCCGGCCGCCCTCTCGCTGACCCAGTCCACCGAGTTCGGCGCGGTCTACGCCGAGGCCGCTCTCGCCGCCCTGATCGCGCCGGCCAAGGCCGCCGGGCTGAAGATCCACCTCGACGGCGCCCGCCTCGCCAACGCCGTCGCCGCCGGCTTCGACCCCAAGGCCATCGGACGGTTGGGTGTCGATTTGCTGGTGGTGGGCGGCACGAAGGCCGGCGCGACACCGACGGAGGCCATCGTCCTGATCGACCACACACTCCGCCGCCGCTTCGGCGCCCGCCTGAAGCACAACGGACAACTCACCTCCAAGGCCCGCTTCCTCGCCGCGCCCTGGATCGGCATGCTGGAAACCGCCGCCTGGACCACCCGCGCCGCCCACGCCAACGCGATGGCCAAACGGTTGGCGGCGAAGATGCCGTTTAAGGTTGTGCACCCGGTGGAGGCCAACGGAGTCTTCGTCGAAATGGACGAGGCCGCCCTGACCCGCCTGCGCGACGCCGGCTGGTTCGTCTACCGCTTCATCGACGGGACAGTCCGCTTTATGTGCTCCTGGGCGACGACGGAGGCGGCGGTGGAGGAGATGGCGGAGGCGTTGCGCGCAAGCTGATTCCGACGATCTCAGCCGCTCGCGTGATCCCGCCCGTGGTCTGCAATCAAGCCGGCGATGTCGCGTCCGTGGAAGCTTTGCCGGGATACCGGCTTCGGGTCCGCTTTCACGACGGTGTCCACGGCTTGGTGGATCTCAGCCAACGGGTGCGCTCGCCGCATGCGAGCGTGTTCGCCGCCCTTGCCGATGTGAATCGTTTCGCTCAAGTCGGCGTCAAGTTCGGCGCGGTGTGGTGGCCCGGCGATATCGATCTCGCCCCCGACGCCATGCACGCGGAACTCAAAGCCAATGGATGCTGGGTTCTGTAAAGCATCCCGCTCCGTTCCCGCCGTCATCCCGCACGCAACGCAGCGAAGCGGAGTGTAGATGCGG
The DNA here is from genome assembly GCA_965277785.1 of Caulobacteraceae bacterium. GTDB lineage: Bacteria > Pseudomonadota > Alphaproteobacteria > Caulobacterales > Caulobacteraceae > Acaudatibacter. Next base: position 323,861 of record CBDIDP010000013.1, read on the forward strand.
GATCTAGTCAGACCTCTCCGGCGAGAGCGCGGCTGGTTTCCGCATCTCCGTTGCGCTGCGCTCCACTGCGTGCGGGATGGCGGTGGAAGGGGGTTGAACGCGGGGAGCCGAGAACTCCGTGGTCGGCGGTCTCGCCGCGTCCGCGAACCCCGCGCCGTTATCCCACCCATCCCAGTCGGGATGCAGCCCCAGGTCGGCGCAGATTGCCTGGACGACGACCCGCCAGGGCTGGTGGAGAAGGGCGTCATAGTCTTCGCCCTCGATCAGGTGTTCCTGGACGTAGGCGCGCTGCCGCTCTGAAATCTCGCGGTCGCCGGCCTCCGCCTCGATGGCGGTGTCGACCGCGCGGGCGATGCGCGCGCGGGGTTCGGTCGGAACGGTCGCCGCATCGGGCGCGTCGACGGGAGCTGGGATGGGCGCCGGAGCTTCCGGGGCGGCCGGCGCTTCCGGCGCCAGGATGGCGAGGTTCGGGATCGGCCCGCCTCGCAGCAGGGCGATGAGCTCTTCGTCGAGCCGGCTGGCGAGGGCCAGGCACAGGCGCACCGCCCGCGAGATCACCACGAACGCCCGCGCCGGATCGGCGAAGGGTTTGCGCCCCGCGATCTCCACCGTCTCGCCGGCGGCGAGCCGCTCGGCCATCGCCATCCCCTTATCCGCCAACCGATCGAGCGCGTCCCGTCGCTCCTCGATGCGGGCGATCGCCTCGGCGACAAGCGCGGCGGTTGGAGGGGCGGAGGCGGCGGTCATTCCGCATAGATTGCATTATGAAAATGACATCGTCAAGCACGAAGTTTCGCAATCCGCAAAATTACTCCTCCCCCGTGCCTCTTCACGGGGGAGGTAGCGCGGCGCCCTCTTGCGCCGCGACGGAGGGGGCGTCGGCCGCCACAACGACCTTTCGGTGTTCTATCCAAGCGGCGCGGAAATCATCCCCGAAACACCCGGAGCGCGGCCGTGCGCCCCCTCCGTCACGCGCAAGAAAGAGCGCGCGCCACCTCCCCCGCGAGAGGGCGGGTGAGGAGTACAATGAAGGTGACACTATTCGAATTGCGCGGCTGGAGACGTTGGCCGGCCGGCGGCTTGCTCTGTGGAAACGCCGGTGCAAATCCAAGGCCGCTAATCGGATTAGCGGTGACGATTGATTTCATACAGTGCCACTGTAATGCCCCTTACCCCACCAACATCCGATCTAGCCGGCTCCGGATAATCTCCTCCGCCTCGCCGACGATCCGGCCGATCAGTTCCGCGCAGCTCGGCACGTCGTGTATGAGCCCCTGGACCATGCCGGCGGACCAGATGCCGTGGTCGGGGTCGCCGAACTCGTAGACGCCCTTGCCGCGGGAGCCTGCGACCAGTTCGCGGACGTCCTCGAACTTGGCGCCGCCGCGTTCCAGCTCGACCACCTGTTGGCTAACCGCGTTCTTCGCCACGCGGGCGGTGTTGTGCATGGTGCGGAAGATGAGGTCGGTGGCGCGCTCGTCGTTGGCGACCATCTGTTGTTTCACCCGCTCGTGAATCGGCGACTCCTTGGTCGCCATGAAGCGGGTGCCCATATTGATGCCCTCGGCGCCCAGCGCCAGGGCCGCGACGAGGCCGCGCGCGTCGCCGAAGCCGCCGGACGCGATCATCGGGATCTTCACCTTGTCCGCCGCCGCCGGGATCAGGATCAGGCCGGGGATGTCGTCCTCGCCCGGGTGGCCGGCGCACTCGAAGCCGTCGATCGAGATGGCGTCGACGCCCATCCGTTCGGCGGAAAGGGCGTGGCGCACGGCGGTGCATTTGTGGATCACCTTGACGCCGTGCTTCTTGAATTCGTCGACGTGTTCCTGCGGCTTGTAGCCGGCGGTCTCGACGATCTTGACGCCGGACTCGATGATCGCCGCGCGGTATTCGGCGTAGGGCGGCGGCTTGATCGCCGGCAGGATGGTCAGGTTCACGCCGAACGGCTTATCGGTCCAATCGCGGCAGCGGGCGATTTCCTTGGTGAGGTCCTCCGGGGTCGGTTGGGTCAGGGCGGTGATGAAGCCGAGCGCCCCGGCGTTGGCCACGGCCGAGACCAGGGTCGCGCGTCCGACCCACTGCATGCCGCCCTGGGCGATGGGGTGCTCGACACCGAACAGTTCGGTGAACCGGGTCTTGATCATGCGTGAGCTCCCTCCTGCGCGTTCGGGAAACGCTAGACGAGGGTCGATCCGGAGAACAGTGGGATTTGCGCCTCCCGGCGCATTGTGGTTTCCGGCAAATGGCAGGTCAAGGTGGCGCCGGCTCCCGGTTCGCTTTCCAGGCTGACCCAGCCGCCGTGAAGCTCTATCAGCGCCTTGACCAGGGCGAGGCCGAGGCCCGGGCCCACGCGGTCCTCGCTGCTGAAGCGGTCGAAGATGTGGGCCTGGACGTGGAACGGGATGCCGCGGCCGGTGTCGCGGACCTGCAGCCGGACCTCGCCCTCGCCGCGGCTCGCCGAGACCATCACCTCGCCGCCGGCGGGCGTGTGGCGCAAGGCGTTCTCGATGAGATGGTCGAGCACCTCGCCCAGGCGTCCGCCGTCGGCGCCGATCGAGCCCAGCTTCCTTGCCGACACCTTCAGGTCCACGCCGGCCGCGCCGGCCGTGCTCGCCCACCGCTCGCGCGCGGCGACGAGGCAGCCGGCGAGGTCGACCGCGCTCAGGCTGAGCTTGAGTTCGCCGGCGTCGATCTGGGCGACGTCGAGCACCTTTTCGACCAAGCGCGCGAGCTGGGCCGAAGCCTGGCGCACCGCCGCGGCCTGGCCGCGGCCACCGCCGGCGGCGATCTCGCTGCGTTCGAGCAGTTCCGAAAAGCCCAGGATCGTCGTCAACGGCGTGCGCAACTGGTGGGAGACGTTGGCCACGAAATCGCGCTTGAGGCGCTCGGACTGGAGCAAAGCCGCTTCCCGCTCCCGAACCGCGTCTTCCAGAGCCCGCGCGTCGGTGACGTCGGCGAAGCCGATCAGGGTCGCGCCGTCCGGTAACGGCCGCGACTGCCAGGCTAGCCGCCGGCCGTCCGCCGTTGCGATCTCGCCCAGCGCCGGCGCGCGGGCGACCGGATCGGGGCTGGTGATGCGGCCCTTGAGTTCGCGCCAGAAGCCGAGGTCGGTCAGGCGACGGACGCACAGTTCGACGATGTCGTCGAAAGCGCCGGATCGCTCGAGCTGGTCGGCGGTGACGTTCCACAGTCTCTGGAACGCCTCGTTGTGCAGCCGGAGGCGGGCGTCGGCGCCGAAGACCGCGACCGCGTCGCCCAGCTTGTCCAGCGTCGCGCGCTGGACCTGGATCAGGTGGTTGAACTGCGTCTTCAGCCGGAGTTCCGGCGTGATGTCCGAAAAGATCAGGATCACCCCGCCGGCGGGATGCGGCTGGCCGAGCACGCGCAGCGTCCGCTCGCCCGGCAGGCGCCACATCGCCGGATCGCCCGGCCCCAGATGCTCGTGCCGCCCGAGTTCCTCGGCCTTGAACCGTCCGTAGTCCGGCGTCTCCGGCAGGCGGCCGAGCAGGCGCAGGCGATCGAGCCATTCCGAATGGCTCGGCCGGTCGGCCAACCACGCCGGTTCCAGCCCCCAGAGCTTGGCGAAGGCGTCGTTGTGAAAGGCGAGGCGGCGATCGCGCCCGAATACCGCCACCGCGTCGCTGATCCGGTCGAGGGTGACCTCGTGAGCCGCGACGTGGCGGCGCAGGGTGTCGGCGGCGGCCTCGCCTTGAGTGACATCGGTGGTCCACACCGCCACCTCGCCGGTCTCGAGGGGGACCGCCTTGACCAGCAGCGCCCGCCGAGCGCCGCCGATCTGGGTCCAGCGCACCCGCTCGGCCGGCATGCGCCCGGCCGATACCGCCCGCGCCAGGGCATCCGCCCCCGAGTCGAGGGTCAGCCCGTCCGCCTGGGCGTGGCGGATGTCGCGCGACCCCGTGGCGCGCAGCCAGGCGCGGTTGACGAAGACCGGCTCACCCCTGGCGGTGGCGAGCCACGCGGGGTCGGCGTAGGCGTCGATGAAGGCCGCGAGGCGCGAGGGCGCGGCGTCAACGCTCGCCGCGTCGTTCTCCGGGGAAAGCCGCAGCCAGGCGACCGTTCCGCGCGCGTGGCCATTGATGGTCACGCCCTGGACGGCGGTCTGAAAGCCGGCCCCGCTTCGAACGAGAGCGTCGAGCATATCGGCGTGTTCCGTCGACCGGCCAGCGATGGCGTCCAGCACCGGAGCGCACCGCGCGGCGACGCTCAGCCGGTCCGCGACGACGCCGAGCGTCCGCTCCCCCGCCACCAGGGTGGCGCGGCCGTCGCGAATCGCGATGAGGGCGAAATCGCAGGCGTCCGCCCCCGCGATCGCGAGGGAGAGGCGTGTCTGGAGCCCGGCGGAGTGCTCCGCCACCCTCCGGAGCCGTCGGTTCGCCCATCGCCTCGACACCGCGACGCATAAAGCGGCCGACGCGCAGGCCCCCACGCCGGCCGCGATCAGGATCGGTTCGATCTGGATTACAGGCCTCCTTGACCCGGCCATGGTGGCCGAAGCCGCCGCGACGCACCACCCCCGTCCGCCCCTTTGCCCACGGCGCGAAGCATGTCAGATTCGCGATGGCGCTGGGCCGGGGAGCCGATCATGAAAAGCTATGCCCTGGTGGGAATCGTCACGCTGGTGTCGCTCCTGCTGTATTTCTACATGGGCCTGCGGGTCGGGCAGGGCCGCGCCAGGTTCGGCGTCGCCGCGCCGGCGATCCACGGCCATCCGGATTTCGAGCGCCTGTTCCGCGTTCAGGCGAACACCCTGGAGTGGCTGCCGATCTACCTGGTATCGCTCTGGCTGTTCGCGCTGTCTTGGGACAGTCGGGTGGCCGCCGGACTGGGCGTGGTATGGGTTATCGGCCGCGCGCTCTACATGACCGGCTATTCGCGCGCCGCCGGCGCTCGAAGCACCGGTTTTTTGATCCAGACGACGGCGACAGCGGCCCTGTTGTTTGGCGCCCTGGGGCGGCTGATCTGGCTTTTGTTAGCGCCCTCGCCGGCTCCGGTGTGAGAGCATTGAATTGAGACGCGATTTAAGCATTATGCCTGCCGAGGGACGCTGAATGTTCGGGGCGCAAGGACGCGTGACACCATGATCAAGACTTTGGCGGCCTGCGCCGCGGTTGCCGCCATAACCATTGGCCTCGCGGGTTGCGAGACGGCGACGCCCTATCAGCCGCTGGTTCGCGGATCGTCGACATCGGGCGGCTATTCCGACGTCCGACTCGACGAAAACCATTTCCGCGTGTCGTTCCAGGGCAACAGCCTGACGCCGCGCGCCACCGTCGAGACTTTCCTTCTCTACCGGGCCGCGGAGCTCACGGTCAGTTCTGGCTATGATTGGTTCGAGACCGAGAGCCGCCACACCGACAAGGACCAGCGGACCTACATCGACTCCGACCCTTTCTACGGGCCGGGCTACGGCTATGGTTACGGCTACTTCCGGCCGTACTGGTCCTTCTACGGCGGTGGCGGATTTGGGCGGGGCTTCGGACGCGGCTTTTACGGCGGCGGCTTCTACGGCGGACCGTTCGGCGGCTTCGGCGACGGCCAGATTCAGACCGTGCAGAAGTTCCAGGCCACCGCCGAGATCGTCATGCACAAGGGCCCAAAACCGTCATCCGACCCGCGCGCTTTCGACGCGCGCGGCGTGATCGCCAATCTCGGGCCCAAGGTCCAGCGCCCGACGACTTAGAATTCTTCCTCCCTCCCCTTCATGGGGAGGGCCGAGACGAAGCGAAGCGAAGTCCGGGGTGGGGAAGTGAGGGGCAATCCCGACGATCGCGGACGACCCTCACTTCCCCACCCCGCTCGGCTTCGCCGAGTCGACCCTCCCCATGAAGGGGAGGGAGGAAGTGATCCCTATCTCGGCGCCATGCGGATCGCGCCGTCCAAGCGGACGTCTTCGCCGTTGAAATAGCCGTTGGTGATCATGGTCATCGCGAGCTGGGCGTACTCCTCGGCGTTGCCGAGACGCTTGGGAAAGGGCACCGAGGCGGCGAGCGCCTCCTTCACCTGAGGCGGCGCGCCGTTCATCAGCGGCGTGGAAAAGATGCCGGGCAGGATGGTGTTGACACGGATGCCTTCGCTGGCGAGGTCGCGGGCGATTGGCAGGGTCATGCCGACGACACCGCCCTTGGAGGCGGAATAGGCCGCCTGACCCATCTGGCCGTCTTCCGCCGCCACCGAGGCGGTCATCACCATCGCGCCGCGATCGCCGTCCGCCGTCGGCTCCAGCGTCAGCATGCCCGCCGCGCTCTTGGCGATACAGCGGAAGGTGCCGATCAAGTTGATCTGGATGATGCGTTCGAAGCCATCGAGCGGGAAGTGCCTGATCTCGCCGGTGTTGCGGTCGCGGCCCGCTGTCTTGGCGGCGTTGCCGGTGCCAGCGCAGGCGACGAGGATGCGCTCCTGGCCGTTGGCGGCGCGAGCCTTCTCGAACGCGGCGTCGACCTCGGCCTCCGAGGTCACGTTGACCTTGCAGAACACGCCGCCGATCTCCGAGGCGACCTTTTCGCCGGTGGTCTCGTTGAAGTCGAAAATCGCAACCTTGACGCCCTGAGCGGCCAGCGCGCGCGACGTCGCCTCGCCAAGGCCGGACGCGCCGCCGGTGACGATCGCGGAGACCGAGGAGTCGAGTTTCATGGAGCGTTTCCTTGCTGGCGCCGTTCGGCGGGATTGGTCGCAGCGCTTTACCCGCATCCGCGCCGCGCCAAAAGTCTGACGCGGGGTCAAGCGGCGGTCGCGGTCTCGCTCCAGCGCTCGAGGCTCGGCTCCGCGCCGATATAGGCCAGACCCGAAGCGATGGAGATCAGCTCGCCGCCGACCTTGACGCGTCCCGCGCCGAAACGTTCGGTGAACAGGCGCCGCACCGCCGGCACGAACGACGATCCGCCGGTGAGGAACACCTTGTCGATCTGGTCGGGTCCTAAACCGGCGGTCGCCAGGGCCTCGGCGGCGGCGGCGTCGATGGCGGCGAGTTCCGGCGCGATCCAGCCCTCGAAGGCCGCGCGGGTGACCGGCGCCTCGATGCGGACCGACCCCGCCTCGAACAGGAAGGTCGCGGACTCCGCCGCCGACAGCGCCTCCTTGAGGCGGGATACGGACTGGTAGAGGCGATAGCCGTGGTTGTCGTCGAGCACCTCGACAAGCGCGGCGATCTTCTCCGGCTGCAGCGCGGCGCGGACCAGGGCGCGAATATCCTTCATGTCGCGCGACGCGCGCAGCAGGGCGAGCTGCTCCCATTTGGCGAAGGCGGTGAAGTAGCGGTTGGGAACCGGCAGGACGTTGTCGAAGGCCTTGTAGCTCGACCCCTTGCCCAGCCTCGGCGACACCAGGTTGTCGATGATCCGGTAGTCGAAGGCGTCGCCCGCGACGCCGACGCCCGCGTTGCCGAGCGCGATCGGGCGGATGTCGTCGCCCTCGAACTCGAAGCGCACGATGGAGAAGTCGCTGGTGCCGCCGCCGAAATCGCCGACCAGCACCGTGGCGTTTTGCGCGAGCTGGCGGGCGAAGAAGAAGGCGGCGGCCACCGGCTCGTAGGCGTAGCGCACCTCGTCGAAGCCGAGGCGTTCGAAGGCGACCTGATACCGCTCGAGCGCGAGGACCGGGTAGGGACTGGCGCCGGCGAACTTCACCGGGCGGCCGACGATTGCGGTCTTGGGCAGCGTCGCCAGGTCGGCGTCGCCGTGCGCGCGCAGCCGCAACAGGAACGCCGACAGCAGGTCCTCGAAGGTAAAACGGCGGCCGAGCACGCGGGTATCGGTGAACAGCGGGCTGGCGGCGTGGCTTTTGAACGACTGGATGAACCGCGTCTCCAGCGGCTCCTCGACATAGGCCTCGATCGCCCACGGACCGGCCTCGACGACGCGGCCGGATGGGTCCTCGGGCGGCGCGTGGAAACTGAGCGCCGAGCGGAACGCGACGATGGGTTCGCCGGCGGTCGGGAAGCTCACCAGACGCGCGCGGCCGCTCGAGTCCAGCATCGAGATCACGGTGTTGGTGGTGCCGAAGTCGATCCCGATGGCCGCCGACCGGCCGGCGGTCATGTCTGGTGGATGGACGCCAGCGAGCCCTCGTACGCGGCCATCTGCGCCATCATCATGATCTTCGACACCGACGCGCCCAGCGGGCAGATCTGCACCGACTTCGACAGGCCGAGCAGGATCGGGCCGACCACCGTCGCCTCGCCCAGGGTCTGAACCAGCTTGGTCGAGATCGACGCCGAGTGGATCGCCGGCATGATCAGCACATTGGCCGGCTGGGTCAGGCGCATGAAGGGATAGGCGTCGCGCGCATGCGGATCGAGGGCCAGTTCCGGCGGCATCTCGCCTTCGTATTCGAAATCGATGTCGCCCCGGGCGTCGAGCATCTCGACGGCGCGGCGCACCTTTTCGGCGCGCTCGCCCATCGGATTGCCGAACGTCGAATAGGACATGAAGGCCAGGCGCGGTTCATAGCCCAGAGTGCGCACCGTGCTCGCCGCCTGGCGCGCGATCTCCATCAGTTCCGGCGCCTCGGGCATCTCGGTGACGTTGGTGTCGGCGATGAACAGGGTGCGGCCCTTGCTGAGCACGATCGACATGCCCATCACCCGGCCGCCGGGCGCGGGATCGATCACCCGCAGCACCTCTTCCAGGGCCTGGTCGAAATTGCGCGTCACTCCGGTGACCATGCCGTCGGCGTGGCCGTGGGCGACCATGGCCGCGGCGAAGGAGTTGCGATCCTGGTTGATCAGGCGCTGCACGTCGCGCTTGAGGTAGCCGTGGCGCTGCAGCCGCTTGTACAGCATCTCGACGAACTCTTCGTTGTGCTGCGACAGCCGGGCGTTGATCACCTCCAGGCTGGCGGTGTCGGGGTCGAGCCCGGCCAGCACCATGTTGTCGCGGACGAGGTCCTCGCGCCCGACCAGGATGGACCGGCCGAGGCCCTGGTTTTGGAAGGCGAAGGCCGCGCGGATCACCGATGGATCCTCGCCCTCGGCGAAGACGATGTGGCGCTGCGGTCCCGACTGCACGGCGCCGGAGATCTTCTGCAGGAAGCCGGCGGTCGGATCGAGCCGCCGCGCCAGGCTCTCGCGGTAAGCCTCCATGTCGGCGATCGGCCGCCGCGCCACGCCGCTGTCCATCGCCGCCTGGGCGACGAACGGGGGTACGTAGTGGATCAGGCGCGGATCGAACGGCGTCGGGATGATGTACTGCCGGCCGAACTTGAGGTGCTGGCCGTGATAGGCGGCGGCGACCTCGTCCGGCACGTCCTCCCGCGCCAGGGCCGCCAGGGCGCGCGCGCAGGCGATCTTCATCTCCAGGTTCACCCGCCGGGCGCGGACGTCGAGGGCGCCGCGAAAGATGTAGGGAAACCCCAACACGTTGTTCACCTGGTTGGGATAGTCCGACCGGCCGGTGGCGACGATGGCGTCCGGGCGGATGGTGAGCACCTCCTCCGGCGTGATCTCCGGGTCGGGATTGGCCATGGCGAAGATGATCGGCTGCTCGGCCATCGAGGCTACCATGGCCTGGGTCACCGCGCCCTTGACCGAGACGCCGAGGAAGACGTCGGCGCCCTTCATGGCGTCGGCCAGGGTGCGCGCGTCGGTATCGACCGCGTGGGCGCTCTTCCACTGGTTCATACCCTTTTCGCGCCCGCGATAGATCACCCCGGTATTGTCGACCGCGATGCAGTTCGCCGGCCGCGCGCCCATCGCCTTGACCAGCTCCAGCGTGGCGATGCCGGCGGCGCCGGCGCCGCACAGCACCAGCTTCACATCCTCAAGCCTGCGTCCCGTGATCTCGCAGGCGTTGATCAGGCCCGCGCAGGAGATGATCGCGGTGCCGTGCTGGTCGTCGTGGAACACCGGAATGTCGAGCAGCTCCTGCAGCTCGGTCTCGATGCGGAAGCACTCGGGGCTCTTGATGTCCTCGAGATTGATCCCGCCGTAGGTCACGCCGATGTTCTTGACCACGGTGACGATCTCGTCGGCATCCCTCGAGGATATCTCGACATCGACGGAGTCCACGTCGGCGAAGCGCTTGAACAGCACCGACTTGCCCTCCATCACCGGCTTGGACGCCAGCGCGCCCAAGTCGCCGAGGCCCAGGATGGCGGTGCCGTTGGTGATCACCGCGACCAGATTGCCCTTGGAGGTGTATTCGTAGGCGAGCAGCGGGTCTCTGGCGATGGCGAGCACCGGTATCGCCACACCGGGCGAATAGGCCAGCGACAGGTCGCGCTGCGTCGCCATCGGCTTGGTCGGCGCGATGGCGATCTTTCCGGGGTTCGGGTACCGGTGGAAGTCGAGCGCTTCCTTGTCGGTAAAGGTATGTCGCTCGTCGCTCATGGCGGATCGTCAAGTCTTTGCTGTTGGCGGCTCTGGCGCGCTACCGCCGCGCGGTGCGACACGGAAACTAGCCTAGCGGCGGGAACGCGCCGCGACAACTCAGGGAAAGGCGGACCGCCCGAATGACCTCGGCCCTGAGACTTGGCATCGGCGGCGCCTTGGGCCGAATGGGCGCGGCGGTCATGGCCCTCGCGAAGGATCGTCCGGAAATAGAAATCGCGGCCCGGTTTGACCGTCCGGACACGGATGGCGCCGGTCTCGTGGACCGCGAGACCGCGCTCAGCCTCTGCGAGGTGATCGTCGACTTCTCGTCTCCGGCGGCGTCGGTCGCGCTGGCCGAGGCGGCGGCCAACCGGGGCGGCCCGGCGCTGGTCATCGGGACAACAGGCTTCTCAGCGGAACAGGATCACGCCATCGAGGCGGCCGCCAAGCGCGTCGCCATCGTCAAGTCGGGCAACTTCTCTATCGGCGTCAACGTCCTGGCCGCACTGGTTCGCGAGGCGGCGGCGCGGCTCGGGCCGGACGTGTGGGACATCGAAGTGTTCGAAGCCCATCACCGCCGCAAGCTCGACGCGCCCTCCGGCACCGCGAAACTCCTCGGAGAAGCCGCGGCGGCGGGACGGGGCGGATCGCTCGCCGACCTCCGGCTCCCCGTCCGCGACGGCCTGACCGGCCGCCGCGACACCGGCGGCATCGGCTTCTCCGTCATGCGCGGCGGCGGCATCGTCGGCGAACACAGCGTCGTCTTCGCCGCCGAGGAGGAGATCATCACCGTATCCCACTCCGCGCGGGATCGAGCGCTGTTCGCGCGGGGCGCCTTGGTCGCGGCGGCCTGGGTGCTGGGAAAGCCGGCGGGTCTTTATGGCATGGCGGAGGTGCTGGGGTTCTGAGCAGATTTTTGTCAAATCCTCACCCGTGCCTCTTCACGGGGGAGGTGGCGCTCGACGCCCTCTTGCGTCGAGTGACGGAGGGGGCGTCGGCCGCCACAACGAACGCCCTAACGATCTCTCAGCAGCACAAAAAACCAATCCGCGAAACACCCGGAGCGCGGCCTTGCGCCCCCTTCGTCACGGCGCAAGAAAGAGCGCCGCGCCACCTCCCCCGTAAGAGGACGGGTGAGGAGCAATAGAAACTTTTCCGCGCGAGGAGCCGCCTCGGCGAAACAAAGGTTGTATCGTGAACACCATGGCTGAAGCACCACAATCGCAATAGTCGCGCTTCGACGCGATGACGGATCAGGAGCGACGCCAAGCTGCTCTTGACGATCCTGACGCCCAGCCGCTCACCGCCGACGAGCCTGCGTGTCTGGTCAAAGACGCTCGAATGCGATGGGACGACGCCCTTCGAACCGCAAGCTGAAGACATCCGGGGTTGCCATTTCGCGCCACTCGTCGAACCCGAACCGCGGGTCGATCGAGCGGAGGATTGAAGAGATCAGGGTTCTATGGCTTGCCACGACGGCGCAGCGGTGACCGGCGCCGCGAATATCGGCGAGCGCAGCCAATCCTCGGTCCGCGGCTTGCCTCAGGCTCTCGCCTCCGACCGCTCGGTAGTTCTCATCGACAAATGAGCGATGCAGATAATCGACAACGTCCTCGACCTCCTCGCTTGAACGCACACGCTCGCGAAATCGATTGTCAATTTTAATTTCGGTTTGCAGTCGCATCGCCAATGGAGAAACGGTGGACACCGCTCTTGCGTACGGGCTCGCATAGATCGCGTCTGGGCCTAACGGAATGAGCCGATCAGCGAGACGCGCCGCAGCCTCGTATCCCCGCTCGGTCAGAGCTGATTCCGGCAAGCCGCCAGTCGATTGGCAGTGGCGCACCAACAATAGCCTCATCGCTCCCGTCCCAGCGTTCGGTCAGCGTCGACGCGCGTTTGCGGATGAAGCTTGGCTGATCCGCCGCGCGAGCTGCGGCATCACCTCGTCCAGCAAAGCAAGGCAGTCCCGATAATCCGCCAGACCAAGTTCATAGGGATCCGGGATACCGCCCTTATCCTCGTTCGCGACGATCACACGTGCCTTGTCCGCGCCGCGGAGGGAACGGACCTGTTCGGCCTCATCGTGGCCGACGCAAATGATCCACCCGTATTGGGCTATATCTAGGTCTCCGACCCAGCGGCTGACATGGCTACTTAAATCCACCCCGCGTTCTCTTATGCATGTGACAGAGCGATGGTTGGCGGGACGGCCTGCTAAACCCTTTGTGAGGCCGGCACTTTCAACTTTGAAGGCGGCCCCGAGGTGCTGCTGAAGCACCGACTGCATCATCGGGCTGCGGCTTATGTTGCCAACACAAACACAGAGAACCTTCTCCATCATCCGACGCTAGAGCGTGATGAGTTTAGCAGGAAGCGTAGCCTGAGTTGAGGAGGTAGTTGGCGCACTCGTCAGGGGTGAAGGCGTCCAGGAGGGAGCCGATGCGTTTCCAAGTGGCCTCGACGGTTCGCTCGGCGGCTTTTCTCAGAAGGTGTTTCAGCTTGGCGAAGACCTGCTCGATGGGGTTGAGGTCGGGGGAGTAGGGCGGCAGGAAGATCAGATGGGCGCCGACGGCGCGGATCGCCTTTCGAACGGCTCGGCCTTTATGAGAGCCGAGGTTGTCGACCACGACAATGTCCCCCTTCTTGAGGGTGGGGATTAGCTGGGTTTCGACGTAGAGTTGGAAGAGTTCGCCATTGACGGGGCCATCGATGACGAAGGGCGCGTCGATCCGGTCGTGACGCAGGGCGGCGAGGAAGGTCATCGTCTTCCAGTGGCCGTAGGGCGCCATGGCTCCAAGCCGCTTGCCCCGCGCGCACCACCCGCGCAGAGGCGACATGTTGGTCTTGGCCCAGGTCTCGTCGATGAACACCAGGCGCTTGGGATCGACGCGGCCTTGATGCGCCTTCCAGCGCACGCGTTTGCGCGCGACGTCAGGCCGTTCTTGCTCGCTCGGAAGCACGCTTTTTTTTGAAGCTGAGCCCTTCGCGATGGGCGAACGACCACATCGTCCGGTAGTCCACCTTCAAACCTCGCTCGGTCAGCTCGGCGACCAGGCCGCGCAGGGTGAAGTCCCGTTCGGCCATGCGTTGGCGCAGCCACGCTGCATGATCACCCTGAAGCAGGTTGGGGCGACGACCGCCCATCTTCCCGGCCGCCACGCTTCCGGTCGCCCGAAAACGCTGTGACCACTTCACCACGCACGACGGGCTGATCGTCAGCGCCGCCGCCACCGCACGCACCGGCTCGCCCGCCTGCACCCGCCGTAGCGCCCGCTCCCGCAAATCCATGGAATAGGCTCGACCCATCGATCCTGGCCTCCTCGCCCAGCATCGACCTTGAATCAGAGCCTTCCCGATTCGGGAATCCTATTTCCGATTCCGGCCAACCTCATCCCGCTCTAGTCCGAGGGTTTGCGGCGTCAAGACATGAGATGGATCACAGCTACTGTCCGTGACCGCTCCAGTTACATGCCGCGCCTCAGTGCCAGATCAAAGCTGGTGGCGGCGGCCAACCACTCAAGACGGTCTCTCAACACGCCAATTCCCGAAAACCTTCGTCTGTCGGAACCGCGCGGAGCTCAAAGCCGACGCTCAGCCATGCCCCGTCGAACCGAACCCCCCCACCCCCCGGACCGTATCGTCCAGCGCCGCCGCTTCCACCCACATCGCCTGGCTCACCGGCGCGATCACCAACTGGGCAATGCGGTCGCCGTGGGCGATGACGAAGGGTTCCTGGCCGTGGTTGATCAGGATCACCTTCAGCTCGCCGCGATAGTCGGAGTCGATGGTGCCGGGCGTGTTGAGCTGGGTGACGCCGTGCTTGAACGCCAATCCCGAGCGCGGCCGGACCTGGGCCTCGAACCCCTTCGGCAAGGCGATGACGAGGCCCGTGGGCACCAGGGCCCTCGCGCCCGGCGCCAGCACGACACTCTCGGCGCCAACCGCCGCGCGCAGGTCCATGCCCGCGGCGCCGAGGGTCTCATAGGCCGGCAGGGGCAGGTCCGCGCCGTGGCCGAGCCGCATGATCCGCACCGCGACCGTCACGCCAGCGCCTCGGCGATCCGTGACGCCAGGCGCGCGGCCACCGCGCCCTTGCTGGCCTTGTCCCAGCGCTCGACGCCGGCCGCGCTGATCAGCAGCACCTCGTTGTCGTCGCCGCCCATGATGCCGTCCTGGCTGACGTCGTTGGCCACGATCCAGTCGCAGCCCTTGCGGGCGAGCTTGGCGCGGGCCTGGGCCTCCAGGTCGCTGGTCTCCGCCGCGAAGCCGACGACGAGTCTCGGGCGGTCCGGGCCGGCCTTGGCGAGCGTCGCCAGGATGTCGGGGTTTTCCACCAGGGTGAAGGTCGGCGGGCCGCCGGGCGCCTTCTTGAGCTTGACCCCGAACGCCGCGTCCACCCGCCAGTCCGCCACCGCCGCGACGCACACCGCCGCGTCCGCCGGCAGAGCCGCCTCGCACGCGGCGAGCATCTGCAGCGCGGTCTCGATCTCGACCCGGTCGACGCACTCCGGCGCCGGCAGCGCGGTCGGGCCGCTGACCAGCGTCACCCGCGCGCCGAGCGAAGCCAGGGCGGCGGCGATGGCGTAGCCCTGCTTGCCGCTGGAGCGGTTGGTCAGCACCCGGACCGGGTCGATCGGCTCGGCGGTGGGTCCGGCGGTGACCAGCACGTGGCGCCCGGCCATCGCGCCCGGCTGTCTCGGCTTCAACGCGGCGAGGATGGCCTCGGCGATCGCCGCCGGCTCGGCCATCCGGCCCGGTCCAAACTCGCCGCACGCCATGGCGCCATCGTCGGGTCCGACGAAGTTCACGCCGTCCGCGCGCAGCCGCGCCAGATTGCGCCGGGTGGCCGGATGGCACCACATCCTCACGTTCATCGCCGGCGCCATCAGCACGGGCTTGTCGGTGGCGAGAAGGGCGGTGGACGCGAGATCGTCGGCGAAGCCGTGAGCCGCCTTGGCCATCAGATCCGCGGTCGCCGGCGCGACCACAACCAGATCGGCCGAACGCGACAGCTCGATGTGGCCCATATTCGCTTCGCCGTCGATCGAGAACAGGTCGGTGCGCACCTCGTCCTCGGCGAGAGCGCCGAGCGACAGCGGGGTCACGAACCACGCCCCCCCCGCCGTGAGGATCGGCCGCACCGCGACGCCCGCCTTGCGCAGCAGGCGCACGAGCTCCAACGACTTATAGGCGGCGATCCCCCCACCGACGATCAGCAGCACACGCTTGTCGCTCACCGGCGCTTTGTCCCTGGAGGAAACCTCGCCGCTCATAGCGTTTCGGAGGCACTGGACAAAGCGCACAAATTGTTCTTTCTCTGTTCCGACTATGTGAATTAATCGGACTGGAGGGAAGACGTTGAACCAAGTTTCGTATCTTTTCATCGGCGCGGCGGTCGTGTTGGCGCTGGCCGGGTGTAGCGGCAAGCCGTCCGCCGTCGCTTCGCGAGGCGGCGCCTCGGCGCCGACGGCCTATGGCAATTCATCCGGCGTCGCGGGATCGACCGCGGCCCGGGTGTCCTACGGCGGATCCTACGCCTCGACCGATCCGCGCGACGCGCCCGTTCCCCAGGTCGACGGCAAGCCGATGTGGGCGGCCAACCGCCAGCACACCGCCGAGGAGAACGCCCAATACCAGTTCGCCAAGAACGGCGGCGATTTCGGCGCGGCGAACGAGACAGACTACGTCAAGAAGGCGCACAGTTTCCTGGAACGCCCGCCGCGCAGCGCCGAGACCATCGACCGCTCCAACGGCGACAAGCTGATCTACGATCCCAGCGGCAACGTCTTCGCCGTCGTCTCCCGCGACGGCGCCCCCCGCACCATGTTCAAACCCCGCGACGGCGCGAGCTACTGGGCGCAGCAAAAAGCGCGCGAGAGCCAGCGGGGCAAGAGCGGTTCGCAGGGTTCCGACCAGAGCTGAGGCGGATTGGAGCGGGATGGACGACGCCTAAACGCTTCCCCCGCGACGGCGGGGGCCCAGTGCTCCGCATTGCTACATTTGCGCCCAGTTGAACTGGGCCCCCGCCGTCGCGGGAGAAGTGGCTGTGGGGAGCTGTTGAGTTCGCGGTTCCGAGAAATTAGGGCGTCCCCCCCTCGTTCCTGACACTGTCGCGGAAGGCGGTAGCGACAGCGCCGAGGTCTTTCAGCAGCCGCCGGCCGCGGGTCACCGGCGACAGTTCGCGCAGGGATCCAGCGTCGCACCACCGGTTCGGCGGCGGTCCAGATGTCGAGGTTGGGGTCGATCCGCCGCGCGACCCCCTCCACGGTGACCATGGTCTTCTGCAGCAGCACGAGTTCCGGCCGCAGGTGCATGTCGAACAAGGCGGTGACCTCGAACAGTTGGGTCAGCAGCCTACCCATCGAAACGTCCTTGGCGGTGCGTCCGATCACCGGCTCGCCCACCGCGCGCAGGGCCTGGGCGAAGGCGGCGCGGTCGTGGCGCGCGGGCACGTAGCCCGCTTCGAAATGGATGTCGGCGACCCGGACGTAGTCGCGGCGCAGGAAGCCCCACAGCATCTCGGCCAGGAACCGCCGCTCGGTCGGCCCGAGCCGGCCGAGGATGCCGAAGTCGACCGCGATCAGCGTTCCCATCCCGTCGAGGAACAGGTTGCCCTCGTGGAGATCGGCATGGAAAACGCCATGGTCCAGGGCTTGCGCGAGGAAGGCCCGGACCAAATTCGCCGCGATCCCGCGCCGGTCGAGGCCGGGCTGCTCCAAGGCGCTCGGCAACGACAGCGCGGTTCCGGCCGCCCATTCCAGCGTCAGCACCCGGCGGGCGACGCCGTCCCAAACAACCTTGGGCGCGCGCATGAAGTCGTCGCCGGCCATCACCGCGCGCATCTCGTCGGCGCCGGCGGCCTCGAACCGCAGGTCGAGTTCCAGGCGCAGGGAGCGCAGCACCGTCTCGACAAAGGCGATCGGCTCGAGCCGCCGGGCCGTCTCCGAGCGCTCGTGGAGAAGCCTCGCCGCCCAGGTCAGCGCCGCGGCGTCCGCCGCGACGCGCGCCTCGATCCCCGGTCGCAGCACCTTGACCGCGACGACGCGGCCGTCGTTCAGGGTGGCGCGGTGGACCTGGGCGAGCGACGCGGCGGCCACCGCCTCGCCGAACTCCGCGAACATGCCCTCCAGCGGGCCCTCCAGGGCGCTTTCGACCTCGGCCCGCGCCAGAGCATGCGGAAACGGCGGCAGACGGTCCTTCAGGCGGCCCAGATCCTGGGCGAACTCGGCGCCGAAGATGTCGCCCCGCGTGGCGAGGAACTGGCCGAGCTTGATCGCCACCGGTCCGCCGCCTTCGAGCACCCGCGCCAGCCGCTCCCCCGCGCGGCCGTCGCGCGACCGCGGGCCGGCGAGCCATCGCAGCCGGGCGGCGCCCCAGCGCCAGCGCGGCGGCAGCCGGTCGTGATATTCCCGCGGCAGCAGGGCGTCTTGGCGCACCAGCGCCCAGCCGAGAACGGCCAGCCGCGTCATCGATCCCCACGAGGTCACCGGGTTCAGATCGCCCAGCCCTGATGAAGCGCGCACACGCCGCCGCTGAAGTTGGCGGCGGAGACCCGCGAGAAGTCGGCGTCCTCCATTAGGGAGGCGAGCGCTTTCTGATCCGGAAAGCGGCGGATGCTCTCGACGAGGTACTGGTAGGCCTCGCGATCGCGCGCCACCGCCTTTCCCACGGCGGGAATCACTCTGAACGAATAGGCGTCGTAAGCCCGTCTCACCGCCGCCACCGGCGGCCTGGAGAATTCCAGGCACAGAAACCGTCCGCCCGGCTTCAGCACCCGCCGCGCCTCGGCGAGCGCGCCAGGGATATCGGTGACGTTGCGCAGGCCGAACGCGATGCAATAGGCGTCCGCCGAGGACGCGGGGAGCGGCAGATGCTGGGCGTCGCCGACCAGCCATTCCAGCGCGCCGTCGTCGGACCCACGCCGCCTGGCGCGGCCCGCCGCGATCATGCGCGCGTTGTAGTCGACCACCAGCACACGCGCCGGACCGCCCCCGCGACGCCTCTGGGCGGCCTCGCCATGCGCGCGAACCGCCGCGCCATATCGCCGGTGCCGCCGGCGCAGTCGACGATGACCTCGCCCGGTTGCGGGTTCATCCGCGCGGCCACGGCGTCCTTCCACACCCGATGGAGGCCGCCGCTCATCAGGTCGTTCATCAGATCGTACCTGCGCGCGACGCTGTCGAACACGCCCTTGACGAGGCCCGGCTTCTCCTCCGCCGGCACGTCCTGGTAGCCGAAGGTGGCGGGGGTTTCGGTCATGGCGACAAGGGTCTTAGTCGCGAACACGCCGGCCCGGAAGCCTCGGGCTCCCGCATCCTTGAGGTCGTGGCGTCCGCCGAAGGGCCGCGCTATGCGGAAGCCATGCCCGAACTTCCCGAGGTCGAGACGGTGCGGCGCGGTCTTGAGCCCGCCCTAGCCGGCGCCCGGATCGTCCGTGTCGAGGTCAGGCGGCCCGATCTGCGCTTTCCGTTTCCGGAGGATTTCGCCGCGCGGCTGACTGGGGCGACGGTGCTCCGACTGGACCGGCGCGGCAAGTACATCCTCGCGCCTTTGGATACCGGCGAGACGCTCGTCCTCCATCTCGGCATGACCGGCCGGTTCCGTATCGAGGCCGGCGGAAGTGTCCGGACGCCCGGTGAGTTCGTCTATCCGGCCGCGGAGGACGACAGGCACGCTCACGTGGTGTTCGACACCGACCGCGGCGCGCGGATCACCTATGTCGACGCCCGGCGCTTCGGATCGATGGACATCGCGCGCGGCGACGCCCTCGGCGCCTATCCCGCCTTTGTCGGCATGGGGCCGGAACCCCTGGGTCCCGATTTCGACGCCGCCTATCTCGCGGCGCGCTTCGCGGGTCGGCGGCAGTCGATCAAGGCTCTTCTGCTGGATCAGTCCACCGTCGCCGGGCTCGGCAACATCTATGTCAATGAGGCGCTGTTCCGCGCCAGGATCGACCCCCGGCGCGACGCCGGGACGATCGGCCGGGCGAAACTCAAACGCCTGGTCGCCGCGGTCCGGGCGGTGCTCGGCGAGGCGATCGAGGCGGGGGGATCGACCCTGCGCGACTATGCCGGCGCCGACGGGGCTCCTGGATATTTTCAGCATGTCTTCCGGGTCTACGGCCGGGCGGGACAGCCGTGTCCGGGGCGCGGCTGCGCCGGCGCTATCCAGCGCATGGTCCAGAACGGCCGCTCGACCTTCCATTGTCCGAGCTGCCAAACGTGAGGCCCGGGCGCGGCCCCGCGTTGGCCTGCATCGTGCTGCTGCTGTGTGGGACCGCGCGCGCCGCGCCGCCGATGTGGCGCGTCACCGGGCGCGGAGGATCCGCCGTGCTGTTCGGATCGATCCATCTTCTGCCGCCAAGGCTGGACTGGCGAACGCCCGAACTGGACGCGGCGATCGCCGGCGCCGACGAGCTATGGTTCGAAATCCCCATCGGTGTGGACAGCGACGCGCGCGCCGCGAAGCTGCTCCACGACCGGGGGTCGCTGTCCCGCGGCGACACGCTGGCGGCGCGCCTGTCGCCGGACATGCTGAGACGGGTGAACGAGGACGCGGTCCGCTTCGGCCTGGCTCCCGACGCCATGGACCGGATGCGGCCCTGGCTGGCGGACGCGACGCTTTCCGTCGCCGCCGACGCGCGTTCGGGCGCGATAGCCTCCGAGGGAGTCGAGCGGCGGGTCGATGCTCTCGCCCCGTCGACGGCGCGCCGCCACGCTTTGGAGAGCGCCGCCGACCAGATCGCCGTATTGGCCGAGGGCTCCCTGGCCGAACAGGTCGCGCTCCTCGGCGTGACTTTGGACGAGATCGACAAGGAGCCGGACAAGTACGAGGCGCTTGTGACGGCGTGGACTTCGGGCGACATCGCGCGGCTTCGCCGGGAGGCGCTGGATCCGCTTATCGCCGCGTCCGCCACGCGCCTACGGCGCCCTGATTACCGCGCGCAACCGGCGGTGGGCCCGAAAAATCGAGCATCGCCTGAGGCGCCGCGGCCGCCTCGTCGTCATCGTCGGGGTCGGTCACCTGATCGGTCCGGACGGCTTGCCGACGCTGCTGCGGGCCGCGGGACTAGCGGTCGACGGACCGGCGGATGATTGACCCCGCGCGCGCTTTCCCCTATCTACCCGCCTCCCGTTTTCGCGGATTCTCCGGGATCCGTCCGTTCAAGGCAATCGTCGTCTCATGGCCAACAACCCCGGCGCCAAGAAAGCCATCCGCAAGATCGAGCGCCGGACCGAGGTCAACCGGTCGTGCCGGTCGCGCGTCCGGACCTTCTTGCGCCGCTTCGACGAGGCCATCGCCAGCGGCGATACCGCCGCCGCGAGCGAGGCGTTCACGGTTGCCCAGTCGGAGCTGATGCGCGCCGTCGGCAAGGGTGTCGTTCACCCAAATACCGGTTCGCGCAAGGTCTCGCGGTTGCACCGTCAACTGAAGAAGATCGCCGTCGCCTGACTCTGGCTCTGCCGGCATAACGGTCTGACTTCATATAGTTTTTTATGTAGACCGCCGAATCTAACGCTGTTTTGCATATGTTATGCGCGACAGAATCGCACACTTCGAATACCGCCCAAAAACGTGATCGAGAGATTTCCGAGGCGTGTCCGGAACTTCCGTATGTCAACCATTTTTTCGGCCCGATTTGGTGAAAAATCGGCGTTGACGGCGGGGGGGCTCCGGCTACTTTGAAGACCTCGGCGCTTCCAGTCTTGTCCGGCTAAAAAGCAGCGGTGAACTTGGTTTGTTCTCCGCCCGGGGCTTCGTGTTTTATTCGCAATCGCGCGGTCTGGCGCGTCGGTTCCTCGTGCCTGAGCGGCGTGTCGACAAAAAGGGGTGGGAATGATCAACGCCGCGAATTCGCCGTCGATGGGCTCGGCGCAGGTTTGGACCAAGGCGAGCGCGGCGCTGAGGCGGGAGCTCGGCGACGCGGCGTTCGGGTCCTGGCTGGCGCCCGCCGCGCTGAGGCCGCAGCCGGACGGAGCGCTGTGCCTGGTCACCCCGACCGCCTTCGCCCGCGACTGGATCCGCAAGCATGCCTGGCGCCGGGTGGAGGAACTCTGGGCCGCCAACGACCCGGACCACCGCCTGCTCTGCCTGAAGTCCCGCGGCGAGTTCGAGCAACCCGACGGCGCCCACTGTGAAAACCCGGCCGATCCCGCGCGGGCTTCGTCGCCGACCAATGAAGCGTGCCCTCGGCAGGCGGAATCCAGGGATCCCCGCGCCACCCAGTTTCAGGAACGAATGACCTTCGACACCTTCGTCGTCGGACCGTCCAATGAGTTCGCCCACGCCGTCGCGCGGCGCGTCGCCTCCTGGAGCGACGGCCACTTCAATCCGGTGGTGATCCACGGCCCCTATGGCTTCGGCAAGACGCACCTGTTGAACGCCATGGCCTGGTCGGCGCAAGCCGCCGCGCCCGAGCGCAAGGTCGTCTATCTCACCGCCGAACGCTTCCTCTCCACCTTCGTGCGCGCGGTGATGGACAGGCGGACCACCGCGTTCAAGGAGGACCTGCGCTCCGCCGACCTGCTGCTCATCGACGACGTCCATTTCATCGGCGGCAAGCAGTCGACGCAGGACGAACTGTTCCACACCCTGACCGCGCTGATGGAGGACGGCCGCCGGGTTGTCTTTTCGT
>CBDIDP010000014.1:0-713480 GCA_965277785.1 Caulobacteraceae bacterium
ATGAAGACGGGCGGGGTGGCTCTTCTACTTGGGTTTCTGATCGCGTCGGCGCCGGTGGCGTCCCTCGCCGGCGAAGCCTCGACAGCGCGGAAGTCCGCGCCGCGGATGCAGCCTGGGCCAGGCACGTCGACGAGGTCGGCCCGGCGAAAGGCATTCCTGACGGCATCGACGCCACCGACGGCCTGTTTCTTCGACGCCGGCGCTCCCCTGCGCGGGACAGCCGCGATCTCGGCGATGGCCGCCAAGAACTACCCCGCCGGCAGCAAGCTAGCCGTGGACGCCGGTGAACGCTTTCGGCTCCAAGAGCGGGGACATGGGAGTCACCACCGGCGACTGGACCCTTACCGCGCCGGGCATCAAGCCGATCCACGGCCGCTACGTCACCACGTGGCGCAAGGCCGCCGACGGCCAATGGAAGGCGCTGACCGACATTGGCAGTCCGGACGCGAACTAAGCGTTCACGCCGCGATCGCCTCCGCCGGCGGCATCGACGAGGCCGACACGGCGCGCAGGGCCCGACGGCGGCCGATCAGGCGCATGGTGGTGAACTGGACGGCGAACATGGCGGTCTTGCTGCCCAGCGCCCAAGCGCTCATCACCGCGCCCCATTGCAGGAACGGCAGGCGGAAGGCGAGCACCAGGTTGATCGCGGCCGACAAGAACATCAGCCCGGCCCACGCGTAGCCCCAGCGCTCGCCGAGATCGGGCACCCACTGCTTGGCCTCGGCCGGGAGGTAGCGGTTCATCCAACCGCGCTGGAGCATGGTCACGCCGACGATGACATAGACGATGCTGGGCTTGATCAGGATGATGCGCACATCGTGGGCGACGAGGGCGCCCAGCCCGCCGACGATCACCAGGGCCAGGCTCAGCCACTGCATCGCCTCGATCCGCCGGCGGCGGGCGAGGTCCCAGCCGATCTGCGCCACACCGACGGCGATGCCGACGCCGACGGAGATCGGCAGGCTTTTGGTGAGGGCGAACAGGCCGATGAAGAACAGGCTGGCGACCATATCGTACGCCAGGAATTTTCCGGAATTCCACAGCAGCCTCATCGACCTGCTCCTCAATCTCGTACGGTGTAAATTTACGTCGTACGTTTTGGGCCGTCAAGCGGAATCTCGCACCCTTTCCAAGGCGCGGCGCGAAGCCTATCTTAAGGGCGTCCGGTTCGCCGGACTATGGAGATAAACGCGCGTGTAATAAGCGGACTGGACCCGGGTGCGATTCCCGGCGGCTCCACCAACCTTCTTTCCTCCGCGTTATCGGTGGGGCGTCGAGGGGCCGATCAGCATCGACAGACGTCTAAAGGCGTGGCTTTCTCTCGGCGTGGCTCACCGTTCCGGGCCTTTATCTAACTGCGAACGATAACTTCGCTCAAGAGTATGCCCTCGCCGCGTAAGCGGTGCGGTCATCTCGACCTAAAGCCCTAGCGTTTTAGCAGCGCTAGGCGGGGCCGGCGGGCGCCTGGCAACAGAAGCCCGCCACTTATTCGCGGACTTTGATGGCGCCCGCCTTGGTTCTTGAAAAAGAGTGAGGGCGCCTGACAACAGAAGCCCGCCACTTATTCGTAAAGGTCCGCGCCCTTTCCCTTCCGGGCTCGCGTCGCTAGGTTCGCCGGCATGGCTAAGGACGACAAACCCGCCGATCTGATGAACTACGATGCGCTGCAGCAGGATGCGCTGCGCGGGATCATCAAGGCGGCTCTGTCGCGGGCGGCGGGGCCGCGCGGACTTCCGGGCGACCACCACTTCTACATCAGCTTTCGCACCGACTTCGCCGGCGTGGACGCTCCCAGCGAAATCCTCGAGCGTTACCCCGAGGAGATGACCATCGTCCTGCAGAACCAGTTCTGGGATCTGGCGGTCGGCGACGACAGCTTTTCCGTCACCCTGCAGTTTGGCGGCCAGCCCAAGGCGCTCTCGATTCCGTATCGCGCCGTCACGCGGTTCTACGATCCGAGCGTGCAGTACCTTCTGCAGTTCGTCGTCGAGCCCGGCGAGCGGCGCGTCGCCAAATCCGCGCCCAAGCTGGTCAAGGACGCGGAGGCGTCCGGCGGGTCCGAGCGCGGCGCGGCAAGCGACGAACCAAAGATCGTCTCGCTCGACCAGTTCAGAAAAAAGTAAAGTCTCGTGACCGACAACTTAGAGGCTCGCGTGGGCGGGCCGACCGATGAGGCGATTCTGGCGCGGTTCCAGAACGCGAAGAACCCGCCCAGTGGCTCGCGCAATCTTGGCTTCCGGATCGTCGGCGTCGACCAGGCTTCGAAGTCCGTCGAGGTCGCGTTCGAGGCGCGCGAGGATTTGCATCTTAATCCGATGAAGCAGGTCCAGGGCGGCTACCTCTGCGCCATGCTCGACGAGTGCATGTCGGTGGCGTGCATGGTGGCGTCCGGCATGACCCACGTCGCGCCGACCGCCGAGATGAAGACCAGCTTCTATCGTCCCGCCAAGGCCGGGCCTCTGCGGGGCGTCGGTCGCGTCACGCGGTGGGGCCGGACCATCGCCTTCACCGAGGGCGAGATCTACGATCCGGAAGGGCGGTTGGTGGCGAAGGCGACGGGAACCGCCGTGCCGACGCCCTTCGCCAACTACAAGTAAGACCATGCGCCGTCTCGCTGGCATACTCGCGGCCGTGTTCCTGGCTGGGCCAGCGAGCGCGGTTGGTCTCGCCGACTGGGCGGTGGTGGTCGTGGCGGGCGACGATCATGCCGCCCACGAAGCCCTGCTGACCGAGACGTTCGACAACGCCCGCCGCGATGTCTCGAACCTGCTGGTGTCGCGGGGGTTCTCGCGCTCGAACCTCGCCGAGTTCTCTGTCCAACCGACGCACAGCCCGCTGGGGATGCCGGCGAAGACCCGGGTCGACGCCATCTTTGGCAAGCTTGGCGAACTGGCGCGCGCGGCGCCCGGCGGCTGCCTCGTCTACCTGACCTCGCACGGCGCTCCGCAGGGCGTTTTAATTGGCGACGTCATTCTGCCGCCCGCGCGTTTGGCGGCGCTGGTCGACCGGGCTTGCGGCGCGCGGCCCACGGCGGTGATTCTGTCGGCCTGCTTCTCGGGTAGCTCGCTGCCGGCCTTGCGCGGACCCGACCGCTTCATCCTGACCGCCGCGCGTCGCGACCGCTCCTCGTTCGGCTGTAGCGAGAGCGACAAATATCCGTATTTCGACGCCTGCATGGTCCAGGCGCTGCCCGTGGCCCGGGCCTTTGCCGATCTCGCCGACCGCGTCCGCGCCTGCGTCGCGCGACGCGAGGACGAGGAGGGGCTGCGCCCGCGATCGGAGCCGCAGCTCTTCATCGGGGCCGACTTCAACCGCCACGCGCCGGCCTTCGCGCGCTGAGACTAGGATACCAAGATGACCGACACCCGCACCGAGACCGACACCTTCGGTCCCATCGAAGTGCCCGCCGACCGGCTGTGGGCGGCGCAGACCGAACGCAGCCGCAACAACTTCAAAATCGGCTGGGAGAAACAGCCCCTGCCGATCGTGCGCGCGCTCGGCATCGTCAAACGCGCCGCGGCCGAGGCCAACATGGCGCTGGGCAAGCTGGACCCCGTGATCGGCGCCGCCATCGTCGCCGCGGCCAACGAGGTGATCGAGGGCAAACTCGACGACAACTTCCCGCTGACGGTGTGGCAGACCGGTTCCGGCACCCAGTCCAACATGAACGCCAACGAGGTGATCTCGAACCGGGCGATCCAGATGCTGGGCGGCGTGGTCGGCTCTAAGGCGCCGGTTCATCCCAACGACCATGTCAACCTCAGCCAGTCGTCCAACGACACCTATCCGACGGCCATGCATGTCGCCGCCGCCGAACAGGTGGTCCACCATCTGCTGCCGGCGCTGCGGACTCTGCGCAACGCCCTGAACGACAAGGCCGGCGCGTGGGCCAAGATCATCAAGATCGGCCGCACCCACACCCAGGACGCCACGCCGCTGACCCTCGGCCAGGAGTTCAGCGGCTACACCCAGCAGGTCGAGAACGGCGTCGCCCGCATCGAGAGCACTCTGCCGATGCTGATGCAGCTCGCCCAGGGCGGCACGGCGGTCGGCACCGGCCTCAACGCCCCGATCGGATTCGCCGAGGCGGTGGCCGACAAGATCGCCCAGGTCACCGGCCTGCCGTTCACCTCCGCGCCCAACAAGTTCGAGGCCCTGGCGGCGCATGACGCCATGGTCTTCAGCCACGGCGCGCTGAACACCGTCGCCGCCAGCCTGTTCAAGATCGCCAACGACATCCGTCTGCTGGGCAGCGGGCCGCGCTCCGGTCTCGGCGAACTCAGCTTGCCGGAGAACGAGCCCGGTTCCTCGATCATGCCGGGCAAGATCAATCCGACCCAGTGCGAGGCGATGACGATGGTCTGCGCCCAGGTGTTCGGCAATCAGGCGGCGATCACCTTCGCCGGGGCGTCCGGACACTTCGAACTCAACGTGTTCAATCCGGTGATGGCCTATAACTTTCTGCAGTCCACGCGATTACTGGCCGACGCCGCGGAAAGCTTCACCGAGCATTGCGTTATCGGCATCGAGCCGCGCATCAACAACATCAAGGCCGCGCTCGACCGCTCTCTCATGCTGGTCACCGCTCTGGCGCCCACGATCGGCTACGACGCGGCGGCTAAGATCGCCAAGACCGCGCACAAGAACGGAACGACATTGCGTGAGGAAGCGGTGGGCGGCGGCTATGTCACCGCCGCGGAATTTGATGAGACCGTCCGGCCAGAAAAGATGATCTCGCCAAGCTGATAAGATGTGTAATCTGGGTATGGGTAGCTAAACTCTTGACCGCTTCCCCCGCGAAAGCGGGGGCCCAGTTTAACTGGGCGCGGGCGTAGCAATACAGAGCACTGGGCCCCCGCCGTCGCGGGGGAAGCGCTCGTTTGCGACCCGTTCCAAACGTCGAGGCTCAGCCTTAAGCCGCCCTCTCCAGCGGCGCCGGACCCACATAGCGCGACCGAGGACGTACCAGGCGGCCACCGGCCAGCTGTTCGCGGGCGTGGGCGATCCAGCCGGCGACGCGGCCCATGGCGAACACGCAGGTGAAGGCGTCGGGCGGGAAGGCGAGCGCTTCGAGCAGCAGGGCGGTGTAGAGTTCGACGTTGGTCTGCAGCGAGCGGCCGGGCTTGCGCCGGGCGAGGACGGCGAGGGCGGCGGTCTCGACCCGTTCGGCCAGGTCGAGGCGGCCGGGGATCAGGTTGCTGGAGCGGGCGAGGGCGTGGACCGCGCCCTTGAGAGCGTCGGCGCGGGGGTCGCGCACGCGATAGACGCGGTGGCCGAAACCCATCAGACGGTCGCCCCGGTCGAGCGCCGCCTCCAGCCACGCCTCGGCGTTGTCCGCCTCGCCGATGTCGTCGAGCATGTCGATCACCGGACCGGGCGCGCCGCCGTGGAGCGGACCTTTCAGCGCGCTCAAGCCCGCGACGACCGCCGAGGTCAGGCCCGCTCGGGTGGAGGCGACGACCCGCGCCGCGAAGGTCGAGGCGTTGAGGCCGTGGTCGGAAACGGTGGTGAGATAGGTGTCGAGGGCCGCGGCCTCCGGCTCGCTGGGTCGCGCGCCCCGGCACATGCGCAGAATGTCGCGTGCATGTCCGAGAGCCGGATCGGGTGGGATGGCGGCCTGCCCGCTCCGCAGGCGCAAGTGCGCGGCGGTGAACACGGCGGGGGCCGCGACGAGCCGCAACGCGGTCGCGAGGTCGTCGCCATCGGCCACGCGGGCGATCATCGCCCGCGCCGCCTCGACGGGAGAGCGTCGGACCAGACGCGGATCGAGCGCCGCGACTTCGCCGAACACCTCCGCCCGGGCGTCGCCGAGCGCCCGGCCGACATCGCCGGGGAGGTTGGGAAATAGATCCCGCCAAAGCAGCGCGATCGTTTGTTCGAAAGCCAGGCTGGCGACGAGATCCTCTAGCAGGCGACCCCTGATGATCAGCCGTCCAAGTTCGCCATCGACGTCCGACAGCGTGGTTTCCGCGGCGACGACGTTTTCCAGGCTATCGACCCCATTGTTCATCTCGATCCTCCTTTTTTCCACGGAGACGAAACGGCTGTTGCGGGGTACAATCAAGATTGATCAACAGGATCAACGTTCAACTTGCCAGATTGGATGACGGCGGAGTCGGCGATGGAGCGGCTCGGCGTCCGACCGCAGACGCTTTATGCCTATGTGAGCCGAGGGCGAATCCAGGCCCGGCCAGACCCGATCGATCCCCGCCGCAGCCACTACCGTACGAGCGACATAGCGGCGTTGGCGACGCGCAAGGCGCGCGGCCGCAAGGCCGCCGACGTGGCGGCGGACGCCATCGCCTGGGGCGAGCCGGTATTGGGCTCGGCGATCACCACCGTGGCGGGCGGTCGTCTGTTCTATCGCGGCCGCGACGCCGCGCGGCTGGCGGAGACCGAGACCCTCGAAGGCGTGGCGCGGCTGTTGCGGGGCGCGCCGGGCGTGGCTTTGCCGCGCGACCTCCGGAGCCCTCCGCCAACCGGATCAACCGCGCGTTCACGGGCTTTCGCGGCTCTCGCCCATCGCGCGGCGTTCGACTCGCCGTGCCTTGGGCGGATGCCGGACGACCTCGCGGTTGAGGCGGCGACATTGCTGGACAGCCTCGCCGACGCCGTGGTCGGCGTGGTCGACGGTGGGGCCATTCATGAGCGGCTGGGCCGGGCGTGGGGCTGCGGCCGCCGCGGCATGGACCTCATCCGCCGGACGCTGGTCCTGCTCGCGGATCACGAACTCAACGCCTCGACCTTCGCGGCGCGGGTCGCGGCGTCCACCGGGGCGTCGCTGTCGGCCTGCGCCCTCGCCGGACTGGCGGCGCTGAGCGGACCGCGTCACGGCGGGATCTTCAGCCGCGTCAACGTGCTCGCGGAGGAAGCGCGGCTGTCCGGGCCCGGCGAGGCGGTCGCCGCGCGGTTAGCGCATGGGGTCGCGGCGCCTGGTTTCGGCCATCCGCTGTATCCCGAGGGCGACCCCAGGGCGCGAGCGCTGTTCGCCACCTTCGAGGCGCCGGCCGCGCTCGCCGCGTTGCGCGGGGCGGTCGCCGCCGCTACCGGAGAGCACGACAATGTCGATTTCGCCGTGGTGGCGCTGACCGAGACACTGGGTCTGCCGGAGGAGGCGCCGTTCGCCCTGTTCGCCGTGGCCCGCTGCGCCGGCTGGCTGGCCCACGCCATGGAGCAGGCGGCGTCCGGCTCGCTGATCCGCCCCCGCGCCCGCTACGTCGGCGAGCCGCCGGAGGACTGATCGCGCGCCGCACCTCCAAATCCGTTTCCCCCGCGACGAAGGGGAAGGGCCTGCGATTCTACCTCGGCGGCATCGCCGCGGCGGCGGCGGAGAGTTCGGCGTACTGGCCGCCCTTGCGGTAGCGATAGAGGTAGGAACCGATGATCGGCTCGAGGGCCTGGGCGGCGATCCCAAGTTCGGCGAGGCCGAGGGCGCCGGGCGCGACAACGTTGTCGACCTTGAGCATCTCGACTTGGTCGCTGGTGATCGGCGGCGGGAAACCCGTCATCGCCACGACATCTCCGGCCCGGCCCATCAGGCCGGCGATGGGAAAGGGTATCGGGGCCAGGACGCGGGACTTGCCGATCTCGGCCAGCATGATCTCCATCAGCCCCTTGAAGGTGTAAACCCCCGGCCCGCCGAGTTCATAGGTCCGGCCAGGCGCGGCAGGATCGTCCAGCGCCTTGGCCACCGCCTCCGCGACGTCGCCGACGAACACCGGCTGGAACCGCGTTCCACCGCCGCCGATGAGCGGCAGCGCGGGCGCCAACCCGGCCATGGCGGCAAAGCGGTTGAAGAACTGATCGTCCGCGCCGAACACGATCGAGGGGCGCAGGATGGTGGCGAAGGGCGCGGCCTTGCCCACCGCGATCTCGCCCGCCGCCTTCGAGCGCGCATAGGCCGCCCGGCCGTTCGCATCCGCGCCGATGGCGGATATCTGCACGAACCGCTCCGCGCCCGCCGCCACCGCCGACCGCGCGAGCAGGGCCGCCCCTTCGGCGTGAAGATCGCCGAAGGTCTGATGACCGCTTTCGAACAGCACCCCGACGGCGTTGACGCTGGCTTGCGCGCCATCGAGGGCGCGTTCGACCGAGGCCCCGTCCCGGATGTTGGCCTGGGCGACCTCGATCTGTCCCACGTCGCCCAGCATGCGCAGGCGATAGCCGCGCCCCGGGTTGCGCACCGCGACGCGGATCCGCGCGCCGGTCTTCGCCAGGGCGCGCACGATCTGGCTGCCGACGAAGCCGGAGCCGCCGAACACCGTCACCAAACCCTGCATGCGCCTATCATCCTCGAGCCCATTCGGGCGGCCCGCGATAGCGGAGCGGCCGCAGAGGCGCAACGCGGCCGAGTCCCCCGCGTTGCATTGACGATCCGGGACCGGCGCCCTATGCGTCCGCCCCTCGCGTTCGGCCCCTGATTTTCCAGGCGATCAAAGCGAGCCCAGGTGGCGGAATTGGTAGACGCGCTGGCTTCAGGTGCCAGTGGCTTAACGGCCGTGAAGGTTCGAGTCCTTTCCTGGGCACCAATGGGCGACGACGGAGCGTCCGGCGCCGGGCGTTCAAGCGATGAAGCGTCGCCTTGCCGCGACCTCGCCGCCTCCTTAAGTCAGGCCGGCGCGTGGCGGCGGTGAACGCCGGCGCCCGAGTATTTCCGAGGACCCTTGGCCCATCATCTGCATCAAGGCGACCTGCCTGTCGGTGTGTTCGACGGCGCCGCCTCCGTGGCGATCGATTCGGAGACCATGGGCCTGCGGCTCGGGCGCGATCCCCTGTGTGTCGTGCAACTTCGCGCCGAGGACGGCGAGGCCCATCTCGTCCAGTTCGACCGCGCCACCTACGATGCGCCGAATTTAAAGGCGCTGCTGGCCGATCCCGACGTGTTGAAGATCTTCCACTTCGGGCGCTTCGACATCGCGATGTTCCTGCTGCACCTGGGTGTCCTCACCGCCCCGGTCTATTGCACCAAGATCGCCTCGAAGCTGGCGCGCACCTATACCGACCGCCACGGCCTCAAGGACGTGACCCGCGAACTGCTCGGCCTCGACATCTCCAAGGCCCAGCAGAGTTCGGATTGGGGCGCGGCCCAACTTTCGCCGGAACAAGAAGCCTATGCAGCCTCGGATGTCGCCAACCTGCACGCCCTGAAGACGCGGCTCGACACGATGCTCGTCCGCGAGGGCCGCATGGATTTGGCCCAGGCCTGTTTCGATTTCCTGCCCTTCCGCGCCGCTCTCGACGTCGCCGGTTGGGAAGACAAGGACGTCTTCAGCCATGACTGACCTCGCCCAGTCCTCGGCGCTGCCGGCGCGTCCGCCGCGGCCCCCGGGTCCGCCGCCCAGAGCCAAGGCTCGCCATCATAGCCTGCTTGTGCGCACCCTGCGTTGGCTGCTGCCGCTGATCATGGTCGGCGTGGCGGCGCTTCTGGTCGGCCTGGTGGCGCAGCATTCCGTCCGCAGGCGCATGGCGTCGCATCGCGAGGCCCAGGCGCCGATCCGCATGCTCAATCCCCGCTTCTTCGGGCGCGACAACCAGGGCCGGCCGTACATCCTGGGCGCGAACCAGGCGGCGCGGGACGAGGCGTCGCTGGAGCTGGTCCGGTTGCGGGAGCCCACCGTGACGCTGG
The DNA here is from genome assembly GCA_965277785.1 of Caulobacteraceae bacterium. Taxonomy (GTDB): domain Bacteria; phylum Pseudomonadota; class Alphaproteobacteria; order Caulobacterales; family Caulobacteraceae; genus Acaudatibacter. The sequence continues at coordinate 9,629 of CBDIDP010000014.1, forward strand.
ACGTGAACGGCCCGCGTCCATCGACGCTCACGGCGGACACCGGCGTCTACCACGAAGACACGCGAATCCTGTATCTCAAGGGTCACGTGAAGGCGGATAATGCCCACACCTCGAAGTTCGCCACCGACGAGGCGGTGGTCAACACCCAGACAGGCGCCGTCACCGGGCCGGCGGCGCTGAGCAGCCAGACGCCGGTCGGCGATCTGCAGTCACGCAGTTTCGATGTCTTCGACAAGGGCAATCGGGTAGTGTTCAAGGGTGGCGTCCACGCGCGCCTCAACGGGCGATAGAGATGCTCCAGCCAGTAGCAACCCTTCGGATCGCGGCGCTGGCCGCGACCATGCTCTTTTGCGCCGCCTCCGCCTCGGCCCAGATCGCCGGCAATTCGAAGTCCCCCATCGACATCACCGCCAACGAGGCGGAGGTGGTGAACGCCAACTGCCTCGCCATCTGGCGCGGAAACGCCGAGGCCCTGCAGGATAAGACGAGGCTGCGGGCCGACACGATCACGGTCCATTCGCGGTCGAAGGGCGTCGGCGCCAACGGGCAGCCGGACTGCGGCGCGACCGAGCGGATCGAGGCGGAGGGGCACGTCTATTATGTGAACCCGGATCAGAACGCGCGGTCGGATCACGCGGTCTACACCGCGGCGTCCGATGAAGTGGTTTTGACCGGCAATGTCATCGTCGTGCAGGGCAACGACGTGGCGCGGGGTCAGCGGCTCACGATCAACGTCACCACCCACCAGGCCAGGATGGAAGCCGGCGCCGGAAGCGGCGGCCGCGTCCGCGCCGTGATCTATCCGGACAAGGCCACGACAGGCGCGGCGGGCGCGCGATGAGCGAAGTTCTCAGCCGGCCGATCTCCATCGGCACGGCCGCTCCCGCGGCGGGGGTCGGCCTGGTGGTCGATCGCATCGGCAAGGCGTTTCGCGGCCGGCAAGTGGTCAAGCAGGTCAGTCTTCGCCTCGGGCGAGGGGAGGTCGCCGGTCTGCTGGGACCGAACGGCGCCGGGAAGACGACCTGTTTCTACATGATCACCGGCCTGATCGCCGCCGACTACGGCAAGATTTCCCTGGACGACGAGGACATCACCAACCAGCCGATGTACCAGCGCGCCCGCCTGGGCTTGGGTTATCTGCCGCAGGAGGCGTCGATCTTTCGCGGTATGACCGTCGAACAGAACGTGATGGCGGTGGTCGAGATGCGCGAGCGCTCCCGAGACAAGGTGCGCCAGATCACCAAGGACCTGCTCGACGAACTGCACATTTCCCACCTGCGCGCGTCGCCGGCGACCTCCCTGTCGGGCGGCGAACGGCGCCGGGTCGAAATCGCGAGGGCTCTGGCGAGCGAACCGGCGTTCATGCTGCTCGACGAACCGTTCGCCGGCATCGATCCCCTGGCGATCAACGATATCCGCGACGTGATCGCCTATCTGAAGACACGCGGGATCGGCATCCTGATCACCGACCACAATGTCCGCGAAACGCTGGATATCATTGACCGCGCCTCGATCATCCACGCCGGCGAGGTGCTGTTCGAGGGATCGCCGGCGGAGATCCTGGCGGATCCCGAGGTGCGCCGCGTCTATCTCGGCGACCGCTTCGGCTGAAGGTTCGCGCGCGCGTCCGCTCAGCAAAACGTCATCGCGCCGCGCTTGACACCTTTCCCGACCGGACGCGTTGTAGCGATATGAAAGTTCAGGTCTCCGGTCGGCACATGGATGCCGGCGACGCGCTCCGCACCCGGATCAGCGACGAACTGACGGCCAGCATCGGCAAGTATTTCGAACGCGGCGGCGACGCCGACGTGGTCGTCAGCAAGGACGGCGGTCACGGCAACCGCGTCGACTGCATCGTCACGCTCGCGTCCGGCCAGCGGCTGGAGAGCCACGGGCTCGGCGGCGACGCCCACGCCGCGTTCAGCGCCGCCCTGGCCAAGATCGAAACCCGCGTCCGCCGCTACAAGCGCCGCCTCAAGAGCCACACCAACGCCCAGGAGGCCAAGGCGGCGGAGACCGCATCGCTGTGGGTGCTGCGCGCGCCGAACGACGATGTCGACGACGGCTGGGATGGCCTCGACGCCGACGCCCCTCCGGCGGCGATGATCATCGCCGAGTCGCAGGCCGCGCTGAAGACAATGACCGTTTCGATGGCGGTGATGGAGCTCGACCTGATCGAAGCTCAAGCAATCGTGTTCCGCAACGCCGCCCACGGCGGATTGTCGGTGGTATATCGGCGCGCGGACGGCAACATCGGTTGGGTCGATCCGGAGCGGATCAAACCCACTCCGGAGACCGTGGCGGCCCGCTGACCGCGTCTCGGTTTTTGTTGAGTAGGAGCTTGGGTGGTGAGCGACTTCTCGGAATCCACGATGATCGGCGACTTGCTGGCCCAGGGCGCGATTTGCCCACGGGTGACGGCGACCAATAAGCGACAGGTTCTCTCGGTTGTCAGTGAAGTCGCCGCCCGTGTCCATCGCCTCAAGGCGGGCGCGATTTTCGACCTGCTCGTTCAGCGCGAAGCGCTCGCGTCCACCGGCGTCGGACATGGCGTGGCTATCCCGCACGCGCTGGTTCCCGGAATCGACCGCATCCGCGGAATTTTCGTCCGCCTGAAGCCGGCGGTCGACTACGCGGCCGTCGATGACGAGCCGGTCGACCTGGTGTTCGCCCTGCTTGCGCCGCCCAGTGACGCCGCCGACCACCTGAGATCCTTGGCCCGGACGGCGCGTGCGCTGCGATCGGCCGATCTCCGCCGGCAGCTCAGGCTTGCCGGCGGGGCGGACGCGTTACGGGCTCTCTTTTCGCGAGAGGCGCGCCCGAACGCCGCCTGACGGTTAGTGGACCGAGACCGGAGCCAGTTCGTGCGCCAACGCCGCCGCGACGGCGGAGTCTTTGTCGCCCATGACCGCGAGGCGGGCCCCGTCGGCGCGGTGGACGGCGTAAAGGACTTGTTCCGGCTTGAGATCGAAGCCGCGGATCTGTTCCGCCGGCGTGTCGGCGATGATCTCCGCCGCCCGGATCGGACGGACATAGACCAGATTCGGCGCGCCCAGGGCGGCGAACGCTTCGGTGGTGAGATGGGACGTCATCATGTTCAACTCCATAATACCTTCAATGTGAACCAGGGCTGATCGTTGCTCAGGCGGTCTCGACAGGAATCCGGCGGACGGTTTCCCGCGCCTTTGGACGGGAAGCCTCGATGTGCAACAGGCCGTGATCCAACCACGCCCGACCCACGTGCATGCCATCGGCCAGAATAAAGCCGCGCACGAACCCGCGGGCGGCGATACCGCGATGCAGGAAAGCGCGATCGGCCGCGTTGGACCCCTCCGCCTCGCGGCGGCCGGTGATGGTGAGCTGGCTCGCCTCGACGGTGATCTCGATCTGGCCGGCGGTGAACCCGGCCACCGCGATCACGATGCGCACGCCGCCATCGCCGAGATCCTCGACGTTGTAGGGCGGAAAGCCTTCGGCGGCGGTCCGGGACGCCCGTTCGATCAACGCACGGGTGTGCTCGAAGCCGAGCAGGAACGGACTGTCGAAAGGTTGATTAAGGTTCACGCGAGCCCTCGGAAAGCGACCCCGCCGCTTGGACCCCTAGAAGGCGATCCTTACGGCGTAAACTTTACATGGCGACGCGACCGGGCGCTTTCAACGGGCGGAGCCGGAGACGGCCATCCGCGACGATAGGCTTCAGGACACGGGCGACAATTCGTGATTGCGCATCATGGCGAGCGTGCGCCCGATGAAGTCGCCCAGCGCGACCTGGTCGGCGTTCGGCAGGATGTCGCGGTTGACGACCATGCCCTGGATCGCGGCGTTGCAGTAGTCCATCGCCAGAGCATAGCCCTCCGGATCGGCGGCCCATTCGGGAAACGCCTTGATGACCTCAGCTAGTTCGGTAGTGTCGTATCGCCGCGCCTTGGGCAGGAAGATTTCGGCGAGGGCCGCGTCCGTCCGCGAGGCGATGGCCAGTTCGAGATAGGCGCTGAATTCCGGTGTCAGGCAGCTGTTCCAGAAGATTTCGACAGCCGCCATCTCACCGACGCGGGCGGAGTCCTTGAGTTCACGGACGCCGTCGAGAAAGACCTCGAACCGCTTGTATAGGGTGTAGTCGATCACCGCGCCGATCAGGTCCTGTTTGGTGGCGTAGTGATGAAGCATGGCGCCGCGCGAGACGCCGGCCGTGCCGGCGATCGATTGCATGGTGGTGCGGCTATAGCCTTGCTGGTCGAGGCACTGAACCGCCGCCTCCAGAATCGCGAGGCGCGTCTGGACGCTCTTGCGCTGCTGCCAGTTTTGCCCCTCGGCGTCGAGACCTTGCGGCTCCAGCTGCGACAGCGCGCGTAGCCTTACATCGTCCATCCGCTACCCCGCCGCCGCGACCACGCGCGCTTCATGTTTTTTAGAGCCGCGCCCGGCGGATCGCTAGACGCCGTCATCCGACTGTGGATAGATGACAAACAAGCAGTCATGCCGGTTTTCGGCGGCGGAGAAAGTTAGGGAGCGATATCATGGATTTGGGCCTCAAGGGCATGAAAGCCGTCTTGGCTGGCGCCAGCAAGGGTATCGGCCGCGCTACGGCCGAAGTCCTCGCTTCGGAAGGCTGCGATGTCGCGATCTGCGCGCGGGGGCGAGACACGGTGGACGCGACGGTGGCCTCCTTGAAGGCCAAGGGCGTGAACGCCTCGGGCGAAGCTGTCGACATGGCCGACGCCGCCGCTTACGGCGCATGGGTGGCGCGAGCGGCCGAAGGTCTCGGCGGATGCGACATCTTTATCTCCTTCGCCAGCGCCGGTGGCGGCCCCGCCAGCGAGGAGACTTGGAAGAAGGTGTTCGATCTCGACCTGCTGGGCACCTTCCGCGGAGTCCAGGCGGCGCTGCCGTTCATCGAAAAGTCGAAGGCGGGATCGATCATCGCGGTCTCGTCCACCGCCGCGCTGGAGGACTTCTTCGGCCCCCAGGCCTATAACGCTGTGAAGGCCGCGGTGATCAATTACGCCTCCGCGCTGAGCCAGCAGCTCGCACCCAAGGGCATACGGGTCAACACGGTCTCGCCCGGTCCGGTGTTCATCGAGGGCGGCTCGTGGGACATGATCAAGACCCACATGACGCCGCTGTACGACCAGACTATCAAGGCCGTGCCGATGGGACGGCTCGGGACCGGCGAGGAGGTCGCCAAGGCGATCGCCTTCATGGCCTCCCCAGCCTGCCCGTTCATGACCGGGACCAACGTCGTCATCGACGGCGGCGTCACCAAACGCGTCCAGTACTAAGGGGCCGCGTCATGGCGGACCCGACGCGCCGGCGGCTGAACGCGGTCCTCATCGCCGGGGGCAAGTACCACGACATCGACTATGCCCGGCTGGAGCTGCTCAAGCTGCTGGCGGAGGACGACCGGGTGCGGGTGCGGGTGTTCGAGGACTATTCGAACCTCGCGGCGATAGAGGCGGCGGACTTCCTGGTGACCTACACCTGCGACGTCACCCCGTCGCTCCCCGAACAGGAGGCCCTGCGCGCTTGGGTCGAGGGAGGAGGGCGGTGGTACGCCCTGCACGGCACCAATTCGATCCTCCGCTTTTTGGCCGATGGCGTCGACAGCCCGCGCTGGGCGCCGCATTTCATGGCGACCCTGGGGTCAATGTTCATCGCCCACCCGCCGATCCAGCCCTATCGGGTAACCGTGGCCGATGCGTCCCATCCGCTGGTCGAGGGCGTCGAGTCGTTCGAGGCGACCGACGAGCTGTACCTTTCCGAATATTACGGCAGGCTTCACGCCCTGCTGGAGACCGAGTTCGAGGGCGAGGCCACCGGGTTCATCGAACACACCTGGGCCAAGGCCAAACACCCGGTCTTCTACCTGCACGAGGTCGGCAAGGGCGAGGTGCTCTACCTCACCCTCGGCCATTGCCGGGGCCACTACGACATGCAGCCGATGATCGAGTTCTACGAGGTTCCGGAAAGGGGCTCGTGGGCGCTGCCGGTGTTCTACGACCTGCTGCGCCGCGGCCTGACCTGGGCCAAGGCGCCGGCGCTGGAGACGACCGCATGAGCGTCTATCTGATCGCCACCATCGAAACCCAGCCCGGCGGCATGGAGACCCTGGTCGGGGCCATTGCCCAGATGATCCCGATCCTGGAGTCGAAGGGCTGGAAACTCGCCAGCGCCTATGTCCTACGCACTGGACAGCTCGGCACGGTGATCGACGTCTGGGAGATGCCCGACTTCAACTCGATGAATACCGGCATGGGCGCCGTCGCCATGAGCGCCGGGTTTCCGGACATCCAGAAGGCGCTGCAAAGCTCCATCGCCAGAGAGACGCTGGTTCTTGCCGACGCGCTGGAATATCCCGTCAAACGTTGAGGCTTTGTTGCCTCAATCGCTTAGATCAATCCTCACCCGCCCGTTTGCGGGGGAGGTGGCGCGGCGCTCTTTCTCGCGCCGTGACGGAGGGGGCGCAAGGCCGCCACAACGGACCACATGCGCTCCCGCAGCATTACGGTCGCCAGAGCCAAGACGCTACCAGGCCGGCTGTCCTCCCGAAGTTCTCCTTTGGCTGAGGCTTCGCCGGCGCGATGCCGACCTCCCGCGCTGGCGTCGCCAGCATCCGATCAGCCCTTATGTCGCGGACTTCCAATGCTCCGCGGCGCGCATGGTGGTCGAGATCGATGGGGCCGGTCAGGGCAAGGAGGCGCAAATCCTGCATGACGAAGCGCGGGACCGATATTTTCAAAGTCTCGGTTACCACATTCTGAGAATTTCGGCGGCGGAAGTGATGGCGAACGCGGATGAGGTCGCGGACGGCATTGTCCAAACCGCGCTGGAACTCATTCGCGAAACACCCGAAGCGCGGCCATGCGCCCCCTCCGTCACGGCGCAAGAAAGAGCGCCGCGCCACCTCCCCCCGCAAACGGGCGGGTGAGGAGCGGCCGTCAAGCGTCGGTTTCGGTCCACCAAGGCGGGCCAACAGCCTTCTAACCGGCCAGCGCCCCGCGATCCTGCTCGACCCGCGCGAGGTACAATCGTGTCCCCCGCGCCAGGGCGGCGGCGCGGTCGGCGGCGTCCGGATAGGTGTCTCGTAGTGCCTTGGATCGCAGTTCAACGCTGAGGGGCAGATCATCCGGCATACTGTCCAGCAGCTTCGCGAGCGGCAGGTCGCCTTCGCCCGGCATCAGGCGCAGGTCCAGGGCCTCGGTGATGATCCCCGGGATGTCGTCGGCGCCGGGTCCGCTGTCGGGGGCGTCGCAGAACTGGGCGTAGGCGAAGCGGCCGGCGGGGATTCTGGCGACATCCTCCGGGCGGCCGCCGGTACGGCGCAGGTGCAGTGGATCGATCAGCAGGCCGGCGTCCGCCGCTCCGCAGGCATCGAGCAGGCGCATCGCCGCGTCGAGCGACTTCACCTCGGTGAAGAAGCCGAACTCCAAGGAGACGCGGACACCCACGTCGCGGCCATGCTCCGCGATCCGCGCCAGCTTGCGCGCGGCGGCGGTTTCGTCCGGCTCGGAACTCACCACCAGGGCGTTGGCGGCGCCGAGTTCGGCCCCAATGTCGAGGATGCGGAGATGGTCGGGATTGTCGGAGCCGGGCCGGATCCAGATCACCTCGACGTCAAGGACCGGGATGCCGGCCTCGGCGAGTCGCGCTTTGGTCTCCCGCGTGGTCGCCGCCGTCCAGCTTTCCGCATCGACCCAAACGCCGGTGGCGTCAAAGCCGGCGGCGGCGGCCGCGACAACCGTCTTCGAGGGCGAGAACTCCGGCAGGACGCCGGCGGCGAGGGAGATCGGATGGCCGGTCAAGCTAACCGGCCGGGGGTCGCGGCTTGTTGCTCGGGCGCCAATCCTGCCGCGCCGCCCATTGCGCCATGGTCTCGAGCTCGATCGGTATGCGCTCCAGCACCGGCGCCATGTCTACCTTGAACGGCTTCAGAGGGCTGTTGTTGTTGTATTCGTAAAAGGCGCCGATCGACGGTTCGATCACCGCGCGCTCGGCGTCGCCCATGTCGTCGAAGGCGTCGGCGAGGTGCTTGCCGAACTGGGCCGGCGTGCTGGGATCGTAGCGCACCGCACGGCCGACCGCTTTGGTCAGCAGGTCCGCGACCTGCGGCGGCTTGAGGACTTCGGGACCGCCGATATTAAGCCACGCCCCTTCGAGGTCCGGCCGGTCGATGGCGGCGATCATGAACTTGGCGACGTCGTCGAGGCTGATCCAGCTACACTCCAGGTCCGGCTTGTGCGGATAGACGTAACGGCCCTCGTTGACGATGAACGGAAACGCCCACTTGGTCAGCAGATTGTCCATGAACAACACGGAGCCGAACACCGTCGCCGGCGCCCCGGTCCGCCACAGGGCGTTGATGCCCTGGGTGTTGCCGCCGTAGGTGAACGGATCGCCGGCCTTGTCGGGGATCCAGCTCGAGGTGTTCCACACCACCCGCTTCAGGTTCGCGCGCTTGGCCGCCCGGCCGATCGTCGCCACCCCCTGGACCCGGTCGACACGGGCGCGGAGCGGGTGGGTGTAGAAGGCGGCGTCGGCGCCCTCCATGGCGGCGACCACCGAGTCTTCGTCGTAGATATCGGCGGGCCGCACCTCCACCGATCCGAAATCCTCGCCGTAGAACGGGTCGGCGCGACGAGAGATCGCCCTCACTTCATGTCCCGCCTTCTTGAGCTGACGGACCTGAGCCAGGCCTTGTCGGCCGCTGGCGCCGAATACCGCGACAAGCGCCATGCCGCCCTCCCTATTCCGCCGCCATGAGGCCGCCGAGATGGGCGAGCCTCGGATCGTTGGGATAGATCCAGTCCGCGCCGATCATCGGCGCGACCCGCAATTCGGCGGGGATACGCTCGGGACCGATCAAAGCGTCGGCGGCCTGGTTCCACCAGTAGATGCGCGATTCCTGGTAACTGAGGGGCACGGACTCGAAGGCGTAGCTTTCGTGGGACTTCTGAATCCACGCGCCGAACTCGGTATCTTCTTCCAAGACTGCGTTGAAACCCGTCGTCACCGCGTCCCAATCCTCCGGCTTTTCGCCCGCGCCCCAGTCGGGACCGAACCACCACACCTCCATCCGCGAGCGGTTGATGCCGTTCGGCCAGAACACCAGCATCGGAAACGCGCCCGAGTTCAGCGGCGTCACGATATTGGGGAACACGCCGTAGGACTGGGTGCAGGTCCGCGCGATCTCGCCGACGCTCTCGGTGTCCATGCCGGCCACGTTGCGCACGCCGCCGGCCTCCGGCGGGTTGGGATTGGGCGCGATCATCCGGCCGTGGCCGTGACGGTAGAAGGTGTTGACGTTGCGCCGGTCGTCGAGGATCACCGCGACCGTCGCGGGGTGGATGCTTTTGACGTGGTAGACCTCGGTATTGGCCTCCATCGCCACCTTCCAGTTGGACTTGAGGTCCCAGGTGTAGTGGTCGATCAGGCGCAGCCGGTCGAAACGGAACTCCTCCCACTCCGCCGCGATCGGTCCCAGCCACTCCAGCAGCGATGGCGCGTCTGGATCGAAGTTGACGAAGATCAGCGCGCCGAACCGTTCGCAGCGCACCCTCATCAGCGAGCGGCACGAAAAATCGAGGTCGGCGAAGTCCTCGGGATCGCGGACCGAGACCAGCGCCCCTTCATCGTCATAGACCCAGCCGTGGTATTTGCAGGTCAGGCGCGCGCGCCGGCCGCTGGGCTCGGTGACCACCGCCGCGCCGCGGTGGCGGCAGGTGTTGTAGAAGGCGTTGATCGCTCCGGACCGGGCGTGAATAATCACCACCGGCTGGCCGGCGGTCTCCCACAGCTTGAAGGCGCCCGCTTGAGCGACCTCGTCGATGTGGCCGGCGAGCAGCCAGGACTTGCGCCACAGATGGTCCTTCTCCAGGGCGTGGAAGCGCGGGTCGGTGTAGCGGCCGCCGGGTATGTCGGGCAGCGCCGGAAATTCCGCTGGCGGCGCGGATCGCCCGGCTTCGTACTCCATGAGCCGGCGAAGGGTGGCGATCTCCGATGGGGTCATGACTAGCCTCCGATGGTCCGCTCGGTCGGCCAATACGGCCGGCGCAGTTGGCGCTTGTTGATCTTGCCCATCGCATTGCGTCCAAGATCGGCGACGATTTCGTAGGAGCGCGGGCATTTGAAGCCGGCGAGCGCGCGGCGGGCATAGGCGTCGAGAATGTCGGGCGAGGGGGGATGGGCGGCGTCGCGCGGCATCACCAGCGCCTTGACCTCTTCGCCCATGGCCTCGTTGGGGACGCCGATCACCGCGACGTCGGCCACATCCGGATGGGTGACCAGCACCTGTTCCGCCTCCGCCGGATAGATGTTGACCCCGCCGCTGACGATCATGTCGCTGACGCGGTCGGTGATGAAGACGTAACCGTCCTCGTCGGCGTAGCCGATTTCGCCGAGGGTGAAGACGCCGGGGCGAAGATGCGCCGCCGCCGTCTTCTCCGGGTCGTTGTGGTAGAGGATGCCCCGGCCAGTGGTGTCGCGGAAATAGAGCTGCCCCACCTGGCCGGCGGACAGCTCGGAGCCGTCGTCGCCGATCACCAAGAGTTCGAACGGCGGCAGGGTCTTGCCCACCGAACCCGGCTTGCGCAGCCACTCGTCGGAATGGATCAGGTTGGTCGTGCCGGATTCGGTGCCGCCATAGGCCTCCATCAGCACCGGGCCGAACCAGTCGATCATGGCGTGCTTCACCTCGCGCGGACAGGCGGCGCCGGTGTGCGGGATCAGCCGCATACTGGAAACGTCGTACTTGGCGCGGACCTCCGCCGGCAGGGCGAGCAGGCGCTGAAAGTGCGTCGGCACCATCAGGACGCTGCTGACCTTGTAGCGCTCGATCGTCGCCAGCACGGTCTCTGGATCGAACCGCTTGAGCGTGACCAGCGGTTTGCCGCCGCCGAGCTGACGCGTCGAGCCGAGCGGCCCGGTGTGGTACAGCGGACCGACCGCCAGACCGGGCCCATGCGGGGCGACCGCCGCCTGCTCCCGCAGCGTCTGGAAGAAGCCGGCGACGGTGTCGGCGGCGGGAAACATCGTCGGCGGCGTCACCGCCCCCTTCGGCCGCCCCGTCGTGCCCGAGGTGTAGTGCAGATAGGGCTTCGGCGGTTGGTGGGTCGGTGGCTCGATGTCGGCGCCTGACTGGACGAACTCGGACCACGGCGTCACGCCGGGCGTGGTTGAGCGCCAGCCGACGACGATGTCCACTCCAGCCTTGCGCGCGGCCTCGACGCCTACCGCCGCGGTCTCCGGCCCGACGAACAGCGCGCCCGCGCCGGCGTCGGCGAGGATATAGGCCACCTCGTCGGCGGTGAGGTGGAAGTTGATTGGGATCGAGGAAATCCCGGCGTGCAGGCCGGCCAGATAGGCCAGCACCGTCTCGGCGCTGTTGGTGGCGAAGATGCCGATGCGCTGGTCCGGCTTCAGCGGCAGCGCGAGGAGGGCGTTGGTCGTCTGGTTGAGCAGTGAGTCGAGTTGCTTCCAGCCGATTTCGCCGTTCTCGTCGGCCAGAGCCAAGCCGTCGGGGTCGATGCGGGCCTTGTCGGCGGCGGCGAGGGACATCGACTAGAAGGCTCCGGTGGGCAGGACGACCCCGGCGGGGGTGGGCGGCGTGCGGCGAAGGGTGACGAGCGCGATCAGCCACGCCGCGATCACCAGACCGGCCACCGCGAAATAGGCGGCCTGAAAAGCGGCGATGCCGGCGCCGGAGGAGAGCCCGAGCATCGAAAGCGCCACCGTGGCGCCGATGGGAATGCCGATCTGATGGGTGGTGAACAGCACCGCCGAGGCCGCGCCCTGCTGATGGACCGGGATGTCGGCGGTGGCGTCGGCCATGAGAGCCATGAACGCCAGGGTTCCGCCGAAGCCGGTGACGACCGACCCCAGCGCGACGGCGAGCCAGTAGTTCGCGTCTCGGCTGAAGACGGCGAATAGCGTAATGCCAAGGGCGTAGAGCCCGAAGGCGCCGAATACGATCGCCCGATGCGGGAACCTCGCCATGATCGGTGGGGCGAACTGACCGGACGCCATCACCGCGGCGGCGTAGGGCATCATGCCAAGCCCGGACTGCATCGCCGACATCTTCAGGCCGGTCTGCATATAGATGTTGAGCAGCACGAAGACGCCGCCGACGCCGGCCAGGTGCAGCAGCATGATCAGGCAGGCCGGGCTAAAGTTGCGCCGTCCGAACATCGCGGGCGGCGCGAGCGGCGCCCTCACCCGGCGCTCCGTCACGAAAAACAGGCCGAAGGTGACGAAGCCGGCGGCGACCAGGGCCAGTGGCGCGGGCGCGGTCCAGCCTTGGCGGCCCATCAACGAAATGCCCGATAGGGTGCAGGCCATTCCGACCACGATCAAGAGGGCGCCCAGCCAGTCCATGGCCGCCCCCGCTTCGCGGTCCAACTGGCGCCCCGGCGCGGCGCGCAGCGCGACGAAGATCGCCAGGACCGCGATCACCGGATTCATCAGGAACACCACGCGCCAGCCGAACCGGGTGGCCAGCGCCCCGCCGATCAGAAGGCCGATGACGAGCGAGAGGCCCTGCATCACGCCGAAGACGCCCAGCGCGCGGCGGCGCGGTTCGCCTTCGGGCAGCAGAGTGTTGATCAGGGAAAAGTTCGCCGGCGCCAGAATGGCTCCGCCCAGGCCCTGGAGCGCTCGCGCCAGGATGAGGACAGGCAGGTCCGGAGAAAACGCCACCGCCGCCGAGCCGACGGCGAACAGTGTCAGACCGACGAGGAGACAGGCTCTCTGTCCGAACACGTCGGCCGCCCGTCCCGCCAAAATCAGAAAGCCGCCACCCGTCAGCGCCGCCGCTGAAACCACCCACGACAGCGACGCCGGCGCGAGATGCAGACCGCGCCCGATCGACGGCAGCGTCACGGCGACGAGTGAGAAGTCGGTCGTGATGATGAGTTGCGTCAGTCCGACGAGGAAGATCACCAGCCGATGGTCGGACGCCGTCCGAGCCATAAAAGCCTCCCTGCTTGTTTTCAGCGAGAGTGATGCTTTTGCGCGCGGATGGCAATCCTCCAGCCGTATCGCGCCTTCGGCCTCAGCGCTTCGTCGGTGGCCCGAACTCGAGTTCGCCGGCGAAGATCATGCCGACCATCCTCCTGAGCAGGGCGCGCGTGCGTTCGATGCGACCGGGCGAATCCCAGGTGTCGTGATTGAGGGCCAATCCTTCGAGCACCATTTCAACCAGGTCGCTGGCCCGCGACAGCCGGTCGGGGTGATCCGACCATTCGGGGAAAACACGCAGACCTTCGTCGCGCCACATCCGGTTGAAGCGCCGGGCCTGCGGCACGAAGATCTCCTTGAGTTCGGGATCGGTGCGCGACGCGACGCTGAGTTCGAGGAACGCGCGGTGCTCGCGCGAAAAATAACTTCGCCACAGTATTTCCAGGCCGGCGAACTCCCGCACCCGTTGCATCTCGCTGATGTTCTTCACCCCCTCGGTCAGCATCTCCATTCGCTTATAGAAGGAAAAGGCGATGATCGCCTCGATCAGCGCCGCCTTGGTGGGGTAATGGTGCAGCATGGCGCCGCGGGAGATCTCGGCGCGCTCGGCGATGAGTTGAGTGGTCGTGCGGGCATAGCCGTCGGCGGCGAGGCAATCGATCGCGGCCTCGAGGATGCCTTTGCGGGTCTGGGCACTTTTGCGCTGTTGCCAGCCAGGTCCGTCGGGACCTAGGCCCTCCGGTTCGAGCCGGGCCAGCACGCCCTCGAAAGTCTCCATGCCTCGGTTCGCGTCCTCGCGCTCGGCGCCGCCGGTCGTGGAACCGGCGACCCCAGACCGAGGCTTAGACGCCAAGCACCACCCGCGACAGGATGTTGCGCTGGATTTCGCTGGAACCGCCGAAAATGGTCGCGGCGCGGGCATTGAGGTACTGCGCGGTGGGCGCCGCGGCGAACACCGGCCCGATCGGATCGCCCTGGCCGCCCATCGCTTCGCGCTGGTATGGGGCGGCATAGACACCGAGGGCTTCGAGGGCGAGTTCTGTCGCCTTCTGCAAGGTCTCGCTGCCCTTTAGCTTCAGCATGGAGGCGGTGGCGTCGCCGACATTGCGTCCGACACCCTGGCTCGCGACGACCCGCCGTTCGGTGAAATCGACCGCCGTCAGCTCGACTTCGAGGTTGCTGATCTTGTTGCGGAAATCGCGATCATCGATCAGACGGCCGTCATCTCCATCGGTCTCGCTCGCCATGCGCTTGGCGCGCCGAAGCATGCCGCGGATACGCGAGGCGTAGGTGCCGCCGCGTTCGAACTCCAACAAGTATTTGGCGACCGTCCAGCCGTTGTTCTCCGCGCCGACCCGGTTCGCCTGAGGCACGCGGACGTCGTCGAAGAAGACTTCGTTGACCTCATGCTCGCCCGACATCGAGATGATCGGACGCACCGTGATATTCGGCGTCGACATGGGCACGAGGAGGAAGGTGATGCCGGCCTGCGGCTTGCCCTCCGTGCGTGTCCTCACCAGCAGGAAGATCCAGTTGGCGTGCTGGGCGTGCGTGGTCCAGATCTTCGAACCCTGGATCAGGTAGTCGTCCCCATCGGGCGTCGCGCGGCATTGCAGGGAGGCGAGATCGGAGCCCGACTGCGGCTCGGAATAACCCTGGCACCAGTAGCTCTCTCCCGAGAGGATGCGCGGCAGGTGATAGGCCTTCTGTTCCTCCGTGCCGTGGCCGATCAGAACCGGGCCGCACATCTGCAGCCCCATGGCGGGCAGCGACGGCGTTCCCGCGGCGGCGCACTCGCTGTCGAAGACATATTTTTTTTCGGGCGACCATCCCGCGCCGCCATGGTCCTTCGGCCACGATGGCGCGATCCAGCCCTTCTCGAACAGGATCTTGTGCCAGCGGCGGTTGAGGCTCGCCTCCGCGAACACACCGGCCTGCCGGGCCGCCGCCTCGCGGAGATCAGGCGTGAACTTCTCGTCGAGGAAGGCGCGGACCTCGTCGCGGAAAGCGAAGTCTTCGGCGCTAAGCTCAATATCCATGATTCGACTAGCCTTGTGTTCGGGGTCCGGAGTCGAACTCCAGGTGAAGATCCTGGACGCCGCGCAACAGGATGTTGGGCGCGTAGCGGAAGGTGTTTCCCGGCGCGAACCGAGGTTTCCGGATTCGCCGCAGCAGGATGCCGAGCGCGGTGACCATTTCCTTGCGCGCGAGCTGGGCGCCGATGCAGGTGTGGATGCCGGCTCCGAACGCGAGATGGTCGCGGACATTGGGCCGCGCCGGGTCCAAAGTATCGGGGTCGGCGAAGCGACGGGCGTCGCGGTTACCGGAGCCGTAGCGCAGCAACAGGATCTCCCCCGCCTTCACCGCCGTACCGCCGATCTCCGCGTCGCGGGTTACGACCCGCCACATGTTGTTCGTCGGGCTGAGGAGACGCAGCGTCTCCTCGACGAAGCCGGGGATCAGGTCCGGGTCGCCGATCAGCCGGTCGCGAAGCGCTGGATCGGCGGTTAGGTGGTGCATCGCCGCGGTCAAGGTGTGCGCGGTCGTCTCGTTGCCGGCGACCAGGAGCTGTTGGATTATCGAGATCAGCTCGGAATGGTTCATCGGCCGCGGATCGCCTTCCTCGGCCAGGGTGGCGTGGACGAGGTCGGAGATAACGTCTTCGGTGGGTCGGGCGCGCTTCTCCTCGATGCGCTCGATGAAATAGGTCTGGAACTCGACGATGCGGCGGGCGGCCTCCAGCCGGGTCTCGCGATCCGACACCCCGCCCAATTGGACGACGAAGGCGTCCGACCAGCGGTGGAACCTCGCCATATCCTCGCGCGGAGCGCCGAGGGCGTCGGCGATGACGATCATCGGCAGATGGTTGGCGAAGGCCGACTTGAATTCGCACGCGCCGGACTCGATGAACCTGTCGATCAACTCGTCGGTGACGTTGGCGACATAGGCGGCCATGCCCTCGACCCGCTTGTGGGTGAACGCCTTCATGCCGAGCTTGCGATAGCGGGTGTGGTCCGGCGGGTCGGCTGTCAGCATGGTGTTGGCGACTGGCACGCCTTGGCTCAGAATGGCGGCTTCCTCGGCGTCCATCCCGCCGACCGATCCCGCCCGCAGCGCGGCGCTGAAGTCGTTCGAGAACTCCAGCGGCTGGCGGTTGACCTCCATGATCAGATCGAAACTCGCCACCGACACGATGCCGGTCTTGGGATCGCGGAACACCGGCGCCTCATCCCTCAAGCGGCGATAGTAGGCGTAGGGCTCCCGCAGCACCTCCGGATCGAACAGGTTGATGGCCTCGAGCGGACACGTCGCGAGCTCGATGCTCGATAAGGGCGACGCCATTCCGGAGGTGTCGTCGTGGGCCATGATCAGTCTCCCGTTGCCTTACGCCAGCAGGCCGCCGTCCACCGGCAAGTCGGCGCCGGTGATGAAGCTCGCCTCGTCGGAGGCGAGAAACAGGATCGCGGCGGCCGCCTCGCCCGGCAGCCCGAGCCGCTTCAGGGGATGGGCCGAGGCGAAGCCCTCGATCACCTGCTCGCGCGTGGAGCCGGACGCTTCGCCCGCCGCGACGTAGCCCTCGACCATTTCGGTGTGGATCGCGCCGGGCAGGATGGCGTTGACCCGGATGTCGTATTTCCGCTCGGCGCAATGCAGCGCCACCGCGCGGGTCAGCAGGCGGACGCCGCCCTTTGACGCCGAGTAGGCCGGGAACACCGCGCCGGCGCGCGCGCCGAGCGTCGAAGCGATATTGACGATGGCCCCGCCCGCGCCGCCCTTCAGCGCGGCGACGCCGGCCTTGCAGCCGAGGAACGTACCTTCCAGGTTGATGGCCAGGGTGCGGCGAAAGCCCTCCAGGGTTTCGTCCTCGATGGTGGCGGGGATCGAAATTCCCGCGGAGTTGACGATCGTGGTCAGGGCGCCGAATCGGCTTCTGGCTTGATCGACCGCTGCGGCCCAACTCGCTTCCGACGTCACGTCCAGGTGCACGAAGTGGGCGGCTTCGCCCAGCGCCGCCGCCAGCTCCCGGCCTTTGTCGTCCTGCACGTCGCCGAGCGCGACGCGGCCGCCTTCACCGACAAAGCCGCGCGCCGTCGCCGCGCCGAGCCCGCTGGCGCCTCCGGAGATGAGCGCCACCTTGCCCTCGAAACGGCCGCCAGCGCTCAATGAAGCCTCCCTCGTTTCGCGAGAAAACCGCGCGATGTGATTGTTATCAGCGTAGGTGACTTTTACCGGCCGATCCAGCTTGTTGAAGTAGCAACCCGAAGAGGCGCGGCTGGGAAACCACCAGCCATGCCTTAAACCATCATACTTGACTTTTCTGGGGTCCAGTCGGCAAATCGAGCCGCCGACAATTTGCTCCGCGCGCCAGACGCGGGAATAGGGGAGGCTTCGCGGTGACTTTCAGAGCGGGCGCGCGGACGATATTGTTGAGCGGCTCGGCGCTTGCCTTTTTCAACTTCGGTCATGCCGTCGCCGGGGCCGAGGCGGCGACGAATGCGCCCGCGGCCAGTCCCGATCCCACGACCGTCGGTGAGGTTTTGATTACCGCCCGCAAACGCGCCGAGCGCCTCGTCGATGTGCCGGTGTCGGCGAACGCCTTGAGCGGAGCGACGCTGCAGCAACAGGGCATCACCGACATCAGCCAGGTCGCCACCCTGGTTCCTCAAGTGCAGATCGACCGAACGCCGTCCGGCAACGGCGCGATCGTCACCATCCGCGGCGTGGGATCGGCCAGTGTCGACGGCTCGATCGAACAGGAGGTCTCGGTCAACATCGACGGCGTTCCCACCAGCCGGGGCCGAGTGCTCTACCAGTCGTCGGTCGACGAGGCTTCGCTGGAAATCCTCAAGGGTCCTCAAGCGCTCTATTTCGGCAAGAACAGCCCGGCGGGCGTGATCTCGATCACCAGCGTCGATCCGGGCCACGAGTTCGGCGGCTATGCGCGCGCGGGGATCGAGGCGGAGACTCAGACCTACTTCGGCGAGTTCGCGGTCACCCTGCCGATCACCGACACCTTGTCCGCCCGCGTGGCGTTTCGCGGCAGCGACATGGTCGACGGCTATATCCGCGATAACGGCGGCCCCATTACCGATTCGGCGGCGCTTCCCGCCGTGCTCGCCGCGCGGGGCATAACCCTTCCGGGTTCGCCCTATCGGGACTTTCCCGCCGAAACCGAGGAAATCGGCAGGCTAACGCTCAAGTACAAGCCCAACGATCGTTTCGACGCGACCTTCAAAGCCCTGATCAGCAATCACGAGGATCGCGGCGCATCCGGCGAAATCATCAACTTCAGTTGCGCCGGCTCGAAGCCCACGAGCATCGATTACGGGGCGTTGGTGACGCAGGGCGTGCTTCGTTATCTGGTCGACCCGTACGGGACGTGCGGGCGGACCACGGTCAATTCGTCGGGGACGATTCCAGCGGCGATCGCGGCGGATTATCCGGGCTCCCACGGCGGCATCCCCTATTCCGAGACGGTCAGCTTCCTCACCTCGCTGACGATGAACTACCACGTGACCGATCATCTCACGGCGACGTCGATCACCGGGTTCTTCAAGACGCGCGACACCGGTTTCGCCAATTTCGACCAGACCGATTTCGCCGCCGCCGATGGCGAGAACAACGAGTTCAATCGCAGTTGGACGCAGGAGCTGCGGCTCGCTTCCTCATTCAACGATCCGCTCAACTTCACCGCTGGGTTCTTCTACGAGGACGACGACCGGCGCTTCTTGCAGAATGGCTTCGTCGCCTATCTGCCGAACGACCCGACCACCGGTCGAAGCAACACCTTCAGCAGCACCCAGTTCTTCCAGGGACAGACTTATTCCGGCTACGCCGACCTCAACTTGAAGATTTTGCATAATCTGGAGTTGGCGGGGGGCGCGCGATACACGCTGGAGGAAAAGCAGGCCAACGTCGGCAGCACATTCCTCAACGCCTTCTTTCCCATCGGCGCGCCGGTCGGCAAGCGCATCGTCGGCGACATTACCGAGCACAATGTTTCGCCTGAAGTCACGCTAAGCTATCACATCAAACCGAATGTGATGATCTACGGAGCCTATAAGGAAGGCTTCAAATCCGGAGGTTTTTCGGAGCCGGCCGTCATTCCGGTGGACGCCACGGCGCAAAACCAGGAGTTCGGCCAGGAACACGTTCACGGCGAGGAAGTCGGCTTCAAGTTCTCCGATGTCTTCAAGGGGCTCACCGGCGACGTCACCCTCTACGATTATGTCTACAGCGGTCTTCAGCTCACAGCCTTCGACGCCGCGACGACATCGTATTTCACGCAAAACGCCGCCAGCGCGATTAGCCGCGGCGTCGAGGTTAACCTGGCCTATCGGATCTCGCCAGAACTGCGCGTGCACGGCTCGGCGGGCTATAGCGACGCCCACTACGAGAAGTTTCCGAACTCGCAGTGCTGGACCGGCCAGACCGTCTTGGAAGGCTGCGTCGGCGGGGTGCAGGACCTCAGCGGGCGACCGCTTTCCCGCGCGCCCAAATGGTCTACGCTTGCCGGTTTCGACTGGGACCATCCGATCTCCGTCGCCTACAAGATCGGCGTGACCATCGACGGCCGTTTCAACTCGAAATACTTTTTGGAAACCAACAACAACCCCTATGGCGTGCAAAAGGGCTATGGCGCGCTGGACGCGAGCGTTCGCCTCTACAACGGGTCGTGGGAGTTTTCCTTCATCGGCCGCAACCTGACCAACACGATCTATGCGGTCTATGCCGGCGACAAGCCGCTGGGGCAACGGGGCGATGTCGAGGCCGGAATCGGCCGTCCGCGCGAACTGGTGTTCCAGGTCACGCGATCGTTCTGAAGCGGCTAAAACCGCCAGGGTTGCCTTAAACCATCAGCCTTGACTTTTCTCTCGGCCAACGGTCAACCTGCGGCGCATCGTGATCGGCCGCGCGCGCAAGACGTCGGCGATAGGGGAGGAAGACCATGGACGCGCGAACCGGCCTGCGGACTAGATTTCTGTGCGGCGCCGCTCTGGCGGCTTTGGGAGGGGGTTCTGTTTTCGCGGAGGACGCGCCGGCGGCGGGTTCGTCCCGCGTCGAGGAGGTGATCGTTACGGCCAGACGTGTTTCGGAGCGTTTGCAGGACGTGCCGGCGGCGATCACGGCGGTGACGGCCAAGCAGCTCGACGTCCTAAAGCCCAGGACGCTGGAGGACCTCAGCGGTTTCGCGCCCAACGTCGACATCGGCCGCTCCGGCGCGGGCGCCGGAACCTCGGCGATCTATGTTCGCGGGCTGGGGTATTCGGATGTCGAGAAGGGCCAGAACCCGGCGGTCGAGCTGATCATCGATGATGTGGTGATCGGGACGAACTTCGGCCAGTTGGTCGATCCCTTCGACGTCTCGCAGATCGAAGTCGACCGTGGCCCGTCGGGCATCTTCTACGGCCGCAACAGCATCGGCGGCGTGGTCAATATCCACCGCACCAAGCCGACCCGCCAGTGGGGCATCGATGTCGATGTCGGCTACGGCAGCTACAACCAGGACGTGGAAAAAGTCGTCGCCAACGCGCCGGTCGGTCCGAACGCCGGCCTCAAGATATCGGCGTCGCACCAGCAGCGAGACGGTTTCCTCAACAACCTCTACACCGGGAACACGAGCTACGGCCGCAACGAACTGACCACGGGAAATCTTCAGTTCGACTGGAACATCACGCCAAAGCTCGAGGCGAACCTCGCGGTTACCCTGACGCACCTCGACGGCGAAGGCACGCCCGTCGCGCTCGGCGACAATCTGACAGCTCAAATCTTCGCGCCGGTGCTGGCTCCGGCGGGTATCAGGTTCAATCAGTACGGCTCGCCCTACATCCCCGGCGTAACCGTTCCGCTGGGTCCGTGGCAGGTGGCGAACGATTTCCCCGACCGCAACCTGCTGACCTCGCAGATCTACAGCCTCAACCTGTCCTACGACTCCGCGATCGGTCAATTCACCTCGATCACCGCGTTCATGAAGGAGAACGACGACGCCGAGCAGGACTTCGACGGCAGTTGCGCCAACTCGTTGCTGGGCGGTCGCACCTGCAACGTGCTCGCCAACCCTCTGCTCGCCTTCCTGCACACCTCGCGCCCGCAGAAATACGATCAGTTCACCGAGGAGGCGCGCTTCAACCATGACTTCGGCGACCGCGCTAAACTGCTCCTGGGCTTCTACTACTTCCACGACGATATCTCGGCGGTGCAGATCACGCGGACGCTGGTGCCGGGGGTGCCCGTCACCGCGCCGTTCACCAATCAGGTCTCAGGCGATGTCACCGAGTCCAAGGCGGGGTTCGGCAACCTGATCTTCAACATCACCAGCCGGCTGCATATCAGTGGCGGCCTGCGCTACATCAGTGAGAACACGTCGTTCCACAATGACTACAACCTTCTCTACATTCCAGGTGTGGGACCAGCGAACCTACCGCTGATCCCGGGCCTGCCGAACGGCTTCACGGGGCAGAAGAACGCGAGCAAGCTCGTCGACAAGGAGACGATCGACTACCAGCTCACCAGTCAGAACCTGATCTACGCCGACCGGTCGGTCGGCTTCCGCTCTGGCGGACTCTCGCCGCGAGCCACGTTGTCGGAGTCGATACCGGGGCAGACCAATTATTCGCCCGGCGCCAACTATTCGACGTTCAACCCGGAGACCGACACCTCGTATGAAATCGGGTCGAAGAACACCTTTTTCGACAATCAGCTCACGCTGAACCTCTCCGCCTTCATCACCGAAGACCGCGATCACCAGTCGACCCAGGTGGTCGTCACGCCGGGATACGGCCCGGGAACCAACACCTATATCGTCAGCCTGCCGAAGGTTGAGATCAAGGGCGCGGAGATCGAGGTGGTCTTCCGACCCCTGAGGGTTCCCGGGCTCACCTTGTCGGGCGTCGGCGGTTATCAGAACGCCAAGGTCAAGGACGGCAAGGTTCCCGGCGTCGAAGCTCCCGTCAACGCCGATGGCACGGCGGGCGCGCCAGGAACCGTCTACGACCTGACGGGGACGACGCTGGAGCGCGTTCCCAATTACAATTTCACCGTGCGCGGCGACTATGTCCACGAGATCGGCCCGGGCTCGGTCGACCTGAATATCGGCTATCGCTGGAGCGACAAATACGTCTTCGCCTATTTCGCCGGCCTCCCGGACTATCAGCCGTCGTTCGGCCTGCTGGACGCCTCGGTGAGCTATAGTTGGAAGAACTACAAGGTCGTGCTCTCGGGCAAGAACCTGACCAACCAAGTCTATTTCAGCAACACCCTGCCGAGCGTGTTCTTCCACGGATGGGGCGATCCGCGCACCGTCCTTGGCGAACTCCAGGTCAAGTTCTAGCCGCGGCCCGGAAACTTCGATGGTTCAGTCCGCCAGCGCCACCCTGAAGGCGGTCGTCAAGGGAGGTGGCTCTCAACTGCGGACGGCGATCGCCGAAGCGCTGGCGAAAGAAGGTTTCGATGTCGTCGATGGCGAGGCGCCAGACGTGTTCGTGCATGTCGCTACGAGCGAACCGATCTCGCTGACCCGCTCATCGGCGTCGGCGGTGGCGGAGGGGCTCGGCGGCGCTCTCCGCCAGGCGTTTCTCGATCTTCAGGCCGGCGCCGCCGCCATCCGCGCGGGCGGTCGTGGAGGGGCGGTGGTCTTCGTCGCGCCCCCGTCCGGCGCCCGGGCCTATGGACCGTTGCAACAAGGTCTGCGTCTCCTCGCCAAGGCCGCCGCCCTCGAATTGGGACCGGAGGGCATCCGGGTGAACGTCGTCCTGCCTGGCGAGGGCGACACTCCGCTCGGTCGAGCCTGCCAACCGGCGGACATCGCCGCGAGTGTCGCCTTCGCCGCCAGCGCGCGCTCTCACTTCATGACCGGCGCCGATATCGTCGTCGACGGCGGGCGGATGGCGCGATGACCGGCAGACTCGAGGACCGCGTGGTGATCGTCACCGGAGCGACCAAGGGCATCGGCCGCGAGACCGCCAAGGCGCTGGCGGCGGAAGGCGCGCGGGTCGCCTGCACCGGACGCGACCGGGAGGGCGGCGCGAGTGTGGTCGCCGAGATCGCCGGCGACGGCGGACGCGCCATCTTCGTCCCCCACGATGTCGCCGAAGCATCCGACTGGGAGACCGTGATCGCCCGCGCCGAGGCGGAACTCGGCGGCGTCCACGGCGTGGTCAACAACGCCGGCGGCTTCATGGTCAAGCCCTTGGCCGAGACCACCGAGGCCGACTTCCAGAGCCTGTTCGACGTCAACGTCCAAGGCGCCTTTCTCGGCGCGAAACTGGGCTTCGAGGCCATCGCCCGGACGGGCGAAGGCGGCGCCGTGGTGATGGTGTCGTCCTTGATGGGCCAGGTCGGTTTTCCGGGCGCGACGGCCTATTGCGCGACCAAGGGCGCGGTGACCGGCCTGACCAAGATCGCGGCCGTCGAGGGCGCGGCGATGTCGCCGCCGATCCGGGTCAATTCGCTTCATCCCGGCGTGATCTGGACGCCGATGATCACCAGTCAATTCGGCGACGATCAGGCCCTCGCGGACGCCTTCGCCGCCGACACGCCGCTGCGGATCATCGGCCTGCCGCGCTACATGGCTGACGCCATCGTGTTCCTGCTCAGCGATGACTCCGCCCATATCACCGGCATAGAACTGACGGTCGACGGCGGTCGCGGCGCCGACTGAATTCTCGAGAGGACCAGCGTAAATGCAACTGAGTCGCGACGATCTGAAACGGGCTTACAAGAGCATGTTCACCATCCGCGCCTTCGAGGAGCGCGTGGACAAGGAGTTCGCCCTAGGCAACATCCCTGGCTTCGCCCACGTCTACCTGGGGCAGGAGGCGTCGGGAGTCGGCGTCTGCTTCGATCTGACCGACGAAGACTACATCGGCTCCACCCACCGCGGCCACGGCCACTGCATCGCCAAGGGTTGCGACGTCAAAGGCATGATGCTGGAGATCATGGGTAAGGCCGGCGGCCTATGCGGCGGCAAGGGCGGCTCGATGCACATCGCCGACATGTCGAAGGGCATGCTGGGCGCCAACGCGATCGTCGGCGGCTCTCCCCCGATCGCGGTCGGCGCGGCCCTGACGCAGAAACTCAGGAAGACCGGCAAGGTCGCGGTGGCCTTCTCCGGCGACGGGGCGTCGAACCAGGGCACCACCTTCGAGGCGCTTAACATGGCCGTGGTCCTCGGTGTTCCGGCGATTTTCGCGTTCGAGAACAACGGCTACGGCGAGCACACCGCGTCGAGCTACGCCGTCGGCGCGCCATCGATCGCCGAGCGGGCACGCAGCTTCGGCATGCCGGCCGAGGTCGTGGACGGCACCGATTTCTTCGCCGTGCACCAGGCGATGGGCCGGGCGCTGGAGCGCGCGCGGGCCAACGAGGGTCCCTATGCGCTGGAGATCACCTGCTTCCGCTTCCTCGGCCACTTCGTCGGCGACCCGCAGAACTACCGCACCGCCGAGGAACTGGCGCAGGCGCGCGGCGGCGATCCCCTGCCCCGCTTCCGACGCGGCGTGACCGAAGCCGGATTGCTCGAAGACGGCGACCTGGACAGCATCGAGAGCGGAGTGCTCGCCGAGGTCGAGGACGCGGTCACAGCCGCCATCGCCGCGCCGCGCCCCGATCTCGCCACCCTCGAAACAGACGTCTACGTCAGGTACTAGCACCATGTCCCGCAAGAGCTACCGCAAGGCGATCAACGAGGCGCTGCATCAGGAGATGATGCGCGACGCCAACGTCATCGTCATCGGCGAGGATGTCGGCGGCGGCCAGGGCGCCTCGGGCGAAGCCGGCGAGGTCGGCGGCGTGTTCGGCGTCACCGGCGGCCTGTACAAGGCCTTCGGCCCTGAGCGCGTACTCGACACGCCGATCAGCGAAAGCGCGATCATCGGCGCCGCGTCGGGCGCGGCGGTCACCGGAATGCGTCCGGTGGCCGAGATCATGTTCGTCGACTTCGTCGGCGTCTGCTTCGACCAGATCTACAATCAGGCGGCGAAGTTCCGCTACATGTTCGGCGGCCACGCCAAGACGCCGATGGTCATCCGCACCATGATCGGGGCGGGGTTCCGCGCCGGCGCCCAGCACAGCCAGACCTTGCACCCGCTGTTCACCATGGTGCCGGGCCTGAAGGTGGTGATGCCGTCCAACGCCTATGACGCGAAGGGCCTGCTGATCAGCGCGATCCGCGATGACGATCCGGTGGTGTTCATGGAATCGAAGTCGCTCTACGACACCGAGATGGAGGTGCCGGACGAGGCCTATCGCGTCCCCTTCGCCGAGGCGCGGATCGCGCGGGAGGGCAAGGACCTCACCTTCGTCGCCTTCGGGCCGATGGTGCCGCGCGCCCTCGCGGTGGCCGAGTCGATGGCCAGGGACGGCGTCTCGGTCGAGGTGATCGATCCCCGCACCACCTCGCCGCTGGACGAGGAGTCCATCCTGGAAAGCCTGGAGAAGACCGGGCGGATGGTGGTGGTCGACGAAAGTCCGCCGCGGTGTTCCATGGCCGCGGATATCGCCGGCCTCGCCGCGACCAAGGGCTTCCGCTTCCTGAAGGCGCCGGTGGGCCAAGTCACCTGCCCCCACACGCCGGTGCCCTTCGCCCCCAACCTCGAGGATGAATTCATGCCCAATCCGCGCCGGATCGAGGAAGCCGCGCGCGCCGCCCTCGCCTACGCCTGAAGGAGGCAGCGATGACCACCGCCTTCGCCGAACGCCTGCATGAGACCCGCCTAAGTCTCGGCCGCCGCATCGTCGAGCATATCCGAAACGGGACAAGCGACCTCGCGGACGCCGCCATGCGCAACGATGTCTCGGTCTATACCGACCCGAAGCGCCACGCCGCCGAGCGCCAAGAGCTGTTCCGCGAGACCCCGGTCGTCGCCTGTTTCTCCAACGACATCAAGGAGCCCGGCCAATACCGAACCTTCGACGAGACCGGCGTGCCGATCGTCGTCGTCCGGAGCAAGGATGGAACCGTCCGCGCCTTTCTCAACGTCTGTCTGCACCGAGGCGCGCGGCTGGTGCGCGAGGCCGAGGGCAAGGCGAACCTGTTCACCTGCTGGTTCCACGGCTGGTCCTACGCCAACGGCGGCGATCTGGTCGGTGTGCCGGAAGCCGAGCGCTTCACCGATGAAAGTGGCGACAGCGCTCTGGCGGGCAGCGAGCACCTCATCCAGGTTCCCGTCGCCGAGCGATACGGCCTCGTCTTCGTCCAGGCGACGCCGAGTTCGACGATGGACATCGACACCCACCTCGGCGCCTTCGGACCGCAACTCGAACTTCTGGAATTGGACAAGGCGGAACGGGTCAAGGACGGGACGCTGGAGGTCGCGTCGAACTGGAAATACGCCCTCGACACATACGGGGAAGGCTACCATTTCGCCGCCCTGCACAAGCAGTCGCTGAGCCCTTACTTCCGTAACGACATCACCGTCTACGACAAGTTCGGCCCGCACCACCGGGTGCTGTTCGTCGCCAGGCAACTCGAAGCCTGGCTCGATCTGCCGGAAGAGGACTGGGGCGTCGACGATGCTCTGGGCGGCATCCACTACATCTTTCCCAACACCATCCTGTTCGCCGGGAGTGTGTCGCCGGGAAAGCGCTATTACACCACCTTCCGCCACTTCCCGGGCGAGACCCCGGGCGAGACGGTCACTCACAAGACGATCTACGCGCCCGGCGGGGTGAAATCCGACGACCACCGCAAGGAGGTCGAGGACGCCTGGGAGGCGACGGCCAACGTCGTGCGCACCGAGGACTACGTCGTCTCCGCCGAGGGTTACCGAAACTTGAAAGCCCTGCCGCCGGGATCGAGCGTGATCTACGGCCGTCAGGAGATCAGCCTGCAGAACGTCCACCACGCGATCGCGCAAGCCATCGGGATGCCGCTGCCGGAGATCGGCGGCGCGCGGTCGAGCTTCAAGGTCGCCGCCGAATGAATGGTCTGGCCAAGATCGCGAACCTCGGCGAGATCATGCAGCTCGCCTTCGTTCCCGCCGACTTCGACGGGGCGCTGCGCTATTGGACGAAGACGATCGGCGCCGGCCCGTTCTTCGCCCTCGACCATGTCAAGCTGCAGAAGGTGAAGTATCTCGGCGCGCCGAGCGATCCCGACTTCTCCATGGCGCTGGGCTACTGGGGCGAGATGCAGATCGAACTCATCCGCCAGCACAACGACGCGCCCTCGATCTACAAGGCTTGGGGTGACGAGGGCCGGGAGGGACTTCATCACGTCTGCATCCTGGTCGACGACATGGCCAAGGCGCGCGCGGTGTGCGCCGACGTCGGGGCCACCGTCGCGCAGGAAGGGCTCGTCGCCGGCGGCGGCGAGGTGATCTACGTCGATCCGGGCGGCGGACCAGGGTCGCTGGTCGAAATCCTCAAACCGGGCTCCGGCACGCACGGCCTTTTTTCCATGATGCGCGACACCGCTCGCGGCTGGGACGGGTCGGAACCTCTACGCCGCCTCGGCTGACTCACTTAGAGAGCACATGACATGAACACCAATCGCCAATGGCTGATCAACGGCCGTCCGAACGGACGCAGTCTCCAGGACGACGACTTCAAGCTCGTCGAAACGCCCGCGCTCGATCCGGGCGAGGGCGAGGTGATGGTCCGCACCCGCTACCTTGCCTTCGATCCGGCGCAGAAGGGCTGGATGGAAAACATCGGCGGCTACACCGCGCCGACGGAGATCGGAGAGGTGATGCGTGGCGGTGGCCTCGGGGAAGTCGTCGCCTCCAATGTCCCGGCGCTCGCGCCCGGCGACAAGGTCACCGGCATGTTGCGCTGGCAGGACTATGCCACCTTGCCCGCCAAGGAACTGCTCAAGGTCGACGACGACGACCTCCTCACCGCCAACCTCGGCGTGCTCGGCACCACGGGCCTGACCGCCTTCTTCGGCCTGAACAAGATCGGCAAGCCGTTTCCCGGCGACACCCTGGTGGTCACCGGCGCGGCGGGGGCGACGGGATCGGTGGTCGGCCAGATCGGCAAGATCGCCGGATGCCGCGTGGTCGGCGTGGCGGGCGGTCCGGACAAATGCGCCTGGCTGGTCGACGAACTCGGCTTCGACGCGGCGATCGACTATAAGGCCGGCGACATCCGCGATCAGGCCAGGGCCGCGCTGCCGGACGGCATCGACGTGCTGTGGGACAATGTCGGCGGGCCGGTGTTCAACACCCTGTTGGCCCAGCTCGCCATGCACGCCCGGGTCGTCGTCTGCGGTGGCATCTCGCGCTATGAACTCGGCAAGATGCCGGCGGGGCCGGAGAACTATTTCAACCTGATCTTCAAGCGGGCCTCGATGGAAGGCTTCATCCTGACCGACTTCCAGGCCGAGTTCCCGTGGGCGCGCTCGCGGCTGGTGGAGTGGATCCGCGCCGGGAAACTGCGCTACAAGGAGGACATCCAGCACGGCCTGGAAAACGCGCCGACCACGCTTCGCCGCCTGTTCCAGGGCGAGAACTTCGGCAAGCAACTCCTGAAGCTCTGAACGGAGGCTCGCCGTGCCCGTCGTCCGCCATGGCGAGCCGCTGAACGTCCTGGTCGTCGCCAAGGGGCATCCCGTATCTCGCGCGACCCGTTCATGGCGATGTTCGATAACCTTGCCGGGCATCGCCTGTTCGCTGGTCGAACAGCCGGCGGCGCGGAAGGCTCATGACGCCCGAAGGCATGACCGGACCACGACGCCCTGGTGCTGTACGACATGCCAGGGCTGGACTTCGCGTAGCTCCGGAGAAGCCTGGCTTCATCCGCCGCCGTCGGAAGTGTTCAGGGCCGGCTTCCTTGCCATGCTCGACGCCGGCAAGGGCATCGTAGCCCTGCACCACGCGCTGGCGGGATGGCCGGCGTGGCCCGAGTACGCCGACCTGCTCGGCGGCCGGTTCCTCTACCGGCCTGGCGAATTGCGTGGCTCGCATCGGCCGGATTCCGGCTATCGCCACGACGTCGAGCACACGGTGACGATCGCCGATCCGGGCCATCCGGTCGCGGAGGGCGTCCCCGCCGGCTTTACCCTGACCGACGAACTCTACCTCTGCGAGGTGTTCGAGGCCGACGTCCAGCCGCTGCTGCGGTCGGACGCGAGCTTCACGCGCGACCGGTTCTACTCGGCCAAGCAGGCCGTAAACGGCCGGATGTTCTCCAACGAAGGCTGGGCGCACGACGACGGCTCGAACCTGGTCGGCTGGACCAAGCGCGCGCGGAACAGCCCGCTCGTCTATCTGCAGCCCGGAGACGGCCCATCGACCTACGCCGACCCGACCTATCGGCGCCTGATCGAGAACGCCATCCGCTGGGTCGCTTCGTCTTCCGCGCTGCGGTGGGGGCGGGGCGAAGCGGCCGATGAGGATGGCGTCCAAGACTAACGCGTTGACTTCATTTCCTTATCTCCGAGGCTGCAATTTTCGACATGGCAGTTTTTGGCAGGTTTTCTGGCAGGGTTTTGGCAGGTTTTGTTACTGTTTTCGGCCGAAAGTCAGCGCGTTTGCGACGTTCTGTGGGCGTTTGACGCCGCAACCGATGCTGTAGCGGCATCCTTCTGTCGCATGGCGAAGCACGCGCGCGTCCGCTCCCGCCGATCAGAACGTGTTCTGGGTAATGTTCACTGTTTCAAAGATCGGCTGGCCGCCGCACGTGGTCCACGCGCGTCGCGCAGACCAAAGTCTAACCATGTATTTGCGCGTTGCAATCTGTTTTGTTCCCGTGACCTCCCGTCGCGGTCGCCTGATCCGCTGAGCCAAACCCTCCGCCGTCATCCCGCATCTCCGCTCCACTACGTTTCGCTTCGTGCGGGATGACGGCGCCCGGGGAGCAACGCGACTTGGCTGACGATCGTCCGGCTAACCGGACACCTGCTTCACCAGCAGGGCGTTGACCTCGGCGGACTTCTCCAGGTGGGGCATGTGGCCGGCTGCCTCGATCCAGACCAGATCGAAAGCACGCGGCAGCAAGGATGGCTCGACCTCGCCGACGATCCGGTCGGTTCGGGACGCGATGACCAGGGCTTTGAGCGGAGACGCCACGGCGTCGCGCCGAAGGATGGCGGCGTCGTCTCCGGCGACCATGCGATCGCGCAGGGCGCCTAGCGCCTCCTCCACGCCGTCGATGCGTTTTGCATCGAGGACATCCTGGACCATGTCGCTGGTCACCATGGCGGGATCGGCCAACAGCTGTTCGAGCACCGGCTTGAGGTCCCGCGCGCGCTGGGCGTCGATCACGCCGGTCAGGAAGCCCTCCGACACGCCGGAGTTGGAAAAGCCCGGCGGCGCGATCAGCGTCAGGCTTTTGGCTAAGTCCGGATGATCCAGGGCCATTCGCAGCGCCACCGCGGCGCCGAGGGAATGGCCGATCAGATGGGCCTGCGTCACCCCAAGGCCATCGAGCGCCTGCTCGAGCGTCGCAGCCAACGCCGACAGCGAGCCGTCGCCCATATTTTTGGTGGACCCGCCATGCCCCGGCAGGTCCACGGCGATTACCGGCGCGACGGCGCCCAGCGCCTCCACGTTGAACAGCCAGTTGTTGAGATCGCCCGAGAAGCCGTGGATCAGCACCACCGGCGTTCCGGCCTCCACTCCGGCGCGGCCGACGCGGATGGCGCCCGACGCCGTATCGACCGTGCTGAGCTTGAGGGCGTCGGCGCCGCTCTCGTCCTCCTCGGCGGGCGTGAAATTGGTCTGGAATTCGGTAATGAACGCGTCGACGTCGGTCTCCGGAGTGTCCGGCGCGGCGACGACGCCGATCAGCGCGCCGACGGGGAGCGTCTCACCCGGCTGGCCGATGATCTTCCGCAGCACGCCGGCGACGGGGCTCTCGCAGACATTGGTGATCTTGGAGGTCTCGATATCGACGAGTTCCTCGCCCTCGACGACCGCCGCGCCCTCCTGCTTCAACCATTCGACGATCGCTCCTTCCTGCATCGACAGCCCCCACTTCGGCATCTTGACGGGTGTGACGGCGGACATGAGCGCTCCAAAAAACAACCTAGACGTTCACGTCCCGTAACATCGCGCCGGGGAAAAGTCGCGTCTGACTGATTTAATCGCTTGCGCTTTTTCCCGTTCGTTCGATAGTCGGCCTCAACCTCCCGCAGTGGGGGCCGATGTGAGGGAGGGGACGATGCGGCGGGCAAATCTCGGGATGCGTGCGTCGGGCCTGGCGATCTGCGCCGGATGCCTGACCGGAGTCCTGGTCATCGCGGACGCGATTCCCGCCTCCGCCCAGGTGGCCGAGGTCGTGGTCACCGCCCGCAAGCGCGACGAAAACATCCAGAACATTCCGGTGGCGGTCACCGCCGTCTCCGGCGCCGAGGTCGAAAAGTTCAACCTGACCACGGTCGAGGACGTCGCCAACAAGACACCGCAGCTGATCATCACCCGGGGCTCGAGCGGCAGCGGCGCCGACATCACCCTGCGCGGCATCGGCTCGTCGAGCGAGAATATCGGCATCGAGCAGTCGGTGTCGGTCAACGTGGACGGCGTCTATTACGGCCAGGGCCGCGCGATCGACGAGGGCGTGTTCGACGTCTCCAGCGTCCAGATCTTGAAAGGGCCTCAGGCGCTGTTCTACGGCAAGAACGCGACCGCCGGCGCCGTGGCGATTCAGACCAACGATCCGGGTTCCAAGGTCGAGGGCAGCCTGACCACCGGCTTCGAGTTCAGGGCCGAGGAGCCGTATGTCGAGGGCATACTGTCGGGCCCGGTGACCGACACCCTGGGCCTGCGTCTCGCCTTCCACTACAGCGACCAACAGGAAGGTTATCTGCGCAACACCGCCTTCCAGACCGACTATCACACTTTCGACGTCGCCACCGGCAATCTCAACACCTACCCCACGGGCGTGCCACCCAAGTTTCTTGGCCAAGCCCAGGATGCGCTGGTGCGCCTCACCGCCAAGTGGACGCCGACCTCGCGCCTGACCGTCACCGGCAAGTTTACCTTCGACGATCACAGCACCAACAATAACTCCGATAACACCGTCGCCGTTTATTGTCCTAAGGGTTTTCCGCAGTCGGAGTTGCTGGTTGGTCTATCCCAACCCAACCCATGCGGTCAGCACTTCTCCGCCGCCCAGCCGGCCCTACCGATCGCGTTGGCGGCGGTGCCCAACTCTCTGGAGGGCGCGGGCGGCGGCGCGGACTTCGACCACTACCGGGACTACAACTTCTATCTGCGGGCGAACTACGAAGCGGACTGGGTCACCCTGACGTCGACCAACGGCTATCAGAGGCTGTTCAACGCCTGGGCCGATAACCAGAATTTCACCGCCGCGCCTCTGGTCTACGCCGGCGAACATTTCAGTTGGGAGCAGTTCTCGACCGAGGAGCGGTTCAACACCAAGCTGAAGGGGCCGATCAATTTCGCCGGCGGCGTCTATTTCCAGACCACCAGCCTGGACTTCCGCCAGAACGTCGACTTCGCCGCCGCGCAGAACACGGCCGCGCCGACGCCGCAGGACGAGTTCGTCGCCTACAGCAAGTTCTCACGCACGATCGGACATACCTACTCAGTGTTCGGCCAGGGCATCTGGGACATCATTCCAAAGGTCGAGATAACGGCGGGGGCCCGCTACACCCACGAGCTGAAAGATTCCTTTTTTCGACAGCCTTACGTCAACCCGACGCTTTTATCTCTATTCGTACAGTTCGATCCAGCTAACTCCGCGACAAGCGTGAGCGGCAAGCAGACCTTCGACAACGTCTCGCCTGAAGTCACCTTGACGTGGAAGCCGAGCAGCAACCTGACGCTCTACGGCGCGTACAAGACCGGTTATAAATCCGGCGGTTTCTCGAACTCGGCGATCCTCTCCACGGGCACATTGCCCGGCGACCTGCGCTTCCAGCCGGAGACGGCCTCGGGAGGCGAGATCGGGATCAAGACGACCTTGTTCGATCATCAGTTGCGCATCGACGCCGACGGCTTCTATTTTGACTACTCGAACTTGCAGGTCGACTTCTTCAACACCCCGACCTTCAACTACGTCACCCTGAACGCCGCCAGCGCCAGGACGTACGGGGTGGAGGCCACCGTCGACTACGCGCCGCGCGCCGTGCCGGGGCTGGTGCTGCACTTCGATGGCGCCTACGACGATTCCAATTACCAGCAGTTTACCGCGCCCTGCTCTCCCGCCGGGATCACCTACGAACAGGGCTGTAATCTTCAGCGCGTGGTCGCGCCGAGCGGCTCCTACACCTTCTCCAACACCTGCGGCGACAGCGCCGCCAACCTGTGCAACTTCATGAACGTCAATGGCCGTCCCACCGCGCTCTCGCCCAAGTGGACCGGGGTGTTCGCGATCGATTACCAGCGGCCGCTGAACGACAAGCTGAAGCTCGGGGTCTCGGTCGACGCGCGGGTCAGCAGCGGCTACATCGCCAACTCCTTCCCGAGCAGCGTCGCGTTGCAGGTCGATCACCAGGACGCCTATGGCGTGCTCGATGCCGCCCTTTCGCTTTCCAGCACCGACGGACACTGGACCGCTTCGCTGATCGGCAAGAACCTGACCAACACCTTCATCCAACTTGGAACCGCCGGCCTGCCGCTCTCCGGCGGAACGACGGGCTGCCAGGCGGCGGTCTGCGGCCCGCAACTGATCTCCGACCAAGCCGCCATCGTCGCCAACCCGCGCACGGTGGCCGTGCAGCTGAAATACGCGTTCTGACGCCTCGCAAAATCGTGGCGGCGCCCTTCAGATCAGACGTTCCGCCATGTAGGGCGGTTGTCATCCCCGACGAAACCGCGAAGCGGTGAGATCGGGGACGGTGCTACGTTCTAGACGGCCCGCCGGACGGCTGCAAGCCGAGCCGGCCGAATGGCTGGTGCACGAGCGCTTGTTGTTGGACTGGTCGCGACCGGACAGGTGGCGGCATGCCTCCGGCTCGCCGCCTCACGGCGCCCGGAGGACGCTAGCACACGTCCATGCGTCCCCGATCTTGCCGCTGCGCATCTTCGTCGGGGATGACAACGATTTGGCGCCGCTCAGCTCTCGAGCCACTTGTCGATGTTCTGGTGGAAGTAGCGCACGCGGCGTTCCTGGTGCGCCAGGATATCGCGCTTGTAGCCGCGTGAGTGCAGGCCCTTTTGGGTGCCGTACCAGACGAACAGGTCCTGATCGATACCGGGGCCCATGGTGATCTCACCGAGTTTACCCTGCTGGTGCGGGGCGGGAACCGAGACGTCGACCCATTCGGCCATGCTCTGCGAGTAGTATTGCGTCTGTCCCTTTGGAAACAGGGTCATGTACCACATGTCGAAGTAGCACTTTTCCGGATCGCTCTCGTGAGGACGCGCGCGCAGCCAGATGTTGCCGTCGGGCTTGAGGCTGAACGACAGGTTCGGGAAGATGGTGAAGTGCCAGTGATCCGTGAGTTGGGCGTCGTGATAGCTGGAGAAGTCAAAGCCCTTTTCGGCGCCGAGGAGGCGCTTCTGCTTTTGTAGCGCGACGCGGATGTCGCCGGTTTTGCCGCCGCGGAAGTCATCGGCGTTCAGGCCCCAGAAGGTCATCTCGTTCTCGAGGTAGCCCAGGGTCTCGTCCTCGCCGCCCCGCAGCGTCTTGGTCGGCCCAGCGCCCGGCATCAGCATCCGGCAGTGGCCGCTGGGATAGAGATCGAACTGGCTGTTGTCGTAGGCATATTCCATCACGAACTTGGTCTGTGGATGGACGAAGGGGACGTGGTAGGACTCATTGAAATTGTCCTGCACCAGCTTCCAGTTGAAGTCGCCTTCCAGGGTCACCCAGTGGGTGCGGACCATGTCGTCCATTGGATAGGTGTCGATCTGGTCGGCGATCGGCTGCATGTACGAGCGCAGCGACATGCAGTCCGGGTCCATGTTGTACCACACGAAACCGGCCCAGGTTTCGCAGGGAATCTCGACAAGATTGGCCTTGCCGCACGGACTGCCATGAATGAAGTCGGCCTCATCCGGCACCACCTTGAGGATGCCTTTGAGGTCGTAGGTCCAGCCGTGGTAGCGGCAGGCCAGACGCCGCGCGTGGCCCTGTTCCGGCTCCATCAGCAGCATGCCGCGATGTTGGCAGACGTTGTAGAAGGCGCGGGTCTGGCCGTCGTCGCCGCGAACGCAGAGGATGACTTCGGCGCCCAGGGTCGTGGTGATGTAGTCTCCGGCTTTCTGGAGTTGTCGCGCAACCCCCGCGATCTGCCAAGTCTTGGTCCAAATCTTTTCCCATTCCCGGGCGGCGAAATCCTTGGACCAATAGCGCTCCGGGGTGATCGGCCGGTCGTCGATGGCCGGGTCAAGGGTCTGTGAGATGTCAGCCAACCCCGCGCCTGCGGCGGCCGAATGATCTAGCGTTTCAGACATGGCTTTCTCCTTGCGCCCGAGCGACAATCGGTCGAACGAAACAGACTACCGCGCCAGGGAAAAAGCAAGGGCGCTTAAAACGACGTTGAACTCGGGAAAAGGGTGGATGCCGCATCTGAAACTCGTGGCTTCTGAAAACCGCAAATCCGCATCGACCGGCGCGGCGCGGAGAACCACGCGAAAGAGCGAACAGACCCGGCTGCTGATCCTGGAGGCGGCGGTCGATTCGCTCAACGAGTTCGGCATTCGCGGGGCCACGCTCGCCAAGGTCGCCGAGATCGCCGGCGTCACCCGCGGCTGCCTGCAGTATTACTTCATGACCACCGAGGAGATCCTGATCGCCCTCGCGCGGCACGTCGCCCGGCGAAACTGGGAGATCTACGAGGCTCAGGCGATGAACCCCCCGGCAGGCCGCGACTTGATCGAATTCGCCATCGACCTCGTCGCCAATCCGATGACCGACCGCTACCGTGTCGCGCAGCTTGAACTGCTGACCGCCGCGCGCACCATGCCGATCCTGCAGCCGGTGCTGGAAGAGGGCGCCAAGTTGGTCGAGGATCAATCGAAACGATTTACCGCGCTGCTGTTCGGCAACGCCGACCTCGCCGACACGCCGCAGTTCCGCGCCGCCCGCGACCTCACCGCCTTGGTCAACGACTGGATGTTCATCAAGATCTTCCCCGACCAACGCGAGGAGCGCATGGCGGAGGTCCGGTCGGCGCTGCGTATCGCCCTCCACACCCTATGGCGTATTCCCAGTCTCGACGACGAGGCCGCGTCGTCCAAGCCACGCATTCGGGTCAAGGCTGGGGCCCGCGTCACGCGGGAGATAAAATAATCGTCCGCGCTTAAAGTCACTTGCGTCTGGTTTCGCGCCGGGTGAAGCTTCGGTTGAGGGGCAAAGCCCACGAGGTGGAGGATCGAGACGGTGGCGCGCGACGCGATACAGGTTCTCCTTGATAAGCAGGCCTGCACGGAGCTGGTCTATCGTCTCGCCCGGGCGATCGAC
Source organism: Caulobacteraceae bacterium (assembly GCA_965277785.1). Classification (GTDB taxonomy): domain Bacteria; phylum Pseudomonadota; class Alphaproteobacteria; order Caulobacterales; family Caulobacteraceae; genus Acaudatibacter. Next base: position 45,890 of record CBDIDP010000014.1, read on the forward strand.
CGCTGCGACGAGACCCTGCTGCGTTCGCTGTTCCATCCCGACGCCACCGACGATCACGGCGCCTTCCACGGCAGCGCGGCCGGCTTCGCCGACTGGGTGATGCCGGTGCTGCACGGCATGAAGCGCACCCAGCACTGCATCGCCAATATCCTGATCGAGCCGCACGACGACGTCGCCTACGGCGAAAGCTATTTCACCGCCCACCACGCCCTGCCGAACGCCGACCGCCCGGACATCCACATGGTCGCCTCCGGGCGCTACCTCGACCGCTTCGAGCGGCGCGACGGGGAATGGCGCTTTGCTCACCGCCAAGCCTGTTACGACTGGAACGCGCAGGCGCCGTCCACCGACAACTGGAAGCGCGATGCTCCCGGCGACTGGACGTTCGGCAAGCGCGGCGACGACGACGCCTCCTACGCGAACTTCGCCGGGAAGTTGCGTCCTGGCGCTCTGTCCGGGCAGCCGGCGCGGGCCTCGGCATGAACCGTCTTGCCGGCAAGGTCGCCATCGTCACCGGCGCCGCCAAGGGTTTGGGCGAGGCGGACGCGCGCCTGATGGCCCAGGAAGGCGCCCGCGTGATCCTGACCGATGTCGACGAAGTGAACGGCCGCCGTGTCGCCGGCGAGATCGGCCAGAACGCCCGGTTCGTCCGCCAGGACGTGCGGGACGAGGACGGCTGGAAGGCATTGATCGCGGAGGTGATGGCGCGCGAGGGCCGGCTCGACATCCTGGTCAACAACGCCGGCGTCGTCGAAGCCGGCAATGTCGAGAACACCAGCGCCGAGGACTGGCGTTTCATCATGGCGGTGAGCGCCGACGGCACCTTCTTCGGCTGCAAGCACGTCATCCCGGCCATGAAGGCGTCCGGCGGCGGCTCGATCGTCAACATGGCCTCGGTGGCCTCGATCGACGGCCACCATACCGTGTTCGCCTATTGCGCGGCCAAGGGCGCCGTCGAAGCCCTGACCCGCGCGGTGGCGGTGCATTGCACCCAGACCGGCCTGCCGATCCGGTGCAACTCCATCCACCCCGGCGGTATCGATACGCCGATGGTGCAGGGGATCGGCGGCAAGCTCGCCGAACGCGGGATGCTGCCGGCGACGGACCCGTCGGTCCCGCCGCCGGTGACGACCCCGCTCGGCGCGGCGACCGACATCGCCTGGGCGGTGGTCTATCTCGCGTCCGACGAGTCGCGGTTCGTCAGCGGGCAGAAGCTGGTGGTAGACAACTGCCTCACCGCGACGCCGGCGGTGGTGCCCCATCGCGCGAGCGCCGCGTGACGGCCAAGGCCTACGAGGGTGCGTTGGAGGATCGCATCGCCATTCGCGAACGGATCGACGCCTATAGCGACGCGGTGTTCCGCATCGACGCGGACGACTGGATCGCCTGCTGGGCGGAGGACTCGGTTTGGCGGCTGCCTGGCATGGAAACCAAAGGTCGCGCGAACATCAAAGCGGCGTGGCGGGGCGCCATGACCAACTACGCCCTGGCCGGCTTCTTCGCCACGCCGGGCTCGATCCGGATCTCCGGCGACGCGGCCGAGGCGCGCGTCTACACCCAGGAGACCCTGGTCCTGAAGGCCGGCGGGGTGACGAGGATCGTCGGCGCGTACGATGATCGCCTGGTGCGCGAAGGCGGCGAATGGCTGTTCGCCAGCCGCGACTACGCCATTCTTCACCACGAAGAGGGTTAGCCGATGCCGGTGGTTATCACGGGTGAAATCGACATGGCGCCGGGGGCGCGGGAGAAAACCCTCCAAAGCGCCGCGCCGTTCATCGCCGCGGCGCTCGCCGAGCCGGGATGCGTCCACTACACCTGGACCTGTGACGCCGAGCACGCCGACCGCGTTCACGTCTTCGAGCAGTGGGACAGCGAAGCCGACCTTTGCGCCCACCTGGCCGGAAAGCCGTATCTCGACATGGCCGGCCATCTGAACGCCGCCGGCATTGTGAACGCCGTCACCCGCAAATACCGCGTCGACCTGATCGAGCCGGTCTATGATCCCGACGGCAAGCCGCGCGGCGATTTCTTCACCGCCCCACAGGAGGCCGTACCATGAACAAGATCCTCGACCGCTCGGAACTGGCGGCACTAATTAAGGCCGGCATGGTCCACGCCCGCGCCAAGACCATCGAACACGCCAAAAGCGTGATGACGATACCCGCCAAGAACTACTACGACCCCGCGATCTTCGAGGCGGAGGTGGCCCGCATCTTCAAGCGCGTGCCGCTGATTTTCGGTGTCACCGCCGAGATGCCAAACCCCGGCGACTACAAGACCCTCGACGCCGCCGGCGTACCGGTCCTGCTGACCCGGGCGCAGGACGGCGAGGTGCGCGCCTTCATCAACTCGTGCAGCCATCGGGGAACTTCGGTCGCCACCGAGCCCAAGGGCAACGCCAAGCGCTTCGTCTGCCCCTATCACGGCTGGACCTTCACCCAGAAGGGCGAGCTGATGGGCGTTGCCTCTGCCGCGGATTTCGGCGAGATCGACAAGTCTTGCTACGGCCTCGTGCCCCTACGCGTGACCGAACGCTCCGGCCTGATCTGGGGTCTGCTCGATCCGAGGTCGACGCTTAGCTTCGACGCCTTCCTCGCCGGCTACGACGACATCCTCGCCCACTTCGTCTTCGAGGACTGGCACTTCTTCGACAGCCGCGTGGTGCCGGGGCCGAACTGGAAGATCGCCTACGACGGCTATCTCGACTTCTACCACCTGCCGGTGCTGCACAAGAACACCTTCGGCGAGGCGATGCCCAACCAGGCCAACTACTATGCCTGGGGCCCGCACCAGCATGTCCAGGCGCCGGGCCGCGACCTGCTCGACCTCGACGGCGTTCCGGAGATCGACTGGCGCCCCGAGGACATGCTCAAGGGCGTGTGGACGATCTTCCCCCACGTCTCCATCGCCAGTTTTCAGGGCGGCGGCCGGGCGGTGATGATCTCCCAACTTATGCCGGGCTCGCACGTCGGCGAATCGTTCACCACCCAGATGTATTTGACCGAGCAGGCGCCGACGCCCGAGCAGGCGGTCGAGGCGCACGACCAGTTCAAGTTCCTCGAGCATGTCGTGCGCGACGAGGACTATGCCACCGGGCTGCGCCAGCAGGTCGCCTTGAAGAACGGCGGCCGCGAGCATGTGCTGTTCGGCGAAAACGAGGGGGGCGCCCAGCGCTTCCACGGCTGGGTCGACCGCCTGCTGCACACCGAGGACGCCGATCTGGAAGCCCTGTTCACCGCCGACTGATGGATCGCCTGGCAGGCAAGGTCGCCCTCGTGACCGGCGGCGCCTCCGGCATCGGCGCGGCTACCGCCCGCGCATTCGCCGCCGAGGGTGCCCGAGTCATCGTCGCCGATGTTCAGGTTCGTCTTGGCGAGGGCGTGGCAAACGAGGTCGACGGCCAATTCCTGAAGCTCGATGTCGCCGACGAAAACGATTGGTCGAGCGTGGCGGCCATGATCGGCGATACTCATGGTCAACTGGATGTGGTGTTCAACAACGCGGGGATCGTGTGCGGCCAGTCGATCGAGGATGTCGACCTCGCGACCTGGAACCGCGTGATCGGGATCAACCTCACCGGGGTGATGCTGGGCTGCCGGACGGGCATCCGGCTGATGAAGGCCAACCCCGGCGGCCCGAGCGGCAGCCTGATCAATACCGCGTCCACCGCCGCCTACGGCGCGCTGCCCGACGTCGCCTACTCCTCGACCAAGAGCGGGGTCCGTCTGCTGACCAAGTCGGTCGCGGTCCACTGCGCCCGCGCGGGCTACGCCATCCGCTGCAATTCACTTCATCCGGGCGCGACCGACACGCCGATCCTCGAGCCGGCGCTGCGCGCGGCGCCCCAGATGAAGGCCGCGTTCGACTCGATGTCGCCGATGGGCCGGATGGGACGGCCGGAGGAGATCGCCGCGATGGCGGTGTTCCTGGCCTCCGACGAGTCCAGCTACGTCACCGGCGCGGAGATGCTGGTCGACGGCGGGATGATGGCCGGACACCCCGGTATCTGAGTTTACTTCGAGGGAGCGCGAGAATGGGAAGACTGCAAGGCAAGGGCGCGGTGGTGATGGGCGCGGCGGGGACCGGCAACATGGCGCAGGTCATCGCCCGCCGCTTTACCGACGAGGGCGCCAAGGTGCTGGTGGCGGGCCGTAAGGACGACGAGCTCGCCCGCTTCGCCGAGGAGATCGGCGGCGAGTGGGCGCACTGCGACCTCACCGACCGCGATCAGGTCTTCGCCCTCGCCGAGACCGCGAAGGCCAAGCTGGGCTACGTTCATATCGGCGTCAACGCCACGGGTTGGGGCCTGCTCAAGCCGTTCCTGGAGAACACCCGAGAGGAACTCGAAGCGATGAGCGCGCTGCAGTTCATCGGCCCGATCTATTTCTTCCAGGGGATGATCGAGGCGATGACCGGCGGCGGCTCGCTGATTCAGATCAGCTCGGCCACGGCGACGATCATGCTCAACGACCACGCCGCCTACATGGGCACGAAAGCCGGGACCGATCACGTCATCCGCTGCGTCGCCAACGAGTTCGGGGCCAAGGGCATCCGGGCCAACTCGATCTCGCCCGGGCTCACCGACACGCCGATGACCGCGGGCGCGAAACAGACGCCGGGCGTGTTCGAAGCGTTCGCCAGCGCGTATCCTCTTGGACGGGTCGGCACCTCCGACGATATCGCCGCCGCCGCGGTATGGCTGGCCAGCGACGAATGCTTCATGACCGGCCAGAACCTCCAGGTGAACGGCGGCCTCACCCTGCGCCGCAACCCCAACCGCGACGAGATCACCGCCTCGGTGATGAAGGCGATGGCGGGATAGGATGCCAGACACAAAACCTCGGGAGCGCGGGCTTCCAGCCCGCTCTTTTATGCACCGCCGAAGATGCGGGCTGGAAGCTCGCGCTCCGAAGAGGGGTATCGGCTCTTACTTCCCTCGCCGCGCCTCGCCCTCGGCGATATAGCGTTCGATCATGTGGTGGTGGTGGCGGATGCGCATTTCGGAATACTTGCCGAAGTGGACCAGGCCGTTGCCGGTGGAGCGCAGACCCTCCTGGACATAGGGCAAATTGCCCATGTCCTGCTCGAAGATGCCGGCGAGGCCGCCGAGTTCCGTCGCGGCGCTCCACGGCTCGTCGATGCCGAGCTCGTGGACCGGCGCCGGTTTCGGCCGCGCGCCATCTTTCGGGACGCGCTTGAGGATGATCACGTCCATCACCCCGACCTCCGGGTCGCGGCCGTGCGGCCGCCAGCGGTAGACCAGGTTCGGTGCGTACCCCGCCCAAAAGCTCATGTTGGGGAAGACGTTGTAGAGCAGGGCGTCGCCCATCTCGGCGTCGGAGGCCTCGGAATAATCGTGGCCGTCTTCGGCGCCCAGCGCGGTTCTGGCCTGCTCGGCCGCGAAGGCGCGCGCGGTGATTCCGTCCGGCACCTCCAGCTTGGCGCTGTCGCCGAACCCTCGTCGGCCGCCGCCGCCGGTCATCGCCGAAATGATCTCGGCCGGCGTGTAGTTCTTGTCGGCCACGAAGGGGCTCGGCACGCCGGAGGCCGAGAACTGCCGCGACACATAGTCGTCGAGGATATCGTACTGGCTGTTGGCGTCGGCCAGGAACGGCAGGATCTGCGGATGGGTGGTCACCGAATGGTGACTCTCCATGAACGCCTCGGCCAGGGCCTTCCAATTGCAGCGCACCGGCTTGGAGACGTGCACCGCCTTGTAGCGGTCGGCGTAGTCGTAGCGGTCGAAATGACGAGCCAGTTCGCCGATCGTCTCCATAAGCGGCCGGGCGTTGACGTCCATGTTGATGAAGACAAAGCCGCCCCAGGTTCCGGTCTTGGCTTGCGGCAGGCTCATGTCGCGGTCTTCCCACTGCGGAAAGTCCCAGGCGATCGGGTTGTCCTTGAAGCTGCCGTCGGTGTTCCACGCGATGCCGTGATAGGGGCAGCGGAACTCGTCCTTGCAGCCGTTCAGGGTGACCAGCTTACGGCCGCGGTGCAGGCAGGTGTTGTAAAAGGCGCGGATGTCGCCGGCCGGTGTCCGGGTGACGATGAAGGATTTGCCGACGATTTCGTAGATCACATAGTCGCCGGGATTGGGGATCTCCTCCTCGCGGCAGGCGAACTGCCAGATTCGGCTCCAGAGGTGGTCGACCTCCTTCTGGAAATAGCCGGCGTCGAAATAGCGCGAGGCCGGCACCGGCTCGACGCCGATTTCCGGCGCCCGCCCCTGTCTCAGGTGCTCGGGAACCGGACGGGTGTCGCGGTCGAGGATGTCCTCGTACGACTCCGACGGATGCCGGTCGGGACGATACGGGGCTTGGGAGCCGTCCATGGTGTGATCCTCTTACGCTTCGAGAATGGCGACGGCGGACAGGCCTGGCGCGCCGTAGACCTGGCTGTAGGCGAGGCGGGCGTCCGGGACTTGGCGATCCTCGGCGCGGCCGCGCAGTTGCTGGACGTTTTCATAGACCTGACGCAGGCCGGAGGCGCCGATCGGCTCGCCGCAAGCCAGGCAGCCGCCGTCGGTGTTGATCGGCAGCCGCCCGCCCAGGCTGGTGACGCCGTCCGCGAGCATCGCTTCCTGGTCGCCGTCGGCGCAGAAGCCGTTCTCCGCCATGTGCATGATCTCGGCGCCGGACTCGGTGTCCTGGATCTGGGCGACGTCGATGTCCTCGGGACCGACGCCGGCCATATCGTAGGCGGCCTTCGACGCCAGCACCGTCGGAGCAACGCCGCGCTCCACGTCGAGCGACGGCGCGAACACCTCGAACGACCCGCGCGGCCGAGTCCGCACGGCCGCGCCCCTGACCTTCGGCCCCTCCAGACCAAGCTCGCGCATCTTCGTCTCCGAGGCGAGGATCAGGGCCACGCCGCCTTCCGCCGGCGAGCAGAACATGAACTTGGTAAGCGGGTCGGACAGCATCTGGCTGGTCATCACCGTTTCGAGGTCCACCGGGTCGCGGCGCCACGCGTGCGGCGTGCGGGCGCCGTTCTCGAACGCCTTGACGGAGACACGGCCGAGCGAGGTGTCGCTGATCCCGTTCAGCGCCATGTAGCGCTTGATCTTCATGCCGAAGAATTGGGTCGTCAGCATCATGCCGGTTTCGCCGTACCACATCGGCAGTCCGGAAGCCTCCGGATCGGCGTTGAAAGCGCCGCGCGGATGTTTGTCGAAGCCGAGCACGACGCCGAGGTCGAACTCCCCGGACTTGATCGCCCAATAGCCGGACAGCAGCGAGGAGCCGCCGGTGGCGCAGCCGTTGGAGATGTTGATGAACTGCACGCCGGTCAGGCCGAGCCTGGGCAGGGCGGCGTCGGCGCTGCCCGCCGCGGACGACCCCCCGAAGGCGAACTGCATGTCGGCCCAGTCGACATCGGCGTCGGCCAAGGCTTCGCGCACCGCATAGACTCCCTGATCGAGGCCGCTCATGTCCGGGCTGCGGCCGAACGGGTGAATGCCCGCGCCGATGATGTGAACGTCGGTCATCGTGGATCGCTCTCCTGGGCTGGGTGGCCGCCGGTCATGACGGCCGAAAGGCGTAGGTGACGACCTCGCCGCGCGTGGAGGTCGGAAAGGTTTGCAACGCCGTGGTCATGGGTTGGCCGATCCGGAGGGCCGAAGGGTCGTCGGTGACGATGCGGCCCTCGACGATGACCTGGCCCGGAAATTCGACATAGCCCACCGCGAACGGGACGAAACTCTTCTCGTCGTCGTCGCCGATGTAGGGCGGCGTCTTGGGCCGGAAGCGCTGGACGGTGAACGACCACAGCGCGCCCCCCGGCGCCAGCGTCACGGGATCGAACAGCGCGGCGTCGGCGCCCTTCGGCATGGGGAAACGCATCTCGCCGTCGGCCTTGCGCCGGCCGGCGATCAGGCGGACGGCCTCGCCCTCCTCGACGAAGAGACCCTCGGCCACAACCGCGCCATCCGCCATGCATTTCCTCCCGGAGCAACGACGGAAACCATACGCGCGTGTCAGAAAAAGTCACCAGTGATTTATTTCTGCGCTGCGGTTTGTTTTGTGGTGGTGGGGCGGGTCGCGATAGGGTCAATGTGCGGACACTGCGGCGATCGAAAACCGCGACAGCGCCATTGCGGAGGCCCCGATGACTGACGAAGCGATCCTTGTGACCGACGATCCAGTGGCCCACGTCCGCCGGCTTACGCTCAATCGGCCGGCGAAACGCAACGCGCTGTCCAACGCTTTGCGCGGCGAGATCTTTAAGGCGCTTGAGGCGGCGGACGCCGATTCTGAAGTTCGCGTTATCATCCTGCGGGGCGCCGGGACTTGCTTCTCGTCTGGCTACGATCTCGCCGGCCTGGGCGAGCTGCCGTTTCACACCTCCGGCGGCCAGGGCCAGTGGGCGCGCCATGTCGTCGAGGGGTGCTTCCGCGTCTGGGACCTGGCCAAACCGGTGATCGCCCAGGTCCATGGCTGGTGCCTGGCCGGCGGCTCGGAACTGGCCTTCGCCTGCGACCTCGTCTACGCGGCCGAGGACGCCCAGATCGGCTATCCAGCGGTGCGCACCATGTCGCCGCCGGACAACCAGTACCATGCCTGGATCTTCGGCATGCGCGCGGCGATGGAGATGATGCTGACCGGCGACTCGATCAGCGGCGCCGAGGCGGCGCGGCTGGGCTACGCCAACCGGGCCTTCCCGCTCGAACGGCTGGAAGCGGAGACCCTGACCATGGCCGAACGGATCGCCAAGGTCGACCCGGAACTCGCCCAGCTCAACAAGCGTCTCGTCCACCGCCAGATGGAGGCCATGGGCCTGCGGGCCGGCCTGCGCGCCGGCACCGACCTGCACGCGCTCGGCTGGCACACCAAGGCGTCGCGCGAGTACATGGCCAAGATGCGCGAGGGGGTGAAGGCCGCTCTGACCGCGCGCGACGAGACCTTCGGCGACTACCGGACGAGAGCGCCAGCGGGCGAAAAGATCTAGCCCGCGAAGGCCGCGACGGCGTCGATGATCGTGTCTTGGGTTCGGCGATCGAGATAAGGGTGCATCGGCAGGGCCAGGACCCTGTCGGCCGCGGCCTCCGACACCGGCAGACCGCCCGGGGGGCGGGGATAGTCGGCGTACGGCCGCTGAAGGTGCATGGGAACGGGATAGTAGACGGCGGTCGGGATGCCCGACCCGCGCAGGTGGGCGGCGAGGCCGTCGCGGTCATCGTGCTCGATCAAATACTGCGCCCAGGTCGAGACGCCGCCGCCGATCACGGTCGGGACGGATCGGCACGCTTGGGCGAGGCCCTCGGCGTAGCGCGCCGCCACGGCCTGTCGCAGGACGATCTCCTCTTCGAAGACGCCGAGCTTCTCGATCAGGATCGCGGCCTGGAGCGTGTCCAGGCGCGAGTTTATCCCGATGCGGGCGTTGAGATATTTCGCGTCGTGCCCCTCGAAGGAGGGATCGCCGGCGACGGCCTTGCCATGCACGCGCAGGCTGTCCATCCGATCCCACAGCGCCTTATCGTCGACCAGCACCGCGCCGCCGTCGCCGTAGCAGCCGAGGGGCTTGGCCGGGAAGAAGCTGGTCGTGGTCACGTCCGCCCAGTGCAGAGGATGCTTGCCGTTCAGCGTACAGCCAAAACCCTGGGCCGAATCGGCGATGAGTTTCACGCCAAGTCGGCGGCAAATCTCGGAAATCGCGGGATAGTCCGCCGGTTGGCCGAAAAGATCGACGGCGATCACGGCCGCCGGCTTCAGCCTTCCCTCCGCGATCACCGCGTTCACCGCCGCCTCCAGGCTGGCGGGGTCCATGCAGTAGGTGTCGGGCAGGATGTCCACGAAAACCGGCGTGGCGCCGAACCAGGGGATCACCTCGCAGGTCGCCGCGAAGGTGAAGGAGGGGCAGAACACCGCGTCGCCCGCGCCGATGTCCCACGCCATCAGCGGCAGGGCCAGGGCGTCGGTGCCGTTGGCGCAGGACAGGGCGAAGTCCGCCTCGCCGAACGCCGCCAGCGCGGCCTCGAAGGCCCGGACCTCCGGTCCCATCACATAGGCGCCATGGGCGAGAACCCTGGCTATGGCGGCGTCGAGGGCGGGCTTGATCCGCGCCTGCTGGGCGGCGAGGTCGATGAACGGCAGCATGGCCGCCGTTACGGCGTCGCGCCGGCCCGAGCGACAAACTTTCGGTTACGCTTGGTTTCGCGGGGGATCAGCGGCTTGATGAATTCGTCGAGGTTGCCGCCCTCGAACAGGACACCCGCGACGCCGGCGCGCTTCGCCGCTTCGAGGTCGGAGGCCCTGTCGCCCACCACGAGGCAGAGCGCCGGATCGATGTCCCACTCATCAAGCGCCCGGAGTATCATTCCGGGATTGGGTTTGCGGTCGGGGTGATCTTCGTGGGCGAACGAAGGCTCGATCGCGTTGGGCAGGAAGGGGCAGGCGTAGAAGGCGTCGATGCGGGCGCCGTCGACGGTGAGGTCGGCCTGCATCACGGCGTGAACGCCCTCGACGGCGGCCATGTCGAACATGCCGCGCGCGACGCCGGACTGGTTGGTGGCGACGATGACCAGGACGCCGGCTTCGTTCAGCCGGCGGATCGCTCGGCGCGCGCCATCCACCCACTCCAGGTCTCGCGGATCGCCGACATAGCCGTGGTCCACGTTGAGGACACCATCCCGGTCGAAGATGACTGCGGACCGGCCAACCCTGCTCGCATTGCGTGACGACGGTATCGGCATAGAGTGATGAGACCTTGAATTCGCAACAAACCAACGCGGCGAGCGTCCGCCCCCGGCCGGAGGAGACACGCGATCATGTCGCCTCGGCCCTGCGCACGCTGGACGCGGAAATCGAGGGACTGCGCGCCGTTCAGGCGTCGCTCGGCGATAGTCTAGGCCAGGCTTTCGGCGAAAGCGTGGCCGCGATCGCCAGGGCCCCCGGCCGGGTCGCGGTGACGGGGATCGGCAAGAGCGGCCATGTGGCCCGAAAGATCGCCGCCACGCTGTCGTCGACCGGACGGCCGGCCTTCTTTCTTCATCCCGCCGAGGCCAGCCACGGCGACCTCGGCATGGTGACGGCGGGCGATGTCGTGCTGGCGTTGTCGTGGTCCGGAGAGACGCCGGAGCTACGCGACGTGATCCATCATTGCGCGAGGTTCGACCTGCCGCTGATCGGCGTGACGTCGGAAGCGGCCAGCGCCCTCGCGACAGCCGCCGACGTTGCGCTCGTCTTGCCGAAGTCCGAGGAGGCGTGTCCCAATCGACTCGCGCCGACGACCTCGACCACGATGCAGATGGCGTTCGGCGACGCTCTGGCCATCGCCTTGCTCGAGGCGCGCGGCTTCTCGGCCAAGGATTTCCGCACCTTCCACCCGGGCGGGAAGCTGGGGGCGCAACTGGTCACCGTGCGCGATCTGATGCTGGCGGGAGAACACCTGCCGTCGGTGTCCGCCGAAGCGACTCTGGCGGAGGCGATCCTGGCGATAACCCGCGCCCGTTGCGGCGGCGTCGGCGTGGTCGACGGCGACGGCAGGCTGGTCGGCGCCTTCACCGACGGCGACCTGCGCCGAGCGTTGGCGAAAGCGAACCTCGCCGCGCCGGTCGTCGACCACATGAATCCGGAGCCAGTATTCGTCGACCCCTCGTTGCTAGCCACCGAAGCCCTGCGCGAGATGAACGAGCGCGAACGGCCGATATTGCTGCTGTTCGCTTGCGAAGCGGGTCGTCTGGTCGGCGCGGTGCACATGCACGACCTGTTGCGGGTGGGCGTGGTTTGAGTCCGTTCCGATTTGATATCGACGAGCTTGACCAGCCGGGATATGCACGGGATATTTCAGGCGGGTATCGAACATGTTGATCAAGGTCGGTCGTTGGGGAAAAAGCTTGGCCGTGCGCATCCCCGCCGATCTCGCCAACCTTGCCAAATTGACCGAAGGCGAAACCATGGAGTTGGAGGCGCGAGGTCGCGACATTGTTCTTCATCGCCCCGAGGACGCCAGACGCGCCGATGCGAAGGCCGCGGCGGCCGAGATTCTCGCCGAGACAGGCTACACGTTGGGGGGCTTGAGTATCCGGGACTTAATCGACGAAGGCCGGCGCTGATCCAGTGACGGCCCTGGTGCTTGACGCGTCGATCGCCATCGCCTGGACCTTTGCCGACGAGCGAACCCCGAGGGTCCTGGCCGCCTTTGAGCGGGTGCTAGCGGAGGGCGCGATCGTCCCGACGATCTGGCGTCTGGAGGTGGCGAATGTGATGCGCACAGCGGTTCGTCGAGGCCGCTGCGATGATGGCTACGTACAACGGTCGCTGTCGCGGCTGGCGCGGCTCGGAATCGAAATCGACGACGACACGAATGTCCATGCCTGGGGGAACACGCGCAGATTGTCCGTGGATCACAGCCTGACTGCCTACGACGCCGCGTATCTCGAGTTGGCGCTACGCGGCCGGCGAACGCTAGCGACACTCGACGTCGAATTGGGGAACGCCGCCAGGCAAAACGACCTTCAGGTTGTCGGTTGACCGCTGGGTATACGGGACTGCGCGCCACCTCCGCCATCCGTTCCCGCATCGTCGACGCGCTCAAAGTCTCCAGCGGCAACCTGCTGGAGATGTACGACTTCATGGTGTTCGGCTACTACGCCGCCGCCATCGGACGGGCGTTCTTCCCCGCCCATAGCGGCTTCGCCTCGCTGATGCTGTCGCTGATGACCTTCGGCGCGGGCTATCTCATGCGTCCGCTGGGAGCGATGGTTCTCGGATCGTACACCGACCGGCACGGCCGCCGCAAAGGGCTGATCGTCACCCTTTCGCTCATGTCGGTGGGAACGCTGACCTTGGCGCTGACACCGGGGTTTTCCACCATCGGTTATCTCGCCCCGGTCCTCGTGCTCACTGGACGGCTGGTGCAGGGCTTCTCCGCCGGCGTCGAACTGGGTTCGGTGTCGGTCTACCTGTCCGAGATCGCGACGCCGGGACAGAAAGGCTTCTACGTCTCGTGGCAGTCGGCCAGCCAGCAGATCGCCGTGATGTTCGCCGCCGGCCTCGGCGTCGCGCTGAACAATGCGCTGGGGACTGCGGCGATGACCGCGTGGGGCTGGCGAATACCGCTGCTGATCGGCTGCGCCATTGTCCCGGCGCTGTTCATCCTGCGCCGGTCCTTGCCGGAGACCGAGGCGTTCACGGAACGTACGGAAACGCCCGACGCGCGGGAGGTTCTACGCGTGCTGCGCGCTAACTGGCGCATCGTTCTGGTCGGCATGATGATGGTCGCGATGACCACCGTCTCCTTTTACCTGATCACCGCCTACACACCCACGTTTGGACGCGAGGTGTTGAAGCTCGGCGCCGAACAGGTGCTGGTCGCGGCGCTCTGTGTCGGCGCGTCGAACCTGGTCTGGCTGCCGATCTCGGGCGCCCTGTCGGACCGGATCGGACGCAAGCCGATCCTGGTCGCGGCGGCGGGGATGGCGATCCTCACCGCCTATCCGGTCATGACCTGGCTGACGGCGGATCCGTCGTTCGCCCACTTGCTGATCGCCGAGCTTTGGCTGTCGTTCCTCTACGCCGGCTACAACGGGGCGATGGTGGTCTATCTGACCGAGATCGTGCCGCCCTCGGTCAAGGCGTCGGGATTCAGCCTGGCCTACAGCCTGGCGACCTGCATCGGCGGCTTCACCCCGGCCCTGTGTACCTGGCTGATCCGCGCCACCGGCGACAAGGCCATGCCGGGCGCCTGGATGACGGCCGCGGCGGCGAGCGGACTCCTTGCCGTGCTCATCGCCAGACCCGCGCCGCTGGAAGTGCGCGCTCAATCCGTCTAGGACGGCGCGCTCACCCCATGACCCTTACCCTCGCCGACATCCAAGCCGCCGCCGGGCGCATCGCCGGTCATGTCGAGCGCACGCCGTGCCGCTATTCACGCACCCTGTCGCAGATCACCGGCGCGGAGGTCTGGGTCAAGTTCGAGAACCAGCAGTTCACCGCCTCCTACAAGGAGCGCGGCGCGCTCAACCGGCTGAGCCAGCTCGATGAAGACGAACGCCGGCGCGGGGTGATCGCGGCGTCGGCCGGCAACCACGCCCAGGGGCTTGCCTACCACGGCGAGCGGCTGGGCATCCCCGTCACCATCGTCATGCCGCGCGGCACGCCGGACGTGAAGGTGCGCCAGACCCGCGACTTCGGCGCGACCATCGTCATCGAGGGCGAGGGGTACGACGCCGCCTACGAGACCGCCCTGAAGCTCGGCGAGGAGCGCGGCCTGATGTTCGTCAGCGCCTTCGACCACGCCGATATCATGGCCGGCCAGGGCACGGTCGCGCTGGAGATGCTGGAGGACGCGCCGCATCTGGAGGTGCTGCCGGTGCCGATCGGCGGCGGCGGTCTGATCAGCGGCGTCGCCACCGCGGCCAAGGCGCTCAAGCCCGACATCCAGATCGTCGGCATCGAGCCGGCGATGTACCCTTCGTTCACCGCCCGGATGCGCGGGCTGAACGCCCCGGTCGGCGGGCAGACCATCGCCGAGGGCATCGCGGTCAAGGCCGTGGGGCAACTGTGCTACGGCCAATCCCGGCCCCTGATCGACGAGGTCCTGCTGATCGAGGAGCCCTATTTCGAGCGCGCCGTGGCCCTGTACTGCAATGTCGAGAAAACGGTGACCGAGGGCGCGGGAGCGGCGTCGCTGGCGGCGCTGCTGGCCTATCCGGAACGGTTCCGCGGCAAGGTCTGCGGCTTGATCATCACCGGCGGCAACATCGACCCGCGCCTGCTGGCCTCGGTCCTGACCCGTGAGCTGGTGCGCGCGCAGCGGCTGGTTTCCCTGCGCATCGTCGGCGACGACCGGCCGGGACTGCTCGCCACGGTGTCGGCGACGATCGGCGACCTCGGCGGCAACATATTGGAGGTGGCGCACAACCGCCTAGCGCTGGACGTACCGGCCAAGGGGGCGGAGTTCGACATCATGGTCGAGACGCGCGACGCCCAGCACACCCAGGAGATCATGGACGCCCTGCGCGACAGAGGGTACCCGCCGCGCGCGGTTTAGGAGTTCACATGCGATTAACGGCTATTCTCTTAATTTCCGCCATGCTTGCCGTGACCGGCTGCGCGCGGGCCGCGCCTGAGGCCGCCGCGCCCAGCGCCGCCTTCCTCGCCAAGAACGCCACCGCGCCAGGCGTCAAGGTCACGCCGAGCGGGCTGCAATACAAGGTCATGACCTCCGGCCCCGCCGGCGGCGCGTCTCCCGGACCGTCCGACGAGGTCAAGGTCAACTACGAAGGCAAGCTGATCGACGGGACGGTGTTCGATTCGTCCTACGATCGCGGCGAACCGGCGGTCCTCTCGGTCGATCACGTCATCCCCGCGTGGACCGAGGCGCTGCAAATGATGAAGCCCGGCGACACCTGGATGATCTACGTGCCCGCGTCGCTCGGCTACGGCGACGAGGGCGCCGGCGGCGGCAAGATCCCCGGCGGCGCCGCGCTGATCTTCAAGATCGAGCTGATCTCCGTCCAGAAATGACCGACGCGGCGCCTCTGGCGGAGCGGGCGATCGCGCTGCTGGAGCGGCTGGTCGCCTTCGACACCATCTCGGCGCTGTCCAACCTCGAACTCATCGCCTGGGTCGAGGACTACTTGGCTGAGCACGGCGTCACGTCACGCAGGATCGCCTCGGCGGACGGCAGGAAGACCAACCTGCTCGCCACCGTCGGCCCCTGCGTGCAAGGCGGCGTCGTCCTTTCCGGCCACACCGACGTGGTGCCGGTGAAGGGTCAGCCGTGGACTTCCGACCCGTTCATGCTGACGCCGCGCGACGGCAAGCTGTACGGGCGCGGGACCTGCGACATGAAGGGCTTCATCGCCCTAGCCCTCGCCGCCGTGCCCGACATCCTGAGCGGTTCTCCGGACAAGCCGGCGCACTTGGCGTTCAGCTACGACGAGGAGATCGGCTGCCTCGGCGCGCCGGCGCTGATCGAGGTCATCGCGCGGGAGCTGCCCACGCCGGCCTTGGTCATGGTCGGCGAGCCCACCAGCCTGCGCGTGGTCGGCGCGCACAAAGGGATCAACGTCTACGAGGTGGTGATCCGAGGGCGCGAGGCGCATTCCAGCCAGACACATCTGGGCGCCTCGGCGATCCAGTCGGCCGCGCGGCTGATGGGCGCGCTGACCGAGGTGGCCGACGATCTGGAACGCAACGCCGACCCGGCGTCACGCTTTGAACCGAAGCATTCGACGTTGACCATCGGCGAAGTCTCCGGCGGCACCGCCGGCAACATCCTGGCGCGCGATTGCCGCTTTCAGTTCGACTTCCGCGCCGACGTGACCGTCGATCCCGACGTCGCGCTGGCCGGCTTCTTCGATCGCGCCGCGCGCGAGGACGCCGTGATCAAGGCCAAGGCGCCGAAAGGCGGCGTGGTGGTGCGGCGGCTCGCGCAAGTTCCCGCCCTGCAAGCCGAAGAAGGTACGCCGGCGGAGGCGCTGGTGCGCAGGCTGTCCGGCTACAACGGTCCGGTCGGCGCGGTGTCGTTCGCCGCCGAGGCCGGCCAGTTCCACAATGCCGGCCTGCCCTCCTGGCTGTGCGGCCCGGGCTCGATCGATCAGGCCCACCAACCGGACGAGTTCATCGAGGTGGCGCAGATGGAGCGCGGGGCGGCGATGATGCGCCGGTTGGCGGAGGCGCTAGCCGGCTGATCCCGCGCCGCTCATCCCACTCCAGAGCCCTATTCGCCGAACTCGGCGTTGGTCCAGACGCTCTGGACGTCGTCGTCGCCTTCCAGCGCGTCGATGAGCTTGGTCAAGGTGGCGGCCTCGCCCTCGTCGATCGGCGTATCGGTCTTGGCCTTCCAGATGATCTTGGTCGAGCGGGCGGGTCCGAGCTTGGCTTCCAGCGCCTCGGCGACCCCGGCGAGGTCCTCGAACCGGGTCAGGATTTCGTGGCCCTCCTCGTCGGTGGAAGCATCCTCCGCTCCGGCGTCGATGGCCGCTTCCATGATGTCGTCGGCGCTGCCGGCGGCGGCCGGATAGCGGATTTCGCCGAGGCGATCGAACATGAAGGCCACCGAGCCCGCCTCGCCCATGTTGCCGCCGTTCTTGCCGAACAGGGCGCGGACGTTGGCCGCGGCGCGGTTGCGGTTGTCGGTCAGCACCTCGACGATCAGGCCCGCGCCGCCGGGGCCGAAGCCCTCGTAGCGAATCTCCTCATAGGTGTCGGCGTCGCCGCCCAGCGCCTTCTTGATCGCCCGGTCGATGTTCTCCTTCGGCATCGACTCGGCCTTGGCGTTGGCGATGGCCAGGCGCAGGCGCGAGTTGCCGGCGGGGTCCGGCACGCCCGACTTGGCGGCCAGGGTGATGTCGCGGGAGAATTTCGAGAACAGCTTGGAGCGCAGGCCGTCCTGGCGGTCCTTGCGGAACTGGATGTTCTTGAATTTCGAGTGGCCGGCCATCGCGCTTTGGTTATCTAACTGGAAAAAGGAGCCGCGCTTCTAGCGCCCGCGGTGGAGCGGCGCCAGCCGGCGGCCGGAGGACGACGATGAGCGAACCCGCGGATGATGCGGCGCCGGCCGAGCCCCTCGTGCAATGGCAGCCGGTTCACAGGTCGAGAGCCACCCTGGCCGGCGCGCGGGGGGCCGCGGCTCTGGGAGCGCTGGCGTTCGGCGCTCTCGCGGTGGGCACCGTCGCCGTCGGAGCGCTGGCCATCGGACGGCTGGCGATCGGCCGGGTCCGGTTGGGCACCGTGGTGATCGATAACCTGATCGTGCGGCGGGTCAGCGGCCTGTAGTTGGCGACCGTCGTTGACGGCGCCGGAGTGGCCGTCGCCAAGCGCCGGTGTGAACAACGAGTGCGGCGGAGGGCAGGCGGATCAGGCCGTGGCCAGCCGTTCCAGAGCCTGCTCGCGGATTGCCTTGTAGTCGAGCTTGCCGTTGGGCGCGCGCACGATCGGGGCGAGCACCAAGTCGCGCGGCGCCTTGTAGGCGGCGAGGTGCTCGCGGACGTGGCCGGAGATCGCCGCCAGGGGCGGGGCGGCTTCTCCCGCCATGTCGACCACCGCGCAGATACGCTCGCCGAACCTTGGGTCCGGCACGCCAACCACGGCGGCGTCGCGCACGCCGGGGTAGCGCTTGATCGCCTCCTCGACCTCTTCGGGAAAAACCTTCTCGCCGCCGGTGTTGATCACCTGCGAACCGCGGCCGAGCAGCTTGAGGCTGCCGTCCGCCTCCACGGTGGCGAAGTCGCCGGGGATCGACCAGCGGCGGCCCTCGAACGTCTTGAACGTCCGCGCCGTCTTGGCCTCGTCCTTGTAATAGCCGAGGGGGATGAAGCCGCTGACGGCGACCTGGCCCCGCACGCCGGACCCCGGCTCCACCCGGCGGCCGTCCTCGGTGAACACCGCGCTGTTCGGACCGACCATGAACTTGGCGGTCTCCGCCGTCGCTCCCGCCTGAGAGTTGGAGGCGCCGAGGCCCACCGCCTCGGACGAACCCAGGCTGTCGAAAATGGCGCAGTCCGGCAGATGGCGCAGCAGGCCGCGCTTGTTCTCCATGCTCCACACCGTGCCCGACGAGCCCAGCCGCTTCATCGACTTGAGATCCCAGCGTCCCGGATTGGCGTCGAGCGCCTCCAGCAGGGGCGCGGCGAAGGCGAGGCCGACGATGGCGGCGCTGGTCGCCTTCAGGCGCTCGACCTCGCTCCAGAACTCGATGGCGTCGAAGCGCTGCGACGGCAGGCAGGCGATGGCGCCGCCGGCCGTCAGGCTGCCGAAGGAGGTGAACTGCGCGGTGCCGTGCATCAGCGGCGCGGCGGCGATGGTCACGGCGTGCTCGGCCGCGGCGGCGCGCTCCGCCGCTTCCTTCAGGCTGGCGACCGGCGGAATCTCCATCAGGGCGTTGCCGCCGCCGCCGAGCACCTGGAACAGATCGTCCTGCCGCCACATCACGCCCTTGGGCATGCCGGTGGTGCCGCCGGTGTAGAGAATCAGCAGGTCGTCGCCCGATCGGCCCCAGCTCGCGCGGACACGCTGGGTTGGGCGGCCGGCGATCGTCTCGTAATCCTCCGCGAACGCCGGCGCCGGATGCCCGGCCTCCGCCACCGCGATCCACAGCTTCACGCGGGGCAGCTTCGCCCGGATCGTCTCGACCGTCGTCGCGAACGAGGCGTGGAACACCACCGCCTCGGCGTCGGCGTTGTCGAACAGATAGATCAGCTCGTCGGCGACATAGCGGTAGTTGGTGTTGACCGGTACGACGCCCGCCTTGAACGCGGCGTAGTAGGTCTCGAGGTACTCCGGCGCGTTGTAGAGGTAGGCGGCGACCTTCGCCTGGCGCCCCAGACCGGCGTCGAGAAAACGCCGCGCCAGGGCGTCCGCCCGCCGGTCGAACTCGGCCCAGGTCAAGCGGCGCCGGCCATGGATCTGAGCGGGATGGTCGGGGATGGCGTCCGTCACCGCTTCCCAGATGTCGGCATAGTTCCAATCGCTCATGGGCGCGTCTCCTCCGAGCCGGCTGGCGCGGCCCTCGGCCACGACTAAAGGCGACGGCCAAGGCTCAAGTCAACGCGCGCCCTTTGCGCGCCGTCGTCTGCGCGGACTAAGGTCGCCGCCATGAGCAACGACGATTACGACGATCAGCTTCGCGACCTGCAGATCGCGCTGGTGAAATATCAGGAGTGGGCCATCGGCGACGGCGCCAAGGCCCTGGTGATCTTCGAAGGCCGCGACGGCGCCGGCAAGGACGGCACGATCGCCCGGATCACCGAGCATCTGCCGCCGCGCAACACCCGGGTCATCTCCCTGCCCAAGCCGTCCGACCGCGAACGCTCGCAGTGGTACTTTCAGCGCTATGTCGCCCATCTGCCGGCGGCGTGTGAACTCGTGATCTTCAACCGCTCCTGGTACAATCGCGGCGGCGTCGAGCCGGTGATGGGCTACTGCACCCCCGAGGAGCACGAGGACTTCCTGCGCGACGTGCCGGCCTTCGAGCGCATGCTTCAAGAGGCGGAGATCCGCATCGTCAAAATTTGGCTCGACATCTCCAAGGACGAACAGGAAAAGCGCCTCGACGCTCGCCGGCGCGATCCGCTCAAGCTGCTGAAGACCAGTAAGCTCGACGAGGTCGCTCAAAAGAAGTGGAAGGACTATTCGGCCGCGCGCAACGAAATGCTCGGCCGCACCCACACCGCCATCGCCCCATGGGCCTGCGTCCGCGCCGACCACAAGAAGCCGGCCCGCCTCAACGTCATCCGCCACCTGCTCCACGCCCTCGCCCCCGCCGACATCGCCGCGAAGGTCGCCTTGCCCGATCCGGAGGTGCTGTTCACCTTCGAGGAAGCGGCGGTTAAGGACGGAAGGCTGGCGAAGTAGGGGCGCGCGGCCTTGCGCCCCCTCCGTCACGGCGCAAGAAAGAGCGCCGCGCCACCTCCCCCGCAAGAGGACGGTGGAGGAGTAATCAAGGTCTAATCCTCCCACGCCCGTTTGCGGGGGAGGTGGCGCTCGACGCCCTCTTGCGTCGAGTGACGGAGGGGGCGCAAGGCTGCAACGAACAGGTGGGAGGAAATGATGGACCACGTCCGCCTTGGAAACACCGGCCTCAAGGTCTCCCGCCTCTGCCTGGGTTGCATGACCTACGGCAGCTCGAAATGGCGGCCGTGGGTGCTGGACGAGGCGGCGAGCCTGCCGTTCTTCAAGGCGGCGATCGAGGCCGGGATCAATTTCTTCGACACCGCCGACGTCTATTCCCAGGGCGAGAGCGAGCGGGTCACCGGCAAGGCGCTCAAGACCTTCGCCAAGCGCCATGAGATCGTCATCGCCACCAAGGTCAACGGCCCCATGGGCGCCGACGCCAACAATCGCGGCCTGTCGCGCAAGCATATCATGGACGCCATCGACCGCAGCCTGACGCGGCTCGGCGTCGACTATGTCGACCTCTACCAGATCCACCGTTTCGACCCCGACACGCCCATCGAGGAGACGCTCGAGGCGCTCAACGACGTCGTCCGCGCCGGCAAGGCGCGCTACATCGGCGCTTCGTCGATGTACGCCTGGCAGTTCATGAAGATGTTGAGCACCTCTCGCGCCAACGGCTGGACGCCGTTCGTATCGATGCAGCCGCAGTACAACCTGGTCTACCGCGAGGAGGAGCGGGAGATGCTGCCGCTATGCAAGGATCAGGGCGTTGGGGTGATCCCCTGGTCGCCGCTGGCGCGAGGCTTCCTGGCCGGTGGTCGGGCCAATCCGGGCGAGGGCAATACCGAACGCGCGCGCACCGACGAGTTCGCGCCGCGTCTGTACTACCGCGAACCCGACTTCGCCGTGGTCGACGCGGTCGAGGCCATCGCCAAGGCGCGCGGCGTCTCCAACATGCAGGTCGCCCTGGCGTGGGTGTTGAACAACCCGGTGATCACCGCGCCGATCATCGGAACCTCGAAGACCCACCATCTGACCGAAGCCCTCGCGGCGCTCGAGTTCAAGCTGGACGACGAGGAGATCAAGGCGCTCGAAAAACCTTATAAGTCGAAACCTGTCCTGGACCACGCCTAGGAGCGCTCCTCCCACTCAGCAACGTCTTGGCCGGGCGTCGGAGCCTGTGAACTCTTGGGATCTCCGCGAAAACTCGCGTCCAAAATCCGTTTCCCCCGCGACGGCGGGGGCCCAGTGCTCTGCATTGACGCGATCCCCTCAAGACTGTTCTCGGTATGATCGACTGACAGCGTAGCAATGCAGAACACTGGGTCCCCGCCGTCGCGGGGAAAGCGAAACTAGAAATGCGAGGCGCGCTACGCCTGAAGGGAGGTTTCGTCCTGGGCGCGCTCGGCGAAGCGCAGGCGATTACTGAATGGGTCCCAGAGTTGCAGAACCCGGGTGTTGGCCGGACCAGGCTCGATCCCCGGCTTGGAGCCCTTGGCCGCGAGTTCCCGATGGAGATCGTCGAGACCCCGGACACGCACATAGACCGTGGCGCCCGGCGTCGCATCGCCGCTATGCTCGCTGAGATGCAAGACCAGTCCGGATCGCGAAATCTGCGCGTAGAGTGGAAATCCCTCCGCGAACCGATGCTCCCAGTCGAGGGTGAATCCCAGGCGCCCGATATAGAAGGCCATGGCCTTGTCCACGTCGAAAATGCGGATGATCGGAATGGCGGGTTCGAGGTGGACGCCGGACGGATCATTCATCCACACAGTCTAGCGGTGTCGATATGACGGTCCACCCCGTGGTTGCGACACTCAAACATGCCGGCGATCTTTGCAGCGACGTCACGCCTCTCGTCTACGCCCGGCTGTTCGCCGAGCATCCGGAGATGGAGGCTCTCTTCGTCCGCGACACCAATGGCGCGGTGAAGGGCGAGATGCTGATGCGGGTGATCGAGGCGATCCTGGACTTCGTCGGCGCCCGCGCCTTCGCCCGGACTCTGATCCAGTGCGAGGTGGTGACACACGAGGGCTACGGCGTGCCGCCGGAGGTGTTCGGCGTCTTCTTCGGCACGGTGGCGGCGACGGTCCGCGAGATCGTCGGCGCGGCGTGGACGCCCGAGGTCGACGCGGCGTGGGGACGGCTGCTGGCCGATCTCGACCACTATGTCACCCACCCCGATCAGGCCGTCTTTGCCTGAACGGGCCGATCTTTCGGCGGCCCAGGCGCGGCGCATCGCCATCGCCGCCCAGGGTCTCGCCGGACCGCCGCCGTCCGGACCGCCGACACCACGTCGGCTGAGGCGTCTGGTCGATGCGCTTGGAGTGATCCAGATCGATTCGGTGAACGTGCTGACGCGCAGCCACTATCTGCCGCCGTTCGCCAGGCTGGGGCCTTATCCGCGCGAGATGCTCGAACAAGAGGCGTGGGGCAAGCAACGCTCGCTGTTCGAATATTGGGGTCATGAAGCCTCGCTGCTGCCGATCGCCTCGCAGCCGTTGTTCCGCTGGCGCATGGCGCGCGCCCGCGCGGGGGAGACCTGGAGCGGACTGGCGACGTTCGCCCGCGAACGGCGCGATTACATCGACGCGGTGCTGGAGCGGATCGAGAAGGAAGGTCCCGTCACCGGGGGCGATTTCGCCGAGGGTCCGCGCCAGGTTGGGTGGTGGAACTGGAGCCACGGCAAGCGGGCGCTGGAGTGGCTGTTCTGGACCGGGCGGATCACCACCCGGACCCGGCGCGGATTCAAACGGGTCTATGATCTCACCGAACGGGTAATCCCCCCGGCGATCGTCAACGCGCCCACGCCCACGGAGGAGGAGGCCCACCGCGAATTGCTGCGCATCTCCGCCCGCGCCATGGGCGTCGCCACCGAAGGCGACCTGCGCGACTATTTCCGCCTGCCGGTGGCCGGGGTTAAGACGCGGATCGCGGAACTCGTCGAGGCCGGCGATCTGGTTGCGGTGTCGGTGCGTGGCTGGGCGCGGCTGGCCTATCTGTGGCGTGAAGCCCGGATACCGCGGAGGGTTTCCGCGGCGGCTCTGCTGTCGCCATTTGACAATCTGGTGTGGCGACGCGAACGCACCGAACGTTTGTTCAGCATGCGTTATCGCATAGAGATCTACACGCCCGCGCATAAGCGCGAGCACGGCTACTATGTGCTTCCCTTCCTGCTCGGCGATGCGCTGGCCGCGAGGGTCGATCTGAAGGCCGATCGCGAAGCCGGCGTTCTGCGCATCCAGTCAGCGCACCTCGAAGCAGACGCGCCGGAGGATGCGGCATTTCGCCTCGCCGCCGCCCTAAATGTTATGTCCGACTGGCTAAGCCTCAAACAAATGTTAATCGTAAAGTCGCGCCCCTTCGAGGAGGTCCTGCGGGCGCACCTGGGGCGCTGACACGATGACGCTGCTGATTACCGGAGGGGCCGGCTACATCGGATCGCAGGCGACGCTCGTCGCCCTGGATTCCGGACGCACGGTCGTTGTCGTCGATAACCTCAGCGCGGGCGGCGCGCCGCCACGCGGCGCGCTGTTCGTCAGGGCCGACGCCGGCGACAGCGAGACCATGGCCCGCGTGATGCGCCGTCATCGTGTCACCGAAGTGATCCACTTCGCCGCGTCCGTGGTCGCGCCCCGCTCGGTGGCGGAGCCGCTGCCCTACTACCGCAACAACGTCGGCGTCCTGATGAGTCTGCTCGCCGCCTGCGCTTCGGAAGATGTGAACCGCCTCGTGTTCTCCTCGACCGCGGCGGTCTATGGCGAGGGCAAGGGCTTGGCGCGGGAAGACGCGCCGACCGCGCCGGTGTCGCCCTACGGCCACTCGAAACTGATGGCCGAGACCATCCTGCGCGACGTGACCGCAGCCACCCGGCTACGCGCGATCGCGCTGCGCTATTTCAACGTCGCCGGCGCCGATCCGAGCGGGCGGTCAGGCCAGTCCGGCCCGGGCGCCACCCACCTGATCAAGCTCGCCTGCGAGGCAGCCGCCGGGGGTCGCCCCTCGCTGACGATCCACGGCGACGACTGGCCGACGCCGGACGGCACCGGCGTGCGCGACTTCGTCCACGTCCACGATCTCGCCCGGGCGCACCTGCTGGCGCTGGACCGGCTCAACTCGGCGGCGGCGGAATCCTTCTCCTTGTTTAACCTGGGTTCGGGCCGGGGTTGCTCGGTTCGCGAGGTCGTCGCGGCGGTGAGCGCCAGCGCGGGCATCAAGGTGCCGACGGTCATCGGGCCGCGGCGTCACGGCGATGTCGCCGAGGTGATGGCGGACACCACCCGCGCCCGCGAAATCCTGGGCTGGTCGCCGCGCTTCTCCCTGGCCGACATCGCCGATCACGCGCTGGCGTGGGAGCGGCGCTTCGAAACGCAGCCGGTCGCCGCCTAGCCGTCATCCCGCACGCAGCGAAGCGAAGCGGAGCGGAGATGCGGGAACCAGCCGGGCGCCTCCGGATAGAGCGCGGCTGGATCCCGCGTCTCCGCTCCACTGCGTTATGCTGCGCGCGGGATGACGGCGGCTTGAACATGTCGCGTCAAATGAGGTGACCATCAGCCTTAAAACCACCGCCGCCACTTGAACCAGACCAGCGGCAAGAGGGCGCTCAGCACGATCATCGCCAGGGCGTAGGGGTAGCCGTAGCGCCACTGCAGCTCCGGGATGATCTTGAAGTTCATGCCGTAGATGCTGGCGATCAGGGTCGGCGGGATGCCCATGATCGAGACGATGGTCAGGATCTTGAACACCTCGTTCTGGGCGATGCCGATCATCCCCACCATGGCGTCGAGCAGGAACTGGACCTTCTCCGAAAGGTGGTTGGCGTAGTCGCTCAGCGAGACGAGGTCGTCGTGCAGGCTGGCGAAGCGCGCCGTCGGCCGCTCGCCCGGCCACCCCGCGGTGCGCTGGGTGACGAAGTTGACGATGCGGCCCAGCCCCAGCAGGGCGTCGCGGATGTTGGAGGTCTGGTCGCCCAGCCGTCCGACCAGACGCATGCGGTCGCGCGGGCCGCCCTTGGCGCGGTCCGCCTGACGGTCGGCGACGGTGTCGTGGAAGGCCTGTTCGGACAGGCCGCCCAGCTTGGCGGAGACGGTTTCCAGGGAGTCGGCGAGCCGATCAACCATCTCCTCCGCGAGCGCCGCGAAGGCTTCCAGGCTGGTAACCGTGCCCTCGTCCTTGCGGCAGACATCGGCGGCGTCCTCGAACGACGGAAGGTGGGCGTAGCGGATCGTGACCAGGTGGCGCCGGGTCAGAACGAAGCCGACGGGCGAAACGCGGGGGCCGCCATCCTCGTCGTGGAACGAGGTCGGCATGCTCATCGTCAAGGCGTCGGCGGTGGCTTTGAGACGGCTGGAGGTCTCGATCTCCTGCAGCGCATGCCGGTCGGGCAGAGGGGCGCCGACAATGCCGGACACCCGCTCGACCTCCTCGGCCGTCGGCTCGAACAGGTCGAACCACACCGCCTCGGTCTCGGGAAACGCTTTCAGCACGCCGGTCACACCCCCGCGGCGACGGCGTTGAGCCGGGCGTAGGCGCCGCCCTTGGCGACCAGCTCGCCGTGCCGGCCTTCCTCCACGACCCGGCCGTCCTGGAACACCAGGATGCGGTCGGCGCCGCGGATGGTGGAGAGGCGGTGGGCGATGACGATGGTGGTGCGACCGGCCATCACCGCCTCCGTCGCGGCCTGGACCTCGGCTTCGGTCTCGACATCGAGGGACGAGGTCGCCTCGTCGAGCACCAGGATTGGGGCGTCGGCGAGCAGGGCGCGAGCAATGGCGACCCGCTGCCGCTCCCCGCCGGAGAGCTTGACGCCGCGCTCGCCGACCAGGGTGTCGTAGCCGTTGGGCAGGGCGGCGATGAAGGCGTGAGCCCTCGCGCGCCTGGCGGCCAGCACGATCTCGTCGGCCGTCGCGCCGGGCCGGGAATAGGCGATGTTCTCCGCTATGGTGCGGTGGAACAGGGCGGGGTCCTGCGGCACCACCGCGATCGCCCTGCGCAGGGTGCTCTGGGTGACCGCGGCGATGTCATGGCCGTCGATCAGGATGCGGCCGCCGTCGAGATCGTACAGCCGCTGGATCAGCTTGACGAAGGTCGACTTGCCGGACCCCGTCGGGCCGACCAGCGCCACCCGCTCGCCCGGACGAATGGTCAGCGAAAAGTCCGAATAGACCGCCGCCTTGCCTTCGCCGTAGGAGAAGTCGACGTGGTCGAACACGATGCCGCCCTCCTGGCCGACGAACGGCGCGGCGTTGGCTAAGTCGGCGACCTGGGGCGCGGTGCGGGCGTAGCCGGCGACATCCTCGATGTCCGCCAGGCCGCGTTGCATCATCCGAATGTTCTCGCCGATGTTGCGCAGGTATCCGCTCATCACCAGGAACGAGGTGATCACGAACGCCACGTCCCCGGCGCTTGCCTCCCCGTGCGTCCAACGCAGGATCATCAGGCCGGCGAGTCCGGCCTGGAGCACCCCAAGAAGTATGCTCTGGGCCAGCCAGACGTCGGTGTAGCGGTTCCAGGTGCGATTGGTGGCGGTTCGCCAGTCGCCGGTCGCGCGGTGGATCCGCGCCTCTTCGCGTTCCTCCGCGCCGAAGCCCTTCACCGTGGGGTTGGACGAGATCGCGTCGGCCAGGGCGCCGCCGATGCGCGAGTCCAGCGCCACCGATCTGCGCTGCGCCTTCCTCACATAGACGTTCGAAAGGATGACGTTGGAGGCGATGTAGAGGGTCACCAAGACCAGCGAAAACGCGCCGACCACCGGCCAGCGCAGGATCATCTGGATCGACAGGCCGAGCAGCACCAGCAACGCGGGACCGATGAACACCACCATCGAGTCGGCCACCACGTCGTAGCCCCACATGGCGCGCGACAGGCGGCGCACGGTCGCGCCGGGGAAGGTGGCGCCGTGCCAGTCGGCGGAGAAGTTCTGCACCCGGCGAAAGCCTTCGTCGGTCATCTCCTGCATGGTCCGCGTGGCCAGCGGGATGAAGAACCGCATGGCGGTGTTCCGCAGCACCGATGAGGCCAGATAGACCGCGACGAAGAAGGCGCAGGCGATCCAGGCGGCGTCGGCGTGGCGGGGACCCAGGATCGCCGCGTTGACCAGGGCTTGCGAAGCACGCGGCACTAGCAGCTCGCAGGCGATCGCCAGCAACGTCAGCGCGACGGTGAGGATGAGCAGCCAGGGCCGCCGCCGCCAGTAGCCGCCGATGAAGCCCAGCACCTGGGCGTTCGACAGCGCGCGGCGGCGGACGGCCTCGTCGTCTTCGTACTGCTCCAGAGAGGGCTGATCGGCCATGGTCCGTGCTTTAGAGAGCTTGCCTTGCCGCGCAAAGCCGGGACAGTCGCCGCCGTGACCGCCTCGCTCCCCGACGCCGCGCCCACCAACTGGGTCGACCGCCATGCTCCGCCGGGGTTGCGCCCGTGGCTGCGCCTGGCGCGGCTGGACCGGCCGACCGGCATCTGGCTGCTGATGCTGCCGGGCTGGCAGGGCATCGCGCTGGCGGCGGCGGCCGAAGGCAAGGCGCCCAATCTCCGCCTGCTCGCCCTGTTCGCCATCGGCGCGGCGTTGATGCGAGCGGCGGGCTGCGCCTTCAACGACATCGTCGACCGCGACATCGACGCCCGCGTGGCGCGGACCGCCAACCGGCCGATCCCCGCTGGGCAGATCTCCGTGCGCGGCGCGACCGTGTTTCTGGTCGCCTGCAGCCTGGCCAGCCTGGCCATCCTGCTCAGCTTCAACCTGCTCAGCCTCTACCTCGGTGTCGCCTCCCTGGCCCTGGTCGCGGCCTATCCGTTCATGAAGCGGATCACCTGGTGGCCGCAGGCCTGGCTCGGCCTAACCTTCAACTGGGGCGCGCTGCTCGGCTACGCCGCCGCGCTCGGCGGTCCGCCGTCGGCCGTGCTGCTGAGCCTGGTGGCGGGAGCGGGCATGGCGGGGACCGACCTCTCGCTGGTTACCCGCGCCGTGCCGCCAGCGGCGATCCTGCTCTACGCCTCGGGTGTGTTCTGGACCCTGGGCTACGATACGATCTACGCGGTGCAGGACCTCGAGGACGACGCCCTTGTCGGGGTGAAATCCTCCGCGCGGAGACTAGGGGCGAACGCGCCGCGCGCGGTGTTCGGCTTCTATGGTGTGAGTGTCGTTTTGCTGGTCACGGCTGGCGTCGTCGCCCAACTTGGGCCGCTGTTCTACGCCGCCGCCGCTCTCTATGGCATGCAGCTCGGGCGCCAGGCGACGCGGCTTCGGATGACCGATGGCGCCGGCGCGCTCAGGCTGTTCAAAGCCAACACCGGCGCCGGCCTGATGGCGTTCGCCGGGATCGTCGCCGGCGCCTGGCGGTAACGTCCGGTCAGGCCGTGGCGTCGAGGATTAACCCGATGGTCTCTTCCGGCCGATCCCAATGCGGAAAGTGACCACAGGAGTCGAACCAGTGGAGGCGGGCGCGGGGAAACAGAGCCGTCGCCTTTTTCGCCTGACCGGGGAGGCAGACATGATCCCGGCGGCCCCAGCCGATCACCAGCGGGCGCTCGGGGGACGCGGTCATGCCCTCCTGTTCCGGCCCGTGGGCCAGGCTGTGCAACAGCTCATCGAAACGCGTGGCGCGCGCATAGTCGCGCATTTCGTCCAAGGTGGCCCGTGGCGACAGCCGCCACGGCCGGGCCGAGAATTGAGGAAACAACGCCGTGCGCCCGACGGCGCTGGCGGTCACAGCCGGAATCACCGGCTGCAGCGCCCGCACGAGCCGGATCGACGCCCAGATCGAAACCTCGAACAGCGGCTTTTCCGCATCGTTCCAGAACCCGCCGGGATCGAGCGAGACGACCGCGCCCGCTTCGCCTCGACGCGCGAGTTCGAGCACGAGCCGGGCGCCCATCGAGCTTCCGACCATGTCGACCCCGGCCAGCCCCTCCGCCTTGGTGAAGGCCGTGACCGCATCGGCCAGCGTATAGATCGAGGTCGCGCCCGCCAGCGGCGGCGTATCGCCGAACCCCGGCAGATCGACCGCGATGACGTCGCGGGTCTGCGTCAACCCATCCATGATGGTCGACCATGACCGGTGCGATCCGCCAAGACCATGAAGCAGGAGCAGCGGCCGTCCTGTCCCCGCGCGCGCGAAATTCATCGTCTCCCAACGTCGACAGGTAAGGCCGGTTGCGGCTTGACCCAGATCAGCCGGCGCGGTTCTTCACCAGATCGTCCACCACCGCCGGATCGGCCAGGGTGCTGGTGTCGCCAAGCGCGCCCGTCTCGCCCTCCGCCACCTTGCGCAGGATGCGGCGCATGATCTTGCCGGACCGGGTCTTGGGCAAGCCCGGCGCCCACTGGATCACGTCGGGGTGGGCGAAGGGTCCGATTTCGCGCCGGACGTGAGCGACGAGGTCGGCCTTGAGGTCGTCGTGCGGTTCGTGGTCCAGCTTGAGCGTGACATAGGCCCAGATGCCCTGGCCCTTGATGTCGTGGGGGAAGCCGACCACGGCGGCTTCGGCGACGGCGTGGTGGCCGACCAGGGCGCTTTCGATCTCGGCGGTGCCCAGGCGGTGGCCGGAGACGTTGATGACATCGTCGACCCGGCCGGTGATCCAATAGTAGCCGTCGGCGTCGCGGCGGCAGCCGTCGCCGGTGAAATACTTGCCGGGATAGGCGGAGAAATAGGTCTCGAAGAAGCGCTGGTGGTCGCCGTAGACGGTGCGCATCTGCCCGGGCCAGCCATCGGTGATGCACAGGTTGCCGCTCACCGCGCCGTCCAGAACCTTGCCCTCGGCGTCGACGAGCTGGAGCTTGACGCCCGGCAGCGGCTTGGTCGCCGAGCCGGGCTTGAGCGGCGTGGCGCCCGGCAAGGGTGCGACAAGGCAGGCGCCGGTTTCCGTCTGCCACCAGGTGTCGACGATGGGGCAGCGGCCCTCGCCGACCACGCGGTGGTACCACAGCCAAGCCTCGGGGTTGATCGGCTCGCCGACCGTGCCGAGCAGGCGCAGGGACGCGCGCGAGGTCTTCGTCACCGGCCCGTCGCCCTCTCGCATCAGGGCCCGCAGGGCTGTCGGCGCGGTATAGAAGATTTCCACCTTGTGCTTGTCGATGACCTCCCAGAACCGCGACACGGTCGGGTAGGTCGGTATGCCCTCGAAAATCACCGTGGTCGCGCCGTTGGCCAGCGGCCCGTAGACGATGTAGCTGTGGCCGGTGACCCAGCCGACATCGGCGGTGCACCAGAACACCTCGCCCGGCCGGTAGTCGAACACCAGCTCGTGGGTGTGCGCCGCCCAGGCCAGATAGCCGCCGGTGGTGTGCAGCACCCCCTTGGGCTTTCCGGTCGAGCCGGAGGTGTAGAGGATGAACAGCGGGTCCTCGGCGTTCATCGGTTCAGGATTGCAATGGGTGGCCGCGCCGTGGCGGGCGATTTCATATTCGACGTCGCGTCCGGAGATCATGGGCACGTCGGCGCCGGTGCGCTTCACCACCACGACCGTCTTCACGTCCGGGCAGCTCTCCAGCGCCTTGTCGACATTGGCCTTGAGCGGCACCTTGCGCCCACCGCGCAGGCCCTCGTCGGCGGTGATGATGAAGTGTGAGCCGCAGTCCTGGATGCGGCCGGCGATCGAGTCGGGGGAGAAGCCGCCGAAGATCACGCTGTGCACCGCGCCGATTCGCGCGCAGGCCAGCATGGCGTAGGCCGCCTCCGGGATCATCGGCAGGTAGATCGTCACCCGGTCGCCCTTCACCACGCCCAGCGACTTGAACACATTGGCCATGCGGCAGACCTCCGCGTGGACTTCGGCATAGGTGATGCGGCGGCTCTCCGACGGATCGTCACCTTCCCAGATGATCGCGGTATCATCGGCGCGGGCGGGAAGGTGGCGGTCGAGGCAGTTGACGGAGGCGTTCAGCGCCCCGTCGGCGAACCAGCGGATGTGGAAATCTTCCTTGGCGAAGGAGGTGTCCTTGACCGAGGTGAACGGCGTCGACCACTCCAGCCGCTCGCCGACCTTGCGCCAATAGGCGTCGGGATCGGCCTCGACCTCGCGCCACGCGGCGTCATAGCCGGCGGCGTCCATCTTCGCGCGCTTCGCCCAGGCCTCGGGCACGGGGAAAATCTGGTCGTCACTCATCCTGGCGCTCCTTGCCCCAAATCCCGCTCATCCCGGCGAACGCCGGGACCCAGATCATAAGGCAAAATCGTTTCCGGACCGACCTGAACCGCACTATCTCGGCCTGCGGTTCGCCCTACGATCTGGGTCCCGGCGTTCGCCGGGATGAGCGGCTTGGGATAAGGGTCGTACGCTCAGCTACCCGGATGGTAGACCCGCTCGGTGTGGCCCGCGAGTTGGTCGGGGTAGAAGTAGACCTCGCGCAGATCGCCCGAGGCGTAGCGCTCGGCCTGGTCGTTGAAGTGGGGATCGCCGGGGTGGCCGCTTTCGCCGCCGGCGGTGACGGCGAGAGCGCGGACGCGGGGGCCGAACTCGACCACCGCCACGAAGCTGTTGCCGCTCGAGCCGTACCAGCGGTGGGTTCCCGGATAGGGCTTGGCCTCGAAGGCGGCGAGCGAGCCCCATGTTCCCGAGACGAACGGCACGGCGAGGCTTGGCGCGGAGTCGTCGAACCGCGGCTTGATCTCTCCGGTCAGGCGCTGGAAGCGGTTGACCTCGCCCCAGGGGGTCCGCCAGCGCCCGAACTCCGACGTCAGCCGGTCGGTGACGCCCGCGAGCGCCTCGAGTTTCTCGCGCGGCGTCCGGCTCTGGATGTAGTCCAGCGTCACCTTCATCGGCTCCGACTTCGGGCGCTGGCGCCAGAAGCCGTCGGCCCAGAACACGGCGAGGGTGGTGGGGACCGACTGGGCGCCCCAGCGACGGTCCCATTCCTTCAACGCCGCGATCGCCTCCGCGGTCTTGGCCTTCAACGGATCGGCGACGGGCAGGCCGTCCCATGCCGCGATGAGGGGCGGCAGCAGGTCGTCGAAGGCCGGCAGGTTCGGATCGAAGGCCGCGTCGCGCAGACCCTCCAGGGTGAACCGCCGATCGGTGGTGAACAGCCGCAAGGCGTGCACGCCGCGGTAGTTCTGCCCGACGGTGTCGAGGTATTTCGGGTAGTCGGCCGCCCTCGGGCTGTCCGGACCGGCCGAGAACCACGGCGCGTTGTTGGTGTTCACCGCGAAGCCGCTCTTGGGGTTCAGCACGTTGGGCAGGTCGGCGATGTCGTGCAGGCCATTCCAGTCGGTCGCCGGATCGGCGCCGTCCACCGGCCGGCGATAGTCGAAGCGGTCGTCGCGCCGGGGCATGAACTGTGGGAGCAGCAGGGCGATGTCGCCCTTGTCGTCGGCGAACAGGGTGTTGTTGCTGGCGTTCGCCTTGCGGTCGGCCACCTTGACGAAACCCGCGTAGTCGGTGGCCTTGGTGCGCAGGAACGACTGCTCCAGCGCCGCCACCGGGGTGTTCATCAGGGCGATGGCCATCCACTTGCCGCCCCAGGCGCGGGCGATGGGTCCGTGGTGGGTGGCTTGGGCCGTGAAAGTCCGCGTCTTCATCGAACCATCCGGCGCGCGGAAGGCGATGGTGACCGGCCTGGAGGTCACCGGCCGGTTCTCGGCGCCGTAGCGGTAGGTCAGATGGCCCTTGGCCCGGCTGATCGTCTCGGCGAACTCGTCGACGTTGTCGACGCCGGTGGAGGTGTGCATCCAGCCGGCATGTTCGTTGAACCCCTGGTAGATGAAGAACTGACCCCAGGTGGCAGCCCCAAAGGCGTTCAGTCCCTCGTCGCTGGTCATCTGCAACTCGGCGCGGAAGAAGAACGAGGTGTGCGGATTGATCAGCAGCAGGGCGTGGCCGCTGGCCGAGCGCGACTGGCCGATGGCGATGCCGTTGGAGCCCACCGTCTTCTTCGACAGAGCGACCTCGTCGACCTCGCTCTCCCTGGACGTCGGCCCGTCGTAAAAGGCGCGCAGGGCGTCCAGCCCGACGCGCTCGTCGTCGCCGCCGATGCTGCCCTCGGTGAAGCTGAGCGCCATCCACGGCTCAAACCGCCGGATGACCTTCGGCGTCACCTCGGGGTGGGTCGCGAGATAGTCGTTGAGCCCGTCGGCCCAGGCGGTCATCAGCGCCTGCAACCACGCCGGGCTCTTGGCGTAATCGGCCTTGAGCGCCTCCGGATCGATGAACAGGCGCCGGCGCAGATCGGTCCAGACCGCGCCCTCGCCCTCGGCCTCCGCGGACCGACCGAGCGCGGTGAGATAGTTCATCTCGATGCGGTTGAAGTCGTCCTCGGCTTGGGCGTAGACCGCGCCGAACACCGCGTCGGCGTCCGTCTTGCCGTGGACATGCGCGATGCCGAGGTCGTCGCGGGTGATGGTGACGCGCGCCGCCTCCGCCGCCCACCGCGCCGTGTCGCTTTCCGCGTGGGCGGCGCCGGCCAGCATAACCAGGGCGAGACCCACCATCGCGTTGCGCATTTTTCCCCCGAGGCGGACGATCGTTGCTATCCCGCTTAGGCCCCTTCCCATTCCCGCGCAAAGTTCCCGCCCATGCTGCTGCACATGTCGACCTGGCCCGAGATCGAGGCCTTCCTCGCGCGATCGACCACGGTGGTCGTGCCGATCGGCTCCAACGAACAGCACGGCCCGACCGGCCTGCTCGGCACCGACTGGATGTGTCCGGAGATCGTCGCCCACGAGGCGCAGAAGACCGCAGACATCCTGGTCGCGCCGACCTTCAACATCGGCATGGCCCAGCATCATCTCGACTTTCCCGGCACCATCGCGCTGCGGCCCTCGACCTTCATGGCCGCGATCGAGGACTGGGTCCGCTCGCTGGCCCACCACGGCTTCACCCGCATCCTGTTCCTCAACGGCCACGGCGGCAATGTCGCCACCATCGAGGCGGCGTTCTCCGAGATCTACGCCCGCAACAGCTACTTCGGAGGCCGGGCCGGCTTCGCCTGCCGGCTGGTGAACTGGTGGGACTTGAAGGGGGTGATGAATTTGGCGCGGCAACAGTTTCCCGTCGGCCACGGCAGCCATGCGACCCCGTCGGAGATCGCCATCACCCAGTGGGCCTATCCGGACAACATCAAGGCCGCCAATTACGCGCCGCAGATCGCCCCTACCGGCCCGATCCGCGAAGCCGCCGACTTCCGCGCCCGCTTCCCTGACGGCCGCATGGGCTCCGACCCGGTACTGGCGACGCCGGAAAAGGGCGGCGACCTGGTCAAGCTCGCCGCCGAGGGTTTGGTCGAGGCGGCGCGGACGTTCGGGGCCGAGCCAGCGGTCTGACGGAAATGGGCAGTTTAGGGCAGGGTTTGGGCAGGTTTTCGGGCAGGGAATTGGCAGGGTTCGTGCGCGAAACGCGATCGAAAACGTCTCGCGAAAGCGGGTTTCAAGCCGAGACGGCGACGATCCGCCGACTTTGATTTCATCATAACGATTAGAATCAGGGGCTTATGGGTTCGCACCCGCCGTCGCGGCGAAAGACCTGCCAAATTCATCGATCGCATAGATTGCATTATGCAATTCTAACGCGCTCACTCCGGCATGTCCACCGGCCTTCTCGGCCTTCGGTTTTGCCGATCCAAGGGAGGCGGAGAGATCGCGCGACCCCTCATCCGACCCGCTGCGCGGGCCACCTTCTCCCGCAAGGGGAGAAGGACAAGTTGGGATCATTCCTCAATTTGCCAATGATTCCCCCGACCGCTGCTGGTCGAGCAAGTCCAACACCACGTCCGCCGGGCGGCAGAGCCTGGTTCCGTTCGGTGTCACGACGACCGGCCGGTTGACCAGGACGGGATGGGCGACCATGGCGTCGAGAATCTGATCGTCGGTGGCGCCGGCTTCGAGCAGCCCGGGCGCCAGGTTCGCCGCCTCCTTTTCCCGCAGCAGGTCCTTCGGCTCGGCGTCCATGGCCGCAAGGAGTTGCCCGAGCTTCCCCGGCGTCCAGCCGACCTTCAGGTACTCGACGACCTCGGGTTCGTGGCCGGCTTCACGGATCGCGGCGAGCACGGCGCGCGATGTCCCGCAATTCGGGTTGTGGTAGATGGTGACGGGAAGCACCTCGCTCATCGCGCTATCTTTGGTCGAGCCGATGTCGTCCCACCTGCGTCAGACCGAACTCCGCAAAGAGATGACGTTGAACCGCGACGGTTTACGGATGCGGACTTGAAGCGCGTATGGGTGCCCTGGGCGGCCATGTTGGTATCGCTGTTAATCACCTGTGGTCTCCAACACGCCGATTTCGAAGCTACCTAAAAGCTTATGGAGATCCGAAATATTGGCGGGATCGTCAAGACCTATATATCGCACATTGTATCTAGCTAATGAATGTCGAATTTTCTCGCTAAATATATCTCGGTACGTGATTGTACTTTCCACAACATAACTCTTTCGCGTGACAAAAGCTTCCTCTACGTCTATAGCTATATAATTGGTAGTAAAATCTTGACTCGGACCAATTATAGAGCCCATCCTTGTTTCTTTGTCCGCAACAGTGCGCCCGTTCCCGGATATTCTGGCATAAACCTTCTGAGCAGGGGTGCGTCCCGTATTCATCCAGTGAGCGTGAAAAAGAGCAAAGGTTCCAGTTTTCGCGTCTCTGTTAAATGTTACAACCGTAAGAATCGGGGTAACCCACGCTCGCTCACCGCTTTTGGACAGCGTGGAGGTGTCCTTCGCACTCTTCCGAGTTGTGTCTAGTTGGTCATAAGAAATATCCAAAGCTGTCTTGGTCTGAATTCTCTGGATGGAAGCGTTAGACTGTGCTCCGGCGTTAGCATCACGAGTGAGATCGGCGATCCTATTGGTTGCAGCGATTGCATTCTGCGTATCTATGCTGCCCGAACGAGCCAGACTCACCTGGCTCCTTAGTTCAACAAATTGCAAGAAAGAGACCACGGCAGAGACGGCAGCTACGAAGACGATCGCACGTGTCCACCATACAAGTTGAGCGGTAAGTCTTACCATCGCGCGTTCAGCGCTTTTTATGGAATTTGCCTCCTCTTGCTCTCCCTCTGAGTTTTCTACGGCTCCTTCGACGTCTTTATCCAATTTCCTCGCCTTCTAATCGCTACCGTCTTGTTCTCGGCGCCATTCCGCTGATTCTAACAAGAGCCCAGTCCGCCTCATGGCTCGGGATCGAGTCGCTCCTAGTCGCTACTAAGCATTTCACAGATGCCCCCGCCAAGAATCCGCCTGTTTACTCTGTTGCGGAGGTCGGCCTCCGTTTCGCTTGCGCGTCTCGAACGAGCATCTGAAAAACCAAACATCTCACGATGTGCTTGCAGCCAATGCTGGCTAAACGACAGTTTGGGAACGTGTTTCGTTCACCGGGGGCCAAGTCCATCACCACGCTCATCCTGTGCTTCCTCGCCGCCCTCGCCGAGGGGTTCGACATCCAGTCGATGGGCGTGGCGGCGCCGCGTCTCGCGCCCGCGCTGCATCTCACGCGGGAGCAGCTCGGTCCGGTGTTCAGCGCCAGCCTGATCGGGCTGTTGGTCGGCGCGCTGGTCGTCGGCCGGCTGGCGGATCGGTTCGGGCGCAAGTGGACGCTGGTCCTGTCGCTGGCCGCGTTCGGCGTGTTCTCGGCGGCGACGGCGTGGTCCGGCGATCTGACGCAGCTTCTCGCCATTCGCGTGCTGGCGGGATTGGGGTTGGGCGGAGCGTTTCCGACGCTGGTGGCGCTGGC
This sequence comes from Caulobacteraceae bacterium, assembly GCA_965277785.1. Lineage (GTDB taxonomy): Bacteria > Pseudomonadota > Alphaproteobacteria > Caulobacterales > Caulobacteraceae > Acaudatibacter. Next base: position 82,888 of record CBDIDP010000014.1, read on the forward strand.
GTCGGAGGCTTTGGCGTCCGATGGCGTGGCGCCGGCGCGGCGGACGCGGGTGGTGACCATGCTGACCGCCGGCATGCCGTTCGGCGGCGCGGCGGCGGGAGGCGTCGCCGCCACGCTGGGCTGGCGCGACATCTTCATCGTCGGCGGCGCCGCGCCGCTGGCCATCGCCGCCGCCATGGTCCCGCTGCTGCCGGAGTCACGCGCCTTCGTCGCGGCGCGGTGGGAGACGGCGGTTCGGCCGGGCGTGGTCTGGACCCTGTTCGGCGAGGGGCGGGCTTTCACCACCCTGGTGCTGTGGGCCGCGTCGTTCTGCGCCCTGCTGGGGCAGTACATGCTGCTCAACTGGCTGCCGACGCTGATGAGCGCCAGGGGCGTCAGCCGGCCGGACGCCAGCGTGGTCGCCCTGCTGTACAATCTGGGCGGAGGGGTCGGCGTTCTGGTGCTGGCCGCGCTGTTGGAGCGGCGGCGCGGCGACCGGACGGTGGTCGTTTGGTACGCGGCGATGGCGCTCGCCGTGTTGGGCCTCGCCTCGGCGCGCGGCGATCTGGCCTCCGCCGGAGCGGCGGGGTTCTGCGCCGGGGTGTTCGTGACCTCCGCGACGCTGTTCTTCTACGGTCTCGCGCCGCTGTTCTATCCGACGATGGCGCGGGGCACGGGCGTGGGCGCGTTCGTGGCCGTGGGACGGCTCGGCGCCTTCGCCGGCCCGCTGTCGGCGGCGGCCCTGCTCGGCGCCGGCGTCGGCGCGCGGGGCGTGATGATCGCCCTGCTGCCGCTAATCGCCGTCGGCGGCGCGGCGAGCTTCACCGTGCTGCGCCGGCCGATTTGACATAGCGGGGGCGGCGCGTACACCGCGTCGACGGGGGAGAGGATCGGCATGTTCGCTCCGAAGGTCGCCAAGAACCGGGCGCCTCAGCACGCGAAGATGTTCGCGCGGCCGCCGGCGGGACGGACCGAGCCGACACCCGCGCCAACCCACGACGCGTCTCGCGCTTCCTGGGATTTGAGCGGCGTGCCGCTGGCCGCGCCGGATCGGGCGAACGGTCGTCGAACCGGCGTTCCGCAAGCCAAGCTGGTCATGGGCCGCAACGACGATCCTCTGGAGCATGAGGCGGACCGCATCGCCGATCGCGTGATGTCGCGGGACGAAGCGGCGGGCGCGGTCAGGGTCGCGTCGCGGCCGGCGAGCCGCGCGCCGGCTGAACCGGAGGTCGCGCGGGCCAAGCCGGCCGACGGCCGGGGTCCGGGCGAAGGCGAGGCGCCCGACATCGTCGCCGACGCCATCCGCGCGCCAGCCCAGCCGCTCGATCCGGCGCTCCGGACGCAGTTCGAGCGGCGGTTCGACTATGATTTCGGGCAGGTCCGCGTCCACCGGTACGGGATCGCGGCCCGATCGGCCGCCAGCGTGGGCGCCCGCGCCTACACCGTGGGCCGGGACGTGGTGTTCGGCGCCGGGCACTACGCGCCCGACACCGACTCCGGCGCGCGGCTGCTGGCGCACGAGCTGACCCATGTCGCCCAGCAAGGCCCCGCCGGCGTGGTTCGGCGGGACGGGATCGCCTCGGCCCAACCCACGCCCGACCCGACCCGCGCGAAACTGTCGCCCCAACAGATCGAGTTGATCGACCGCGTCCTGCGGCGGCATCAGGTCGTGGTGTTCATGCGCGAGAAGCGCGCCATGTTCGACGGGCGGCGCACCGACCTCGCGCAGGCCATCGCCTTGGTTCGGCGGGAGGCCGGCATCCTGCTGCCGTCGGACGAGGCCATCGCCGCCTACATCGACTCCCAGTTCTACAAATACCTTCCCGGCGGCGGCGCGGGCTCCGGTTCGTCAGCCGCCGGCGGACCGAACTCGTCGGGCCTACTCAGAGGGGGCATACCGATGCCCTACGGATTGGACCGCCCCGGCCAGACGCTTGAGCCGGGATTGACCGGCGCCGATGTCGACCGCATCCGGAACTTCCTGACGACCGGAGGCCTCGCGACCGGTCCGGGCCTGCGGCCGCTGTTCAACGGCGGGCCGGTGACGCTGGACCAGATCACCGAACAGTGCCGCGCGCTCGTTCTGCCGATCATCCCGCGCGACAAGGTCGCCGCCATCGTCGGGGCCGAGTGGTCCATCCTGGTGCGCAAGGCATTGCAGGCGCCCGTTCCCCCGCCGCCGCCGTTCACCATCGCCTTCGACGATCCACCCGCCAGGCCCGAGGTCCCCGATAAGCCGGACAAGCTGGCGTCGGCGATCGGCTGGCAAGGGACGTGGCACCTGGTCCGCAAGGCCAAGTTCGAGCACACCATCCAGGTGCAGCTCGCCCAGGGTGACGGGTCGGTGCAGCGCATCTACCAGTTCCAGGTCAACACCACGACCGGCGACGTGCAGGCCATGCTGGGGGTGCAGGCGCAATCGCCCGACGTCACCCTGGTCGACACCAAGCTGTTCAAGGCGGTCCACGCCACGGTGAAGGCCAGCGCCTTCGTGCAGCTTGTCGCCGGCATCACCAACGCGGGCGGCAATTCCGCCTCGGGCGCGCTGACCCTGCAACTGCAGGGCGGCGTGCAGGCGGCCGTTACCCTGGGGCCGGTCAGCGCAACGGTCCAGGTTGGTCCGACACTGACGCTCCAGCAGGGCCAGTCCCCCGACTTCTCGCTCAATCCCGCCGGGCAGGGCGGAGGGACCCAGCTACCCAACGGCGCCTTCCCGCCCTTTCACGGCATCCCGCTGATTCAAGGGACCTTTTGAGAGAACCGGTCGCGTCCCGCTCCACGCGGGAGTCACGCACGACCGTCAACCGCCCTCCGCCCCCTCCAACGGCGAGGGATCGTGGCGGCGCCGCCAGCTACTCATAGAGGTTTGCCCTCGCTTTCCCGCCACTCGGCTTGCATCAGGGCGTTGCTGGGCAGCGCCTTGTCCAAGAGCTTCCGCGCCGTCTGCGCGCCCGCGACGGGAAGGCCAGTGGGATCGAGCTTGCCGATCTGCACCAGCACGCTGGCCTGGTCCCAATAGATGTGTTCGTTGATCAGCTTGTCGCCGTCGAACTGCACGATGGCCACGGTCGGTATCTCCACCGCCCGGCCGGTCGGCTCGATCCCAGGCAGCATCCAATCGATCCGCGAGGTGTGCGTGAACCGCACCAGGAACTCGTCGACGAGGGTATTTTCGCCGACCGTGCGGCTGACGGGGACGAGGCGGAAATCCGGCGGGTTCACCCCGATGAAGTGGTATTTGTAAAACCGCTTGAGCTGGTCGTGTCCGACGCCGCCGGTCATGGTCGGAATGTGGTTGACGTAGGGCTCGCGCACCATGGTCGCCATGGTGGCGTCGACGTCCCGCGTCTCGAACTCGTCGCGGCAATGAGCTTCCCACAAGGCGGCAAGGTCCGGCATCGCACTACTCTTTCCGTTGTTCACCCCGCCGCCCGTCTCGCGGAGCCGGCGAGACGGTCTGCCCCCGAAACAAGGACCTGGCAATTCCGTCGCCATCACAGGCGTTCGATGATCCGGTCCGTCGACGCGAGCAACCCCGCAGGCGATTGTAAACAATCGAGACCAAGGGGTCCGTTCAGGCGTCCGGCCCGTTTCCAGCCACTCGGCGCGCGTGGTGCGATTCTGAGTTTCTCTCCACACTGAAACTAAGCTCAGACTTTCACATACCGAACGATCAACAAAACGTCTTGTCAACAATCGTCACCGGCCGTAGGCTGCGTTTAACAGACCGGCGTGACAACGCGCGGCGGAGGGAGGAACAGCGGAAGACACTCTTTACGCACTGCGCGTTGGCGGAGCCGCGACCACCGTTCTCGCGTCGACCCAAAGCCCGTACAATAATAAGTAAAAACGATCGTGTATCCAGCAACCTCTGGCCGCGAATTCTTATGGGAGGAGCCAATTTCATGCGTCGCATACTCAAAGACCGTCTTGTGAACTCGAGCAGCTCGTTGATCCTCGTCTCTCTGGTGGCGGCCACGTCGATGGTTGTCGGGGTCTCGGCCGCGTCCGCGCAGGATGCGGCGGCGGTCAAGACCGCCCCTCCCGCCACGAGTTCGACCGGCGCCGCGGCCGTCCCGCCGGCGAACCCGATCGGCTCCGCCACCGCGACGGATTCGAACGCCAGCCGGAGCGCCAGCATCATCGACTCGACTCACGTCGGCGAAGTCGTGGTCACCGCCCGCCTGAAGGAAGAGAACATTCAGAAGGTTCCGGAGACCATCGTCGCCATCACCCCGCAGGTTCTACAGAACAACCAGATAACCAACTTCTATCAACTACAGGGCTTCGCGCCATCGGTCGACGTATCGACCGGTTGGATCAAGGATTACACCGGCGTCCTGATCAGAGGCTTTGGAACCTCGACCTTCTTCAGCGAAGTCCCGGCGGCGCCGTCGTCGCTTTACGACATGTCGGGCGTGCAGATCCTCTATGGGCCTCAAGGCACCCTGTTCGGCTACACGGCGCTCGGCGGCGCGGTGCTGTACACCCCGGCCCACCCCGACATGAACAATTGGGGAGCGGGCGCCGACCTCACCCTCGGCAACCTCAACACCACCAATTTCCAGGGCTATGTGAACATCCCGCTGATCAAGGACCAGCTCGCCTTGCGGGTCTCGGCCGCGCGCAACCGCACCGACGGCTACATCCACATTCAAGGCCGGTCCGAGAAGCTGGACTCCAACGACAACCAGAGTGTCCGCATCGGCCTGCAGTACAACTCGCCGGGGGGCGGGTTCACCGACTATACGATGTTGCAGTTGAGTTATCAGAACGACACGGCGACGGCGGAGGCGGTCAGCTTCTACAATTCCCTGGGCGGCTACTCGTCGCTGACCGGTAAGACACCGACAGGCATTCCGCTGCCCGGTCCGAATTTCATTGGGGGCGGTGGTCAACCCGCCTTTTTCGGCTACGCCTGCTCGCCCGCTACTCTCGCGCAGGTTTGGGCGCCCGGCACCACCATGGCCCAGTGCGAGACGCAACACGCCGCCCTGCTCGGGACCTTCCAGCAACAGGCGCTCGCGGCGGTCGCGCTCACCCAGGCGAGCGGAGGTTATCAAATTCCGGCGCCGATCGAGAACGCGCCCCTCAACGATCCGATACACAACAACATCCTGGTGAACATCGCCAACCTCGATGTGGTCAAATGGACCGGCGCTCTCGGCGGCGGCAGCCTGTCGTTCCACAATGTCGCGGATGTCACCTGGTTCAACAACGTCGTCACCAACTTCACCGTCGGCGCTTTCGACTATTACGGCTCACCCGACGGCAACGGCGCGTTCGGCACCAAGCTGATCCTGCCCACGCCGCGTCCCTCGACGCTGACGCCCGGCAGCGTTACCCCGCCATCGGACGGCTTCGGCGCGCCGAGCGAGGCCGGGTACAACGTGCTGTACCATGACGAATTCCAGATCCACGGCACTCTGGACGACGCCCTGGGCTCGTCGCCCGGCCTGTCCTACGTCCTCGGGTTCTACAATTCGATCGAGCCGTCCAGCCCGACGTCAGGGTTCAAGACGAGCCAGAACATCCCGATCTCCTTCAACGGCGCCTACGCCTTCAACGAAGGACCCGCGCCGTCCTATTTTTATGTCAACAAATTCAAGGGAAGCTTCTTTGGGCAGTATATAAACGTCATCGCCGACGCCGGCGCCTTGTTCAAGCCGCTGACGGGCCTGCAGTTCACCGGCGGCGTTCGTTTCAACCAAAACCGCAACACCTATTCCTACTATAACTATTCAACAGGCTATACGTCGCCTAACGTGTTTTACCGCACCACGCCGGTTCCTCCGTCGCAGGTGACATCGGTCTATACGAATTATCCCGTGAACTATTCGGCGGCTGTCAACTACATCACCTCGACCAATGATGTTTACTTCAACTTCTCACACATCATCGTGCCCGGCTTTGCCAACAACGCGCTTCTGCCCGGCGTCGCTCCCGATGAAGTGCCCGGCTATGTGCCGTTCGCCAAGCCGGAAAATCTGAACGACTACGAACTCGGCGACAAGTACCGCTTCGACTTCGGCGGCGTGCGTGGCTATCTCGATGTCGACCTATACTACGAGCGCTTCACGGACGTGCAGATCGCCGAAACGGTGTTCATCCCGTCGCTCAACGGCGGCACCTATGTCGCCTATACCGGCAACCCGGCGGACGAGGAGAGGAAAGGCATCGAGATCCAGGGCGAGGTCTTCCCCACCCCCAGGCTGGATATCTACGCCAACTTCTCCTATGCCGACGATCACTACACGAGATACCTGGCGCCGGATCCGACCTCGCTCTTTCAGGCGACCGCCGGCTATGTCGGGAGCTACAGCATAGCGCCCGGCGCGGCGAACTCGCCGTTGTGCGTGCCGGGCGCGTCCGCCGCCACGGTCCCCGCCGGCCAGACCACGGGCTCCTGTATCTTCGACTTCAAGAAGAGCCCGCTGCCGTTCGCGCCGAAGTTCCAGACCAGCGTCCGGGCATCCTATACCTTCCCGCTCAAGGGCAACCTCGGCGACCTCGTCGCGAACGTCACGGCGAACTACATCAGCCGGGAGTTCTTCCAGGGCGGATACTCGAACATTCCGCTCGTGCGTGAAGAACAGCTCCTCGGTCCCGGGGTCGCGGCGGCCGAGTCGTCGGCCGCCCACACCCTCGTCAACCTGCGGCTGCAGTGGAACAAGCCGCTCGGCCACGACAACTTCAGCGTGGCCGCGTTCGCGACCAATATCGGCGACGTGCGCTACGCGGACGGCTCGCTCGACTTCCTGTTCGCCACCGGCGTGGCCACCCAGGACTTCGGCCCGCCCCGCGAATTCGGCGTCGAACTCAGCGCCAAGTGGTGATCGCGGCTGGGGACTTTAGCAATCGCATGATGGTCCAGGCGGTCCGCGCGCCGTAGCGGTCGTCGTCCGGAGGGCGGACGTCCTGTCCGCCTCGTTTCCGCGATAGACGCGGTCTGCCAGATGACATCGATGTCGCTGGCGCGGCGCGGCGAGGGCTTACGCCCATCACCGTTCTTGTTCGTCACGCGAGGCCGATGTATATCACCGTGTATATTGGAGCCGTTGAGATGACCACAGCGACCAGCCGCACCTTCAAGAGCGGCAACAGCGAGGCCGTGCGTCTTCCCAAGGAAGTCGCCTTCGGCGCGGGGGTCGAACTCACCATCGTGCGCTCGGGTGACGTCCTCACGATGTATCCGACGAAGACGCCATTCCAGGTCATGCTGGACAAGCTGGAGGCGCTTCCGGCCGTCGGGGAGATCGAGGTGCGGGACAGCGACATCTTCCCCGATCGTCCAGGTCTCTGAGCACGCCCTACGTTCTGGACACCGTCATCGCCATCGCGTTGCGTGACGGCGAGCACGGTATCGTCGGCCGCATAAGAAGCCTGGACGGGCCGACGTTGATCTCGATCGTTACCAGGGTCGAACTCGAAGGCGGCGTCTATCGCGAGCCGGCCCTCGCCGCGGCTCGGCGCACGAGATTAGACCTGATGCTGTCAGGCCTGCCGAGCATCGAATTCGACGACGAAGCGGCCGAGGCCTATGACCGCATCCTGCATGCCACCGGCTTCTCCCGTCGCCGCATCCTGGACCGTATGATCGCCGCCCAGGCCATCGTCCACCGGGCGACCCTCGTCACCCGCCACGGCGCCGACTTCCGCGATGTGCCGGGGTTGTCGCTGCTGGAGTGGTGAGCTTGGATAGCGCCGGCACGAGAACCGGATCGTCAGGATTCACCGGGTAAACGCCTTCCCCTCCGCCGCCTTCTCCACCAGCATCCCCGCCGGCTTGTACGCCTCGCCCATCTGACCCTCGTATTCCGCCATCTTCGCCGCGACCTTGCCCAATCCCACCTGATCGCCCCAGAACATCGGGCCGCCTCGGTAGACCGGCCAGCCGTAGCCGTTCTGCCAGATCACATCGATGTCGCTGGCGCGGATGGCCTTGCCTTCTTCCAGGATGCGGGCGCCCTCGTTGACCATGGGATAGAGGCAGCGCTCCAGGATCTCCTCGTCGGTGATCGCGCGCGGGTTCACGCCGGACTTGGCGACGAAGTCCTGGATGATCTTCTCGGTCACGGGAGAGGGTTTGGCGGCGCGGGTCTCGGGGTCGTAGTCGTAGTAGCCGGCGCCTGTCTTCTGGCCACGGCGGTCCATCTCGCACAGCACGTCGCGGATGGTCTCGCCCTTGGATGTCTCCTTGACCCAGCCGATGTCGAGGCCGGCCAGGTCGCTCATGGCGAAGGGACCCATGGGGAAGCCGAAGTCGTACAGCACGCGGTCGATGTCCCACGGCATGGCGCCCTCGAACATCAGCTTCATCGCCTCGCGCTGACGGGCGCCCAGGATGCGGTTGCCGACGAAGCCCGGGCAGACGCCGACCAGGACGGCAATCTTGCCGATGCGCTTGGAGAGCTTCATGCAGGTGGCGATGACCGACTTGGAGGTGTGGTCGGCGCGGACGACCTCGACCAGCTTCATCACATTGGCCGGCGAGAAGAAGTGCAGGCCGATCACCGCCTCAGGCCGCTTGGTCACGCTCGCGATCTCGTCGATGTTAAGGCCCGAGGTGTTGGTGGCGAGGATGGCGCCCGGTTTGCAGATGGCGTCGAGCCTGGCGAAAATGTCCTTCTTGATGTCCATGCGCTCGAACACCGCCTCAATGACCATGTCGCAGTCGGCCAGGGCGTTCATGTCGAGGGCGCCGGTCAGGCGGCTCATGCGGGCCTCGGTCTCCTCCGGCTTGGCGGTGCGCGAGCGCTCGTAGTTGCGGCGCACGGTGGCGATGCCGCGATCGAGGGCGTCCTGCTTGACCTCGATCATGGTGACCGGGATGCCGGCGTTGATGAAGTTCATCGCGATGCCGCCGCCCATGGTGCCGCCGCCGATGACCCCGACCTTCTTCACGTCAATGAGCGGGGTGTCGTCGGGCACGTCGGGGATCTTGTTGGCCTGGCGCTCGGCGAAGAAGGAGTAGCGCTGGGCGGCCGACTGCGGGCCGCTCATCAGCTCCATGAACAGGCGGCGCTCGGTCTTGAGGCCGTCCTCGAACGGCTCGTTCACCGCGGCCTCGATGCAGCGGATGTTGTATTCGGGAGCGAGGAAGCCGCGGAACTTGCGGGCGTTGGTCTTGCGGAAGGTCTCGAAGATCTCCGGGTGGCCGCGCGCGGCCTCGACCTTGTCGCCCAAGTCGCGGACCTTCTTCAGCGGGCGGTTCTCGGCGACGATCTTGCGGGCGAAGGCGATGGCGCCGGCGCGAAGCTCGCCTTCGGGGACGATCTCGTCGACGAGGCCGCTCTTCAGCGCTTCGGAGGCGGGGGCGTGGCGGCCGCTGGTCATCATCTCCAGCGCCGTCTCGACGCCGACGACGCGCGGCAGGCGCTGGGTGCCGCCGGCGCCGGGCAGCAGACCGAGGTTCACCTCCGGCAAACCCAGCCGCGCCGAGGGGACGGCCGCGCGGTAGTGACAGGCGAGGGCGACCTCCAGGCCGCCGCCCAGCGCGGTGCCGTGGATCGCGGCGATGACCGGCTTGGACGAGCCTTCGATGGCGTCCTGGACGTCGAACAGGCTGGCGCCCTTCTGGGCGCCGCCGAACTCGGTGATGTCGGCCCCGGCGATGAAGGTGCGGCCTTCGCAGATGATGACGATCGCCTTGGCGCCGGGGTCGGCGAGCGCGGCCTTCATGCCGCCCGAGAGGCCGTCGCGGACGGCCGCCGACAGCGCGTTCACCGGCGGGGAGTTGAGCGTGATCACGCCCACATCGCCGTCGAGGGCGTAGTCGGTCACGGCGTTGATGGCGGTCATGGGGTCTCCTCTCTGCGGCCCGTCGCCTCGTCACGGGGACGGGTCGTGGAACGGTCGCCTGTAGAGCCTGCTCCCGGTTTGCTCGTCAAGGCCGGCGCGCGGCGTCGCCCTCACGATCGACGGCGCGCAAGACGCCGCGCGGTTCGCCTTCGATCTTCACCCATCCGGCGAGCCATGCGGCTTGGTCGCGGGCCGGTCGATTCGGACCCGTCGAGCCGTTTAGAGAGAATTTGTCATTGACATGTCTTCCGAGAGAGTGAGACGAAGAGTTCCGGCGATTGCGCCATGAATCTGTTCTATTCGGGGCCCTGGAACATGAAATTGACTAATCTTATCTTGGGCGCGACTTTCTCGGCGCTCGCCCTTGGAGTCGGCGGCAGCCAAGCGGCAAATCTCATCACCAACGGAAGCTTCGAGACCGGCGACTTCACCGGTTGGACGCAGGGCGGCAACACCGGCGCCACCTTCGTCGCGGCGTCCGGCTTCGACGGCATCACCGCCGAGGACGGTAACTACTTCGCGGCCTTGGGACCAGTCGGCTCCGACGGCACCCTGAGCCAAACGTTCACCGACACTCCCGGCGCCACCTATGAATCCATCTTCTACCTGGCGTCCGACGGCGGTACGCCCAACGATTTCGGCGTCACCGGTCCGGGCTCCCTTTTCATCACCACGATGAACGACATTCCATCGTCGCCATTCGTCGAGTATTTCGGCTACTTCACCGGCAGCGGGTCCGACACGATCACCTTCAACTTCCGGAACGATCCGGGATATCAAGGGCTGGATAATGTGTCGGTCACCGCGGTTCCGGAGCCGGCGACCTGGGGCCTGATGCTGGCCGGCATGGGCGTCGCGGGCGCGGGCTTGCGCCGCCGGCGCATGGCGGCGACCGCCTGACCCGCGGTTCTTCGGCTCCTCTGTCGTGAATACCGTGCCGATCCCATGCTCGTCGCACCGGCGCAGGCGACCCGCGGGCGTCCGCTCATTGCGACATTTTCGTGTACCGATCGCGGCGGCGATGTATTGCTTGTCGAACTTTTCGGGGCCGAGCTAGCGGGGCGGCCCCGACGCGACCTCACGACCGCTTGAGGTTATCAAGATGAAGATCAGTCAATTGCTTCTATCGTCCGCGCTGGTCGCGATTTCGGTCGCCGCCTCACCGGCGCTGGCTGCAACCAAAGGCCAGCCAGTCTCCGCGCCCGTGGCCCCAAACACGCTGGTCGACTTCGAGGTGCTGCTTCCGCTGCACAACCAGGCCGACATGGAAGCGCTGATGCAGGCCCAGCAAACCCCAGGCTCGCCGCAATACCACGTCTGGCTCACGCCGGCTCAGTTCGCCGCCCGCTTCGGCCCGCCCGCCGCGGACGTCGCCAATGTCAAGGCGGCGCTGCAGCAAGCCGGCCTGAACATCACCATGGCCCGCGCCCGGTCTTTCCATGTGGTCGGCGACGCCGCGCACGTCGGCGCGATGCTGCATACCACTCTCCACCCGGTCACGACCTCCTCCGGCGCGACGGCGATGGCCTCCAGTGTAGCCCCGACCCTGCCCGCCGCCCTGCAGGCCGCCGGCGCGAGGGTCGTCACGCTGACCGGCGCGCCGATGCGCCACCCCATGGTCACAAAAGGTCCCGCGGCGGCCCACCCCGACAACCGTTACACGGCGACGGGCGCCTACTGGTTCGATGACCTGAAGCAGGCCTACAGCTATCCGGCCTACAGCACCACCACCGCCCTTCCGGGCGGCTACCACCGCGTCGACAGGCACGATGGCGCGGGCGTTCGCGTGGCCGTCGTGATCTCCGACCAGATCTTCCCAGGCGACGTGGCGGCGGCCTTCAATCACGAGAAGTTCACCGCGATTTCCGGGGCGCCCATCCCGACGGTGAAGACCGTCCTGGTCGACGGCGGCGGGACCGTGGGCGGTCCGGGAGCGTTCGAAGCCAGTCTCGACGTGCAGCAGGTTACCGGCGGCGCCCCCGGATCGGCGGTCACGGTTGTCAGTATACCCGACCTCTCCGATCAACACATCATGGACGGCTACAGCTATATCGTCGAATCCAACGCCTATGACATCGTGAATTCGTCCTTCGGCGGATGTGAACTGGAGTACACGCCGGCTTATAACGGCGGTGTAGACCTGACATATATTCTACAAGCCGAGCATGAAATATACGTGCAGGGGAATGTACAGGGCATCACCTTTGTCGCCAGCTCGGGCGACCAGGGCGGTCCAGCATGTCCGACACCAGATTACCAGCCCGGAGCGACTGGCACCAACCCGCACTTCGTTCCTGGGATATCCTCACCGTCCGGCGATCCAAACGTCACCGCCGTGGGCGGAGGCAATCTGATCAGCTCGGTCGGACCTGGCCTAAATTCGACCTATGTGAGGGAAAGCGCGTTCGGCGATCCAGAGTATCCGTACGATATCTACGGCTTTGGCGAGAACGTCTCGGGCGGGTATTGGGGGGCCGGCGGCGGCGTCAGCAGAATATTCGCGAAGCCGAGCTACCAGAACTTGGTCAATACTGGATCCAGCACTTTTCGGACCAATCCCGACGTGGGCATGATGGTCGGCGGTCTCGGGTTTTCGATGCTCAACGGCTCCCAACCGGGCTTCTGCAACCCCAACGCGATCAGTTGCAGCCCCGACGACAGTTCGGTGCTCACCGCCTACGACGTCGCCGGTGGCGGCGGGTTTTATTTCACCATCGGGACGTCCGTCTCTTCACCCGAGTTCGTCGGCGCCCTGGCGCTCTACGAACAACACGCCGGCCGCCAAGGCAATGTGAACACCTTCCTGTATACACAGGGGGCAAACCAAACCACCGCCGGCGGCGCCAGCGCCCCGGCCGCACAGCAATATTACCACCGCGGCCAGCCCGGCTTCGACGGCACCTACAACGCGAACTTCCCGTCGGCCAACTACAACTACATTTATGGCAACGGCAGTCCCAATGTCGCCAAATTGTTCGGCCTCACCGCCTACGGCCTCGCCGGCACGCCCCAGACGTCCACCAACCCCTGACGCCGGATAAGGCGCGTCAGCCTGGGCGGAGCCTCTTCCGACGGGCTTGGCTTGGCGGCTTGGCTTGAAGTCATCGGCCGGGTGGGATCGTACCACCCGGCCCTTTTCGCGGGACGATCCGCCGCCGTCAGGACTCGAGGATTTCGTAAGCGGGAAGGGTCAGGAACTCCTCGAAGCTGTCGGCTAGGCTCATTCGCGAAAACAGGGCCGTCGCCTCGGCGAAGCGACCGCCGCTGAACGGGGCCATCTCCTGCTCGAGCAGTTCCTGGAACAGGTCGCCGGTCACCGTTCGTCCGTCGTCCAGCGTCGCGCCATGTTGGATCCACTGCCAGACCTGGGCGCGACTGATCTCGGCGGTCGCGGCGTCTTCCATCAGATTGTACAGCGGAACGGCGCCCCGTCCGCGCAGCCAGGCTTCCATGTACTGGACGCCGACGCGGATATCCTCGCGCAGGCCGGCCTCGGTGCGCGCGCCGGCGTGGACCTTCAGCATCTCCTCGCGCGAGACGTTCACGTCCCCCCGCAGTTTGCCGAGCTGGTTTGGCCCTGGCATCAGTCGGTCGAATACCTCCATCGCCACCGGCACGAGGTCGGGGTGGGCGACCCAGGTGCCGTCATGGCCATTCCCGGCCTCGCGCTCCTTGTCGGCGCGGACGCGGGCGAAGGCGGCCTGGTTGGCGGCGTCGTCGCCCTTGACCGGGATCTGCGCCGCCATCCCGCCCATGGCGAAGGCGCCGCGGCGGTGGCAGGTTTGGATCAGCTTCAGCGAATAGGCGCTGAGGAAGGCCGCGCCCATGGTCATCGCCGCGCGGTCCGGCGTCAGGGCGTCAGGGTGGCCGCCAATGCGCTTGATGTAGGAGAAGATGTAGTCCCACCGGCCGCAGTTCAGGCCCGCCATGTGATCGCGCAGCTCGTGGATGATCTCGTCCATCTCGAACGCGGCGGGCAGGGTCTCGATCAGCACCGTGGCCTTAAACGTTCCGTTCGGGATGCCGAGCGCGCGTTCGGCGTGGGCAAACGCGTCATTCCATAGCCGCGCCTCGAGATGCGACTCCATCTTCGGCAGGTAGAAGGCGGGGGTGGCGCCGGCGGCGATCTGCGCCTTGGCGTTGTGGAAGACATAGAGGCCGAAGTCGAACAGCGACCCGCTCATCGCCTCGCCGTCGACCTCGACATGCCGTTCGGTCAAATGCCAGCCGCGCGGGCGGACCATCAGCACGGCGGGGTTGGGCTTGAGCGCATAGGCCTTACCGGTGGTCTCGTCGGTGAAGTCGATCGCATTGGCCCAGCGGTCCTTGAGGTTGATCTGGCCTTCGACGAGGTTGCTCCAGGTCGGCGACGTGGCGTCCTCGAAGTCGGCCATGAACACCTTCGCCCCGCTGTTGAGGGCATTGACGATCATCTTGCGGTCGACCGGGCCGGTGATCTCGACCCGGCGGTCCAGCAGGTCGGCGGGGATCGGCGCGACCTTCCAGTCGCCGGCGCGGACGTCGGCGGTTTCAGGCAGGAAGTCCGGCGTTTCGCCGGCGTCGAACCTGGCTTGGCGGGTAACGCGAGCGGCGAGCAGTTCGCGGCGACGGGCGTCGAAAGCGCGGTGCAGGCCGGCGAGGAAGTCCAGGGCGGCCGGGGTGAGGATTTCGGCGGCACGGCCGGCGACGGGACCGAGAATTTTGGCGTGGCTTGCGGTGGCGAGTTCTGACATATCGGCTCCTGGAATGTGGCCTTGCGCCCCCTCCGTCACTCGACGCAAGCGGGCGTCGAGCGCCACCTCCCCCGCGAGAGGGCGTGGGAGGAGTTGATCTTGATTACTCCTCACCCGTCCTCTTTGTTCAGACCGGGGACAAGGTGGACGGGTGTTCGGGGACATGGTGGACGGGTTTGACCATGGTCTGTCGCAGGTCGAGTTGCGAGAGCACATGGCGGCGATAGCAGAGGTCATAGACGCCGTCCTGTGCGGTGGCGCGCAAGGCGAGGCGCCGGCCGGCGAAGGCCTTGGGGCAGTTGACGACGCGGCCCTTGAAGCTGAACCAGCCGCCGGGATCGACCTTGCGGGTGGGAAGGCCGGGCTCATACTCGGGTGGTCCGATGCTGTCGGGCATGGCGCGGGGGCTCATGCGATAGCGGGTGGCGGGTGTCGCCATGCCGATGGCTTCGTGGGGCCGCTTGACGTTGTAGACCTCGCGCCAGGCGTCGAAGGCCGCTTGGGCCTGGCCGAGGTCGTCGAACACCCGGTCGCCGAGAACCTCGGCTTTCATGGTCTTGTGGAAGCGTTCTTCCTTGCCCTGGGTCTGGGGATGATAGGGGCGGCCGTGGCTGACGGGAACCTCCAGGTCGAGCAGCCAGACGGTGAGCGGGGTGTGGCGCTGGTCGGAGCCGGAGCTTCCCCACGGCGAGCCGTTGTCGGCCAGGATGCGCCGGGGCAGGCCATGGCGGCGGAACACCCGCGTCATCCGCTCGCGCACGGTGAGCGTCCGTTCGTCGGCGCAGGCGCCCAGCTCCAGGCAGTAGCGCGAATGGTCGTCCAGCATGGTCAGCGGGTGGCAGCGGCCCTCGGCCATGGCGATGTGGCCCTTGAAGTCCATCTGCCAAAGATCGTTGGGAGCCTCGTGCTCGAAGCGCTGGACCGCGCGCGGCTCGCCGGCCCCGGGACCGTCCAACAGTCCATGCCGTCGCAGGATGGCGGTGATCGTCGAAGCCGAGGGCGGCGTCTCCAGCCCCGCGTTCTGGAGAACCTTGCGGATCTTGCGTCCGCCCCACGCCGGATGCTCGCGGCGCACGCCGAGCACCCGAGCCTCGATCGCGTCCACGGTGCGCGCCGGACTGCCGAGCGGCCGACGCGACAGATCGCCCAACCCCGCCTCTCCCGACGCCGCGAAACGGGTCAGCCATTTGTAGCCCGTCTCCGGAGACACCCCGAACCGCCGGCAAAGCTCCCGCTTGTTCGCCCCCGGCTTCGATCCCAGCCGGCAAAACTCCCCTCGGCTCTCCACAATGGAACACTCCTCGAACGGCATGATCGGTCCCCCGCTTCATGCCAAAGTGTCCACCATGTCCCCGAACATCTGTCAGCCATGTCTCCGGTCCGTACACCGCTTGCGGGGGAGGTGGCGCGGCGCACTTTCTCGCGCCGTGACGGAGGGGGCGCAAGGCCGCTCGGCGCTTACGCCGCCTCTTTGGCGAACTGCGCGGCTTCGGTTGAGTCCGACAGCGCCGTCGTGGAACTCGCGCCGCCGCTGATCGTCATCGCCACCTGGTCGAAATAGCCGGTGCCGACTTCGCGCTGGTGGCGCGTCGCCGAATAGCCGGCGGCTTCGGAGGCGAACTCTGCTTGCTGCAGCTCGGAATAGGCCGCCATTCCCCGGTCCCTGTAGCCGAGGGCCAACTCGAACATGCCGTGGTTGAGGCTGTGGAAGCCGGCCAGGGTGACGAACTGGAACTTGTAGCCCATGGCGCCTAGCTCGCGCTGGAACTTGGCGATCGTCGCCTTGTCGATGTTGGCTTCCCAGTTGAACGACGGCGAGCAGTTGTAGGCCATCAGCTTGCCGGGGAACTGCTTCTGGATCGCCTCGGCGAATTCGCGCGCCTCGTCGAGGTTGGGATGCGAGGTCTCCCACCACAGGGCGTCGGCGTACGGAGCGTAAGCCAGGCCGCGGGCGATGCAGTGTTGCAGGCCGGTGCCGTCCTTGAGGTGATAGAAGCCTTCCGGCGTGCGGCTGTTCGGCACGATGAACGGCCGGTCGCGCTCGTCGACGTCGGAGGTGATCAGCTTGGCCGACTCGGCGTCGGTGCGGGCGAACACCAGGGTCGAGGTGCCGCAGACATCGGCGGCAAGGCGCGCGGCGACGAGGTTACGGATGTGGGCGCTGGTCGGGATCAGCACCTTGCCGCCCATGTGGCCGCACTTCTTCTCGCTCGCGAGCTGGTCCTCGAAGTGCACGCCCGCGGCGCCGGCCTCGATGAAGGCCTTCATGATCTCGAAGCTGTTGAGCGGTCCGCCGAAGCCGGCCTCGGCGTCGCCGACGATAGGCAGGAACCAGTCGCGCTTCACGCCGCCCTCGGCATGCTCGATCTGGTCGGCGCGCTGCAGGGTGCGGTTGATGCGGCGCGCCAGTTCCGGCGCGGCGTTGGCCGGATAGAGGCTCTGGTCGGGATACATCGCCCCGGCGGTGTTGGCGTCGGCGGCGACCTGCCAGCCCGAGAGATAGATGGCCTTGAGGCCGGCGCGGGCCATCTGCATGGCCTGGTTGCCGGTGACGGCGCCCAACGCGTTGACGTAGGGCTCCTCGTTCATCAGCGTCCACAGCTTGTTGGCGCCCCGTTCGGCGAGGGTGTAGCTGATCGCCACCGAACCGCGCAGCTTCTCAACGTCGGTGGGCGAATAGGGCCGCTCCACCGAGGCGTAACGGCCGGACGGGGCCTGCGGGACGAGGTTGGCGAAGTCGGTCATTACATCTCTCCTGGAGCGCCGGCGCTCAGCGGGTCGCGGTGCTTAGCGAAACATTAGTCCGGCGCAAAGAGCATCGCCACGACGACGGTGTTACTTTGTAAGGATGCGACTTGTCGCTTTTGTCATGTCGTGACAAGCTGTGAAAATGGCCTCGGAACCGGAACGCAAACTTTTCCTCGGCATGCGGCTCAAGCGGTTGCGCCGCGACCTCGGCCTGACGCAGAGCCGCATGGCCGAGGACCTCGCGATCTCCCCAAGCTATCTCAACCACCTCGAGCGCAATCAGCGGCCGCTGACGGCGCAGATCCTGCTGCGGCTGGCGCAGACTTACGACATCGATGTCCGCGGGCTGGGCGAGGACAGCGATGGAGCCGACGCGCGCGATCTGTCCGAGGTCCTCGCCGACCCTTTGTTCCGCGACATTGCGATACCCCGGCATGAGGTGACCGAGGTCGCCCGCGAGGCGCCGGGCGTGGCGGACGCCATCGTCCGGCTCTACCGCGCCTATGGCGGCCGGCGCGGCGCGGGCTCGATGGCGCCGCCCGACGACGGCTCGGCCTCGCCCGCGCCGTCGGACTGGGTGCGCGACCATATAGAGACGCAGCGCAACTTCTTCCCCGATCTCGACGACGCCGGCGAGGCGATGGCGGCGGAGCTCGCTCCGGAGCCGCAGGGCTTCTTTGCCGCCGCGCGGGAACGGCTCGCGCTGCGTCACGGCGTCGAGGTCCGGGTGACGCCGTCGGACCTGATGCCGGATACCCTGCGCCGGTACGACCACCATCGTCGGCGCATCCTGGTGTCCGAGCGGCTGCGGGCGCCTGGCCGCGCCTTCGCCTTGGCGTATCAGCTCTGCCTGTTCGAACAGGCCGACGGCCTGTCGGCCCACGTTGAGCGCGCCGGAACTCCCGATGCGGTCACCGCGCGGCTGCTCCGCGTCGCCCTCGCCAACTACGCCGCGGCGGCGACCCTGATGCCGTACGAGCCGTTCCGCCAACTATGCGAGACCACGTCGTACGACCTCGAAGCGGTGGTGATCAGGCTGGGCGTCGGTTTCGAGCAGGTCTGCCATCGCCTGACGACGCTCGCCCGGCCGAGAGCCCGCGGCATCCCCTTCTTCATGCTGCGGATCGACGCCGCCGGGAACGTATCCAAGCGCTTTTCGGGCGGCGCGTTTCCGTTCTCGCGGCTGGGCGGCGGTTGTCCGCGCTGGAACATCCACGCCGCGTTCCGCGCGCCTGGCCGCATCCTGTCGCAGATTGTCGAGACCCTGGACGGCGCGCGCTATTTCACCCTGGCCCGCACCGTGCCGCGCGCCGCCGCGATGGGCGGCGACCAGGATTTCGAACTCGCCATCGGCGTCGGCTGCGAGCTGAAATACGCGCCAAGGCTGATCCAGGCTCGGGGGCTCGATCTCGACAATCCGGTGGTGACAGAGATCGGCCCGGCCTGCCGCGTCTGCGAACGCGTGGCCTGCGCGCAGCGCGCGGCGGAACCGGTCAATCGGGTTTTGACCGTCGAGGATTTCGTCAAGCTGGTGACGCCTTACCCGTTCGCGACGGGGTAGGTCGCGCGCGCTGCGGCGTGGATGCGGCAAATCGGCAACACGCCAGGTCTCTCACCGTCGAACCGGGCCGCGGCGGCTTGACGCAAGGCGCCCGGCGCCTCAGCAAGCCGCCCCCAAGCGCGCGGCGTTGGCGCCCGCCCGCCCCGCCTTCAATCAACGCGGCGATCCGCCTTCGGAGACACGATGTTCAAGCGTACCCTGTTGCTTACCTGCGCCACTGGCGTTCTCGGCGCTTTCGACGCACCGGCTTTCGCTCAATCCGCCGCCCCGACCGCCGCCACCGTTCCGCCGGAGACCGCCTCGGCCCCCGGCACCACGATAGGGGAACTGGTCGTCACGGCCCAGCGCCGAGAGGAAAACCTGCAGGACACGCCGATCGCGGTGTCGGCCTTTTCCGCCGACACGCTGAAGAATTCGAAGATCAACGGCGGCCAGGACCTGCTGCTCCAGGTCCCCAACACCAACTACACCCGAACCAATTTCGGCGGCTCCAACTTCAAGATCCGCGGCATCGGCACCGACGTGGTCGGCGCGGGCGTCAGCGGCGCCGCGGGCGTCAGCATCAACGAGAACGAACTTCCGGTCACCGCCAACCACTTCCAGGACTCGGAGTTCTTCGACGTCGACCGCGTGGAAGTCGTTCGCGGTCCGCAGGGCACACTCTATGGCCGCAACGCCACCGGCGGCGCGGTCGACATCATCACCACCCAGCCTAAGAGTGAGTTCGGCGGTTTCGCGACGCTGTCGTACGGCAACTACAACCAGCTCAAGGCGACCGGCGCGGTGAACATCCCGCTCAGCGACACGATCGCGGTGCGGATCGCGGGCACGCGCCTGGTGCAGGACGGTTTCGGGACCAACACCTATCTCGACCAGCGCGTCGACGGCCGCGACCTGGGAGCCATCCGCGCGACCATCAGCTTCAAGCCGAACGACAAGTTCAGCGCCTACCTGCTCTACGAACACTTCGGCGAGGACGACAACCGCAACCGGGTCGGCAAGCAGCTCTGCACGCCCGATCCCGGCCCGGCGTCGGTCGGCGGGGTCAGCACGGCCGGCGGCTACAACGCTTTTCTGTCGCAAGGCTGTCTGCCCGCCTCGCTTTATTCCAACGCCGCCTATGGCGCGGTCAACAGCAACGCCACCTTCGGCGGCGTGGTCGCCAATCTGATCGGACTGAACAACGGCACCAACGTCTTCGCCAGCCACGGTCCCCAAGGCCATAACCTGCACAACATCGAGTCGTTCATCCAGCCGCTGTACACGGCCCAGGAAGACCTCGTCGACCTGCACATGGCGTACAACATCAGCGACAACCTGACGCTGACGTCGATCACCGGCTATAACCGCGATGTCGGAACCAACGCCGCCGACTACACCCGCATCGTGCCGACCACCCCGTTCCAGCCCGTTGGAGCCGCGGCCTTCCTGTTTCCGAACGGCGTTGTTGTCGATCCGCAGCAGGGTCCCGGTAATCTGCTGAAGAGCCAGGACTACGGCAGCGGCGAATCCAAGGAATACACCGAGGAACTCCGCCTGACCTCGTCGTTCAAGGGTCCGCTGAACTTCTCGGCCGGCGGCTTCTATTCGGAGATCACCGCGCCCCGTAACAACGGCACCAACTACTATGTGCTGAACAATGCGGCGACGGCGTTCTCCCAGTTGAACAACGTCCTGGGCGGCGCGCTGGCCGGCGGTCCGATCACCATCGACAAGGGCTATCCGCCCAACGGTTCCGGCCACAACTACTTCGACGCGCGGACCGGCGGCGGCTATCTGAAGTCCTACGCCGGCTTCGGCGAGGTCTATTACGATATCACGCCGCAGCTGAAGCTCACGCTCGGTGGCCGCTACACCGTCGACCAACTCTATAACCTGCAGTACCCGCAAGGCTTGCTGACGGCGGGCGGCGGCTTCCCCACCACGGTCTGCACCACGTCCCTGGCGACGTGCCTGACGCCGCAGAAGCTGACCAACCGGGAATTCACCGGCCGGGCCAACCTCGACTTCACCCCGACCCTGTCGTTCACCGACAAGACCCTGTTCTACGCCACCTATTCGCGCGGCTATAAGGGGGGCGGCTTCAACACAGTCTGCCAGAGTCAGGGTGTCAACGGCTGCGGCTATCCGCTCAGCTACAACCCCGAGTTCATCAACGCTTACGAGGCCGGGACCAAGAACACCCTGTTGGGCGGCTCGCTCAACCTCAATCTGACCGGCTTCTACTACGACTACACCGGCTACCAGATCGCCGAGTATCTCGCGCAGTCGGCGGTGAACACCAACGTCAACGCCAAAATCTACGGCGTGGAGTTCGAAACGGTCTATTCGCCGATCCACAACCTGACACTGAACGCCAATGTCGGCTACCTGCACAGCGCGCTCAACGGCGGACAGAGCCAGGTCGACCCGCTCAACCTGACCCAGGGCGCGCCCGGCTACACGCTGGTGAAGTCCGGCGGGGTCGGCGGCGTGGCGCTCGGGCAGAACTGCCTGGCGCCGACCGCAGCGGTCGCGGGGTATATCGCCGCGGGAGCGCCGGCGGCCGGCCTTTCCACTCAGTGCGCCCTGTCCGGCGCGAACGAGTTCGGCCTGCCGGCGAACATCGGCGGCAACAAGCTGCCGAACACGCCCCCGGTAACCGTCTCCGCCGGTGCGCAATATGTCTTCCAGTTGCCGGGCGAGTGGCGCGCCACCCTGCGCGGCGACTACTATTGGCAGGACGACAGCTTCGCCCGGGTGTTCAACGCGGTGAACGACAGGCTGCAATCGTACCACATCGTCAACGCGACCCTGACCTTCGCCAACCTGGGCGAGGGCGTCGATCTTCAGGTCTATGTCAAGAACGCGTTCAACGCCCAACCGATCACGGGGACCTATCTATCCGACCCCTCGACCGGCCTGTTCACCAACGTGTTCACCCTCGACCCGCGCACCTACGGCGCACAGTTGACCAAGCGGTTCTAAAAACCGCACTCGGTGGCGGCGGAGCCGGCATCGGCTCCGCCGCGATCTCGCCTTTCAACCGCCTCTCGATTGCGGCTCCAAGGCCACACCTCGACCTTCTCTGTCGTAGACGCCACTTCGAACGCTTGACCCCGCGCGGACCTTGCCGCAGCGTTCCTCGCAACGGCTGGCGCGAAAAATCGCGCCATACGCCGGTTGATTGGGTCAACACCACGGCGTCAACGCCGGCTGGGGAGGAAAGATGAAGAAGCATATTCTGCTGACGACGTGTGCGCTGGCCGCGCTGAGCTTCTCCGCTCCGACGGCGTGGGCCGCGGCGGCGGCGGCCGGAACCTCCGCCGACAGCGGCACCACGATCGGCGAGCTGGTGGTCACCGCCGAGCGCCGGGAGACGAATCTGCAGGATACGCCGATCGCGGTGTCGGCGTTCTCCGCCGACACGCTGAAGAACGAGAAGGTCAACGGCGGCCAGGATCTGCTGCTCCAGGTTCCCAACACCAACTATTCGCGCGGCAATTTCGGCGGCTTCAACCTAAAAATCCGCGGCATCGGCACGGACGTGATCGGCAACGGCGGAACCTCCGGCGTCAGCATCAACGAGAACGAGCTGCCGGTCACCGTCAACAACTTCCAGAACACCGACTTCTACGATGTTGATCGCGTCGAGGTGCTGCGTGGCCCGCAAGGCACCTTGTACGGACGCAACTCGACAGGCGGCGCCGTCGACATCATCACCACTCAGCCGTCCGGCCAGTTCGGCGGCTTTGGTTCGATCCAATATGGCAACTATAACCAGATCAAGGCGACCGGCGCGGTCAACATCCCGCTGGGCGACGCCTTCGCCGTACGCATCGCGGGGTTCCGCCTGGTGCAGGACGGCGTCGGCCGAAACACCTTCCTCAATCAGAAGGTCGATGGGCGTGACCTCGGTTCCGCTCGGGTCACCCTCAGCTTCAAACCCTCGGACAAGTTCAGCGCCTACCTGCTCTACGAGCACTACGGCGAGGACGACACCCGCAACCGCGTCGGCAAGCAGCTCTGCATCAGTGATCCGGGACTCACCAGCGTCGGAGGCGTGCCGACCAACGCCAACCAGCAAGCCTTTCTCACACAAGGTTGCCTTGCGGGCTCGGTCAACCAGCCCGCGGCTTACGGCGTGCTGAACAGCAACTCGACCCTAGGCGGCGTTCTCGCCAACCTCGGCGGGCTGAACAACTACACCGATCTGTTCGCCACCCACCCCCTGCAGAATCGTAATCTCCACGACATCGAGTCCGCCATCCAGCCGCTGTCGACCGCCCAGGAAGATCTGGTCGATCTGCACATGGCCTATAATGTCACGGACAACCTCACCCTAACGTCGATCACGGGCTACAACCGATCGGTCGGCACCACCGCCGAAGACTACAACCGCCTAGTGCCGCTGACGCCCTACTCGCCATCGGGCATCGCCGCCCTGCTATTCCCGGGCGGGGTCGTCACCGATCCTCAGACCGGCAAGTCGAATAAGATCACCAGCTTCGACTACGGCGACGCCAAGAGCAAGGAATACACCGAGGAGGTTCGCCTGACCTCCTCGTTCAAGGGTCCGCTCAATTTCAGCGTCGGCGGCTTCTACAGCGAAATCAACGGCGGCAATCCGGGCAGTGATTATTACGTCGAGAGCAATTCGCTCACCGCCTTTTCACTGATCAACAATTTCGCCTACGACGCGACCTATGCCGGCGCGCTGGCGAAGGGCGCCACCGCCGCGCAAGCCGCCGCCGCCGCCGGAGCCGCCGCTCCCCTGCATGGCTTGATCCACGTCGATCCAAGCTATCCGCCGAACGACTCGGGCCACAACTATTTCGACGCCCGCACGGCGGGTGGCCAGCTGAAGTCCTACGCGGGCTTCGCCGAGGTCAGCTATGACTTCACGCCGACTTTGAAGTTAATCCTGGGCGGCCGCTACACCGTCGACCAGCTCTCGAACGATCAATATCCTCAAGGCCTGTTTTCGACTACGCCGAACAACGGGCCGGTCTTCGCGGACACCGGCTTCCCGATCTCGCAATATCCCCTACTCGCGCTCGCCGGATTTCCCAACGGCGTTCCGGCCTCGCCCACGCCGGCGGTCGGCGGCAATCCGTCCACCGTCTGCACGACCTCCGCCGCCGCCTGCCTCCTCCCGCAAAAGGTGACCTACCGGGAGTTCACGGGCCGAGCCAACCTCACCTGGACGCCGACCCTGTCGTTCACCGACAAGACCCTGATCTACGCCCAGTACGCCCGCGGCTATAAGGGCGGCGGCTTCAACACCACCTGCCAAGCGTCGTTGGGAGCATCCGGCAGCAGCGCGGCGGCCTGTGGTTATCCGCTCAGCTACAATCCGGAATTCATCGACGCGTTCGAAGTCGGCACCAAGAACACGATTCTGGGCGGGTCGGCCCAGTTGAACTTGACCGGCTTCTACTACAACTACAAGGACTACCAAGTTTCGCGGATTATTTCCGAATCATCAGTCAACTTCAACTATAACGCGAAAATCTATGGCGTAGAATTTGAGGGCATATACTCGCCGATACGTAACCTGACGTTGGACGCCAACGTCGGCTATACGCACAGCCGCCTGAACGACAATCAATATTCCCAAGATTCGCTCGACCTGACCCAGGGCAACGGCGCTTACACTTTGGTGAAGGACACAGGCGGGCAAAATTGCCTCGGGCTTACCTCCGCCATCACCAGCGCCGTGGCGGTCGGGATTCCCGGCGCCGGGCTGTCGGCGCTCTGCCTCGGCGGAGCCGGCTATCCGGCAATCCCGGTTCCCGGTCTCGGGGCTCAGCCCAATCCGTTAAATCCCGACGGCACCGCGATAAAGTTCGGCGTGGCGCAGAACCTCGGCGGCAATCAGTTGCCGAACACGCCGGATGTCACTGTCTCGGCGGGCGCCCAATATGTCTTCGAACTGCCCATGGATTGGCGCGCCACGCTGCGGGGCGACTACTACTGGCAGGACAAAAGTTTCGCCCGCGTCTATAATTCGGATAGCGATCGCCTGAATTCCTATCACGTGGTGAACGCGACCCTCACCTTCGCAAATATCGGCCAGGGCCTGGAACTCCAGCTCTATGTAAAGAACGCCTTCAACGCCCAACCGATCGTGGCGACCTATCTGACCGACCCGACGTCCGGCCTGTTTCGCAACGCCTTCACCCTCGATCCCCGGTTCTACGGCGCCCAGCTGACCAAGCGTTTCTGACGTAGCCGAGAACGCCGGTCGTCGACGCGGCGGGGCCTTTCGGTCCCGCCGTTTTTGATGATCGGAACCCGGCAGGGAGGCGTGTCCTTACACTGGCCTGCAGGGGAGCTTGAGCATGGCCGGGGACGCGGAGCGCTATCGCGTGAACCTGCGCAACGAGGTCGACAGCGCCTCGATCTATGAGGCGCTGTCCGCGGCGGAATCCGACGAAAAGACCGCCGAGGTCTACGCGCGGCTGGCGAAAGTCGAACGCGCGCACGCCGAGTTCTGGTCCCGCCGGCTCGGCGGCGGCCGCGCGCCGGAAGTGAAGCCGACCGGCCGGGCCCGGGCTCTGGCGTTGCTCGGCAAGACGTTTGGCCCTTCGTTCGTCCTGCCGACCCTCGCGCGCAACGAAGCGGCCGACACCGCTGAGTACGATGCCCAGCCGAACGCGCCGGCGGCGGGGTTGCACGACGGCGAACGCGGGCACGCCAAGGCGGTGCAAGCCATGGCGGAGGATGTCGGCGGACTGGACGGGCCGACCCTGGCCAAGCTGGAGGGACGTCATCGCGGCGGCGGCGGCAACGCCCTGCGCGCCGCGGTGCTGGGAGCCAACGACGGCCTGGTCTCCAACCTCAGCCTGGTGATGGGCGTGGCGGGCGCGGCGGCGGCGGGCAAGACCATCCTTCTGACCGGCTTGGCGGGGCTCGTCGCGGGCGCTTGCTCGATGGCCATGGGCGAATGGCTATCGGTCAACAGCGCGCGGGAAATGGCCCAGCGGCAGATCGACACCGAACGCGACGAACTGCGGCAGGCGCCCGAGATGGAGAAACAGGAACTGGTGTTGATCTACCAGTCGAAAGGGCTGGACGAGCGCTCGGCGAAAACCCTGGCGGACAAGCTGTTCGACATAAAGGGGGCCGCGCTGGACACGCTTGTCCGGGAGGAACTCGGCATCGACCCGACCGAACTGGGCGGATCGGCCTGGGCGGCGGCGATCTCGTCGTTCGGCCTGTTCGCCCTGGGCGCAATCGTCCCCGTGGCGCCCTTCTTCGTCACCCAGGGGTGGACCGCCGTCGTCGTCAGCCTCGTCCTGAGCGGGTTGGCGCTGATCGGCATCGGCGCGGCGACGTCGCTGTTCACCGGACGTCCCCTGATGTTTTCCTCGGGACGTCAGTTGATCATCGGCTGGGCGGCGGCCCTCCTAACCTTCGGCATCGGCAAGCTGATCGGCGTCGGTCTTCACTGAACGCGCAGAAATCGAGCGATGTAGCCGAACTGGCGGCGCAGGAAGGCCCACGTCCAGTCCCGCGCCTCCCTCGGCGACGTGGTGAAGGCGTGCCCCACGGTGTCGGCCATCGCGGCGCCGCGCGCGCCGAGCGGTTCGGGCTCTCCGGTGGTGGTGTCGCGGGCGGTCTGGTGCTCGATCTCGGCGTTGAGCACCGCGCCGATCAGGACCACCATCAGCGAGAACCACAGCCACAGCATGAGGGCGACCACGGCGCCCAACGATCCGTAGGTCACGCCGAGCGCCGACACCGAGTCGATGTAGGTCGAGAACGCCAGCGAGCCCAACAGCCATGCCAACGCCGCCAGAGCGCCACCGCAATACACCCAGCGCCAGCGCGCCGGCGCCCGGCTCGGCCCAAAGCGGTAGATCAGGGTGAAGGCCTGCGCGGCGATCAAATAGACGATCAGCCAGCGCAGCGGCGCCCACCACAACCTCAGGTAGTGCAGACCGAGGGCATGCAGGACGATCGGGGCGGCGACCGTCATCGCCGTCACCGCGACGAGAAAGGCCACGGTCGACAGCGTCGCCGCATAGGCGATCAGGGTGCGCGGCAGGTAGGGCCGCTTCTCGGTCTCGCCGTAGGCGACGTTGAGGCCGTCGAACAGCGCCTTCATGCCCGCGTTGGCGCTCCACACCGAGGCCAGGGTGCTGCCGACGAAGGCCGCGCCCAGGGTCGACGGCGGCCTGCTGGCCAGACGCACCATCTGATCGCCGATCAGACCGACGGCCTCGCGCGGCAGGATCGCCGCCAGTTGGGTGAGCTGCCGCTCCACCCGGCCCACATCGAGGAAAAAGCCGTAGACCGAGACGAAGGCCGCCAGCGCCGGGAAGATCGCCAGCAGAAGGAAGAAGGTCACCCCTCCCGCCAGCGACGGCAGCCTATCGCGGCCGACGGCGCGATAGGTCCGCCAAAAGATGTCCTTCCACCCGAGCAGGGGGATGCGCCATGGCGCCGAGGCGTCCCGTCCGCGGAGCCGAGCGGGCTCGTCGAGCGTCCCCGTCCCTTGCATCGGGGGCTCGGCGAGGTCATTGCGGGCCGCGACACGCGGTTCGGCGATGGGGGCGGGCAGGGTCGACGACATGGACGGCGTGATCGTGGCCCTTCACCGCTATCCCATCAAGGGATTCACGCCCGAACCCGTCCCGTCCGCCGTTCTCGAACAGGGCCGGGCGTTTCCCTGCGACAGGCTGTTCGCCGTCGAGAACGGACCGAGCGGCTTCGATCCGGCGGCGCCGGCCTTCATTCCCAAAGGCCGCTTCACCGTGCTGGCGCGCAGCGCGGCCGTGGCGGCGGTTCACACGCGCTATGACGAGGTGTCCGGATCGCTGGCGGCGAGCGCGCCTGGAGGCGAACCCTTCCACGCGAATGTTCAGCAAGAGACCGGCCGCGCGGCTTTCGCGACGTGGCTGACGCCAATCCTCGCCGCCGAAATGACCGGGCCGTTGCGGATGATCGACGGGCGGGGCCACCGTTTCCTCGACGACCCGGCGGGACATGTCTCCGTGCTCAACCTGGCGAGCGTGCGGGACCTGGAACGGCGGATCGGCGCGCCGGTCGATCCGCTGCGGTTCCGCGCCAATGTCCACGTCGAAGGATGGCCGCCGTGGGTCGAGAACGGCCTGTCGGGAGAGGGCCTGCGTCTCGGAGACGCCGAAGTCCGGGTGCTACGGCCGATCACCCGCTGCGCCGCGACCGAAGTCGATCCGGTGACGGCGAAGCGCGACCTCGCCATCCCCGCCGATCTGCACCGGCTCTATGGCCACGTCTGGTGCGGCGTCTACGTCCAGGTCCTCGGCTGCGGAATCGTCGCCGCGGGACAACGGATTTCGGCGGCATAGAGCCTTGCGCGCCGCGATCGGCGCCTCAAGCATCCAGCACCTGGCGCACCTTGGTCGCGAGCTGATCGAGGGTGAACGGCTTGGGCAGGAAGGCGACGCCCGGGTCAAGCACGCCGTTATGCACCACGGCGTTGCGGGTATAGCCTGTGGTATAAAGCACCTTCAGCTCCGGCTTGCGGGCGACGGCCCGGTCCGCGAGCTGACGGCCGTTCATCTCCGGCATGATGATGTCGGTGAACAAGAGGTCGATCTTCGGGTGCTCGTCGATCATCCGCAGGGCTTCGCCGCCGCCGTCGGCATGGATCACGGTGTAGCCGAGTTCGCGCAGCGCATCGACGCTGAGGGTTCGCACGCCCACCTCGTCCTCCACCACCAGGATGATCTCGCTCGGGCCTCCGATGGCCGCGGGCTCGTCGCGTGGCGCAGCCGCGGTCCGGCTGCTGTCGGCGCCGAACCACCGCGGCAGGTAGATCTTGACGGTCGTGCCGTGGCCGATCTCGGAATAGATTTTCACATGGCCGCCGCTCTGCTTGATGAAGCCGTAGACCTGGCTCAGGCCGAGACCGGTTCCCTTGCCGACCGCCTTGGTCGTGAAGAAGGGATCGAAGGCCCTGTCGATGACCTCCGCCGGCATCCCGGCGCCGCTGTCGGAGACGCAGATCGAGACGTATTGGCCGGCGGCGACTTCGAGATGCCCCGCGGCGTAGGCGTCGTCCAGATGGGTGTTGGCCGTCTCGATGGTGAGCTTGCCGCCCTCCGGCATCGCATCGCGAGCGTTGACGCAGAGGTTCAGCAGGGCGTTCTCGACCTCGCCGGGATCGGCCATCGTCCGCCACAGGCCGCCGGCCAGAACCGTCTCGATCCGGATCTGCTCGCCCAGGGTGCGGCGGAGCAGCTCGGACATGTTGGCGACCAGCTTGTTGGCGTCCAGGGATTCCGGGGCGAGAGGCTGTTGCCGGGCGAAAGCCAGCATCCGCGACGTCAGGGCGGCCGCGCGGGCCGCGCCGCCGCGGGCATTGTCGATGAACGAGATCGCCTTGTCCGGATCGTCGACGACGCGGCGCCGGGCGATGTCCAGGCTGCCGATGACGATGGCGAGCATGTTGTTGAAGTCGTGGGCGATACCGCCGGTCAGCTGGCCGATCGACTCCATCTTCTGCATCTGCCGGATCTGGGCCTCCGCCTTCTCGATCTCCCGCGTGCGCGCCTCCACGCGCGACTCGAGCTCCTCGTTCAGATTGATCAAGGCGACTTCGGCTTCCTTGCGGTCGGTGATGTCCCGCGACACGCCGATCAGGCCGAGAACCCTGCCATCGCGCACCCACGGCGCCTTGGAGGACTGGTAGGTCCGAAGTTCGCCGCCCTTGTGAACTTGCTCTTCCAGCACCTCGGAGCGGCCGCTCTCCATGATCCGCCGATCGGCGATCTCCAGCGCCCGCGCGACTTCCGGAGTGGCGAAATCGGCATCGCGCTTGCCGACCAGCGTGTCGCGATCGACACCATAGACCAGAGCGGTCTCGAGGTTCGCCAGCAGGAAGCGGCCATCCCGATCCTTGGCGTAGATCGGGTCCGAGGCGCCATCGACGACGGCCAGCAGGAAGTCGCGCGCCTGTGCGAGATCGTCGGCCGCGCGGCGTTCGACGGCGGCGACACGCAGTCTGGCGGCCGACCGGGTCGCCCAGAGGACCGCCACGGCCGCGACGATAAGCAGGAGCAGGCCCGCCGCCGATAGCATATAGAGGGCGAGCCGAGCGGCCCGCTCATCCGCGCGCGATCGCGCGGCGCGGACGCTCAACAGCCGGTCTTCCTCGCCGACGAAGACGCCGACATCGGCGCGGACCTCGTCCATCGCGCGCTTGTCGTCTCCGGTCGCCATGAACTGGACGGCGGATGCGGTGTCGCCGGTCCGCGCGCGATCCACGTTCGCCCGCAGCCTGTTTAAATAGTGGCCGATGTCGTCACGCAGCACCGCGATCCGAGGGGCCTGGCGGGGATTGTCGCTCGTGAGCGCCGCGAGCCGATCCAGCAGCCGGGGCGCGGCGCCGACTCCCAATGCGAATGGCTGAAGGTATTCCGGGCGCCGGGTGAGCAGGAAGCCACGCTCGCCGGTCTGACCGTCGGTGACCGCCGCGAGAAGATCCTTCGACGTCAGCAAAACCTGGTAGGTATGGAGCTCCAATCCTCGCGCGCGCTCCTGGGCGGCGATCAGACGCAGGCCGTTGGCGATCAAGGCGAAGACAAGCACGGCCGCGAGCACGAGGGCGCCCACGCCCCAGACTCCGCCGAGCCGCCGCAAGCCTTGCGCGCGCTCTCCATCCGGTATCTCTGCGGTCAAAGCCTGTCCACGCCCTCATTTTAGGGGTTCAGTACCAGATTACGGGTGCGGCGAAAGGATCACGGTTAACCGGGGTTTCATCTTACCAAGCGAGACCGTCGGTTCGTAGCGGGGTTGGACATGACGTCTGAAGCATACAGAATTGTCGTGGGAGACTGCGTCGAGCGCTTGGCGGCCCTCGCGGCCGGCTCGGCCGACCTCGTCTTCGCCGATCCGCCCTACAATCTGCAGCTCGGCGGCGACCTCCTGCGGCCGGATAATTCGCGCGTCGACGCCGTCGACGAGGCGTGGGACCGGTTCGAGTCCTTCGAGAGTTACGATGAGTTCACGGTGGCCTGGCTCACCGCCTGCCGGCGCGTGCTAAAGGACGACGGCACGCTGTGGGTGATCGGCAGCTATCACAACATCTTCCGGGTCGGCCGGGTGCTGCAGGATCTCGGGTTCTGGATCCTGAACGACGTCATCTGGCGCAAATCGAACCCGATGCCGAACTTCAGGGGCACGCGGTTCAGCAACGCGCACGAGACCCTGATCTGGGCGGCCAAGAGCCGCGGCGCGCGGCGCTATCGCTTCAACTACGATGCGATGAAGATGGCTAACGACGACCTGCAGATGCGCTCGGACTGGACCATTCCGCTCTGCTCGGGCGACGAGCGGGTGCGGGACGCGGCCGGCGTCAAGTCGCACCCGACGCAGAAGCCCGAGGCCCTGCTGCACCGGGTGATCCTGGCCTCCACCGCGCCTGGAGACCTCATCGTCGATCCGTTCTTCGGCGTCGGCACCACCGGCGTGGTGGCCAAGCGGCTGGGGCGGCGGTTCATCGGCATCGAACGGGACGAAGGCTACGCGGCGCTGGCGCGGACGCGGATCGACCGCGTGGCCGCCGCGGCGCCGGACGACCTCGATGTCACCGGGTCGAAGAAGAACGAGGTCCGGGTGCCGTTCGGACAGATCGTCGAGGCCGGCCTGCTCAGCGCCGGCGACGTTCTATGGTGCCCGAAAGGCCAGCGTTCGGCGCGGGTGCGCGCGGACGGCAGCGTGGTCATGGACGGGACGGCGGGCTCGATCCACAAGATGGGCGCCCTGGCGGGCGAGCAGACGGCCTGCAACGGCTGGACCTATTGGCATTTCGAGACCGACGCGGGCCTCGCGCCGATCGACACCTTGCGCGCCAGGGTCCGCGCCGATCTCGGAGCCGCCTGAACACCGAGCGCCTTGCTGAACACCGTCGGCATGTCGCGGCTCGCCGTCTCGGCGTCCGTCCAGTGGAAGCCCGCGGTGGCGCTGGCCACTTCGAGTTCATAGACCGCCAGGGTCAGCCCGAAGTGGGTGAAGACATGCTCCACGGCGCCGGCGCGACGCCAGTCTCCCGCGACGGGCGCCTGCCGCCGGGCGTCGGGTTCGTCGAGCGGCTCCTCCACCCATGCCGATGTCGGCAGGGCTCTCATCCCACCAAGCAGTCCGCTGGGCGGCCGTTCGATCAAGGCCACCCTCGCGCCGTGGCGCAGGATATAGACGGCCCCGTGGCGTTGCGGCCGCTCCGCCTTCGCCGATTTGACCGGGTAGCGCGCCGGATCGCCTGTCGCCGCGGCGAGACAGTCGCGCAACAGCGGACAGGTCAGGCAGAGCGGTTGCCGAGGACGGCAGACGCCGGAGCCGAGATCCATCAGCGCCTGGGCCCAGTCGCCGGGGCGCTCGTCGTCGACCAGCTCGCCGGCGAGCGCCTTCAGGCGGGGCTTCGCGCCCGGCAACGCGCCCTCGAAGGCGAACAGCCGCGCCGTCACGCGCTCGACGTTGCCGTCCACGACATTGGCTCGGCGACCGAAGGCGATCGCCGCCACCGCCGCCGCCGTGTAGTCACCGACACCCGGCAGTTCGCGCAGCTCCGCCTCGGTCGAGGGAAAGCGGCCGCCATGGACGTCGTTCACCACCCTGGCGCAGGCGAGCAGGTTGCGGGCGCGGGCGTAGTAGCCGAGGCCCGCCCAGGCGGCCATCACCTCCTCGTCGCGGGCCTCCGCCAGCGCCGTCACCGACGGCCAGCGCCGAGTGAACTCCAGGAAGTACGAGGTCGCATGAACGACCGTGGTCTGCTGCAGCATGATCTCCGACAGCCACACCCGATAGGGATAGGCCGCTTCGCCGGGCCGCGCCCGCCACGGCAGCTCGCGGCGATGGATGTCATACCATGCCAGCAGCGCCCCGCGGATCGCGCGGCGGCGTGTCGCGGAGACGGTGGAGACAGCGGCCATCCGGCGCGTATACACGAGCGCATGACCCGTTCGCTCCCAAGTCTGGAGGACGCGGCGCGAATATTCGCGGCCAAGCGAACACGGCCGCCCAGGCGCCCGCCGCCCGCCGCCGGCCGCGCCGTCGCCCGGGCGATCAAGGGCTTGGACGCGAGGTTCGGCCAGGGCGGCGAAGGGCTGGCCGCGCACTGGACCGAGATCGTCGGCAAGGCGCTGGCGATGCGTTCGGAACCGGGCCGGCTGATCCGATCCAAGCTGAAGCCGGGGGCGACCCTGGAGCTGCGCGTCGAAGGCCCGTCGTCGGTCCTGATCCAGCATCAGGCGCCGGACATCCTGAACCGGGTGAACCTGTTCCTCGGCGCGGGCGCCGTCACCGGGCTGCGGATCGTCCAACGTCCGCTGACGAAGCGGCCGGCGGGCGGTTTGGCGCCGGGCCGCTCCAGCGTCGCGCGCAACAAGACGCCTCTGGACGCGGCGGACGAACGCCGGCTGACCGACGATATCGAACCGTTCGCCGACGGTCCGCTGAAACGCGCTCTCCACCGACTCGGCCGCGAAGTGCTACGCGAGTCGAAGGGCCGCTGAGACGCGGACGTGGAGAACCAATGAAACCGACATCCGGACTAGGCCGCTCTCTCGCCCTGGCGCTCGCCGGTCTCCTGCTCATGGCCGCCGCTCCCGCCAGTCCTCCCACGGCCATGACACCCGGTGGCGTCATGGTGCTGGGCTATCCGCGTGCGAAGGTCATCGTTGCCGAATACGCCTCGGTCGGGTGTCCGCATTGCGCGCATTGGGCGCGCACGGTTTATCCGGCGTTCAAGGCGAAATACATCGACACCGGTAGGGTGCGCTTCGCCTTCCACGAGATGCTGACCGGCGACGGATCCCTCGCCGCCGCGGGGTTCCTGCTCGCGCGCTGCGCCGGGACCGACAAATATTTCCAGGTGGTCGATCAGGTCTTCGCCCGGCAACTGGAGATCGCCCAGCAGGGCGCGGCCCCGCTCAGGGTGATCGGGGAGGCCGCCGGCGTGACCCCGGATCGCTTCAAGACCTGCCTATCCGACACCGCCGCGCTCAAGGCGCTGAGCGATCGCACCGACGCCGACGCCAAGGCCCACGACGTCAACGGCACGCCGACCTTTTTCGTCGACGGCGTTCGGATGAAGGGCGACGCGGCGCTCGCCGACTTCGACGCGGCGATCGCCCACGCCGGGCGGCCCTAGCTTAGAGGATGCGGATCACCCGGCTGCGGCTGACGGGATTCAAATCCTTCGTCGACACCACCGAGTTTCTGATCCAGCCCGGACTCACCGGCATCGTCGGCCCCAACGGCTGCGGCAAGTCCAACTTGCTCGAGGCCTTGCGCTGGGTGATGGGCGCGACCTCGGCCAAGGCCATGCGCGGCGACGGCATGGACGATGTGATCTTCGCCGGAACCGACAGCCGTCCGGCGCGCGGCCATGCCGAGGTGGTGATGACCATCGACAACGACGAGGGGCTGGCGCCGGCGCCGTTCCACGCCGAACCGATCCTGGAGGTCAGTCGCCGGATCGATCGGGGAGAAGGCTCGACCTACCGGATCAACAGCTCCGAGGTGCGCGCCCGGGACATTCAGCTTCTGTTCGCCGACGCCTCCACCGGCGCCAACTCGCCGGCCCTCGTCCGACAGGGGCAGATCTCCGAACTGATCGCCGCGCGGCCGCAGAACCGACGCCGGATCCTTGAGGAGGCCGCCGGTGTCTCCGGGCTACACGGCCGCCGGCACGAGGCCGAGCTGCGGGTCCAGGCGGCGGAGACCAACCTCACCCGTCTGGCCGATCTCGTCGGCGAACTCGAGTCCGCCCTCGCCCGGCTCCGCCGCGAGGCGCGGGCGGCGGCGCGGTACAGGAAGCTCGGCGCCGAGATCCGGGGCCTGCGCGCCGCCGTGGCGCACTCGAAGTGGCTGGTGGCGGTGGCGGCCGAACGGGAGTCGGCGCGGGTCTGGTCCGGGGCCGAGACGGAGAACGCCGCCGCTATCCGCGCCGCGGCGGCGGCGTCGGTCCGAAGCCTGGAAGCCGCCGGCGCCGTGGCTCCGCTGCGTGACGAACAGCTCGTGGCGGTCACCGTCCACCAGAGGCTGGTTATGGACCGCGACCGCGTGGAGCGCTCCCTGGCCGACGCCGAGGCCGCGATCGGCCGACTCAAGAACGCGCTCGCCCGCATCGACGCCGATGTCGGGCGCGAGGAACGGGAAGGCCGCGAGGCGGCGGCGCAGACCGGCGCGGCTGAGGAGACGCTGGCGGCGCTGGATGAGGAGACGAAGAGCGCGCCGATTAAACAGCCGGAACTCGAATCGGCTTGGCGCGCGACCGAAGCGGTCCGCCAGGCCGCCGAGGCCGCCGTGGCCGCGCTGGCGGAAGAACGCGCGGCGGCTAGGGCGGAGGCGAACGCGGCGCGCGGCCGCGTCGCCGAGATGGAGACACGGCTGCGGAGCGTCGTCGCCGAGCTGGAGAAAGCCACGTCCGAGCGCGCTCGATCGCGCTCCGCGAACGCGGACTTCACGGCGGCCATGGCGGAAGCGGAGCGAGTCGCGGCGGCGCTCGCGGAGACGTCGGCGCGACTGGAGCAGGCCGAGCGGGACAGGTCTTCGGCCATCGTTGACGAAGCCGAACGCCGCGCCGCCGCCCGTGCCGCCGAGGAGGCGCTGGCGGAAGCCGCGGTCGAACTTCGCGCCTTGAACCGGCTCACGGAACAGGCGCCGCGTTCGGGCGGGGCACTGCTCGATAAGGTCAGCGCCCAAACCGGTTTCGAACTCGCCCTGGCGGCGGCGCTCGGCGACGACCTGAGCGCATCCATGGAGCCGTCCGCGCCAGCGTTCTGGAACGGGAGTTCGGAGCAGCGGACGAGCGCGGCGCCCGCCTGGCCGCCCGGCGTCGAACCGCTCGCCGCAGTGGTCGAGGCGCCGAAGCGGCTGGCGGCGCGGCTGGCGCTGACCGGGGTGGTCGCCGCCGAAGAGGGCGACGCGCTGCAAGCCCAGCTCCCTCCCGGCGCGCGACTGGTTTCGGTGGAGGGCGGCCTCTGGCGCTGGGACGGTTATACCGTCCGCCAAGGAGCGCCGAGCCCGGCGGCCGTCCGCCTTCGCCAGAAGGCGCGCATCGCCGTGCTCGCCGAAGCTATCGGGCGGCTGGAACCGGCCGCTCAGGATGCCCTCGCGGCCCATACCGCCGCCGCCGCCGCGCTCGCCACGGCCGACACCAAGGTACGGTCGCTCCGCGCCGAGCTCGGCGGCCTGGAGCGCCAGCACTCGGCGGCCCGGATGCGGCTCGATTCGTGCCGCCGGGAGGAGGACACCCGGCGGGCGCGCCTTGCCCTCCTCGATCAGTCGATGGCGCGCCTGGAGGCGGATCGCGACGCCGTCTCGCTCCGCCTTACCGAGCTGCGGCGAGACCTGCCGGCGCTGGACGACCACGCGCCCGCCGAAGCGCGACTCGCCGCCTTGCGCGGTGAGGCGAACGAGGCGCGCGAGGCCGCGGCCGTGGCGCGGTCCGCCATGGAGGTCTTCACCCGAGAGTCCGAGGCGCGCGAGCGTCGGCTAGGCGACGCCCGCGCGGCGGCCGCCGCGTGGTCTGGTCGCGCCGCTCGCGCCGCCGAACGGTTGACCGAACTCGCGACCGAACGGTCGTCCGTCGCCGCCGCCTTGGACAAGGCGAGGACGGAGCCGGACGAAATCCGGTCGGCCGCCGAACGCCTGCTCGACGAGCTGAGCGTGGCTGAGGCGCGGCGGGCGCGCGCGGACGACGCCCTCCTGCGAGCCGAGGCGGCGAAGGCCGACGCCGACCGCGAGGCTCACGCGGCCGATGCCCGCGCGGCGGACTGTCGCGAAGCCCGCGCCGCCGCCGCCGCCCGGCTCGAAGGCGCGAGGACACGGCTGGCGGAGGCTACGCTCGCTCTCACCGACCTGACCGGATTCTCGCCTGAGGAGGTTGGCGAAGTCCTGGCCCGGGACGCCATCGCCGTCCCCACCGACGCCCCAGGCGCGGAAAGCCACCTTGCCTCGCTGGAGCGCGAACAAAATGCGCTAGGCGCGGTCAATCTCCTGGCCGAGGAGGAGGCTGAAGCCGTCGCTGTTCGGCTCCGCTCCCTGCTGGAGGAACGCGACGACCTCACCGGCGCCCTCGCCAAGCTGCGCCAGGCCATCGCCGAGCTGAACGCGGAGGGCCGCGAGCGGCTCAACGCGGCGTTCCTGATCATTGACCGCTATTTCCGGGAGCTGTTCACCGCCCTGTTCCAGGGCGGCGCCGCGGAACTGCGCCTCGTGGAATCGGACGACCCGCTGGAGGCGGGACTGGAGATACTCGCCTGTCCGCCGGGCAAACGCATGGCGGTGATGAGCCTGATGAGCGGCGGCGAGCAGGCCCTGACCGCGGTCGCCCTGATCTTCGCCGTCTTCCTCGCCAACCCGGCGCCGATCTGCGTGCTGGACGAGGTCGACGCGCCTCTCGACGACGCCAATGTCGAACGGTTCTGCAACCTGCTGGCGGAGATGCGCCGCCGCGCCGCCACCCGCTTCATCACCATCACCCACAACCCTCTGACGATGTCGCGGATGGACCGGCTGTTCGGCGTGACCATGCGCGAGCGTGGCGTCTCGCAACTCGTCTCGGTGGACCTGACCGGCGCCGAGACGCTCGCCGCTCGCTAGCGCTGAGTTCGCGGAGTTGACGCGGCGAGTTCCCCGAGCGCCCAAACCGCGGCCTCGCGCACCGTCTCGCAGGCGTCGCCGAGCCGCGCCTCCGCGGTTGGGATCAGCGCGGCGTCCCGTGAATTGCCGATGGCGTAGAGCACGTTGCGGACGAAACGGTCGCGGCCGATGCGCTTGATCGGGCTGGCGGAGAACAGGGCGCGGAAGGCGGCGTCGTCGAGCGCCGCCAACTCG
The DNA here is from genome assembly GCA_965277785.1 of Caulobacteraceae bacterium. GTDB lineage: Bacteria > Pseudomonadota > Alphaproteobacteria > Caulobacterales > Caulobacteraceae > Acaudatibacter. Next base: position 120,523 of record CBDIDP010000014.1, read on the forward strand.
GCGAGCGGCGGTGAGCGTAGTTCGTCGCGGGCGTGCAGCCCCGCCTCCCGCGCCGCGCCGGCGAACTTGTTCCACGGGCAGACCGCCAGGCAGTCGTCGCAGCCGTAGATGCGGTTGCCGAGCGCGCGGCGGAACTCCAGCGGGATCGGACCGTCGTGCTCGATGGTCAGGTAGGAGATGCAGCGCCGCGCATCGAGCTGGTAGGGCGCGGGGAAGGCGTCGGTCGGGCAGATGTCGAGGCACGCGCGGCAGGCGCCGCAGTGATCACCCGACGCCTCGTCCGGTTCGAGTTCCAAGGTCGTCAGGACGCTGCCGAGGAACAGCCAGGAGCCGAAGCGGCGGGAGACGAGGTTGGTGTGCTTGCCCTGCCAGCCGATCCCGGCGCGCGCCGCCAGCGGCTTTTCCATCAGCGGCGCGGTGTCGACGAACACCTTGACCTCGGCGCCCGTCCGCCGGGCGATGTCGGACGCCAGGCCCTTGAGGCGGCCCTTGATCAGGTCGTGATAGTCGCGGCCCTGGGCATAGACCGAGATCGCGCCATCAGAACGCTGCTCCAAGGCGTCCAGAGGGTCGCTGTCGGGCCCGTAGTTCATGCCGAGCATGATCGCCGTGCGCGCTTCGGGCCACATCGCGGTGGGATGTCCGCGCCGTTTTTCGGTGGCCGCGATCCAATCCATCGATCCGTGGCGGCCGTCGGCGACGAACTCGGCCAGACGCGCGGACTGCGGCCACGGCTCGGTCGCGGAGGCGAAGCCGCAGACGTCGAACCCGGCGGTCTCGCTCAAGGACCGGATGCGGTCCTTCGCCGCGTCAGAAATCGAGGTCGTCATAGTAGCTGGACGGCGCGAGGCCCGGCCAGCGGTCGGCGAGGAGGGCGCGGAACGACGGGCGCGACTTGATCTTCATGTACCAGGTCTTCACCGCGGGAAAATCGCGCCACGGAATGTCGCCGAAATAGTCCAGCACCGAGATGTTGGCGGCCGCGGCGAAGTCGCCCAGGCTGAGACGCCGGCCGGCGAGCCAATCCCGCGCCTGCAGAAGTTTCTCGATATAAATCAGATGGGTGCGCAGGGCGTCGCGGCCCTCGCGCATGTTGTACAGGTCCGGCGCGCCGAGCTTGAGCAGGCGCTTCTCCAGCTTCTCGTGGAGCAGGTAGGCGTTGACCTCGTTGGCGAACTTGCCGTCGAACCATTGCATCAGGCGGCGCGCTTCGGCGCGGTCGGCCGGGGTCGAGCCCAGCAGGTCGTGTTCGGGCGCGGTGGTTTCCAGGTGTTCGAGAATGGCGCGGACCTCGCACACCACCACCTTCTGATCGCCGGTCTGCTCGACCAGAACCGGCGTGAGGCCGGAGGGATTCAGCGCCATGAACGCCTTGGGCCGCTCCCAGTAGCGCACCTCGGCCTGTTCGAACGGCAGCCGCTTTTCCGCGAGCGCCAGCCGCGCCTGGCGCGAGGCCGGGTCGAGCGGAAAGTGGTGCAGGGTTCGGACGATGCTCATGGCGCCGCCGAGCTATAGCCAAACCGCCTTTCGGAACAATGACCGGTTCCGGTCAGACCGCCTCGGCGACATCGTCGCGCGGCTCGCCTTCCCAGGCTTTCTCGCGGCCATGGGGCTCGGCCCGACCGCGTGGGTCGGCGTGGATGAGGATGTCGGCGCCGGGAAACGCCTCCAGGATCCTGCGCTCGGCGGCGACCACGACCTGATGGGCCACCACCAGCGAAACGTCGGGTTCGAGATCGGCGTGCATCTGGATGTGGACCGTCGGTCCGGAGGCGCGGGTGCGGAGCTGATGGACGGCGCTGACCCTGGGATCGCTCCTGGCCAGCTCGATGATCTTAGCGCGGTCGGCGTCGGGCAGTTCGCGGTCCATCAGTTCGTTGGACGATTGGCGAAACACCACGATCGCCCCCCAAAGAAGAATCGCGGCGATCACCAGGCCGGCGACGGCGTCCAGCGTGGTCGAACCGAACAGCGCCACCGCGCCGATCCCCGCGAGGGCCACGACGTTAGACGCCAGATCGGTGACGTAGTGCATGCGGTCGCCGGAGACCGCGACGGAGCGGCCCTTGCGCAGCATGGCGGTCTGCGCGGCGACCAGGCCGCCGGTCAGCACCATCGACAGCACCATCACCCCGATGGCGAGGCCTTCGCGGGAGACCGGCTCCGGCCGGAACATATGCCGCACCGCCTCCTGCCCGATCAGGGCGGCGGAGGCGAAGACGAGCCCGGCTTGCAGCAGGCTGGCGAAGGCTTCCGCCTTGCCGTGGCCGAAGCGGTGTTCGGCGTCGGGCGGATGGGCGGCGTACCGAACGGCGAAGAAGGTAGCCGCCGAGGCGGCGACGTCGAGCCCCGAATCCGCCGCCGACGCCAGCAGCGCCACCGACCCGCTCAGCCGCCAGACCACCAGCTTGAGGGCGAGCAGCACCGCGGCCATGGTCACCGAAAGCGTGGTGACAAAGCGCGTACCGCTGGCGTTGTCGCGGGCGTCGACCGAAGTCATGGCGTTACTCTAGCCGACTTCCTCGAGCAGGCGCTCATGTTCCGGCGACCAGATAGCCGCCACGCGCTGTATCGCCGCCTCGTGGCGGCGCCACTTTCCTGGATCCGGAGGCGAATAGGTGTGGCGCGACAGCGGCAGCGCGGTCGGCAGCCGCCGATCCCAAACGACACCTAGAGCCGAGCACAGGCGGGAGATCGTGGTTTGCGGGTCGGCGAGAACGTCCTCATGACGGACGGTCGTCCATCGGTCGCTCGGAACGACCTCGAGATCGGTGCGCAGGGTCCGTGTCGTCACCGCCCATTGCCGCGCGACGATTTCTTCGAGCGGCGCGCCGATCAGCCCGCGCCAGCCGGGAATAAGCAGGAACGACCAGTCCGGCCCGCTCCAGCCGGGCAGGGTTGGGTAGGTGCGGAATTGTCCTGATTCCCAGCCATCGATCATGCTGGCGAGGGTGGGGCGAGGATCGCGCACCAGATAAACAAACCGCGCTTCCGGAAAGGCGGCGGCGAGGAACGGAACGCGCAGGGCGTTCTTCGGCGTTTTTTCAAGCATCCGGACCGGCGTTCCCGCGGAGAGCGCCCGACCATCGCGGTCACGCACCGCGTCGCGGAAACGACGCCGCAGCGTCGCCACGGTCGCTGGATCGGCGTCCGCCGCTCCGAGGCGGTTGGACTCCCAGCCGCGCGACGCCGGGTTCAAGGCCGGGATCTGCTCCATCAGGTTATGGGATTCGCCGCCGATGGTGACCAACTGCGGCGCCGCCGAGAGCGTCTCGAACAGCAGGGTCGATCCCGACCGAGGCGGACTGACGATGAAGATCGGCCGGTCGAACTCGCGGTCGCTGTCAGCCTGGGCCGGAGGTCCGCCAGCCCGCGTGCTTCCGACGCCATCACGCGTTTCCGCGTCCATCGCGGAAGCGACACCGCCGAGCGCGGAGCCGAAGACCAAGGCCTTCAGGCACCGTCCAAGCGGCATGCCGTTCTTTAGCGGGATGGCGTGAACGCCCAGAGCTTCGAGACTGCGCCAAGTCTGCTCCAGCACGGCGGCGTATTCCGGCCATGCCGCCTCGTCGTCGCCCGATCGCGCCCACAGCGCGTGCCATTCGTTCCGCATACGCACGAGCGTCTGGCCGACGGCGGCGCTCTGCTGAGACGGCGCGGCGAGCTCGCTCAACAGGAAGCTGACGTGGTCGCGCAGTTCCCATGGCGTCATCACCGTCGGAAGGTTGCGGCTTTCAAAGGCCAGCACCCGCGGCGGACCGTCGCGCGGCGCCACGCGGCGTGGCGTGAAGCCGGGGAGGTTCGCTCCGGCGGGCCGCCCCTGTTCCATCAGCGTGGTCATTCCCCGCCCGCCGACCGTGTCGGCGACCAGATGGAGGCGCGCGCGGGTGGCGTCGTTGTGCACGCTGTGCAGGCTCCAGGTGTCGAAGACCCAGCACTCGCCGGCGGCCATGTTGACCTCTTCGCCGCCGCACAGGAAGCGCACCGTCGGCTGCGTGACGATCGGCACATGGACCCGCATGTGGTCGCGCCAGTAGTAGTCGGTGTCGACGTGCGGCGTGACCTCGGCGGCGCCGGAAAGCCGCATCAGGCGCGAGCGGCCCCAGGTCGCGCCCAGGGCGTCCAGCACCTGCATCAGATAGGGACAGGCCAGCAGGTGCGGCGTCGGACCCATCGCGCCGGCCCGCGCGTCGCTGTCAGGATCGCCGTTGGTGGTGACCAGCGTCAGGGCGTCGTTGCCGGGATAGCCCTGTGGATGCGGCCGCCACGCGCTCTCAGGGATCGCGGCGACCTCGCGCGCGAGGCGGTCGGCGTCGAACAGCACCGGCAGTTGCAGGAAGCGGACCCGAAGCTTCATCGTTGCGGTATGGCCAAGCAGTTTTGCTATATCAACCGCTATGTCCGGCGCGGCGCCCACCACCATTGCTTCGGCCGCCGCGCTGAACGCGGAGGTCGCCCGGGCGTCCGCCATTCTCGGCGCCGATCCACGGGCGGCGCGCTTTTCGGCACAGGCCATGCTCAAGGTCGCGCCACGCGACCCGCGCGCGCTGCTGATCCTAGGCTCGGCGCACCGCCGCCTCGGCGATTTCAGCGCGGCGCTGAAGGTTCTGGAGCCGCTGGCGAGAGCCTATCCTCGGGCGGCGCACACCCAATACGAACTTGGCGCCGCCCTCGCCGCCGGTGGCGAGAACGACCGGGCGGTCCACGCTTTGCGCCAGGCGGTCGCGCTCAAGCCGGATCTGGCGGAGGCGTGGCGCGCCCTCGGCGATCTGCTGTTCGCGCGCGGCGATCAGGCCGAGGCCGACATAGCGTTCGCCCGGCACGACCGCGCCATGATCCGCAATCCGGCGCTCCACCTCGCCGCCGACGCCTTACTAGAAGGTCGACTGAGCGAAGCGGAGGATCGCTTGCGCGCGCACCTGCTGCGAACCCCGCGGGACGCCGAGGCGCTACGGCTGATGGCCGAAGTCCTGTCGCGCCAAGGACGATTCGCGGACGCGGAGACCCTGCTTGCCAGGGCGCTGGAGATCGAGCCCGCCCATCCTGGCGGGCGCTACGCCCTGGCCGACGCCCTGTTCCGCCAGCAGAAGGCGCCGGCGGCGATCGGTCACCTCGAGGTGCTACTGGCGCGGGAACCCGACGACCTCGCCTATCGCAACCTGATGGCCGCGTGCCTCGGGCTGATCGGCGAGACCGGCCGCTCCGTCGAGGTCTACGAGGCCCTCGTCGCCGACGCCCCGGCCCAGGCCAAGATCTGGCTCAACCTCGGCCATGCCCTGCGCGCGGTCGGCCGGCGGGACGAGACCATCGCCGCCTATCGCCGCTGCATCGCCCTCGCTCCCACTGTCGGCGAACCCTACTGGAGCCTCGCCAACCTCAAGACCGCGGCGTTCGCGCCCGAAGAGACGGCGGCGATGACCGCGCTGCTCTTGCGCGACGACCTCGCGCCGGAGGATCGGCTCCATCTGAACTATGCGCTCGGCAAGGCGCTCGAGGACGCCGGATCGTACGGCGAGGCTTTCGCCCATTATTCGCGCGGCGCTGCGCTGCGCGCCTCCGCCTACGATCCGGCCCTGCTCAGCCGCCTGGTCGCCCGGAGCAAGGCGTTGTTCACGCGTGAGACGCTGGCCGCCCGAGCGGAGGGAGGGGCACGGTCCGACGCGCCGATCTTCATCGTCGGCCTGCCGAGGTCGGGCTCGACCCTGATCGAGCAGATCCTGGCGAGCCATTCGCAGGTCGAGGGCACCATGGAGCTGCCCGAAGTCCGCTTCATCGTCGAGCGCCTGACGCCGTATCCGGACGCCTGCCTCGCCCTGAGATCCGCCGAACGGCTCCGGCTCGGCGAAGCCTACCTCGACCTCACCCGCATCTACCGCAAGACGGACCGGCCGCGGTTCGTCGACAAGATGCCGAACAATTTCCAGCACCTCGGCCTGATCCACCTTATCCTGCCCAACGCGTCGATCATCGACGCGCGGCGCCATCCGATGGGATCGTGCTTCTCGGCGTTCAAGCAGCACTTCGCCCAGGGCCAGGACTTCTCCTATGACCTCGCCGCCCTCGGCCGGTACTATCGCGACTACATCGAGTTGATGGCGCATTTCGAGGCCGTGCTGCCGGGGCGCGTCCATCGGGTGGTCTATGAGGACATGGTGGAAGACACCGAGGGCGAGGTCCGCCGCCTGCTCGACCATTGCGGCCTGCCGTTCGAGCCAGGCTGCCTGGAGTTCCACCGCAACAGCCGGGCCGTGCGCACGGTGAGCTCCGAACAGGTCCGCCGGCCGATCTTCCGCGACGGGCTGGAGCAGTGGCGCAATTTCGAGCCTTGGCTCGATCCTCTGAAGACCGCGCTCGGCCCCGCCCTGGAAAACTGGCGATGATGACCGAGCGGTGGGCGACCGAGGACGACATCCCGGCGATTGCCGACCTCATGTCCCGCGCGATCGCCGAGCTGCAGAAGGGCTTTCTCGACGACGACCAGATCGCCGCCAGCCACGCGGTAATGGGCCTCGACACCCAGCTCATCGCCGACCGCACCTACACAGTTGTCGAGGAGTCCGGCCGCATTGCCGGCTGCGGCGGCTGGAGCTGGCGCGCCACGCTCTACGGCGGCGACTCCAGTCAGGTCGCGCGGGAGACCCGCCGCCTTGACCCCACCATCGACGCCGCCCGCATCCGGGCGATGTACACCGATCCCGATTTCACCCGCCGAGGCTTGGGCGCGAGGGTGCTGGCGATCTGCGAAGCCGCCGCCGCCGCCACGGGCTTTCGCCGCGCCGAACTGATGGCGACCCTGTCCGGCGAGCCGCTCTACCGCGCGCGGGGTTACCAGGAGATCGAACGCGTGTCGGCCGGGACGGCGGGCGGGGTCGAGGTGCCGCTGATCCGGATGAGCAAGGCGCTAATCTAGAGCGTGATGAGTTTAGCAGGAAGCGTAGCCTGAGTTGAGGAGGTAGTTGGCGCACTCGTCAGGGGTGAAGGCGTCCAGGAGGGAGCCGATGCGTTTCCAAGTGGCCTCGACGGTTCGCTCGGCGGCTTTTCTCAGAAGGTGTTTCAGCTTGGCGAAGACCTGCTCGATGGGGTTGAGGTCGGGGGAGTAGGGCGGCAGGAAGATCAGATGGGCGCCGACGGCGCGGATCGCCTTTCGAACGGCTCGGCCTTTATGAGAGCCGAGGTTGTCGACCACGACAATGTCCCCCTTCTTGAGGGTGGGGATTAGCTGGGTTTCGACGTAGAGTTGGAAGAGTTCGCCATTGACGGGGCCATCGATGACGAAGGGCGCGTCGATCCGGTCGTGACGCAGGGCGGCGAGGAAGGTCATCGTCTTCCAGTGGCCGTAGGGCGCCATGGCTCCAAGCCGCTTGCCCCGCGCGCACCACCCGCGCAGAGGCGACATGTTGGTCTTGGCCCAGGTCTCGTCGATGAACACCAGGCGCTTGGGATCGACGCGGCCTTGATGCGCCTTCCAGCGCACGCGTTTGCGCGCGACGTCAGGCCGTTCTTGCTCGCTCGGAAGCACGCTTTTTTTTGAAGCTGAGCCCTTCGCGATGGGCGAACGACCACATCGTCCGGTAGTCCACCTTCAAACCTCGCTCGGTCAGCTCGGCGACCAGGCCGCGCAGGGTGAAGTCCCGTTCGGCCATGCGTTGGCGCAGCCACGCTGCATGATCACCCTGAAGCAGGTTGGGGCGACGACCGCCCATCTTCCCGGCCGCCACGCTTCCGGTCGCCCGAAAACGCTGTGACCACTTCACCACGCACGACGGGCTGATCGTCAGCGCCGCCGCCACCGCACGCACCGGCTCGCCCGCCTGCACCCGCCGTAGCGCCCGCTCCCGCAAATCCATGGAATAGGCTCGACCCATCGATCCTGGCCTCCTCGCCCAGCATCGACCTTGAATCAGAGCCTTCCCGATTCGGGAATCCTATTTCCGATTCCGGCCAACCTCATCCCGCTCTAGATCGGTCGGCTGCGGAAGATCACGGCCCGTCGGCTCGGCAGACGAAACGGCCTCCGATCGCGCCATCGCGCAGGAAGATGGTGATCTCGCTTGGATACCCCGCGTGCGCGAAACGGGCCGCCAGGCTCCGGGCGGCGTCCTCGGCGCGCGAACCGCTTCTGAACACCTGGGGGTTGTCGAAGCTGTCGCCCGACACGGCCCAGCCGTGGGCGAAGGGTCGCACGCCGATCTGGCGGACGCTTTCGGGTTGACTTGCAGGTTTCGACATTCCCTCACCCGATGGTCCCAATCACCCCATTAGCGCGAGGGTCGACCCTGTTTAAGGCGGCAATCAGCGCGGGACGGTTTCGCGGACGTAACAGTCGCGTGAGCCGAGCGACAAACGCCATTCGGGAGCCGGGCGCCGCCTCGCCGGCGCGGCCGATCGGATCGCGCTATGTGGCTCGCCGATCCCGCATCCCGATCGGCGGGGCGAGCGGTCGCGGCCTCGCCGGAGCGAAGACGATCGGCCTACCGTTGGGACTCCGCGGGGCGATGGGCGTCGGCTGGACGATCGGCGGGCGAGCGTCGGCGGGCGTTCGGGCAAGGTTGGAGCGAGCTTGGCCGGCGAGCCATCTCTGGCGGTTTCTTCCGCAGCACATGATCGGTTCTCCTTGGGTCTAGGGCTCGTCCGAGCGCGGCTCCGGCGCCAAGCGGTTCAGCAGGATCGCGCCGGCCGAAAGGGCGGGCCACAACAACAGGCGTTCTTTCCAAGTCTCGCCGATCAGCCACGCGGCGGGCGCGGCGAACCACAGGCTGAGGCAATGGAAGCAGTCCATCAGCCCGGCCCAGAACCCCGTTCCCGCCAGCTCGCGCAGCCGGAACACCAGGTTCCAGGGGCCGTCCTCGGCGGCGAGGAGGTGGGTCAGGCGCCACACCGCCAACACGCTCAGAACCAGCCAGTAGACCTTCGTTTCCATGGCTTTCGCCGCGCCCGTATCGCCGCGCGATCCTTCCCCTGGGCGACTCACATCGACCCGAGAGAGGGACCGCGCGGACGGCTCAAGCCGAGGGTGCGACGGTGATGTTCACCGTCTGGAAATCGGCGTTGTAGCCGCCGCAGGCGAAGGTCTGGCCATCCGTGGTGCGCTTGCTCACCCAGAGCTGGAAGTCGTAGCAGCAGCTCTGCGTGATCGGCACGTAGAAGGTGTCGCCGCCGCCGATGAAGGTCCAGTTCCCCGGCGCCGGGACCTGGGCCGGCGGCGGCGGAAGCGGAACCGCGTTGGGCGGGCCGTAACCTGGATCGACACCGTAGAGCTGCGCGCCGGACGGCGGCGTGAACGTCGCCGGCGGCTGGCCGTAGTCGCGGTCCGCGGGCGTCACCGCGGCGTAGGAACCGTCGCCGTACTGGACCTGTACGTAGTATTCGCAAAGATGTCCGGCGGCGTCGGTGACCGTCGTGTGAACCAGGGCATAGCCGCCACCGGGACTGGTGATCAGATAGGCCGGACACGCATCGGACGAAGCCGCGGTCTGACCGGCCTTGGAACCGTCGGCATTGTAGACGGTCACCGAGTCCAGGGTCGCCGCCGAAAGCCCCGTGGTGTCGATGGAGAGGGTCAATGCCGGTCCCATGTGGAAGTCCGGCGGCATCGGCGCGGCGGGCAGCGGATTGCCGGCGAGGTCGAACGGCTGGATCGAAAGCGTCGCCCCGCCGACCGTGGCCGGGCTGATCAGGTCCGCCGCCGGCGCGGTCAGTATGAGGTCCGGCGCCGACCAGCCGATCACGAAATCGCCGCCGCCCAAGGCCGGGAACGGCAGGATCTGGGCGATCACCGCCGGGTCGAGCCCGCCTGTCTGGCGTTGGCGCAAGGTGGCGTAGAGATGGTCGTAGCCGTTGAAGCTGAACGGCCCCAGGACGACGCTGTCGACTTCCACCGTGGAAGTCGCGCCGCGCCAGATGGAGACCTGGTTGACTAGTTGGACCGGGAACGCGAACGGGGAGAGGGCGCCAGGGGCGGTCCCGCCGCGCGCGGGATCGCCCCCTCCGCCCCAGTCGCCCGCCAGAACCTGATAGAAGGCGGCGCAATCGCCCGACAAAACGCCGTTGAGGTTCAGCGATCCGGCGAACGCCAGGTTGGCGCACGCGCCGGACCCGACCGCGTAGCCCATGGCGATCTGCCCGGCCGCGACCCCGCCGGGCTCGTCGCCGACCGAGGTCCAGGCGAAGGCGCAGTCGCCCGGCGGCGGCAAGGCGCATGCTCCAACCGCGAGGGCGTTGCCGGTGAGATCGACATTCTGGCCGCTGGCGAAACACCACCGGGTGCTGGTGTTCGGATCCTCGTCGAGGACGATGTTCGCCCCCTGGGCGGCGCTGAAGACGATGTTGGGGTTCTCGCAGCACCACCACCACCATGGAAAAATTTCCCGCAGCCGCGGATTGGCGAGCTTGGCCGAGATCACGGCCGTTCGGGCCGCGTCGGGCTTCAGGGCCTCGGCGGCGCGGCCCGACGCGAAACCGACGCCGGTCATCAGATCGGCGGCTTGGGGCTGGGAAATGGGCGCGTGGTCGAAGGCGCGGGCGGAGACCTCCGGCCGGGCGGCGAGCCGACGCTCGAGGGTCTCGATCACCGCCAGGATGTCGAGCTCCCACCACCACGGCCAGCAGTCCCACCACACCGGCCAGCACGGCCACCAGCACAGGCGGGAACACCAGTTGAAAGTCGCGGTGAAATGACCGTTGGCGTCGGTCGGCACGGTGGCGAGGGGAGTCCTGATTAGGCCGCCCATCCCGACCGTGACATTGTACACCGTCACCGTCGCGCCGATCGGGCAGCCGGCGGCGGTGTCGAGCGTGCCCGAGACCGTATAATCGCGGCACCAGATCCACCAAAGGTCGATCAGCGCGTCGTCGATGTCCTCGAAATCGATCAGAATTTCACCGCCGTCGCCGCGCCGGCCGGTCGACAGCGCCAGCCTCGGCAGATCGTCGCGCCCCGCGAGGGACCGCGCATCCATGCCCTTTGGTCCGACAATGGCGAATACGTCCGCCGAATCCGCCAGGTGCGCGGCGAGGTGAAAGCGGAAGGCGCCGCCGCTGTTCAGCGGCGCCTCGCTCAAGATGAGCGCGCCGCGCGTCAGGTACACCGCGGCCCGGCGGCGATTATCGGCGTTCAACCGAGACAGCCGACCAGAGACAGGGATGAAACGACCCGCATGTCCAGGTATATTTTCGTGCGTTGCGTCCACGGGACTGCTCCAGAGTTTGACCGAGCTTCGGGATATCTCCCGACTTGCGTCAAATCTCTTCCCGTCGCGCGGAAACGGCAATCCATGCCGCGTCAATACGGCGCTATTTCAGCGTCAATAAAACGTCAACCTCACGGGTTGCTTGGTTGGACCTGAACGCCGCGCACCAGGCGCAGCCCAGTTGGACTGATTTCCCAGCAGCGAAAGCTTCTGTTCCACAATGGCGTTTAGTCCGGCCCCACCCGATCCCGATACCCGTTCACGATTGGATAGCGTCGATCCCGCCCGAACGCCCGCGAGCCGATCTTGACGCCTGGCGCGGCCTGTCGCCGTTTGTATTCGGAGCTGTAGAGCAGGCGCTGCACGCGCTCCACCGTCGCCGGCGCGAAGCCTTGCGCGACTATCGCGTCCAGCGTCGCCTCCTCCTCGACCAGGGCGTGGAGGATGGCGTCGAGTTCGGCGTAGGGCGGCAGGCTGTCCTGGTCGGTCTGGTCGGGGCGCAGTTCGGCCGACGGCGCCTTGGTCAGCACGCGTTCCGGGATCGCCTGAAGCGGACCGCCGTACGGCGCGTTGGCGTTGCGCCAGGCGCAGACGGCGTAGACCTCCTCCTTGTAGAGGTCCTTGAGCACGTTGTAGCCGCCGCACATGTCGCCGTAGAGGGTGGCGTAGCCCACCGCCATCTCCGACTTGTTGCCGGTTGTCATCAGCATGGCGCCCAGCTTGTTGGACATCGCCATGAGCGTGACGCCGCGGATGCGGGACTGGAGGTTTTCCTCAGTGATGTCCGGCGGCCGGCCTTCGAACACCGGGGCCAGCATCCCATCGAGCGCATCCACGGCGGTGGAGATGCCGATCTCGTCGAGCCGCACTCCGTTGCGGCGGGCGCAGTCGGCGGCGTCTTCCAGGCTGTCGCGGCTGGTGTAGCGCGAGGGGAGCATGACCGCCCGGACGTTCTCGGCGCCCAGCGCGTCCCGCGCCACCACCAGGCTGATCGCCGAATCGACCCCGCCGGACAGGCCGAGCAGGACGCCCTTGAAGCCGGACTTGCGCACATAGTCGCGCAGGCCGACGACCATGGCGCGGTAGAAGGCTTCCGGCGGCTCGGGCCAATCGGCGCGGGGCGCGTCGACGCAGCGCCAGCCGGCGGCGCCCCGCTCCCAGGCGGAAAGGGCCAGGGCGTCCTCGAACGTCGGCAGGCTCATGGCCAGGTCGCCGGTCGCCCCCAGGGCGAAGGAGCCGCCGTCGAACACCAGCTCGTCCTGGCCGCCGACCTGGTTGACGTAGATCAGCGGCAGCCTCGTTTCCGCCACCCGATCTCTGGCGATCCGCATCCGTTCGGCCGTCGAGGTGCGGCGGTAGGGTGAACCGTTGGGAACCAGCAACAGCTCCGCGCCCCGCGCCGCGAGATCGGCGCAGGGACCCGGACCCCAGATGTCCTCGCAGATCGGGACGCCGACCTTCACCCCGCGCACGTCGAACAGGCCCGGCGTGGCGCCGGGGGCGAAGATGCGCTTCTCGTCGAACACGCCGTAGTTCGGCAGGTCGATCTTGAAGGCGATGTCCCGCACCTCGCCGCCGTCGATCAGAGCCACGGCGTTGCGCGGGTGACCGTCCGGATTCGGACAGGCCAGGGTAACGAGCGCCGCGCACTGGTCCGCCGTTTCGGCGGCTAGACGGTCCAGCGCGCGGCGGCAATCGCGCAAGGCGGCGGGCTTCAGCGCCAGGTCCTCGGGCGGGTAGCCGATCAGGAACAGCTCGGGAAACAGGGCGACATCGGCGCCCGCCGCGGTCGCGCGGGCGATCAGGTCCCTGGCCAGCCGCGCGTTGGCTTCGATCGCGCCGACGGTCGGATTGGCTTGCACCGAGGCGACGGCGAGTCGGTTGGCGGACATGGACGGCATTCTACCTCGGCGCGCGCTTGAGGGCGACGTAGAGCGCGCCTTGCCCGCCGTGACGCTGGTGGGCTTCGGAGAGGCCGGCGACGAGCGGGCGCAGCGGCGCTTCGGCCAGCCACTCCGGCGCGCGGCGGCGCAGCACGCCGTCGCCCAGCGCGCCCTTGCCGGTGATGACGAGCACCGCGCGTTCACCCGCCGCGTGGGCGCGCACGACGAAGGCGGTGAGGGCGGCGCGGGCGCGGTCCTGGTTCATGTGGTGCAGATCGATCGTCGGCGCGTCCGGCGCGGGTCCGCGGGTTAGCCGGTAAAAGCGGTTGGGTTCGATGGTATCGGGGGCACGGGAGTGTTTGCCCCCTACCGCTCGCTGACGCGAGTCGCTTCCCCCCGTGGGGGAAGACGACGGCTTGTGATGAACGCGCCCTTCCTTCGTCTTCCCCATCAGGGGGAAGCGACTCGCGTCAGCGAGCGGTAGGGGGTCCGCTCTGCCGGCCAGCGGCCGCACGGTCGATGTCACGATCGACCATAGCTGATGTCCCTCGCGCTTCATGGTGTCGGGATCAGCCGGTACAGTCGCAAAGTATGGCGCACGCGGCCGGCTTCCAGCCCGGCGACGTCGCCTCGGCCCATGTAAAGATCTGCGCGGATGTCGCCCTTGATCGCGCCGCCGGTGTCCAGCGCGACGGCGAGGCGGCGGTAGGTCGGGAAGGCGCCGGCGAGGGCCGGCGCGCTGGCGTCGATCCACAACACCTCGCCCATGGCGTGGCGCGACGGGTCCACCGCCAAAGAGCGTCCGGCGACGAGCGGTTTGCCGGCCGCGCCAGGGGGCTCCGCGCCGTTGTCGGGACCGAGGCGAAAGAAGACGTAGCGCGGGTCCTGGTTCATCACCGCGTCCGCCTCTTGTCCGCGATGTTCGGCGAGCCAGCCGCGGATGCCGCCGGCGCTGGTCTGGCGGTCGGCGAGCAGGCCCTCGCGGCGCATCGGCGCGGCGATGCCGACGAAGCTCGCGCCGTTGGTGCCATCGAACACGGTTCGGGCGCGGGCGCCGTCCGGGAAAACCAGGACGCCCGAACCCTGGATCTGCAGGAAGAACAGATCCTCCGCCCGCATCCAGGCTAGGGCGTCGGGGGCGGGGCGTTGCTCGATCGCGGCGCGGTCGGCGTAGTCGCCGGGGTTTGGGTGGCGCGGCAGATCGGCGGGCCTGGGACGCACGGGAACGGAGAACTCCCCGTCCGGTTGGGCGCGGGCGGGATAGACCGGCATGAAATAGGCGGTCAGCAGGCCCTCGCCCTCGATCCGCTCCGGACGGAAGTGGGTCTCAAGGAAGCGGCGGGCTTCGTCGGGAGCGAGGAGGCCGGCTTCGCGGGCTTCGCGGCAGATCTGGGCGAGATCCGTGGCCGCCGTGTCGGCGGGTCCGTAGCTTCCGTAACCACTTCCGCTTCCCCCGCGAAGGCGGGGGCTCAGTTCATCTGGACGCGATCGTAGCAATGCAGAAGACTGGGCCCCCGCCGTCGCGGGGGAAGCGGTGTTTGGGTTGCACGTCGCCACGAACGCGGCCAGCGCCGCCGTGTGGTCCTCCTCGCGCCAGCCGGGGAGAGCGTCGAAGCTGGTGGGCTCAAGCCGTTCGGGCGGCGGCGCGACATAGGTCGGCGCGGTTGGCGATGGCTCATACCGACGCGCGGGCGGCCGCGTCGTCGCGCAGGCAGCGAGAAGGAGAGCGACCCCCAGGGCCGCCCATCCGGATGGGCGCACTACGCCTCCGCGGCGTCGACGTGGATCAGCGTCCAGTTTGGATTGCGGCTCTTGACGTTGCGCTCGAAGGTCCAGACCTCGGCGGTGCGGCGGTCGTCGACGGCCTCGCCCTCCGAGCCTTTGCTCCGGTTGCGGAATTCGGCCAGGAAGCGGACCGAGGCGCGCGCGATGTCTCCGGCGATGCTGGCGGTTTCAAAGTCCGCGCGCGGCGGATGGAGGAATTCGACGCTCTCCTCGCGGCCCGCGTTTTCGCGCTCGGCGATGGCGGTGTCGAACCCGCTCATGACTTCCGACGACAGCAGCGGGCGCAGAGCCTCGCGGTCGCCCTTGGCGTAGGCGGTGACGATCATCTGATAGGCCGACTTGGCCCCGGCGAGGAACTGGCCGACATCGAAGCTGGGATCGCGCGCCTTGATCGCGGCGAGCGGGCTGACCGGCGCGGCGGCGTCGGACACAGCATTCGGAGCCGGCGACGCGGCAGGCGTCGCGGCGGCGCGAGCCTCCTCCGCGCCCCGCCCGACCCGACGGCCGAGCACTGCGTAGAGTTGGAAGAGCACAACGGCGGCGAGGGCCGCCAAGATAACCAGTTCCAGAACCTGCACGACTTCGACCCGGTGGTTGGACGTCAAGACGACTTCCAGCCGTATATAGAGTGGGGCAAGGCTTCCGTCACCGGGGCGCGCGTGCTAACCGCCCGGCCATGACCGACTTATCCAATCCGGCGGCCACCAACGGCGGCGGCGCGCCCGAACAGGCCGTCCAGCCGGGCATCCGTATCCTCGCCCAGTTTATCCGGGACCTCTCGTTCGAGAACCCGCGAGCGCCGGAATCGCTCCGCGCCGGCGTCGAGGCGCCGCAGATCGAACTCGGTGTTGAATTGAACGCCCAAGCCCGGGAAGGCGGGATCTTCCAGGTCGACCTCAAGCTGACCGCCAAGGCGCGGCGCCCCGACGAGGCGGTGTTCCAGGTCGAGCTGGTCTATGGCGGCCTGTTCCAGGTCGTGGGCGTCGATCAGGAAGACTTGGAGCAGGTGCTGATGATCGAGTGCCCGCGCTACCTGTTCCCGTTCGCCCGGCGGATGGTCGCCGACCTCACCGCCGAAGGCGGTTTCCCGCCTCTGATGCTGGAGCCGATCGACTTCGCGCAGATCTACCTGGCGCGGAAGGCTCAGGCCGAGGGCGCGGTGGCGGGCACCGCCTAGGCGCTTCTTCCGTCCGCTGGGGCAAACGTGTGTCCGTACACTGATCATGACCCGCGCCCGACATAAAAGGTTCAAGAAAAAGCCCTGAACCAGCGGGTGGGCGGCGGGTTTCTGAAGCGCGTTTCAACGCGAATCTTCAGGAGGACGCCGATGCCGACCCGCCAAATTCCCAACGCGAAAATCCTGCTGGCCCTTTCGGCCGCGACCGCCACGACCACGGGTCTGTCGGCCCGGGCGGCGCCCACGGCCGCGCCCGGGTACGCGTTGTCGGTCTTCGCCGGGCCGCTCTCGGGGAGTTCCGCGCCCGACTCGATCGCCGTCGTCGGGCAGGACGTATTCGTCGGCTACGGCAACGGCGGCGCGCCCGATGGTTCCGGCGGGGCGATGAGCACGATCGCCGAGTACACCAACAAGGGTACGCTGGTCAGGACGATCACGGTGACCGGGCATAACGACGGCCTGCGCTACGACGCGGCGAACAACAGGCTGTGGTCGCTGCAGAACGAAGATGGCGCCGCCAATGTCGTCTTCATCGATCCGACCACTGGGGCGACCAGCACGCCGCTGACCTTCGCCGCCAACCCGCATGGCGGCGGCTATGACGATGTCGCGTTCGGCGCCAACGGGACCTACATCAGCGCGTCGAACCCGCTGAACAATCCGAACACCGCGCCGGCGATCGTCAGCGCGACGGTCGGGACGAGCCAGATCGGCGTCACCGGCGCGCTGGCCGCCAACGCCACCGCGACAGTGCTCAATCCCGGCGGCGGCGCGACGACGCTCAACCTTCAAGACCCCGACTCACTCATATTCGCCCCCGACGGACGTCTGGTTCTCGACAGCCAATCGGATCAGCAACTGGTGTTCGTCTCCGACATCGGCGCGGCGTCGCAGTCGGTCAGCGTGCTGAACCTGCCGACCACGGTCGACGACACCGTGTTCGGCTCCGCGGGGCGCCAGCGGCTCCTGTTCTCGGATACGAAGTCAGGCTTGGTCTACGCCCTGACCGGTGTGTTCGGCGCAGGTCAGGCGATCTCCGCGGCGGACACCGCCGGAGTGGTCGCGGCGGTAAACCAGACGGATGGATCGTTCACCGATCTGGTGACCGGACTGGTCTCGCCGCATGGGGAAGCTTTCACCAGCACCGTGCCGGAACCTTCGGCGTGGGTCCTGATGCTGGTCGGCTTCGGTCTCGCCGGAGCGGCGGTTCGCGCGCGCCGAACGGTCCGCGCTTAGACGGAAAACCGGCCGCTGATCGCCGCCACGGGCTTGGTGGGATTGTCCTGCCAGGCGACGGCGTCGACGTTGGCGAACCGCCGGCCCAGACGGCGGATCGTCGCCCGGGCGTGGGTGTCGCGCGGGCCGGCGCTGCGCGGATATTCGATCGTGAAGTCGACGGTGCTCGCCCGGCCCGAGGCAGCGACAGCGGCGAGCGTGAGCAGGGCGGTGAGTTCGAGAAGGCCGCCCAATACACCGCCGTGGAGGGCCGGCAGGCTGACGTTTCCGATCAGGGATTGGCGGAATGGCAGGACAACGGCGACACCGCCGTCCGACCAGTTCGCCTCGACCCCGAGAAATCCGGCGTAGGGCATGGCGGCGACCAAGGCGGCGAGCCGCTCGGCTTCCGCGCTCACGCGGCGGTCGCGCGGTTGAGGGCGAAGGCCGCCTGGACGGCGGACACCGGATCGGCCTCGTCGGTTTCGAACGCGGCTCCGCGAACAAAGGCCACCTTCGGGGTCACGCGATAGCAGTGCGCCCGCGCGGTCAGGGTCTCGCCCCGCCGCGACGGCCGAACGTGGTCGATGCGCAGATCGAGGGTGGCGATGCTCGTGATATCGCTCGCGCCGGAGGCGACCAGGGCGGAAAACGTCGCCGAGCCGCCGACGTGATCGAGAAGGGTCGTCAGCGCTCCGCCAGAGAGCGCGCCGCTCTCCCGGTCTCCGACGAGGTCGTCGCGCCAAGGCAACTCGGCGATGGCGACACCCCCTTCGGCCGAGACGAAACGCAGGCCAATGGCCACCGCCTGGGGCGCGTCGCCCTCGAGGCGCATCGGGTTGATCGGGAAATTCGGAACGGTCGCCATCCGCCGTCTATAGGGACAATCCCGCCCGCCCGCCTATATCCGACGGCGTGATCAAGCCCGAACAGCTACTCTGCCCCAAGCCGGCCGGGCTCTATTGCGCGCCTGGGGATTTCTACATCGATCCGGTGCGGCCGGTGGAGCGGGCGGTGATCACCCACGGCCACGCCGACCACGCCAGGGCCGGCCACGGCGCCGTGCTGGCGACGCCCGAAACGTTGGCGATCATGGCCACGCGCTACGGCGAGGACTTCGCGCGGACGGTCCAGCCGTTGCGCTATGGCGAGACCACATCGGCGGGCGAGGTCGAGGTCGCTCTCGCTCCGGCGGGCCATGTGCTGGGCTCGGCTCAGGCGGTGGTGAAGTGGAAAGGCCTGACCGTGGTGGTCTCCGGCGACTATAAGCGCCGCCGAGACCCGACTTGCGCGGCGTTCGAGCCCGTACTCTGCGACGTGTTCGTCACCGAAGCCACTTTCGCCCTGCCGGTGTTCCGCCATCCCCCGGCGACCGAAGAAGTCGCCAAACTGCTGCAATCGGTGCGCCAGTTTCCGGAGCGCAGCCACCTCGTCGGCGCCTATGCGCTCGGCAAGGCGCAACGGGTGATCGCCCTTTTGCGCGAGGCGGGGTGGAGCGATCCGATCCCGGTCCACGGCGCCTTGGAGCGGCTGAACGCGCTTTACGGCGAGTTCGGCGTCGACCTCGGCCCGCTGGAGCCCGCCACGACGCGCGCCAAGCGCGACTTCGCCGGCGCCATCATCCTCTGCCCGCCCTCGGCGCTGAACTCGGTGTGGGAGCGCCGCTTCCCCGATCCCGTCGCCGCCTTCGCGTCCGGCTGGATGCGCATCCGCGCCCGCGCACGGCAGAAGGCGGTGGAGTTGCCTTTGATCATCTCCGACCACGCCGACTGGAACGAACTGACGGAGACGATCGAGGAGATCCATCCCGGCGAGGTCTGGATTACCCACGGCCGCGAAGAGGCCCTGGCAAGGTGGTGCGAGCTCCAGGGCATCCCGGCGCGCGCTCTGGCGCTGGTGGGCTATGAGGACGAGGAGGACTGATGGCGAGCGCTTCGGCCGGGTGGATCATCATCCTCAACGGCGCGCCGCGCTCAGGCAAGTCGAGCATGGCCCGCGCCATCCAGGAAACATGTGACGGCGTGTGGATGAACCTCGGCGTCGACACATTCATGGCGGCGACGCCCGCCCGCTATCGTCCGGGAATCGGGTTACGCCCTGGCGGCGAACGGCCCGATCTCGAACCCTTGGTTTCAACCCTCTACGCCGCGCTTTACGAGTCGGTGGCGGCGCACAGCCGCCTCGGACTGAACGTGATCGTCGATGTCGGGCATCACGATATCTACTCGAGACCTCTCGACATTCTGGCCGATCGCGATCGGCGACTTGCGGGGCTGCCGGTGGTCCTGGTTGGAGTCCGCTGTCCACTCGCAACGATCATGGATCGCCGACGGAACGATCAGCCCGGCCGCGCGGGCCTGTATCTCAAGGCGCTTGAAGGCGGTGATGTGCCGGAACCGGTCCGGCTCTGGCAAACCGCCGTCCACGAACATCACGCGTACGATCTGGAGGTCGACACCTCGACATCGACACCCCAGGACTGCGCCGCGCTAATAGAGGCGCATCTTTATCGCCGGGGCCCTCACAAAACCTCTTCCCATGGCCAGCGATCGTGATAGCGTGCCTTCATGAGCGTGACGGCGTTAGACCAGGTCGCGTCAACCAAGACGCTGGAGGATGCGGGCTTCACCGAGGTCCAGATCGCCGCGCTTTGCGAATTCACCGATCAGTCGATCGCCTTTCGCGGCGTGACCTCCGGCCGCCGTGTCTCCGAAGCCCGGCTCACGCGCGAGGCGGAACGCGCGGTCGGCGGAACCATCTTTCACGCGCTCGCGATGCTGGTCCTGGCCTTGGCCGGGCTTGGCGCCCTGGTGGCGGTGCTGATCCGGGTAGCCTGACCCGCACGCGCGGCGTCGCCTGAGTGCGCGCCTTCTCACACCTCCTCGACCGGCTTTCCCTGACAAGGTCGCGCAACGCCAAGCTGACGCTGGTCCACGATTTCCTGAGCGACACGCCGGACCCGGATCGGGGTTGGGCGCTGGCGGCGTTGACGGGGGAGCTCAGCTTCAGCGCGGCCAAGCCGGCGGCGATCCGCAAGGCGGTCGAGGCGCGGATGGACCCGGTGTTGTTCGCCTGGAGCCACGATTACGTCGGCGACCTCGCCGAGACGGTGGCCCTGGTCTGGCCGGCCAAGGCGGGGGCGAACCGCGAGCCGGAGCTTTCCGAAGTGGTCGACACCCTGCGCACCGCCGGGCGCGGCGAGGTGCAGCGGCTGATCGAAAGCTGGCTCGACGCCCTCGATCCGGACGGGCGCTGGGCGCTGTTGAAGTTGGTCACCGGCGGCTTTCGCGTCGGCCTCTCGGCGCGGCTGGCGAAACAGGCGACGGCCGACCTTGGCGGCGTCGCGGTGGCCGAGGTCGAGGAGCTGTGGCACGCGCTCTCGCCACCCTATGAGGACCTGTTCGCCTGGCTGGAGGGTCACGGCGAGAAGCCCACCGCCGACGCGCCGGGGCGATTTCGGCCGGTGATGCTCGCCCAGGCCATCGACGAAGCGGTCGATTCTGCCAAGCTCGACGCCGCCGACTATGCCGCCGAATGGAAATGGGACGGCATCCGCGTCCAGGCGGTGAACGAGCGCGGCGAACGGCGGCTGTATTCGCGCACCGGCGACCTGATCTCCGACGCCTTTCCCGACGTGCTGGCGGCGCTCGACTTCGAGGGGGTGATCGATGGCGAGCTGCTCATCCTGCGGGGCGGCAAGGTGGCCTCGTTCAGCGACCTGCAGCAGCGGCTCAACCGCAAGGTCGCCGACGCGAAGATCATGGCGAGCCACCCCGCCGGGATCCGCGCCTACGATCTGTTGCTTGAGGGCGAGCATGATCTGCGCCACCTCACCTTTCGCGAGCGGCGGACGCGGCTGGAGGCGGTGGTCGCCGCCGGCGGTTCGGACCGCCTCGACCTGTCGCCGATCCAGCCGTTCGACGGTTGGGAGGAACTGGCGCGGCTACGCGCCGACCCGCCACAGGGCGATCCGGCGATCTCCGAGGGCCTGATGCTCAAGCGCTGGGACTCGACCTATGTCGCCGGCCGGCCGAAGGGGCCTTGGTTCAAATGGAAGCGCGACCCGCGCCTGATCGACGCCGTGCTGATGTACGCCCAGCGCGGCCACGGCAAGCGATCGAGCTTCTATTCCGACTACACCTTCGGTGTTTGGCGCGAGGACGAACTCGGCCAGCGCGCGCTGACGCCGGTGGGCAAGGCCTATTTCGGCTTCACCGACGAGGAGCTGAAGCAGCTCGACGCTTTCGTCCGCGAGAACACGGTGGAGCGTTTCGGGCCGGTGCGCTCGGTGCGTGCTGGATGGGATTTCGGCCTGGTGCTGGAGGTGGCGTTCGAGGGCCTGCAACGCTCGACGCGACACAAGAGCGGTGTGGCGATGCGATTTCCCCGGATCAGCCGCATCCGTTGGGACAAGCCGTCGAAGGAAGCCGACGAATTGGCGACGCTGGAGCGGATGCTGGAGTAGCTCGACGCGCCGCTCTCGCGCGCCTAAGCGTGTGGCGAACAGGGAGGACCGGAATGACGACTTCACTCTACGACCTCAGCGTCGCGAGCTATCTGCAGACCGTCGGCGCGGTGGAGAAGTTCCTCGAAAAGGGCCGCGCGCATTTCGCCGATGCCGGGACGAACCCCGACGATCTGGTCGCCCATCGGCTCTACGACAACATGTTCCCGCTCAGCTTCCAGATCATCTCGGTGGCCCACCATTCGATCGGGGCAATCGAGGGGGTGAAGCGCGGCGCGTTCGGGCCGCCCACCGCCGCTCAGCCGACCGACTACGCCGGCCTGCAAAAGGTGGTCTCGGACACCAAGGCGGCGTTGGAAGCCCTGACGCCGGCGGAGGTCGACGAATGCGCGGGCAAGGACGTCACCTTCGCGATGGGCGACTTCAAGATCCCGTTCACGGCGGAGACCTTCATCCTGTCGTTCTCGCTGCCCAACTTCTATTTCCACGCCGCCACGACCTACGACCTACTGCGGATGAAGGGCGCGCCGTTCGGCAAGCGCGACTTCCTCGGCGCCATGCGGCTGAAGACTTAAGCGGGAGCCGTGGTCCATCCCCCGACGAGCGACCGGATTCGTCGGATTGGGATTGGCGGAATGTGTATTCCTGTTGGCGGCCGGGCTCTTGGCAGCCACCAACTCGCGCGAGTCCGCTCGCTAAATCTTGAACAGGCGACTCGCGGACGGTGCGCCGTTGCGGCTTGACGCGTTTGGCGAGCTGTGTCGAGTTGTCGCAGTCGGCGAGTGGGGCCAGTCACAAAGGGTTAGTTTTCAGGGTTAGTTTCTGCCGTCGGTCTTTGGGGGAAGATGCATGTCGGATGCCTATAGCTATCCGGGAGTCTACATCGTCGAGGCGCCGAGTTCGGTGCACACGATCGTGGGCGTGCCGACGGCCATCACCGCGTTCGTGGGAGCGGCGGCGCGCGGTCCGATCAACGAGCCGATCACCGTCCAGAGCACGGCCGACTACGCCCGGCGATTCGGCGGGGATGGCTCGCGCCCGCTCGACCGAGCGGTTAGGCTCTTCTTCCAGAACGGCGGCGGCGACGCCATCATCGTGCGCGTCGCGCCGACGGGGGTCGTCGCGGCCAAGGCGACCATCGGCGGCGTCGCGGTCGCGGCGGCGTCTGCGGGAGCTTGGGGCGCGGGGCTGTCGTACACCATCGATCAAACCGGCGTAACGCCCACTCAACAGGATAAACTTTACAACCTCACGGTCGAGTACCGGCTGGACCCGCACGACACCGAGGCGCGAACCACCGAAATCTACCCGCGTGTCTCGATCGACTCTTCATCCCCCCGGGCGCTTCCTCGCCTTTTGGCAAGTTCGACATTGGTCGTGGTCGATACCACTGCGGCGACCCGACCGTCGCCGCCAGGCGCGACCAAGGGAAAAGCCGGAACCCAACCTGCCGCGGCGGACTCGCCGCCCACGACAGACGCTGCCGGAGCGGCTCTCCCCGCCACCGCCACGGCGAAAGACATGGTGGTGGGTCCCACGGACTTTCAGCTTGACCCGACAAAGGCAAGGAAGCCGTCCGATCCGCTCCCGGTCGATGCGCCACCGGCGGAGAGTGACCTTGCGGGAAGTGACGACCAAACCGGTTTCCAAGCCGTCGCCAAGCACAATACCTTTTTCAACCTTTTGGTGATCACACCGGTATTCGACGATCAAGGAAATGCCAAAGACAACGTCGATCAGGCGACCCTCGGCGCGGCCGCCGCTTTCGCCAAGGCGCATCGCGCCATGCTGCTGGTGGACTCACCGGTCGAGTGGTCGACAGTGGACGCGGCTGTGCTCGGACGCGACGATTTCTTCGCCCAGCTCGGGAGCGCGCGCGACAACGCCGCGCTCTACTTCCCGAGGGTGGAGCTGACCGACTCCAACGGCGTCACGATTCCGAATGTCGGGGCGAGCGGCGCGGTCGCGGGGCTCTACGCCAACACCGACCTGACGCGCGGCGTCTGGAAGGCGCCGGCGGGGATCGCCGTCCAACTCGGCGGCATCGCCGACCTCGCCCTGCGCATGTCGGATTTCGACAACGGCCGGCTGAACCCCGTCGCGGTGAACTGTCTCAGAAGCCTGCCGGTGGTCGGTGACGTGATCTGGGGCGCCCGAACCATGAACGGCGACGACCTCAGCGCCTCGCAGTGGAAATACATTCCGGTCCGCCGCCTCGCCCTGTTCATCGAGGAAAGCCTGTTCCGGGGCACCAAATGGGTGGTGTTCGAACCCAACGACGAGCCGCTGTGGGCCCAGGTCCGCCTCAACGTCGGCGCCTTCATGCACACCCTGTTCCGCCAGGGCGCCTTCCAGGGACAGACCGCGAAAGAAGCCTATTTCGTCGCCTGCGACAGCAGCACCAATCCGCAGGCGGACATCGATCGCGGCATCCTGAACGTGGTCGTCGGTTTCGCGCCGTTGAAGCCGGCGGAGTTCGTCGTCGTCACCATCCAGCAGATCACCGGCGATATTCAGGTCTAGCGCCGGCGGCTAGGCCGCCCGGCGGCCGCGTAAGCGAAGGGGGAACAAGCACGTCATGCCGCAGTTCACGGTCAATCAGCGGTTCGATCCGTACAAGAACTTCAAGTTCCGTGTGAAGTGGGACGGCAACTATGTTGCCGGCGTCAGCAAGGTCTCGGCGTTCAAGCGCACCACCGAAGTGGTGAAGCACCGCGAGGGCGCCGACCCCAGTTCCAGCCGCAAGTCGCCGGGCCGCAGCGAGTACGACGCCATCACGCTGGAGCGCGGCGTCACCCACGACATGGACTTCGAACGCTGGGCCAACAAGGTCTGGGACTACAGCGGCGGGGCCGGCAAGGAGGTTTCACTGAAGGATTTCCGCAAGGACATCCTGATCGAGATCCAGAACGAGGCCGGTCAGACGGCCGTGACCTACAAGATCTACCGCTGCTGGGTGTCCGAATTCCAGGCGGCGTCCGACCTCGACGCCAACGCCAACGCGGTGCTGATCCAGCACATCAAGCTGGAGAACGAGGGCTGGGAGCGTGATCAGTCGGTGACGGAACCTTCGGAGCCCACCTTCAACAATCCCGCCTGATCCATTGTGTCGCCGGTCCTCGTAAATCGCGTTCTCGACGCGTGGGAACGCGGAGCGGGCCTCGGCGTCCACGAGCAGGCGGCGATGGCGCTCGCCGTGATCGAGCCCGACTCCGGGTTCGGCGATGTGGGCCGGCTGCCGCTGTGCGAGCGCGACGCCGCTCTGCTCGACCTGCGCGCGGCGCTGTTCGGCTCGCACGTCGACGGAGTGGTCCGCTGTCCGGAATGCGCGGTCGAGTTCGACCTGCCGCTCGATCTCGCTTCCCTGGAAGCGCCGCCCGAAGCGGCCGCTCCCCTTCGCGTGGTGGCGGAAGGCTACGCCGCGTTCGTTCGGCCCCCGGAGACCGGCGATCTGCTGGCGGTCGACGAGCGCCTGCCCCAGAGCGCGCTCGCCGAGGCGCTGTTCAGGCGATGCGTCGAGCGGCCGACGCGTGGCGAAGAGCCTATCGCCGCCGAGGCGCTGCCGCCGTCGTTCCGGGCGGCGGCGGCGGAACAGCTTTCGGCGCGAGGGCTCGAAAGCCCGTCGGTCGACCTGACCTGCGGCGAATGCGGGCACGGTTGGCGGGCCCCGGTCGATATCGCCCGCACCTTCATCGCCGACGTGGAGGGCTGGGTTAAGCGCCTGCTCGACGACGTTCACCGCATCGCGAGCGCCTACCACTGGAGCGAGCGCGACATCCTCGACATGCCGATGCGCCGGCGGCTGTTCTATCTGGAGGCGATCGGGTGACTGACCTGTTCGATCGGGCGGCCATGCTAGCGCGAGGTTCGCGATCGGCCCTGCGCGCGCGGCCGCGCTCGCGCTTCGAACCCGAGCCGGGCCTCGGACCGGGTCTCGGTGGGGACGAGCCGATCGCGATGGAAGGCGACCCGCTCGCCTCGGGCGCGCTCGACACGCGGCCGCCCGCGACCGTCAGTTTTGCAACGTCCACGGATAAATCGATTTCCGCCGGCATCGCATCGCGGGACGAGGACCGACTCACGGCGATCCCCCGCCGCGAAACACGTCCGGACGCGGTGGCGGGCGCCGACCTCGAAACGCCGGACACGGAACGACTCACCTTCGCGCCCGATGATCGCACCGATCAAGATCGGGCGCCCGCACTGACGCGCGCCGTTTTTAATTCGCCGCGGGCGGCGGACTCCCACGCCGACCGGAGGCTTGAACACATCGACCGCCTCGGGTCGCAAGAGCCGAATGATGCGTTCGCGCCCACCTCCGCATCGACCGCATCGTTGCCTGAGCGCAATCCGGTCGGCCGGCCGGAGTCGCCCCTCTCGAGACCGGTGATCCCACGGGAGCCCGAGTCGCAAGCCTCGCCGCCAGTCCGTTCCCGCCGCCCGCCGCCGGATGAACCCGAGGTTCACCGCGATCGGGGCCGTGAGGCCACTGTCGGAGCCGACACCCTCCTTCCAGAAGCCAAGGCTGACCAAGATATTTCGGGCGGCCGAACCCGTCGTTCAGAACGGGGATCGTCGGCATCGACGGGCGCCGGGGAGGCGCGGCGACCTGGCCTTTTCAAAGACCCCCTCGGCGTGACAGCCCGCGCCCGGGTCGAGGGCCGCCTCTCCGATTCTGCTCCTCGGCCGCCGAAAGCCGAAGCCCCGGCGCCGATCGAGGTCACCATCGGGCGGCTGGAAATCCGCGCGGGCGCCGCTCCACCACCTCGGCCCGCGAGGGCCTTCGCACCACATCTCGATCTCGCCGCCTACCGCTCGCGCCGGGAGCGCGGCCAATGAGCAACCGGCTGGCGATCGCGGCGGTGACGTCCACATTACGCAATCTGCTCGCGTCCGCCCTGGCCGGCGACGCCGACCTCAGCGATACCATCGTCACGGCCCAGCCGCTCGACCGGGCGCGGGACGCGAGCGCGACCGCCAACCAGCTCAACCTTTTCCTCTACATGATCTCGCCGAGCGCGGCGTGGCGGAACCAGGATATGCCCGGCCGCACCCGTCCCGGCGAAGTCGCCTCGCCGCCGCTTGCGCTCAACCTGTTCTACCTGATCAGCGCCTACGGCCGCGACAACGACGCGCAGCAGCCGTTCAGCCAATTGCTGCTCGGGCAGGCGATGAGCGCCCTCTACGATCACCCGCTTCTGGGACACGACGAGATCGCCTCGGCCTTGCCGGGCAACGACCTGGGCGACCAACCGGAGCGGGTGCGGATCACCCTTCAGCCTCTGTCGATCGAGGAGATCTCGAAACTCTGGGCGGGGTTCCAGATGCAGTATCGCCTGTCCGTGGCCTACGAGGCGGCGGTGGTCCTGATCGATCCGTCGACCCCGGTGAGGGCCGGACCGCCAGTGCTCGCGCGCGGCCCGGGCGGGACCGGATTTCCGGCCGGCGCGGATCCCTTCAACGCCTTTCCCCAGATCATCGGCCTGGCGCCCAATCGACCGCTGAGAATCGGCGACACGGTCTCGGCTCACGGCGGCGGCCTCGCCGGCGCGGTGACCGCGCGGTTCACGCCGATCACGCCCGAAGCGGGTCGGCAAGACGCGCGGCCGACGGTGGATATGGCGGCGACTCCCGATGCGACCGGCGGTGGTTTCTCGGCCACGCTACCGGCCGGCGCGAACCTGGCGGCGGGAGCCTATATGGTCAGCCTTCTGTTCGCGCCGCCGGACCTCCGGGTGTCCAACGGTCTGCCCCTGGCGGTGGCGCCGCGCATCACCAGCGCCTTGCCGATCCGCGTTGCCGTCGGCGCGGGCGATCCTTCCGTCACCCTGGACGTCGATCCGCCCGTGTTGCCGGGACAGCGGGTCGCCCTGATCCTGGGGAGTTTGGAAGTTCCGGCGCCGTCGCCCGCGCGGCCGACGAGCAGACTGACCTTCGTTTTGAGCGGCGCGAAACCCGGAACCTATCTGGCGCGGGTGCGGGTCGAGGGGATCGATAGCCTGCCGTTCGTCGATCCCGACGCGCCCGTCCCCGCCTTCGATCCCGCCCAGACCATCGAAGTGACGCCATGAGCGCCAAGGCCAAGACCACGGCGGGCTCCACGACCTGGGAGGACGCCAACGCCGCCTACCTCAAGGGCGTGTTCGCCGCGGTCGCCGCGCGACTGGAGGCGCTGGCGAGCGACAGCGCCGCGTCCAGGAAGGCCGCGGCGCCCGCGCGCGATTGGCTCGACTCCGGCGACAAGGGCGCGCCTCCGGCTTTGGTCGCCTTGCGGGGCGCTTTCGGCCTGTCGGCGTTCGAGACGTCGGTGCTCGCGCTTTGCGCGGCGCACGAACTGGACAGCGCCATCGGCGGCCTCTGCGCCCGGGCGATGGGCGACATGGCGCGACCGTGGCCGACGTTCGCCCTGGCGCTGAAGGCGTTCGAGCCGGGCTCATGGGACGCGGTCACCGCCGAGGGACCGCTCCGCTATTGGCGGCTGGTGGAGGTGGAGCGCGCGGCCGGCCAGCCTCTCGTCCAGTCGCCGATCCGGTGCGACGAGCGCATCCTGGACTTCATCAAAGGGCTGAACCCGCTCGACGAGCGGCTGAGCGCCTTGCTCACACCGTATGCCGCCAATGAAAGTCGGGGTGACACGGCGGCTGGAGCGGCGCTTCAGCGGGTTTGGCGCGCGAAGGAGGCGGCCTCGCCCGTCATCCTGTTCGGGGCCGAAGCGTCGACGCGGCTGGAGACGGCGGCCGCGGCGGCGGCCGCGTGCGGTCGCCGGCTGTTTCGCATGGAGGCGGCGAGCCTGCCGCCGGCGGCCGCCGACCTCGATCAGCTCGCCAGGCTATGGCGGCGGGAAGCCTGCCTGGCGCCCCTGGTGCTGTTGATCGAGCATGGCGCGGAGGATGGACCGGGCGACGCGGTGTTGCGCCGGTTCGCGGCCAAGGCGGTTATGGCGCTGGTGGTCAGCGCCGATCGCGGCGCGCCGCGCCTGGCCGAGGACTTCCTGTCGGTCCCGGTCTCGTCGCCCGATCCGGCGATCCAGGAAGAGACGTGGAACGCCGACCTCGGACGAGGGCGCAAGGAACTGGCGCGCCGGCTCGCCGGGACGTTCGACTTCAGCCTGGAGACGATCCGCCGGATCGCCGCCGTCGAGTCGGAGTCCGAGGGCGACGAGGCGGTATGGCGCGGATGCACGACCCTGGTGCGCCCCCGGCTGGACGCCTTGGCCCAGAGGATCGAACCGCGCGCCGGCTGGGACGATCTGGTGGTTCCGGACGAGCAGCGCGCGATGCTGCGCCAGATCGCTGACCAGGTGCGTCTGCGCAGGCGCGTCTACGACGATTGGGGCTACCGCGCCCGCCTCAGCCGGGGACTCGGCGTCAACGCCCTGTTCGCGGGAGAGAGCGGCACCGGCAAGACCATGGCCGCCGAGGTTCTGGCCGGCGATCTGGGAGTCAACCTTTATAGGATCGATCTCTCGTCGGTCGTCAGCAAGTACATCGGGGAGACCGAAAAGAACCTGCGTCAATTGTTCGACGCCGCCGAGCGCGGCGGGGCGATGCTGCTGTTCGACGAGGCCGACGCCTTGTTCGGCAAGCGCAGCGAGGTCAAGGACAGCCACGACCGCTACGCCAATATCGAGGTCAACTACCTTTTGCAGAGGATCGAGAGCTTCACCGGACTGGCGGTGCTCGCGACCAACATGAAATCCGCGTTGGACTCCGCGTTTCTCCGCCGCCTGCGCTTCGTGGTGCAGTTTCCCTATCCCGGGCCGGCGGAACGCGGAGCGCTGTGGCGCGGCGCCTTTCCCAAGGACGTGCCCCTCGAGCCGTTGCGCTACGACCAGTTGGCGCGGATCAACCTCACCGGCGGCAACATCGCCGCTGCCGCCATCAACGCGGCCTTCCTCGCCGCGGCCGACAATTCGCGGGTCGGCATGCGCCATGTCCTGCGGGCCGCGCGCGCGGAAATGACGAAGCTGAACCGGCCGATCAACGAGGCGGACTTCATCGCCCCCGCGCCGTTGGCGGGGGCGGCATGAGCTTGCGTATTCACATCGAGCGCCTGGTGATCGACGAGGGCGCGCTCGCGCGAGATCAGGTCGCGCTGTTTCAAACCGCCCTCGCGGTCGAACTTGGCAATCTCCGACAACCCGGCAGGGACTTTCGTCCCCCGCCGATCGATGCGCCGTCCAGGCTGGCCCGCGATGTGGCGGGCGCCGTGTATGACCGGATGCCGAAGGAAACCGCGCCGTCCGGTCCCGTTTCAGGTCCTCCTTCGGCGGGGGGCGCGGCATGACCGGTTTTCCGGGATCGCCCCGGATCCTCAAGGCCGGGCTGGTGCTGCTCGACCCGGCCAGCGGCCTGCCGGTGCGCGTGATCGCGTTGCAGTACAATCCCGACACCTTGTCCCGCACCCTGCAGGTCCAGGGCATGGGAGAAAAGGCCGACCGCTCCGAGGCGCTGCGCCTCAAAGGACCGGCGGTGGAGACGATCAAGCTGGAGGCGGAGCTCGACCTGACCGACCAGCTTGAAACCGCCGACCCGACCGCCGTGGCCTATGGTCTCAACCCGCAGCTCGCGGCCCTGGAGTCCATGATCCAGCCGACCAGCTCGGCGCTGCAGTCGAACAACACGCTGGCGTCCCTGGGCACGCTGGAGATCGTGCCGGTGCAGTCGCCGCTGGCGGTGCTGGTCTGGGGCCGTTCGCGCGTGACACCGGTGCGGGTGACCGACTTCTCGATCACCGAAGAAGCGTTCGACATCGAACTCAATCCGATCAGGGCCAAGGTCAGCCTCGGGCTCCGCGTGCTCAACGTCAACGATGTCGGCTTCGACGATCGCGCGGGCATGCTGTTCATGGCCTACCTGCGGGAGAAGGAGCGCCTGGCCGGCCTGGCGCCCGCGGGTCAACTGGGCGCGATGGGGATCGAGGCCGTGCTATGAGCGACCCCACCGATGTCACCCCGTCGTCGCCGCTGATCGCCGCCTTGATGGCGCGGACCGGCGGCGCGCCGGTCCTGCCGGCGAACAGCCGTTATCAAGGTCTGCAAGTCCGGACCTGGACCGGCCCCGACGGCCAGCCGATCGCCTACCTCAGCCGCCGGCTCGTGCCGCAACCGAGCCGTTTCGCCACGCTGCAGCAGCACGTCATGGCTTCGGGGGAGCGTCTCGACCAGGTCGCCGCCGCCAAATTCGGCGACCCGCTGCTCGCCTGGCGGCTCGCCGACGCGAACGGCGCCCTTGACCCGGCTGAACTGGAACAGCGGGGACGGCGCCTGCGCGTCACGCTTCCCGAAGGCATACCGGTGAACGGCGGTGCTTAAGGGATTGCATCTGACGATGATGATCGGGCCGTTGATCCCGATCCCTTTGCCGGAGGTGGTCACCGACGCGCTGGAGTCGGTCACCGTCGACACCGACGAGGACCAGACCTCGTTCCAGATCAGCTTCCGCCTCGGCAAGCGTTCGGCGCTGGCGACGCTGTTCCTGATCACCGGCGGCGTGCCGCTGCCGCTGCGGGCGGTGCTGCTCGCCACCCTCAACGGCATTCCTCAGGTCCTGGCGGACGGCCTGGTCACCAACCAGCAGGTGTCGCCGGGCGCGGACGGCGGCGACTCCGTCCTGACCCTCACCGGCTCCGACCTCAGCTCGGCGATGGACCTGCAGGAGTTCACCGGCTTTCCCTATCCCGCCATGGGCGTGGAGGCGCAGGTCGAGCTGATCCTCGCCAAATACGCCATCCTCGGGATCATCCCCATGGTCATCCCTACCGCCTTTCCGGAAATACCCCTGCCGACCGAGCGTATCCCGACTCACCACGGCACCGACCTGCAGCACATCCGCGAGCGTGCGCGGTGGGTGGGCTACACCTTCCACATGCTCACCCCAGCGCCTCTGGTGAACATCGCCTACTGGGGGCCGAAGATGCGCATCGGCGCGCCGCAGCCGGCGCTCAATGTCGACATGGACGCCTATACCAATGTCGAGACGATCCACTTCGGCTTCGAGAACCGCGACCGCGAACAGCCGATCCTCCAGGTCCAGATCCCGGACACCACCAAGTGGATCCCGGTGCCCCTGCCGGATGTCTCGCTGCTCAACCCGCCGTTCGGTCTGATCGAACCGCTGCCGTCGAAGCTGACCTTCCTGTCGGACGTGGGCGGCCTGTCGCCGGTCCAGGTGGCGCTGTGGGGCCTCGCCAGCGCCGCCGGCTCGCTCGACTGCACGACCGCCGAAGGCACGCTGGACGTGATGCGCTACGGCGGCATCCTTCAGGCCCGTTCGGTGGTCGGGGTGCGGGGCGCCGGCGCTGGCTTTGACGGCCTCTACTTCGCCAGCAAGGTCGGCCACAGGATCAATCGCGGGGCCTACACCCAGTCGTTCAAGCTGGTCCGCAACGGCCTGGTCTCCACCGTGCCCCTGGTGCCGGTATGACGGCGAAGAAGTACTTCGGGAAGTATCGCGGCGTGGTGCTCGACAATGTCGACGAGATGATGCGCGGCCGCACTCTCGCCGAGGTGCCCGCGGTTTCCAGCCTGTTCCCGACGAGCTGGTGCGAACCGTGCCTGCCGCTGGCCGGGATCCAGATGGGATCGTATTTCGTGCCGCAGATCGGCGCCGGCGTATGGATCGAGTACGAGCAGGGCGATCCCACCCGGCCGATCTGGACCGGTTGTTTCTGGGGCAGCCTGGCGGAAGTGCCGGTGCTCGCCCAGGCCGGCCTGCCCGCCAGTCCCAGCATCGTGCTCCAGACCTCCGGCCAGAACACGGTGATGCTGAGCGACATGCCGGGCGCCGTCGGCGGCATCCTGCTGAAGACGCCGACCGGGATGCTGTCGATCAGCGACACCGGCATTGTCATCCAGAGCGGCGCCTCGACGATTTCCATGCTGGGCACGGTGATCACGATCACCAACGGCGCGGCCAGCATCGTCCTCGGCCCCGCCGAGAGCGTCGCGGTCAACCTCGACGGTTTGGTGGTGATGTGAGATGAACGCGCGAGGAAACTTCCATGCCGGGTCCCCTGTTGGTGGCGACCGCCCAGGTCATGTGCGCGCACGCCGGCCAGGCGCAACCGCTGCTGCCGAACCCGCGGGTGAGCATCGCCGGACAGCCGGTGGTCACCATGGCCTCGCCCTACGCCATCGCCGGCTGCCCGTTTCCGCCGATCCTGGGCGGTCCCTGCCTGATGGGGCAGTTCATCGTGCCCGCCACCCGGGTGCTGGTGGACGGCGTGTTCGCCCTGTTGCTGGACAGCCAGGGTGTCTGCGCGCCGACCGGCGTGCCGCTGGTTCCGGTGGCGACCCAGTTCCAGGTCATCGGGAGCTAGCCGCGTGAACCTCGCCTACCCCTGGCGCATCGGCGCGAACGGCCTCACGGCGCGCGCCGGAGACGAGGACCACGCGCGCCAGATGATCGAGCAGCTTCTGCTCACCAACGTCGGCGAGCGGGTCAATCGCCCGGATTTCGGCGGCGGCCTCTATCAACTGATCTTCGCCCCCAACAGCCCGGAACTCTCGGCGACGCTCCAGCTCACCTTGCAGGCCGGGGTGCAGCGCTATCTGGCCGACATCGTCGATGTGGGCGGGCTCACGGTGTCGTCAGACGACGACCGGCTGATGGTCGAGGTCCGCTTCCAGATGCGGAACTCCGCGGTGGTTTCCGCCGCCGCAATCGAACTGCCCCTGGGAGCGCCTTAGCCGTGCCCGAGACCCGCCTCCAGGAAGACCGCCGCTCCAAGCTGCGCAATTCGCCGCTGAACGGCATTGACGAGGTCGAGGTGGCCGACGACCGCGCGACCCTGATCGCGCGGTTCTTTCACGACGCCCCGAAGACTCTGAGCAGGCGCAACCTGCGCATCACCGGCGGCGTCGCCGTGCGCGGCATCGAGGTCGTCGACGTCCAGCTCGTCGACTCCGACGATCCCGATCTGCCGACGCTGGCGGAGGTTTCGCTGAACCGCGCCGGCGACGCCTCGATCTACGAGTTGCGCGTGGAGGACGTCGAGGGTTTCGACCCCCGCTACCGCGCCGCGTCATTCACCTTCTTTCCGGAGTTCCACGACGACGTCGACTGCGTCGGGCCGCCGGCCTCGGCGTCGCCCACCCTCGCCACGCCGCCGATCGACTACCTGGCCAAGGATTACACCGGCTTTCGCCAGCTGATCCTTGATCGTCTGGCGGTGACCCTGCCGGACTGGCGCGAGAGCCACATCCCCGACATCGGCGTCATGCTTGTCGAGATGCTGGCCTACACCGCCGACCGCCTGAGCTACTACCAGGACGCCGTGGCCACCGAGGCCTATCTAGGGACCGCGCGGCGCCGGCTCTCCATTCGCCGACACGCCCGGCTGATCGACTATCGCGTGCACGACGGCGCGAGCGCCCGCGCTCTGGTTCAGATCGAGCCCGACGTGGATGCAACGCTGGATTTGGACAGCCTCAACTTCGCGGTGGGCAAGTCGAACGACGCCACGACGTACTTCCCGGTCGAGGCCGGAAAGGTGTCGCTTGCTCAAGCGGCTATCGCGCCGCGCTTCCATTGTTGGGGCGACACCGGCTGCGTCCTGCCGAAAGGCTCGCGCTCGGCGACCCTGGTCGATCCGACGCCCGACGCGCCGCCGTACCTGCGCAAGGGCGACTTTGTCATTTTCGAGGTGATCGACGCCGGCCTGGGCGGAATTCCCGACGCCGATCTGACGCTCCGGCATGCGGTGCGGCTCACCCGGGTCGAGCGGTCGCGCGATCCGCTTCTGAACGTCGATCTCCTGGAGATCGGGTGGTCGGCGGAAGACGCGACGCCGATCGATTTCCCGCTGGACGCGACAACCGACGCGCCGGGCGACCCCGGCACGGTGGCGCGCGGCAACCTCGTGCTCGTCGCCCAGGGCCGCCGCGTGACCGACGGCGATCGGGCGGGCGGCCAACCGCGGACCGTCGACCACGGTCCCGGCAGCCGCCGGACCCTGACCCTGACGACGCCCGGGCTGGCGTTCACCACCGCCGTCTCGCCCCATGATTCCGCCCATCGCGTCCTTGTCGGGCAGGCGCCGCGAGACGCCGCGCCGATGATCGAATGCATCGAGAGCTGGCCCCTCGGCGCGCCGCTCCACGGCGACGGGGCGGCGAGTTCGACCGTTTGGCGGGTCCAGCCCGACCTGATCGAGAGCGGCCCGGACGATCCGCATGTCATGGTGGAGATGGACGACGGCGGCGTGGCGATGCTGCGCTTCGGTGACGGCGTTTGCGGCCGCGATCCCGCCGGCCAGGGGTTCGAGATCGTCTATCGCGTGGGCGTCGGCGCGGCCGGCAACGTCGGAGCCGACTCGATCACCTTCATGCAAGGCGCCGATCACCCGGGCGCCGCGGGGTGGCGGGTGCGCAACCCACTGCCGGCCAGCGGCGGCGCGGCGCCGGAAGATGTCGCCCAGGTCAGGCTGCTCGCGCCCCACGTCTTCCGCGACACCCGCGCGCGCGCGGTCACCGCCGACGACTACGCCGAGCTTGCCGTCGACCTGGAGCCGGAAGTGCAGCGCGCGGCCTGCGATCTGATCCGCGTCGGCGGCCGGAAGCTCGCCCGTGTGGCCATCGATCCGCTCGGCCGCGATTCGCCCGCCGGGGAACTCGAGCGCCGCGTGGTGGCGAAGCTGGAGCCGTACCGCCACATCGGCCACGACATCGTGGTGGTCCAGGGCGACTATGTTCCCCTGCTTCTCGTCGTCGAGGTGACGCTGACGCCGGGCTATTCTCAAGGCCACGTCCGCGCCGGCCTACGATCCGCGCTCGGAGCGGGGACGACTCAAGAGGGCGGTCTGGCGCCGTTCCATCCGGACCGGCTGACGTTCGGCACGCCGATCCACGGCAGCCCGCTCGTCGCCGCCGCCCAGGCGGTTCCCGGCGTGCGCGGCGTCACGCTCGTCGAATTGGCGAGGTTGTTCGACCGCGAGCGCGGAAGTTACGGGAAAGGCGTTCTGCCCATGGCTTGGAACGAGATCCCGCGTCTCGACGACGATCCGCTGCGGCCCGATCATGGGCGGTTGGAGCTGCGCTTGGTGGGCGGCGTCCGATGAAGACGCCCATCGCGCACGACAACGTTCCCGGTCACGACGCGATCGCCTATCGCGTGGGCCGCTATGGCGACTTCCGCGAAACCATGCTGGCGCGCCTCGCCGATCCAGAGGCGCCGTTCGCGCCGCTGAACGCGCTGCGGACGCGAGCCGTCGACGATCCCACCATCGCCCTGATCGACGCCTTCGCGGCCGTGGGAGACGTGCTCACCTTCTACCAGGAGCGGCTCGCCAACGAGGGCTATCTGCGCACCGCGCTCGAACCGAGGTCCGTGACCGAACTGGCGCGACTGACCGGCTATCGGACGAAGCCCGGCGTGGCCTCCTCGGTGTTCCTGTCGTTCACCGTCGATCCCGGGTCTTCGCTCGTGCTCTCCGCCGGCACGCGGGCGCAGAGCGTGCCGGGACCGGGGCAGACGGCGCAGTCGTTCGAGACCAGCGACGATCTCGCGGTCGACGGGGCGTGGAACGTCCTGAAACCGCGCCTGTCGCGTCCCACCCAGGCCCAGGCGGACCTGTCGCGACTGTTCCTCGCCGGCGTCGCCACCGGTCTGAAAGCCAACGATCCCCTGCTGCTGGTGGCGGACGGCAAACCCGTCTTGCGCCGCGTCGCGACCGTGACCGTGCAAGCCGATCGCAAGCGCACCATCGTTTCCTTGCAGCCGGCGCCCCCCTCGCCCTCGCCGTCGCCCGCGTCAGGCGCCGCCGGCGCGGTGTCCGACTTGAAGACGGCGGAACCCTCCAGCACGTCCGCTCCGCCGGCGCCGGACGAAGCCCCGACGATCGTGGACCGCACGAAACAGCTCGCGTCGCTTGCCCAGGCCCGGCCCGCGGCCAACCCGCCGGATCCGACTGCTCTGCAGCGCAGCTCCGGCGCCTTGCTGGCGGCGTCTTCGGACGCGGCGGTGTCGCTCGCTGCGGGGTCTTCTCCCGCGGATAGGACGGCCGTGTTCAAGGCGCTCGCGCTCACTCCGCTCGCGGCCGCGCCGAGCCTGGAGGCGCACGCCTTCCGGGCGGCGACGGCGCCGGGCGGGTCGCGGGCGCCGCCACGGACGATGGACACCGCCGGGCGGCTGCTGACGACACCCCGGGAATGGGACCTGTCCACCCCAATCTTCGGGCCGCCGGGTGATTTTTCGGTTCAGATCACCACGGTTCGCGGCGGCCAGGCGTCGTCTCCTGGAAGCCTGATCCGCGAATTCGCGGCATTCGCGCTGGGCCGCGAACGGGTCCGGTTCGACTCGGTCATCAATTACGGCGCCGACACCCTGCCACTCTCGGTGGAGGCCGGCGCGACGGACCCGGTCAGCGGCCACCTTTCCGATGCGATCGGCGACGTCGCCTGCAAGCTGCGTCAGTTCGACAACACCGGCCTGGTCCTGGAATACACGTTCCAGGACCAGCCGGTGACACTGCTGGTGTCCGCCGGCCCCAACGGCGCGGCCACGGCCGTCAACGAGGTCGACTCCGCCGCCCTGTCGAACCTTGCGGTGACCGAAGAGCAGGGTGAATTGCCCTTGGTCAAGGTCGACGGGCTTCTGGCGATCAGGACCGGCTCGAACCCCACCGAGCAATCCAACGTGCTCTATCTCGACGGCGTGTTCGAGACGATCACCCCGGGCACGTGGGTGGCCTTCGACGCGCCTCCCGACGCCGGCGATCCGCCGTCGCCGCCGATGAAGATCAAGGATGGCGGCGCGAGCACCGTCAGCCGCTCCGCCTACGGCCAGACCGCGCGCGCCACCCGGCTGTCGCTGGATGGCGACTGGATCGACCCGAATACCGCGACCTTCGAGCGCGCGATCCGGGAAACCGCCGTCTACGCCGGCAGCGTAGCCCTGGATGTCGCCGAGGAGGACGTCACCGAGGACCTCTCCCAAACCGTCGGCGCGGCGACGGTCGAACTGGACACCTTCGCGCCCGGACTCGCCAGCGGCCGCTGGCTGATGGTGACCGGGGAGCGCACCGACCTGCCCGGCTCGACCTCCTCCGAACTCGTCATGCTGGCGGGGTCGCAGCACCTCGGCGAGACGCCGGCGGAAACTCCCGGAGAGGGAACCTCGTTCCTTCCAGGCGAAACCGTTCACACCGTGCTGACCTTCGCCCAGCCCCTCGCCTTCACCTACAAGCTCGATACGGTTTCCATCCTGGGCAACGTCGCCAAGGCGACGCAGGGCGAGAGCGCCGACGAGGTTCTGGGGTCCGGCAACGGCGCGACGGCCAACCAGGCCTTCACCCTCAAGAAGCCGCCGCTGACCTATGTCTCGGCGGTGACGCCGAGCGGCGCCGCCAGCACCCTGCGGGTTTACGTCAACGGGTTGCGGTGGTCCGAAGTCGATAGCCTGGGCGAGCAAGGTCCGGACGCGCGGATCTTCGTCACCCAAGCGGGCGCGGGCGGCGTCGTCACCGTGCGCTTTGGCGACGGCATCCACGGCGCGCGTCTGCCGACCGGCGCCGACAACGTGCGCGCCCGCTATCGCGCCGGGATCGGAAGCTCGGGGAACGTCGACGCCAATGCGGTCTCCACCCTGCTGTCGCGCCCGCTGGGACTGAAGGCCGTGACCAATCCGCGGCCGGCGACGGGCGGAGCCAACGAGGATGGCGCCGACGCCACGCGCCGGTCCGCGCCGCTAGGCCTGGTGTCTCTGTCGCGCCTGGTCGGCGTGCGCGACTACGAGGATTTCGCCCTGACCTTCGCCGGGATCGGCAAGGCGTCGGCCAGGCGGTTCGCCGGCGCCGACGGGCCGCTGGTCCACCTGACCGTGGCCGGCGCCGCCGACGACGCGCTCGATCCCCGGAGCGATCTTTGGCTCGCCCTGTCGGCGGCGCTGGACGACTTCGGCGACGACGAGCACGAGGTCGAGCTCGCCGCGCGCACCGCCAAGCTCGCCCTGATCTCGGCTTGCGTGGCGATCGACCCGGCCCGGCTGTGGCGCGACGTGGAACCGGTGATCCGCGCCCGGCTGCTCGACCGTTTCAGCTTCATCCGCCGCGGACTGGGCCAGCCGATCCATGTCTCCGAGGTGGTCGCCGCCATCCAGGGGGTCACGGGCGTCGCCTATGTCGACCTCAAGTTGCTTAGCGCCGTCGCGCCGCCGGCCGACGAGGCCGAACTCAAGGCGGCGCTGTCGAACGGCGGCGTCCATGACGTCGCCGCCCATCTCGCCCGGGTCGCCGGCGGCGAGGGCGCCCGCCGGCTGCTGCCCGCCGAACTGGCCTATCTGTCCGACAGCCTGCCCGACATGCTGGTCCTCAACGAGATCCCGACATGAGCATGGCCGACGAGATGTGGGAGCTGCTGCCCGCGGTCTATCGCCGCCGGGACGCGGACTCCGGCGATGTCCTGCGGGCGCTGGTCGCGGTGATCGGCGAGCAGGCGGACGTCATCCGCGACGACATCGCCCGGCTCTACGACAACTGGTTCATCGAAACCTGCGAGGACTGGGCCGTGCCCTACATCGGCGACCTGGTCGGCGCTCACGCGATCTCGCCGCCCGGAGAGACGCCGAGCGCGGCGGATCGGGCGCGCCTCGCGCGGGTGGCGCCCGGCCGGATGCTGGTGGCCAACGCCATCCGCTGGCGGCGGCGCAAGGGAGCGTTCTCCCTGATCGACCAGATCGTCTGGGACGTCACCCGCTGGCCGTCGCGCGCGGTCGAGTTCGGCGTCGGACTGGCCGTCAATCAGGACGTGCGCTTCGCCAACCACAGAGGGGGCGTCGCCGGGCTGCGCGATCCCCGT
This sequence comes from Caulobacteraceae bacterium, assembly GCA_965277785.1. GTDB lineage: Bacteria > Pseudomonadota > Alphaproteobacteria > Caulobacterales > Caulobacteraceae > Acaudatibacter. The sequence goes on from CBDIDP010000014.1 coordinate 160,031, forward strand.
CCGCTGGCGCGCCTGGGCGGACCGGGCGACACCCTTCCGCGCGGCGTCGAGGTGCGCCAGGCCGACGCCGCCCGCCGGCCCGGCCGCTATGGCCCCGGCGCCGTCGGCGTGTTCGTCTTCCGCCGCGCCATCCTTCCGGTCACCGAAGCGGACGCGGCCTCGGTGGACGACGAGGGCTCCGGCATGTTCACCTTCGATCCGCTGGGGCGGAACGTCCCGCTCTACCACACCGCGCCGTCCACGGGCGGGAGCGACGCCGCGCCCGGAACTCCGGGGCCGATCACCCGCGACCTTCTCGCCCGGCGCCGCGCGGACACCGATCCGGCCGGACCGGGCTGGACAGTCGATCCCTCGCTCTATGGAGAGTCCGGCTGCATCATGATCTGGGCGCAGCAGCGCGAGGGCGAGCATTTCCACCCCGTGGACGCCAGTCGCATCGCGCCCGCCAACCTTGGCCGATGGCGCGAGCGGCCGTCGGGCGACACCGTGGCCGTCGATCCGGAGACCGGCCGGATAGCCTTCGCCGAACGGTCCGCCCCCCGGCGGCTGAGGGTGTCCTACGCCCAGGCCGCGACCGGACCGATCGGCGCCGCCGGCGCACCCCGCGCCTCCAGCGCCGAGGTGTTCGACAAGGTGCATGTGGTCGCCGCCTCCCGGACCGAGGGTCACAACGACCTGCGCTCGGCGCTGGAGCGCTGGCGAAAGGACGAGACCGGGTCGGCGCTGATCGAGTTCCGCGACAGCGCCACCTATGACGAGGACCGCCTGTCGATCGATCTGTCGCGGGGCGATCGCCGCCTGGTCATTCGCGCGGCCGCCGGTTGCCGACCGGTGATCCGGCTGAGCAATCGCGAGGCGGGCGCGATGGACGGCTGGCGCATCCGCGGCGGCCGCGACGGCCAGCCAGGATCTCCGGGATCGAGCGTCGCGCTGGAGGGGCTGCTGATCGCCGAACGCGGCGTTCTGGTGGAGGACTACGCCGGCGCCCTGGCGATCCGCCACTGCACCCTGATCCCGGGCTGGGGCGTCGACCCGGAGGGCCGCCGCCGGAGCGAGGACGGCGCCAGCCTCGCGTTCGAGAATTGCGCCGGACCGGTCGCCATCGAGAGCAGTATCACCGGCCCGATCTTCGTCCGCTTAGACGAGCAGATCGAAGCGCCGCTGATGTTCGAGATCGCCGACAGCATTATCGACGCCGGCGAGGGCCGCGAGGCGTTCCTTTCGGTCGACGGTGTTCCGTACATCGACCTGCGAATACGCCGGTCGACGGTCATCGGCGCCACGACCGCCCACGCCCTCACCTTCGCAGAAAACACCGTGTTCAGCGAGGCGCTGGAAGTCGCGCGGCGGCAGGCCGGGTGCGCGCGCTTCTGTTTCATCCCTCGCGGTTCACGGACCCCCAGGCGGTTCTCCTGCATCCCCCGCCCGGAAGAGGAGGCCGGGGCGACGCCGGTCTTCGTCAGCCGGACCTACGGCGCGCCGGGCTATGGCGAGTTAGCCCCGGGTGGCCACCCCGACCTTCGGCGGGGCGCCGACGATCGCGGCGAACTGGGCGCTTACCACGATCTGTTCTGGCCGATCAGGGAAGCCAATCTGCGCGCTGCCCTGGCGGAGTATTTGCCCGCGGGCGTCAGTACCGGCATCATCTATCTGAGTTGAGGGGGAACGATGAAAGCGGACCTATCGCGCGTGACGTTCAGGGAGAAACGTCATTACAGCCGCGTGCTGCAGCAACAGGGGCGCCCCCTCCTCGACGCCGATTGGAACGAGCAGGTCGCCATCCTGCACAACCGGCTGCGGACGCTGGCCGGCGACCTCATCGGGAGCAACACCACCCGCGCCGGCGCGCCGGTCAGCGAAGCCGGTTTCGAGATCAACGCCATGGAAGGGCAGAGCGAAAATTTCAGCATCGGCCACGGCCGCTACTATGTCGACGGCCTGTGCTGCGAGTGCGACGAGAACACCTCGTACGCCGACCAGCCCCTGAAGAGCCGGACCAGGATCGACCGGGCCGGCATTTCGCTGATCTACCTCGATGCCTGGGAAAGCGTGGTGACGGCGGCGGACGATCCCGTGCTGCTGGAACCCGCCTTGTCCGGCGTCGATACCACCGTCCGCGCCCAGGTCGCCTGGCAGGTCCGGACCCATCGGCTGTCGGATCGCCACGATCCCAAGTCGCCGGATCACGACGCCTTGCGCGAGGAATGCGCCGAGCTGGAGCGGCATTGGCGGACGCATTCGCGCGGCATGTTGCGCGCGCGACTGGCCGAGCCGTTGCCGGAGGCCGGCCGGCGACCGACCCAGGGCTCGCGCGCGGCCCGGTTCCGGGGTCCGGAAAACCTGCTTTACCGCATCGAGGTTCATAAAGGCGGACCGGCCGGCGAGGCGACCTTCAAATGGTCGCGCGACAACGGCGCGACCCTCCTGCCCCTGACCGGCCTCGAGGGCGGCGTCGCGACGGTGGCGCCCTTGGCCAGACGCGCTGCTTCGGAATTGGCGCCGGGAACCTGGCTGGAGGTGTGCGACGCCGAAGATCGGGCGTTGTCCCGTGCCGAACCCATGGTTCAGGTCAAGGAGGCGAGCGGCGGACCGGGGCGGCTCGTACTGTCACCCGCGCCTCCGAGCGGCTACGACGTCAAGGCCGGTGAGCGCACCGACGTCGCCCTGCGCCGCTGGGACCAGCGGTCGGACGCGGAGAACCGCGGCGGCGAAACCGCTGGCGCCAACGGCTTGCCGATCGTCGAGGGCGAGCGCGACGCGCACTGGATGAATATCGAGGACGGCATCCAGGTCCAGTTCCTCGCCCACGATAAACACCCCCATCATTACCGTCCGGGCGACTACTGGCTGATTCCGGCCCGGACGGCGGACGAGGGCGTGCTGCTCGGCGGCAGGGAAGCCCGCGCGCCCGACGGCGTCGACCATCACTACGCCCCCCTCGCCCTGTTCGTACCGCAGAAGGCCGAGGTCATCGCGGAGTATCGCCAATGGTTCCGGCCGCTCGCCGCGCTCCAGGACCAGGTGACTTCGCTCGGCGACGCCGTGGAGGCGTTGTCGAAGCGCGTCGCGGCGCTGGAAGGAGGCTGATCATGACCAAGGTCTGCCGACGTAACCGCCACCACCATCCCGTGGGCGCCACGCGCTGCGAGGTTTGCAACAGCCTGCTCGTCGATTCCGAGGAACTCGACAGGATCGAAGACGAACGCCTCGCCGCCGAACGCGCGGCCGCGATCGAGCGCGAGAGGCGCCGGCTGGAGGACGAACGCAAGAGAGCCGAAGCCGCCGCGGCGGAGGCCAAGCGAGCCGACGACCGGGCCCGCGCGGAACGCGCGCGCCTGGAAGCCGAGGAGGCCGCCCTCCGCAAGGACGAGGACAGGGATCGCGGCGCCAACGGCCAGGAGGTCGACGACGATCAGCCAGGTTCGCGGCAAAACCTCGAACCCAAGAAGGAAACGTTTGTCGAGCGCGTCGAGGACGCCGTCGAGGGAGACGTCGTCATTCTTCGGCAAAAGATCGCCGCCCTTGTCGAGCGCGCCTTCGGGCACGAAGGCGCGGCGCGCCGGTCCGCCGCCACCGCCGCCGAGCATGCCCGGGCCGCGGCGACCGCGGCCTCGGAGGCCGAGGCCCACGCCGCGCCCAATGCTTCAGCCCCCGGGTTCGGCGAGGCCGCCGGCCACGCGCAGGGCGCGGGCTATCACGCGGCCGCCTCTCAAACCGCCGCCGACGAGGCGGCGAGCCATGCCGCCGCCGCTTCCCAGGCCCGGCAAACCGTCGAAACCCTCGCCGCCAACGCCCGAACGCGGACCACCGCGTCCGGCCTCCAGCAGGTGATCGGCGCGATCGAGGACGCGGTCGCGCGCGTCGCCGATTTCGCCGACAAGGCCAAGGCCGCCCTCGAACGCGCTCAGAGCGCCGCCGGCGAAGCCACGGCGTTGGGCGGGTTCTTCATGGAGGCTCTGAAGCTGTGGCGGGCGCTGCGGGCCTGATGTCCGCTACGGGATCAGCGAAGTCGAGGAATCGCCGACGCACCTTGGCGCCGCGGGCCGAACGTGGGCACGGCGCGATCGAGGGAGATTAAAAAAGCATGCCCATGACCTTCGCCCAACAAAAATCACCGACTAGCCCAACGTGGGGGGGCGACCCGGCGCGCGTTCGATCGTCTATCCTGAGTAGGCAGTCCTCACCGTCGGTCAATATCGCGGCATCGCGATCCGCAAAGCCGAATTTCGACGCCAAGGCTGAAACATGGCCCACGAAAACCCCGAGCTGGAATTTTAGCGGCGTCCCCGCTTTTGCCGCCGATCGCGGCTTAAGAACGACCTCTTCGCCTCGGCCGACCGGTTTAACCTCCGCCCCGGTGATTCACGCCAAACTCGCCGTCGGGTCAGTGGACGATCCGCTCGAGCGCGAGGCGGATGAGGTGGCCGATAAGGTGATGCGCACGGCCGCCACCCCGACGCCCGGCTCCGCGGCGGCGACATCCCCTCAACGCTGCGCCGCTTGCGCGGCGAAGCACGCCGACGTGGGGTCCCAGCCGGCCGCGGTGGACGGCTCCACGATCCGCCGCAGTGTTGGTAAAGGAAACTCGTTTGGCGGACGGTGCGAGGCTTGCGAGCAGGAAGAAAGCGCGGGTCTTGTCCGGCGCCGCGCTCAAACTGGATCGACCGGCGGTGCGACCGCGCCGGATAGTGTTCGCTCGGTGCTCGGCGCTTCAGGCAAAGCGTTGACTTCAAGCGTTCAAGGATTCTTCGAATCGCGCTTCGGCGAAAGCCTTGGCCATGTGCGGGTCCACGACGATGCGGCCGCCGCCAAGTCAGCGGCGGAGATCGGCGCCCTGGCCTACAGTTGCGGGGCACACATCGTGTTCGGAGCCGGCCGCTTCCGACCGGGGCAGAGCGATGGCGATCGGCTGATTGCTCATGAAATCGCCCACACCCTGCAGGATCGGCGCGGAGGCGCGGCCCCGGTGCGTCGTCAGAGCCATGGCGGAGGCGCGGGTGGCGGCCACTGCGAGGCGGAGGTCGTGTTCGCGCCGATCCGGATGGCGCACCTGGACGCCGTCGGTTCGGTGCACGCCATCATCAACGTCTCGCTTCCCGGCGGCGGCTGGACGCACGCCGAAGTTCAGCCCGAACAGCATCAGGGACCAGCCGACCCCGGCTCCGGCAGCGTGGGGGGCCGGTCCCTCGGAATTCATAGTCACGTCGTCCTGGCGGGTGGCCGGCGCGGAGGCTCGTCGTCGAACCCGCTGACGGTCACCTGCGATCAGGCGCGGGCGATCCAGACGGCCGCCCGACGGTACGAGTCGCTCGACGTGACCTATAATGCTCCACCAGGTCCCAACAGCAACAGCTTCGCGGAATGGGTTTTAGCCGAGGCCGGCGTACCGAGCAGCGGTGTCAGCGTGCCGTTCGGTGCGTGGGGCTGGAGCTACTATCAATCGAATCCACAGGAGCGGGCCGTTCCGCCCCGGATCGCCCGGCGCGCCAGCCAGACGGCCGCGACCTGTACGATGCCGCACCCGAAAGCCGCGACGTTCGCCGCGCTGATCGCATTGGTTCGGCGCGCAGAAACCCAGCTCATTGCCTGCGGTGTGACCGACGTCGGCGAGCGCGTCCACGTGATCAGGGGCATCTACTACGGCACGCCGTGGAGCAGGGATTACGACACTTCCGAGAGCAGCCACGTCCGCAACGCGATGTTCAACGTCTACACCGGCGGCGCTCAGCCCCGTAACCCGCTTGAGTGTCTCGACTGCGGTACATTCCTTTCCTTGAACGCCAGTCAAGACGTAACCGAAAGCGCCGGCTCACATGGGAGCGCGGGGCTTGATTTCGGCCATCTTATGATTGGACTGGACGCGCGGCGGAGCGTCGCCGCCCGAACGGTGCCGCAGCCGGTGGGTCAGGTTACCGGTCTGGAGGCCTCGACCTGGGCGGGTGATCTGGGCGGCGGCGCGGCCCGGCTGGCCGTCGACCGCGTCGGATCGGCGACGGCGCCAGCGCTGCGCTACTTCACCGGCAACGACTACGGAGCATCCAGCAATCTGGAAGGCGATGTTGGGGCTTACGCAGCGGCGTCCGGTCCCGGCCTGGGCGCGCCGGCGCTGAGCATCCCGCCCGGATCGACCCTCGCCGACGCGCTCGAGACCTACATGATCGGCCATTCCGCCACCCACGCGCCGGCCGGCCGCAACACCCGGGCGGCCGCCTTCCTGCGCGCCATGGGTGGATCGCTCGACGCGGGCGGCGCCTTGACCAATCGCGCCGTTGTCGTCGGAACCATCGCCGCCGGCAACGAGAACTTCGGCTGTTGGTACCTCGTGAACTATATGCGTCAGCACGGCGGCCTCGACCTCGCCCGCGCGGAAGAGGCTTCGCACCATCTTGTTGGAACGGCCCACGAGATAGCGGAACTGTTCGTGACCGCCCTCGAACGTTCCTCGACCGGCCGATCGCCGACGATCGCCGTCACGGGTCCTGCTCCAACGCCAAGTCCCCGCGCCGCCAACGGAACCTGCACCACGGCCATCCTCGCGGCTCGCGCGGCGGCCGCGGGCGGACGGGCAGTCGACCGCGCGCGTGAGGAGTTCGAGGGTTTTACGCGCCGCCTCGGCCTTTAGGCCGATCGCGACGTGAAGGCGCTGTCAAATGGAAACGCAGGCCGCGAAGGCAAACGAGGAACACGCCTGGCGCCGCCGCCTTGCCCCCTTCGACGAGAAGAGACTATGCCGATTTTGAGGTGGAACGCTGCGGGGCGGGCTGAAGTGTTCAAGCGGTTGGCGCGAGTGGCGGTCGGGGTGGCGGCGGGGCTGTATTTCGCCGGCGCCGCGCTCGGCCAGACGAGCGACAGGTACGCGCCGGCGGAGGCCTACAGGCAGAACGGCGCCGCTCCCGCCAAGGGCGGCGACGATGTTTACGGCTACAAATCCTTAATCGTGCCCTACCTCTTCGGCCATAACCGCGCCGACGCCGAGGCGATGGCGCGGAGCGCCGGGCTGAACCCGAGGTTCTTCGGTCCGGCCGCCGACAACGCCAGCGTGGTAAACCAATCCATTCCGGCCGGGCGCCAGGTTCCCAGAGGCATGACCATCGTTGTCCGGATGGGAGCGGTGGAAGCGATGGCGCGGGTCCCGCCGCTGCTCGGCCTGAACCGCGTTGCGGCCGCCGCCCGCGCGGAAGCCAGCGGGCTGAAGCCGATGTTCTATGGCCCCAACGCGCCTGGCCTCCTCGTCGCCAGCCAATCCCTGACAGCCGGCCAAGAGGTGGCGCGGGGAACCTATATCCAGCTCCAGATGCGCGCCGGCCAAGACCAGGTCCGCGTGCCGGATTTCGGTGGTCTTTCGACGGACGCCGCGCGGGCGCTGGCCGCGTCCAATCGCCTGCGGCCCAGCTTCGCGGCCGGGGCGCCGATGGACGGGCGGGTGATCGGTCAGGTTCCGGCGCCGGGGCAAGAGGCTCCGCCCGGCGCGGTGGTGCAACTTCAGGTCGCCGTCAGCCAGGTCAAGGTTCCGAGCTTCCTCAAACGCACCCGCGCCGCCGCCGAGGCCAGAGCCGGGAGGAGCGGCCTGGTGCTGGACCCGTCCGGCGATCCGGGCGACGGGGCGCTGGTCGCGCGGCAGACGCCGGGTTCGGGCGCCATGGTCCCGCCGGGTTCTCATGTCCAGGTGGTCATGGCGGCGCCAGCCGTTCCACCCGTGGTTCCGCCCGTGACGGGAGACGCGACCACGCCGGCCAATGGCGCTGTGTCCGGCGCGGCCCCGGCTGGCTCCAATCCACCGCCCCCACCCGGCACACAAGCCACGCAAGAGCAAACCGGTTCGGGTAAACACGGCGGTGGATCGGCGCTACTGGCGATCCTCGGCGTAGTCGCGGCGGCCATCGCCGCCGTCATCGCCTGGATCACCAGGAGACGGAAGCCGCCGATCGACGACACCGAGCACGAGCAGCCGCTTCCGACGGTCACCTACGCCGCGACGATCGATAGCGGCCGCCCGACCGTCCGCCTGTCCGGCGAGCCTCGGTTCGCGGCGCGCGCCCTGACGATCCTGGGTCGCGGACAGGGCTCGCAACGATGAGCGGGCTGGAACCGCCGGCGATCGCGGAGGCGCTCACGCTCATCGATTGCCTCACGACGGCCCGCGCGGACGCCCTGGCGAGCGCCGAGGGCATGGGCGAAGCTTTGGCGAGCACGACGCAGGGCATACCGGCCGCCGCGCTTGGCGCGAGCCAGGCGGGCTGGGACGCCGCCTTCGCGCGGATGCTCACAATCCCGGTCGGCGAGATGTTCAAGGCGGCCGGCATCAAGCTGTCGGTGAACGCGCCGATGGTCGAGGGTTCGGCCCCCGGATCGGGCACGATCACCCTGGCGCCGTTCGTCGTCGAGTCCAGCCACCATCCGACCATCGCCGTTACCTGCGCCGGCGTGGTTGTCACCCTGAGGTTCGACGTCGAGCTGAGCCTGGAGGTGAGCGGCGCCCAGTTGCGGGTCGAGGCTCGCCGCTTCGTCGGCGCCCGCACGGGAACGTCCAAGGGGGTCGCGCGCATCAGCTATCTCAACCTCGACCCGCCGTTCGAGGTCGGAACGCCGGAATTCGAACTTCCGGGCGCTCTCGACTTCGCCCGGCCCGTCGCCGCCGACGCGGCGGAGCCATCCTCGAGGTAGGCCCGGACGGCTCCCCGAGCCTTGACCGGGCATGTGTCCAAGGCCATCCACGCCGGATGTCGGAACCTTCGAAATCGGTGGTCATCGTCGGCGCCGGCCATGCCGGCGGGACGGCGGCGGCGCTGTTGCGCCAGCTCGGTTTCGAAGGCGCGATCACCCTGGTGGGCGAGGAGCCGCTGGCGCCGTATCAGCGGCCGCCGCTGTCGAAGGCCTGGCTGAAGGGAGAAGCCGACGGCGACTCCCTGGCCCTTCGGCCGGAGAGCTTCTACGCCGAAGCCGGCATCACTCTGATCACCGGCGTGGCGGCGTTCCGTATCGACCGCGCTGCCAGGACCGTCGCCCTGTCGGACGGGCGATCCCTCCCGTACGACCACCTCGTCATCGCCACCGGCGCGCGAGCGCGGCCGCTTGCCGTTCCGGGCGCCGATCTCGACGGGGTGATGTTCCTGCGCTCGGCCGCCGACGCCGAGCGGCTCAAGGCGGTTCTGGGCGCGGGCAAGACGCTGGCCGTGGTCGGCGGCGGCTATATCGGCCTGGAGGCGGCGGCTTCGGCGCGGGCGCTGGGCGCTGGCGCCGTGGTGATCGAACGCGAGCCGCGCATCCTGGCGCGGGTGGCGTGCGAGGTGCTGTCGACCTTCTTCACCGACTACCACCAATCGAAGGGCGTGCGGTTCGTGACCGGCGCGGTGATCGAGGCCTTCGAGGGCGAGGACGGTCACATCACGGCGGTGAAGCTGGCCGACGGGCGGCGGATCGCCTGCGACGCCGCGCTGGTCGGCATCGGCGCGATCCCCAACGATGACCTGGCGCGCGAAGCCGGTCTCGAATGCACCGGCGGCATTGTGGTCGACGAGCATTCTCGCACCGGCGACCCCGCGATTTTCGCCATCGGCGACGTCACCCACCGGCCGTTGGCGCGCTACGACCGCATGTTCCGCCTTGAGAGCGTCGCAAACGCCCTGGAACAGGCGCGGCAGGCCGCCAGCGTCATCGCCGGGCGCCCGGTCCCGGCGCACGAGGTGACCTGGAACTGGTCGGATCAGTACGACATCAAATACCAGTTCGCCGGCCTGCCGTTCGACGTCGACGGCATCGTGATCCGGGGCGACCCGGCGACGGCGAAGTTCGCCGTCTTTCACCTCGCCGGCGACGTGATCCAGGCGGTGGAGGCGGTCAACGCGCCGGCGGAATTCATGGGCGGGCGACAGCTCATCGCCTCGCGCCGCCCGATCGTGCGCGCCAGACTTGCGGATACCGCCGTTTCCATGAAAGAGGTCGCCGCCTGAAACGCAGCGCCTCCGGGGAACGACTTGGCCAAGATCACCTATGTGGAACACAGCGGCGCCGAACACGTCGTGGACGTGAAGTCCGGCCTCTCGGTGATGGAGGGCGCGGTCAAGAACAACATCCCCGGCATCGACGCCGACTGCGGCGGGGCCTGCGCCTGCGCCACATGCCACGTCTATGTCGACGAGGCGTGGCGGGACAAGACCGGCACGCCCTCGGCCATGGAGGAGTCCATGCTCGACTTCGCCGAGAACGTCGAACCCAACTCCCGCCTGTCCTGCCAGATCCGGGTGACGGACGATCTCGACGGCCTGACCGTGCGCATGCCGGAAAGCCAGCACTAAGGGCGCCACCCACCCATGCCAGCCGACACGGCGACCGAACGAACCATTATGGTCGACAGTCAGGTGCGGCCCAACGACGTGCCGGACCTCGCCATCCAGGACGCCATGCGCCTCCTGCCGCGCGAGACCCTGCTGCCGCCGGAGAAACGCTACCTCGCCTACGCCGACGCCCAGGTGGAGTATTCGCCGGGACGATGGCTGCTGTCTCCGCGCGAGGTGGCCAAGCTCCTTCAAGGCGTTCGTCCTCGCCCTGGAGAGACGGCTTTGGCGATCGCCGCTCCGTATGCGGCGGTGGTGCTTGAGGCCATGGGGCTGGAGGTCACCCGGCTGGATGGCGCGGACCTGACGGCGGTGTCCGGATTCTGGCCGATCATCGTCTGCGAGGGCTCGGTGACCCGCGCGCCGGCCACCTGGCTGGCCGCTTTGGCCCCCGAGGGACGGCTCGCCGTCGTCGAGCGCGATGGACCGACGGGCCGGGCGATGCTGTACATGCGCGGGGAACAGGCGGTGGGTAGCCGAGCCCTGTTCGACTGCACCGCGCCGCTGCTGGCCGGCTTCGCCGAGACGTCGGGTTTCGTGTTTTAGGGCATACCGGCATTTGCTCGGGCTTGCCCGCGCGGGTATCACGTGGGCGAAACGAAGGATCAGTTTCCCGCATGCCCGAAGAGACCGCCCCGGAACCCGGCCCCGAGCCGAGCATGGACGAGATCCTCGCCTCGATCCGGCGGATCATCTCGGACGACGGGCCGAAAGGCGCGCTGGCCACGCCCGAGGAGGAACCCCTTCTCCTGACCGAGCGGGTCGATCCCATCCCATCCAAGGCAGCTTCACCGATGACCGACGACCACCACCCCCAGACCGAAACCGCGCCGGACACCGAGTGGATCGGCGAAGCCGCCGCCGTCCAGACCAGCAGCGCGTTCGACAAGCTTGCCACCGCCGCCCCGCCGCCGGCCGAGGCCATCGCCATGCCGCCTCCGGGCCGCAACCTCGAGGACATCACCCGCGACCTGCTCCGCCCAATGTTGAAGACCTGGCTCGACGAAAACCTGCCGCGCATCGTCGAGGATCGGGTCGACGAGGAAGTCGAGCGCCTGGCGCGCCGGCGAGTACGCTAGGGGCGAAGAGCCCCCAAGCCTACCCGCCACCCCCAAGTCGCCGTCATCCCGCACGCAGCGAAACGTAGCGGAGATGCGGGACCCCAGTTCCGGACCTTTCCGCATAGAGCGGAACTGGGTCCCGGATCTCCGCTCCACTTCGTTATGCTCCGCCCGGGATGACGGCGTTGGGGAACTGAAATCAGCTAGCGACCGCGAAACCAACCATGCTCGACAAAACCTTCGATCCCACGTCCGCGGAGCCCCGGCTCTATGCGGCGTGGGAAGCCAGCGGCGCGTTCGCGCCGATCGACGATCCCGCCGCGCCGACCTTTTCCATGGTCATCCCGCCGCCGAACATCACCGGCTCGCTGCACATCGGCCATGCGCTGAACAACACCCTGCAGGACGTGTTGACCCGCTTCGCCCGGATGCGGGGCAAGGCCGCGCTGTGGGTGCCGGGCACCGACCACGCCGGCATCGCCACCCAGATGGTGGTGGAGCGCCAGCTCGCCGCCGCGGGCAACATCGGCCGCAAGGATATGTCCCGCGAGGAGTTCGTCGACCGGGTCTGGGCCTGGAAGGCGGAGTCGGGCGGCGCGATCACCAACCAGCTTCGCCGCCTGGGCGCGTCCTGCGACTGGAGCCGCGAGCGTTTCACCCTGGACGAGGGTCTGTCCCGCGCGGTGCGCCAGGTCTTCGTCACCCTGCACCGCCAGGGCCTGATCTACCGCGACAAGCGCCTGGTGAACTGGGATCCCCAGTTTCAAACCGCGATCTCCGACGTCGAGGTCGAGACCCGCGAGGTCAAGGGCAAGATGTGGTGGTTCGCCTATCCGCTGGAGGGCGAGCCGATCGACGGCGTGAGCGAGATCGTCATCGCCACCACCAGGCCGGAGACCATGCTGGGCGACGGCGCGGTCGCCGTCCACCCCGACGATCCGCGCTACGCCAAGTTCGTCGGCCGCATGGTGCGTCTGCCCATCGCCGACCGCCTGATCCCGATCATCGCCGACACCTACCCAGACCCGGAAAAAGGCTCCGGCGCGGTCAAGATCACCGGCGCGCACGACTTCAACGATTTCCAGGTCGCCACCCGCCACGGCCTGCCTCTGATCTCGATCATGGACGAGCAGGCGCGGATGGCCGGTCCGATTCCCGAGCGCTACCTCGGCTTCGACCGCTACGCCGCGCGCAAGATGGTGGTCGCCGAGATCGAGGCCATGGGTCTGCTGCGCGAGATCGAGGACCGCGTCATCGCCCAGCCGTTCGGCGACCGCTCCGGCGTGGTCATCGAGCCCTTCCTCACCGACCAGTGGTACGTCGACGCCAAGACGCTGGTCGCCCCCGCGATCGCGGCGGTGGAGGACGGCCGCACGGTGTTCGAGCCGCGAAACTGGGAGAAGACCTATTTCGATTGGATGCGGAACATCCAGCCCTGGTGCATTTCGCGCCAACTGTGGTGGGGCCACCGCATCCCGGCCTGGTACGGGCCGGACGGCGCGATCTTCGTCGGCATGGACGAGGCCGAGGCCGTCGCTCAAGCCTGTGAGCGGTACGGCCGCGACGAACTCCTGCGCCAGGACGACGACGTGCTCGACACCTGGTTCTCCTCCGCCCTGTGGCCGTTCTCGACCTTGGGTTGGCCGGAGCAGACCGAGGATCTGCGCCGGTTCTACCCCACCGACACCTTGGTGACCGGCTTCGACATCATCTTTTACTGGGTGGCCCGGATGATGATGATGGGCCTGCACCTCACCGGCGAGGTCCCGTTCCGCCGCGTGTTCATCAACGCCCTGATCCGCGACGCGGAGGGCGCCAAGATGTCCAAGTCCAAGGGCAATGTGATGGACCCGCTGGAGTTGGTCGACGAGTTCGGCGCCGACGCCCTGCGCTTCACCCTGGTCGCGATGTCCGGCCAGGCGCGGGACATCAAGCTCTCCAAGCCCCGCATCGAAGGCTACCGCAACCTCGGCACCAAGCTGTGGAACGCGGCGCGCTTTTGCGAGATCAACGGCTGCGCCAGGGTCGAGGGTTTCGAACCCGCCGGCGCGGCCCTGACCGTCAACCGCTGGGTGCGCGGCGAGACGTTCCGCGCCGTTCGGACGGTGACCGCGGCGCTGGAGACCTGCGCCTTCGACGAGGCGGCGACCGGCCTCTACCGCTTCATCTGGAACGTGTTCTGCGACTGGTACCTGGAGTTCGCCAAGCCGATCCTACTCGGCGACGACGAGATGGCCAAGGCCGAGACCCGCGCCATGGCCGCCTGGGTGCTGGAAACCACGCTCAAGCTTCTGCACCCCGTTTCGCCCTTCATCACCGAGGCGCTGTGGGATCAGACGGCGCGGCGAGACGGCCTGCTTATCAGCGCATCCTGGCCCGAGCTTCCCGCCTCCTACCTCGACCCGGCCGCCGACGCCGAGATCGGCCTCGTCATCGCCGCGGTGACCGAGGGCCGTTCCGTCCGCGCCGCCCTCAACGTGCCGCCGGGCGCGCGACCAGGCTTGGCCATCATCGAGGCCGACCCCGCCGCCCGCGCCGCGCTCATGGCCAACGCCGCCGTCATCGCCCACACACTGCGCTCCGGCCCTATGACCGAAGCGCCCGCAATGCCGCTTGGCGCCGTTCCCCTGGTCGTCAGCGGCGTCACCCTGGCCCTTGAAGTCGGCGACCTCATCGACCTGCCCACCGAACGCGCGCGCCTGATGAAGGAGATCGCCGCCCACGCCGTCGACATCGACCGCACCGCCAGGAAGCTCGCCAACGCCGAGTTCGTGCGCAAGGCGCCGGAAGAGGTTGTCGAGGAGAACCGCGCGCGCCTTACGGCGGCGGAGGGGGTGAAAGGAAGGTTGGAGGTGATGGTGGAGCGGCTAGGAGCGTTGGGCTAGATCTGCTCGTCAACCGCTGGCGAACCACGCTTCAATCCATCGTCACCACCACCTTGCCCATGGCCTTGCGGCTGGCGAGGTGGGCGATGGCGTCGCCGCCGCGTTCGAGCGGGAAGCGCTCGGACACATAGGGCTTGATCTTGCCGGCGGCGTAGAGCTCCAGCAGCTCCTTCACGTTGCGCTGGTGACCCGCCGGGTCGCGCGCCACCGCCGCGCCCCAAAACACGCCGACGATGTCGCAGCTCTTCAGCAGCGCCAGGTTCAGCGGGACGCGCGGTATGCCGGCGGGAAAGCCGATGACCAGGAAGCGACCCTCCCAGGCCATCGAGCGCAGCGAGGCCTCGGCGTAATCGCCGCCGACGCCATCGTAAACCACGTGGGCGCCATCCTTGCCGCAGGCCTGTTTGAACTGGTCGGCCAGCGCCTTCTGGCCGTCGCGGTCGAACGGTCCGCGCGGATACACCAGGCCGCTCTCCGCGCCGTGCCTGATCGCCAGGTCGACCTTGTCCTGTGACGACGCCGCCGCGATCACCCGCGCGCCCATGGCGACGCCCAGCTCCACCGCCGCGAGGCCGACGCCGCCGGCCGCGCCGAGCACCACGAGGGTCTGGCCGGGTTTGAGAAAGCCGCGGTCCTTGAGCGCGTAGTAGGAGGTGCCGTAGGTCATCAGGAACGCCGCCGCCTCGTCGAACGGCATGCCGTCGGGGATGAGAGTCAGTCGCGCGGCGTCGACCGCCAGCGCCTCGGCCATGCCGCCGTTGCCGGCATTGGCCAGCACGCGGTCGCCGACCTTGACGTTGGCGACGCCCGCTCCGACCGAGGTCACCACACCGGAAAATTCGCTGCCCGGCGAGAATGGGCGCGGCGGCTTGAACTGGTATTTGTCCTCGATGATCAGCACGTCGGGATAGTTGACCCCGCAGGCCTTGACCTGGACCACCGCCTGGCCGTCGCGCGCCTCCGGGTTCGGCATGTCCTGAAGCACCAGGGTCTCCGGTCCGCCGACCGCCGTGCTGAGCAGAGCCCTCATCGCATCTTCCTCGCCTTGTCTTTGGTTCGGCGGACGCTATCCGAAGGCGAGCGGCGGCGGAAGCGGGAGAAACGATGACTGATCGTAAGATCGCCCTGGCGCTGCATGGCGGCGCGGGACCCCTGCGCGGCCGCGACCATGACCGCGAACTGGGCCACATGCGCGGGCTGGTGGAGCGCGGCCGCGACCGGCTGCGATCCGGGGCCTCGGCGCTGGATGTGGTGGTGGAGATCGTCGGCGAATTGGAGGCCTCGGGGCTCTATGTCGCCGGGCGCGGCGCCTCGCCCAACACGGCCGGGCTCTATGAGCTCGACGCCTGCGTGATGGAGGGCCGCCACAGCCGCGCCGGGGCGGTCGCCGCCCTGGTCGGCTTCAAGTCGCCGATCGCGGTGGCGCGAGAGGTGATGGAGCGCACGCCGCACGTCTTGCTGGTCGGCGACGGCGCGGCCGCTTTCGCGAGCGGTCTACATCTGGCGCGCATCGACGATCCGGCCGACTGGTTCACCCACGCTGGGGGCGCCGGCGCGGGAACCGAGCCGTCGGACCTCGCCACCGGCACCGTTGGCTGCGTCGCTCTCGACCGGCACGGCGACCTGGCCGGAGCGACCTCCACCGGCGGCGTGTTCGGAAAGATGCCGGGACGGGTCGGCGACTGCCCGATCCCGGGTTCCGGAACCTGGGCCGACTCCCGCGTCGCGGTGTCCTGCACCGGCGCCGGCGAGATGTTCATCCGCGCCGCCGTCGCCGCCCAGGTCGCGCACCGCGTCCGGTTCGGCGGCAAAACGCTGGCGAGCGCCTGCGCGGCGGCGCTGGACGAGGTTCGCGCGTTGAAAGGCGAAGGCGGCCTGATCGCGCTGAACGCCGCGGGGGAAATCGCCATGCCGTTCAACTCCGCCGGCATGAAACGCGCCGCCCTCCACTCCGACGGCCGGATCGAGGTCGAGGTGTTCGGCTAACGCGGCTCTCGCGCCGCTCGGTCGAGTTCGCCCAGCACCTCCTCGGTGTGCTCGCCCAGCCTGGGCGGATGGCGCCGGATGTTCGCGGGCGTCGCGGCGAAATTCACGGGTGGCCGCAAGCTGACGTAGCCACCGGCCTCGGGATGCTCGTAGCGTTCGAACAGGCCCACCGCCGTCAGGTGCGGATCGTCCATCAGGTCGTCCAGCCGGTTCATCCTGGTCACCGGGATGTGCAGCGGCTTGAGCAGGGCCAGCCATTCGTCGGTCGTCTTGGTCCGGGTGATATCCTCCACCGAGCCGTAGACCTCGCGGATGTTCGCCGCCCGCGTGCGGAAGTCGGTGAAGCGGGGGTCCTGGCCGAGGGTTTCGCCCACTCCAGCGGCCTCGAAGAACTGTTCCCACTGCTTGTCGGTGTACGGCAGCAGGCCGATGTGGCCGTCCTTCGTGGCGAACGGCTTGCGCTCGGGATTGACCACCCGGTTATAGCCCCACTGCCCGGTGGGCGGATCGTAGACATGGCCGAAGAAGTGTTCGGCGAGGTTGAAGGTGGTCAGGCACTCCATCATCGGGACCTCGACGAACTGACCCTCGCCGGTGCGCTGGCGATGGAACAGGGCGGCGGTGATCGCCTGGGCCATGAACAGGCCGCTGACCTTGTCGGCGATGAGGCTCGGCAGCAGGCGCGGCGTCGGGTCACCGTCCACCCGCGGCAACAGGTCGGCCAGGCCAGAGGCGGACTGGATCAGGTCGTCGTAGGCCGGCTCGCCCGCATAGGGACCGTCCGAGCCGTAGCCCGCGGCGTGGGCGTAGACGATGTCCGGCTGGATCGCCTTGACGCCATCGTAGTCCAACCCGAGCCGTTTCAGGCCATCGTGGCGCACCGACACGGCGAAGACGTCGGCGGTGGCCATGAGCTTGCGCAGAGCCTTGGCGTCCGCCGGCTCGCGCAGGTCGAGCAGCACCGAGCGCTTGTTGCGGTTGATGGTCATGTAGATCGGGCCGAGGTCGTCCGGCCCGCCCGGCTGGCCGTGGCCGGTCCAGCGCATGATGTCGCCGCCGCCGCCGCGCCGTCCGGCGGGGAACTCGACCTTGATCACGTCGGCGCCCTGGTCGGCCAGCATCTGGGTGGCATAGGCGCCGAACACCACGCTGGTCATGTCGACGATGCGGACGCCCGCGAGGGGGCCGGTGGCTTGCGTGGCCAGCGCGTGGGTCTTCGTCAAAGTCGGCGCTCCCTGTTTGCTCCCGATCCTGTCCTGCCTACAGTGCCGCCGACAAGGGTGGAACGGCCGATGGATTTCGAACTCTCCGAAGAGCACCGCATGCTGGCCGATCTCGTCGGCCGCTTCGTCGCCGACGAGCTGACGCCGCTGGAGCCGGCGGTGCTGGCGCGGGAAGCCAAGGGCGGGGGTCTCGGCATCGGCGAGGCCGAGCGCCTGCGCATCGACGAGGTCTCGCGCAGGCTGGGGCTGTGGGGGCTGGATGCTCCCGAGGATGTCGGCGGCTCCGACCTGCCGAACGTGGCGATGATCGCGGTCAACGAACACCTCGGCCGGACGGTAACGCCCTACACCCTGCCGCCGGACTCGCCGAACCTGCGCATGCTTGCGGCGACGGTCACCGACCGTCAGCGCGAGGCGTATCTCGCACCCTACGTGCGCGGCGAGACGGTCTCGGCGATCGGCATCTCGGAGCCGGGCGCGGGCGGCGACCCTGCGGGGATGATCACCCGCGCCGTGCGTGAAGGCGACGACTGGGTCATCAACGGGCGCAAGATCTGGATATCGAGGGCAGCCGACGCCGACTTCACCATCCTGATGGCGGTGACCGACAGGGAGAAGGGCGCGCGCGGCGGCATGTCGGCGTTCCTGGTCGACAAGGGCGCGCCCGGTTTCAACGTGCTTCGCGCCATTCCGATGATCGGCGGGGCGGTGACCTATGAGGTGGCGCTGGAAGATTGCCGGGTCGAAGGCTGGAAGCTGCTCGGTGTCGAGGGTCAGGGCTTCGCGCCGATGCAGCTCCGCCTCGGAACGCGCCGACTGGAGATGGCGGCGTGGTCGATCGGCATGGCGTCGCGCGCGCTGGAGATGATGTGCGCGTATGCGCCTAGCCGCGTCACCTTCGGCGAACCCTTGTCGCGGCGCGGCGTGGTCCAGGGCTGGGTCGCCGACGCCGCGACCCGCATCCACGCCGCCCGGCTGATGACCTATGACGCCGCCTGGAAGATCGACCAGGGTCGCGACACCCGGCTCGAAATCTCGATGATCAAGGCTTTCGCCACCGAGATGGCGTGGGAGGTGATCGACCACGCCATGCAATGTCATGGCGCGATGGGCATGACCAAGGAGCTGCCGCTGCAACTTATGGCGTCGAAAATCCGGACCATGAGAATCTACGACGGACCGACCGAGATTCACGATTGGGTCGTGGCGCGGAACCTGCTTGGGTCGAGGCGCTGAAATCCGGAGCGCGGGCTCCCAGCCCGCTCTTGCTAGGGGTGCGGGCTGGGAGCCCGCGCCTCGAAGAAAGGAAACAGCGATGAAATCCCAATACGGCGAGGTGTCCGCCAAGATCGACGGCCACGTCGCGTTGCTGGAGATCGACCGGCCGCCGCATAATTTCGTCAGCGTCGAGCTGATGCGCGATTTGGCGGACGCTCTCGACGACGTCGATTCCGGCGGCAAGGTTCGCGCCGTGGTGCTCGCCGCCGCCGGGAAAAGCTTCTGCGCCGGAGCGGATCTCGCCTCGCCCACCGGCGTCGGCGGCCAGGGCATGGAGGGGATCAACCCGCTCTATGTCCAGGCGGTGCGGCTGTTCTCGGTGAAGACGCCGATCGTGGCGGCGATCCAGGGCGCGGCGGTGGGGGCTGGCCTCGGCTTGGCCCTCGTCGCGGATTTCCGTGTCGCCGCGGCCGAGGCCCGGTTCGCGGCCAACTTCGTCAAGCTCGGCTTCCATCCGGGCTTCGGCATCACCCATACCCTGCCTCGGGTGATCGGCCGGCAACGCGCGGCGCTGATGTGCCTGACGGGCCGCCGGATCAAGGCGGAGGAGGCGTTGGGCTGGGGTTTGGTGGACCAGCTTGTCCCCATGAACGAGTTGCGCGAAGCGGCTTTCGCGCTTGCCCGCGAAATCGCGGACGCCGCGCCGCTCGCGGTCCGCCAGACCCGCGCCACCCTCCGCGCCGGGTTGGCCGAGGCGGTGAAGACAACCACCGACCACGAACTTGTCGAGCAGACCGCGCTTCGGAAGACCGCCGACTTCGCCGAGGGTGTACGGTCGGTCAACGAGCGACGCCCCGGCAATTTCGTCGGCGCTTAAATGTCAATCCAATTGTAAAACCTTGTACGAGGTTTAACATTCGTCTTGCTGATTGTATGACGGTCTGAGAGACAGCGGCGTTCCTAGAGCGTTCGGAGTGTTCCGTTCGATAGGGGGATCGAAGTAAAGGACCGCGAACTCATGAACGTAAAATATCTCCTGGCCGGTGCGGCGATTGCGCTCCTAGCCACTGGCGCGCAGGCGGCAACAAACCTGATCGTCAACGGAAGCTTCGAAACCGGCGATACAACCGGCTGGACCCTCTCTGGCAACTACGGCTACTCGAGCGTTGAGTACGGCGCCGGCTTCGCTCCGGACGGCGACTATGACTACTCCAACGGCGCGGTCGGATCGCCGGGCTACCTCAGCCAGACCTTTTCCGACATCGCGGGCGTCCTCTACACCGTTTCCGGCGCGGCCTACGGCGATGGCGGCGGGAATTTCAATCTCGACGTCGACGGCGCCAGCTTCGGCTCGGGCAGCGACACCGGCGGGGCCTTTGTCCGCTACGGTGGCTCGTTCGTCGGCACGGGTTCGGACACCCTTACCATCACCAATCAGGACGATCCTGGCTTCAACAAATTCGACGCCTTCCGCGTCTCCAGCGGCGCCGTTCCCGAGCCCGCCGCCTGGGCGCTCATGCTTTTAGGATTTGGTGGCGTCGGCGCCGGCCTTCGCCGGCGCGCCCGGGCGGTTTTCGCCTAGGCCCAGGTAAAATAGCTATACGGAAAAGGCCGCCGCGAGGCGGCCTTTTTTGTTGTCTTCGATCCGCTCAACCGAAGGACCCTCCGATGCTGACCCGCCGCTCCGCTCTGGCTCTGTCGATGGCGGCGCTGGCCGCGCCGCGTGCGTTCGGAGAGGAGCCGACCGTGCTGATCGCCGGCGGGACGATCTACCCCGGCGGATCGGATTTGCGGACGGTGGAAGCCTTGCTGGTACGCGGCGACCGTATCGCATTCGTCGGCGGCTTGGCCGACGCGCGATCCAGGGCGCCCGGAGCCAAGGTGATCGACCTCGACGGCGGGACCGCCTTTCCCGGCTTCGTCGATTGCCACGCGCATCTGACCGAGATCGGCCTGCGCGAGATGCGCCTCGACTTGACCGGCGTCGGCTCGGTCGCCGAGTTGAAGTCCCGCCTGCGCGTCTGGGCCGCCGCGCACCCGACTGGCGCGATCGTCGGTGGCGGCTGGATCGAGACTCACTGGCCGGAACGCCGCTTTCCCACCCGCGCCGACCTCGATCCCGTGGTTGCCGATCGCCCGGTTTACCTCCAGCGCGCCGACGGCCACGCCCTCGTCGCCAACGGCGCGGCGCTGCGGCTGGCGGGAATCACGGGTTCGACCGCGGTTCCGGCCGGCGGCCAAATTCTGCTGGACGCCAAGGGCGAGCCGACCGGCCTGCTGGTCGACAACGCCATGGCGCTGATCGACGCCAACCGGCCACCGCCGACCCCGGCCGAACGGCGGGAAGCGATGATCCGCGCCGGCAAGCTGTACGCTTCGCGCGGCTGGACCGGCGTGCATTCGATGAGTGTGTCGCAAGGCGATCTCGACATCGTCCGCGCCCTGGCGGCGTCCGGCGACATCCCGCTGCGTCTCGACAATTACATGGATGTCGCCTCGGCGGCCGAGGTCTTCCACACCGGCCCGAGCGTCGATCCGACGGGTCGTATCCGGTTGCGCGGGATCAAGCTTTACGCCGACGGCGCCCTGGGCTCGCGCGGCGCCGCGTTGCTGGCGCCCTATTCCGATCGGCCCGGCTGGACCGGTTCGATCGTGACGCCGAAGGACGCCATGGTCGGCTATATGAGGCAGGCCAAGGCGGCGCGCTGTCAGGTCGCCGTCCACGCCATCGGCG
This sequence comes from Caulobacteraceae bacterium, assembly GCA_965277785.1. GTDB lineage: Bacteria > Pseudomonadota > Alphaproteobacteria > Caulobacterales > Caulobacteraceae > Acaudatibacter. The sequence goes on from CBDIDP010000014.1 coordinate 181,472, forward strand.
ATCTGGGCAACCGCAACGCCCTGGACGCCATGGCCGAGGTGCTGGGCGCCGGCCGCACCGACCGCCGCTGGCGGATCGAGCACGCCCAGATCCTCAGCCCGCCCGACCTGCCGCGCTTCGCCGCCATGGGCGTCACGGCCTCGATGCAGCCGTCGCACGCCATAGGCGACCTCTACTTCGCGCCAGCGCGGCTCGGGCCGGAGCGGCTGAAAGGAGCCTACGCCTGGAAGTCGCTGCTCCAGAGCGGCGCCCTGGTCTGCGGCGGCTCCGACGCGCCGGTGGAAAAGGGCGACCCCCGCATCGAGTACTACGCCGCCGCCTATCGCCATGCCCTCGACGGCTTTGCTGGACCGGAGTGGGAAGTGGATCAAGCCCTGAGCCGTCTACAGGCGCTGAGGCTGTTCACGGCCTCCGCGGCGCGGGCGATCGGTCGAGATTCGGAACTCGGGATCCTGTCGATCGGCGCGAAGGCCGACGTGACGGCGTTCTCGAAGGACATCACCAAGGTCCAGCCGAGCGAAATTCTGGGCGTGAAACCCGTACTGACAATGGTCGGCGGAAAGGTCGCGCACGCGGCTTGATGCGGCCTTTAGAGCGGGATGAGGTTGGCCGGAATCGGAAATAGGATTCCCGAATCGGGAAGGCTCTGATTCAAGGTCGATGCTGGGCGAGGAGGCCAGGATCGATGGGTCGAGCCTATTCCATGGATTTGCGGGAGCGGGCGCTACGGCGGGTGCAGGCGGGCGAGCCGGTGCGTGCGGTGGCGGCGGCGCTGACGATCAGCCCGTCGTGCGTGGTGAAGTGGTCACAGCGTTTTCGGGCGACCGGAAGCGTGGCGGCCGGGAAGATGGGCGGTCGTCGCCCCAACCTGCTTCAGGGTGATCATGCAGCGTGGCTGCGCCAACGCATGGCCGAACGGGACTTCACCCTGCGCGGCCTGGTCGCCGAGCTGACCGAGCGAGGTTTGAAGGTGGACTACCGGACGATGTGGTCGTTCGCCCATCGCGAAGGGCTCAGCTTCAAAAAAAAGCGTGCTTCCGAGCGAGCAAGAACGGCCTGACGTCGCGCGCAAACGCGTGCGCTGGAAGGCGCATCAAGGCCGCGTCGATCCCAAGCGCCTGGTGTTCATCGACGAGACCTGGGCCAAGACCAACATGTCGCCTCTGCGCGGGTGGTGCGCGCGGGGCAAGCGGCTTGGAGCCATGGCGCCCTACGGCCACTGGAAGACGATGACCTTCCTCGCCGCCCTGCGTCACGACCGGATCGACGCGCCCTTCGTCATCGATGGCCCCGTCAATGGCGAACTCTTCCAACTCTACGTCGAAACCCAGCTAATCCCCACCCTCAAGAAGGGGGACATTGTCGTGGTCGACAACCTCGGCTCTCATAAAGGCCGAGCCGTTCGAAAGGCGATCCGCGCCGTCGGCGCCCATCTGATCTTCCTGCCGCCCTACTCCCCCGACCTCAACCCCATCGAGCAGGTCTTCGCCAAGCTGAAACACCTTCTGAGAAAAGCCGCCGAGCGAACCGTCGAGGCCACTTGGAAACGCATCGGCTCCCTCCTGGACGCCTTCACCCCTGACGAGTGCGCCAACTACCTCCTCAACTCAGGCTACGCTTCCTGCTAAACTCATCACGCTCTAGCCGAGAGCAACCGCCAGGTAAGTAGCGTTCGCCCCCCGATCGCCGTCATCCCGCACGCAACAAAGCAAGGCGGAGTGGATGTGCGGGAACCAGTTCCGCCCTTTCCGGAAGGACCCGGCTGGACGCCGCGTCTACGCTCCGTTGCACTTCGCTGCGCGCGGGGTGACGGTGGCCGGACGGAGATTTATTCGGAGAATGGCGCATTCGCCAGCATCGTGGGCACGTCCGGAATAGCAATCGGCGCCCTGCTCTGCCCGATGTGGGTGCAGATGTGGAAAAAGTGCGGGTAAGGCTGCTTTCGATCCAACTCGAGCGTAAGCATGTCATCGAACGCGCGGTTGAAATTCAGCCTGGGATAAAGGCGGACGACGTCGTCAACATCGACCGGGTTCAGCTTTGCGTCCGCGAGGCCGACGACATCGTGAACGATGCCAGCTCCGTCAGGCGACTGGTGTCGCTACGGAACAGATTAATGTCCCAGGTGTGCAGCGCGATGTTGTCCCACACCGCCTGCGCCCGCTCGCGCGAGACGCCGCTATCCACCAAGAACGTCCGCGCCGCGCCCGCGCCCTCGATCTCGAACCGATGCGGGCCCGGCGCATGGTCGGTCAGGCCCAAATCGTGCAGCACGGCCGAGAGGAACATCAGCTCGCTATCGACTTTCGCCCCTTCCGATTGCGCCATAAGCGCGCTGAACCAATAGCTTCGCATGCCGTGATTGAAAAGGAAGTCGCTGGAGACCGATCGCGCCAGCTCCTCCGCCTGGCGAGCGATGCTGCTGTCTGGAACCTTGATGTCGGCGATCATGCGTAACGCCTCCGTATGAGTGTTGCAGGTCAGTCGACCAGCGCCGCGCGTATGGCGGCTCCTACTTTCCCGGACGCCTCGATCGGGGCCAGGTGGCCGACGCCGGCAAGCACGGTGAAGGCGGCGCCGGGAATCACCTTTCCGAAGGCTTCGCGCAGGGATGCCTCGGGCTCGACCGGGTCGGCGCTCCCAACGATCACATGCACGGGCACGGTGATGCCGGAGGCCTGCTCCCGGATGTCCTTGGTCATGCCCTGTTCGGGCCAGGCTCGCTTCGCCGCTGGCGATCCGCTTAGCGCGTCTTCTATCACCTGTTCACGTTGCGCGTCGGAAAGGGGCAGGTCCGCAATGATACCCATCACGCCTTCGCGGCTTTCATAGGCGGCGATCATCCCCTGGCGCTGTTCTTCCGGCGCGTCGAGCGCGGTGGGCGGCGCGGGAGCCACCAAGATCAATGATTGTAAGCCTTTCGGCCGCCGCGCCGCGACGATCTGGGCCACCTTGCCGCCCATCGAGTGACCTATGATGACGAACTCTGTCAGGCCGAGTTCACTGATGACGCCGATGACATCGTCGGCAAGCGTTTCCAGACCATGGTCCATGGCGTCCTTGCTCGATTGGCCCCAGCCGCGGAAGTCGATCGCAACGCGGCGGTTGGCGTCGGACAAGGTCTCCATCACGGGCAGCCAGCTACGGATCGAACCGCCCCAATAGTGCAGGAACAGCAGGGCGGGACGTCCCCTCGCCAATATCGAGCGTGTTGAGATCGACGCCATTCACCACGATGGTCGTTGGCTTGCCGGACATGATCTTCCCTCTTGCGTCAGGGCCGACCGGACTTCGCAATAAAACCGCGAGGAGACCGTCTTAACTCGGAAAAGCCAGTTGGCTTATGCAGGCTCCGGCTCGCGGATCCGGTGGGCGCGGGCGAATGCAACTCCTTCGGCCACCGATCCGCTCGTCATTGCCTTGGTGGCGGCGACCAGCTCCGGCCCGCAGGTCCGCGGATGACCGGTCGTGAAGGGCGGCGCGGGGTCGTATTCCATCATGAGCTGCGTGACCTTGGCCACCTCCTCGCCACGGAGTTCGGCGAGCAGCGTCAGGCCGAAGTCGATGCCGGCGGTTACGCCGCCCCCGGTGAAGCGGTTGCGATCGACGACGACGCGCTCGCGCCCTGCTTCAATGCCCAGCGCTTCCAGAATGTCGTAGGTCGCCCAGTGCGTCGCGGCGCGATAGCCGTCCAGCAGCCCCGCCATGCCCAAAAGCAGCGAGCCGGTGCAGACCGAGGTGACGTATCGCGCGTTCCGGCCGCGTTCGGCCAGGAAGGCGACGACCACCTCGTCCTTCATGGTTTCAACGGTTCCCGCTCCCCCCGGCACGAACAACACGTCGAGCTTGGTGGGCGCATCCTTAAACGTGGCGGTGGGCATCAGCGCCACGCCCGTGTCGGTCATCACCGGATCAAGCGTTTTCCAGAACAGGTGCGTCCGGCCGTGCATTCCGAGCGCGGCTTGCGGCCCGGCCAGGTCGAGTAGCGTCATCCCGGGGTAGAGCAGCATGCCGACCTCGAACGGCGTGCCATCCGCGGAAAAGGGCGGTGAGAAGGTGGCGTTGTCGGTCATGGGGCGTTCTCTCAAGGTTTCCACCCCTTTCTAAGAGGTACGAGAGCGCCGGGGTGAGTGGCCGAAATGACAAAGATCGCGGTGATCCTGCCACAGGCTTGCTTTGAGTTAAGAAACGAGACAGGCTTTGCTGGTAGCCACTTCTGAGGTTTCGGGAGAATTCCGCCATCCATAAAGTCGCGGTTCTTGCCCTCCACGGCGTTGTCGCCTTCGACCTCGCCATTCCATGCGAGGTGTTCGGCCGTGTGCGGCTTCCCGACCGGTCACGGGAATACGAGGTGCGGGTGTGCGGCGAGGTTCCCGAGGTGCGCGCGCAGGCGTTCAGCATCCGCGCCCCATGGACGCTCGCCGATCTCGCCCGCGCCGACACGGTGATCGTACCGGGAACCGATGACCCGGCCGCACCCGTCGCCGATTCTATCGTTGCCGCGATCCGATCCGCCTACGCGAATGGCGCGCGGGTCGTCTCGATCTGCACGGGTGCGTTTATCCTCGCCGCGTCCGGGCTGCTCGACGGCAGGAGAGCGACCACCCATTGGGCCGCGGCGGAGTTGCTGTCGCGTCGTTACCCTGCCGTGAAGCTCGATCCCGACGTCTTGTTCGTCGACGAGGGGCGGATCGTGACTTCCGCCGGCATGTCGGCGGGGCTCGACATGTGCTTCCACCTGCTCCGGCGCGACCACGGCCACGCCGTCGCGGCGCAGGCGGCGCGAATGGCGGTGGCGCCGCTGGACCGCGAAGGCGGGCAGGCGCAGTTCATTCGGCATGAGGAGCCCGGCTCGACCGCGAGCCTGGCGCCGGTGCTCGATTGGATGCGCCAGAACGCCCACCGTCGGTTGTCGATCGACGATCTCGCCAGCCGAGCCGCGACCAGCCCGCGCACCTTCGCGCGTCGCTTCCGCGAGCAGACCGGCGCGACGCCGCTGCAATGGCTGCTCGTCGCCCGCGTACGCCGCGCGCAGGCGTTGCTCGAGACAACGTCATTGTCGCTCGATGACATCGCCGCGGCGGCCGGTTTCGACGGCGCCCCAGCGCTTCGTGACCGGTTCCGCCAAACCGTGGGTGTCAGCCCCAAGGCGTACCGCCGCGCGTTGGGGTTGCCGGCGCGGGGAACGATTGAAGGCGGTGTAAGCGCCTAACCGACGTCGATGGGCTTGCCGACCGCCTCAGCCGCGAGCCGGGCCTGTTGAGTCATCCAGGTCCGTCCGTGCGCATCGCGGTGACGCGCTGGAGGTCGGCTTACGCGGGCGCGCCGTTCTGAAAAAAGAACTCAGGTGCGTCTTCGATCATGAGCTGGACGCGCCGCGCTGCCCAATGCGAATTGCCGGCCTTTCAGCAGGACAGCTAGATGCCGCTATCCGTGGGAGGAACCGCGGCGGTTGAAACGAGGGTAGGCGACAGGGCGCGTTCAGGCGTGCGCGGCGGGCTTTCGCGACGCCAAGTCGCGGTCGCAACGGGCTGTGTCGTGTTCAGGACCAGCAACGAACCCGTCGGCACGTCTTCGGAAGATTGGTTCGCCGCCAGAACGACCCCAGCGCAGATTGCCAACAAGCCCGCGATCAACAACTTCATCCCGACAGCCCTCCAATCCGCGACTTGTCACATCGTTCCCGTGACATTGCAATCTGGATTTTACATTTAAGCCGCCTCGATGGATGCCCACGCGCGCAAGCACAGATTGCGGCGGCCCAAAGAAGCGGAAGCCCTCCTGGAAGGTCTACCGTTAGCCTAGACCCGGCTCATCACGAGGCAGCCGTTGGTGCCGCCGAAGCCGAAGCTGTTGGACATGGCGGTTTCTATCCGGCGGTCGATGCTTGTCCGAGCGATGGGCACGCCGTCGAACTCCGGGTCCAGCGTCTCGATGTCGGCGCTTTCGCCGATGAAGCCGGCCTTCATCATCAGCAGGCAATAGATCGCCTCCTGCACGCCCGCCGCGCCGAGGCTGTGGCCGGTCAGGGACTTGGTCGAGGAGATGACCGGCATGGCGTCGCCGAACACGTCGCGCACCGCGCCGATCTCCCGGGAATCGCCGACCGGCGTGCCGGTGCCGTGGGTGTTGAGGTAGTCGATCTCGCGGTCGCCGGCGCCCTCCATCGCCAGGCGCATGCACCGCGCCGCGCCTTCGCCGGAGGGGGCGACCATGTCGTGGCCGTCGGAGTTGGCGGCGTAGCCGACGACCTCGCCGTGGATCGTCGCGCCGCGCGCCTTGGCTCGCTCGTAGTCTTCCAGCACCACCATGCCGCCGCCGCCGGCGATGACGAAGCCGTCGCGATCCTTGTCATAGGGCCGGCTGGCGCGTTCCGGCGTCGCGTTGAAGTTGGAGGTCATGGCGCCCATGGCGTCGAACAGGGCCGAGAGGGTCCAGTCCAGCTCCTCGCAGCCGCCCGCGAACATCACGTCCTGCTTGCCGAGCTGGATCTGCTCGTACGCCGCGCCGATGCAGTGGGTGCTGGTCGCGCAGGCCGAGGAGATCGAATAGTTGACGCCCTTGATCTTGAACCACGTCGCCAAAGTCGCCGACGGTCCCGAACTCATCGCCTTGGGCACCGCGAAGGGGCCGATGCGCTTGACGCCCTTCGATCTGGCGGTGTCCGCCGCCTCGACGATGGCCCGGGTCGAGGCGCCGCCGGAGCCGACAATGATCCCGGTCTTCTCGTGCGATATTTCCGCCTCGGTCAGACCGGCGTCGGCGATCGCCTGTTCCATGGCGATATGGGCGTAGGCGGTGCCGGCGGCGAGAAAGCGCGCGGCGCGGCGGTCGACCAGCGAGGTCCAGTCGCCCAGCTTGGGCGGCGCGTGGACCTGGCAGCGGAACCCAAGTTCGGCGTATTCCGGCGCAGCGACGACGCCGGAGCGGGCGGTCCGCAGGGACTCGGTGACCTCGGCCGCGTCCGAGCCGATCGACGAGACGATGCCCAAGCCGGTAACGACCACTCGCCGCACGACGGACTCTCCCCTCTGACGACTAGCTTCAGGCCAAGTCGGCGGCGCTATGCAGGCCGACCCGGAGATCCCTGGCTTGATAGATAGGCGTGCCGTCCGCCTCCAGCACCCCGTCGGCGATCCCGACCACCATCCGGCGCAGGATCACCTTCTTGAAATCGATCTTGTAGACCACGCGGGAGACCTTGGGCGTGACCTGGCCAGTGAACCGAACTTCGCCCACGCCAGCCGCCCGACCCCGCCCCGGTCCGCCAGACCAGGCGAGAAAGAAGCCGACCAATTGCCACATGGCGTCCAGCCCCAGGCATCCGGGCATCACCGGATCGCCGATGAAGTGACAGTCGAAGAACCACAGGTCGCGCCGAATATCGAGTTCCGCCGTCATCGACCCCTTGCCGGCCGAGCCGCCGTCGGCGCGGATCTCGGTGATACGGTCGAACATCAGCATCGGCGGCGCCGGAAGCTGGGCGTTGCCCGGTCCGAACATCTCGCCGCGCGCGCAGGCGAGGAGATCATCGTGCTCGAAGTGGGACGGGCGGGTTGGAGTAATGGCGTTCATCAGGTCAGCTACCACGCGCCAGACAAGGCGTTCAACGGCACTGCTTGTCCCCGGCGGTTCCCCAGGCCTGAGCCGCCGGCATCCAGCCGGCCGATCCGCCCACGGCGACCTTGCACCACTCTCCCCGACAAACACCCAGGGTGGCGAGGGATCGTGCATTGAGGAAGGCGGCCGGCGCGGCGGCCTCGTTCGGCGCCTTGCGCAGTGGAATCGGGTCCGATCCCAGTGCGATGATGTTGCGGTGGCCGTCGATCATCGAACGGTGGACCCAGCTCGCGCCGCCGTCGGGGTCGCAGATGCGCCGCCAGTCGATGGTCTCGGCGACGACCTGCACCGGCAGTCCCTTGACGCGATAGACGTACACCGCCGGGTAATCCTTGCCCGCGCCTTTGCGGCCATAGACCACGCCGCGCTTGAGGCTGACCCAGCGGGGAACGCAGAAGCCGGAGACGGTGTGGTCGCGCTGGGCGGCCGGGCAATCCTTGCCCTCGCCCGCCCGATCGCCGCAGGCGCCGAGCAGTCCGCACGCGAGGGCCACGGCCAGACACTTCCCGCTTGCCTGTATCGGCAAAGCCGGTTTGGTAAGGGCCGCGACACCCGGGTCGCTGCGCATCGATGGCTTCACAATCCCGCCCATGGCCCTTCGTAAGCCGAAAGTCGTCGTCACGCGCAAGCTCCCCGACGCGGTCGAGACGCGGATGCGGGAACTGTTCGACACCGAGCTGAAACTCGACGACGCGGCGATGAGCCCGGCGGAACTCGCGGCCGCGATGAGCAGAGCCGACGTCCTCGCCTGCACGATCACCGATCGGCTGGACGCCGGGCTGATCGCCGGAGCGGGCGACCAGCTCAAGCTGATCGCCAATTTCGGCGTCGGCATCGACCATATCGACGTCGAGGCGGCGACCGCGCGCGGCATCGTCGTCACCAACACCCCGGGCGTGCTGACCGAAGACACCGCCGACCTCACCATGGGCCTGGTGCTCGCCGCCGCCCGCCGGGTCGTCGAGGGCGCCAACATCGTCCAGGCCGGGGACTTCCATGGCTGGACGCCGACCTGGATGATGGGTCGGCGGATCTGGGGCAAGCGCCTGGGCATCGTCGGCATGGGCCGGATCGGCCAGGCCCTGGCCAAGCGTGGCCGCGCCTTCGGCCTCTCCATCCACTATCACAACCGCAAGCCGGTCAGCCCGCGCGTCGCCGAGGAGCTGGAGGCGACCTATTGGGAAAGCCTCGACCAGATGCTGGCGCGGATGGACGTGGTCTCGGTCAACTGCCCGCACACGCCGGGCACCTATCACCTGCTGTCGGCGCGCCGGTTGAAGCTGCTGCAGCCGCACGCCATCGTGGTGAACACCGCGCGGGGCGAGATCATCGACGAGGCGGCGCTGGCCGGGATGCTGGAACGCGGCGAACTCGCCGGCGCCGGTCTCGACGTCTACGAGCACGAGCCGACGGTGAACCCCAAGCTGCTCAAGTTGCCCAATGTCGTGCTGTTGCCGCACATGAGCTCGGCGACCATCGAAGGCCGCATCGAGATGGGCGAGAAGGTGATCATCAACATTCGCACCTGGATGGATGGCCACAAGCCGCCGGATCGGGTGATCCCGTCGATGCTTTGAGCCGGACCGGAGGGTGGGCGTCCCGCCCGCCTCTCTCGTTCCACTCCGTCCAGCACCTGCGCGCCTGCGCGGCGTTCACCGTTGTCGTTTACCACGCCCTGCAGTGGCGTACGGGCGGGTTCGATGTCGGCCGCGCCGGGGTCGATGTGTTCTTCGTAATCAGCGGCCTGGTGATGTGGACGAGCACGGCGGACCGAGGAGTCACGCCGGCGAGCTTCATCTGGCGCCGCTTCATCCGTGTCGCGCCGCTGTACTGGATCGCGACTTTGGCGACCGCGGGCGCTGCCTGGGCGTGGCCGGACTTCCTGCCGCAGATCCTGCCCGGTTGGCGGCATCTCGCCTTGTCGCTCGCCTTCATTCCCCACTTCGATCCCAAGGGGCTGCCGTTTCCCACCCTCCCTCTCGGCTGGACGCTGGACTACGAGGCGATCTTTTATCTTGTCTTCGCCGGCGCCCTGTTCGCGCCGAAGGCATGGCGGGCGAAGCTGATCACTGGCGTGTTGGCGACGATCGTCGCGGCGGGGTTCCTGCTCGACGATCCGCTCTACATCCTGGGCGCCAACCCGATGCTGCTGCAGTTCGCGGCGGGGCTTTGGCTGGGGGTCGCGGTGTCGCGACGCGTGCTGCCCTCGCGCGCGTGGGGATGGGCGATGATCGTCCTCGCCTTCGCCGGCTGGTTCGTGGTCCAGACCTCCGGCGGGTTCACGGAGTTCTGGCGCGCCTTCCAGTGGGGCATACCGGCGACGCTGCTGGTCGCCGGCGCGGTGACGGTCGAGGCGCGTGGCGGCTGGCCGAGCCTGCCCCCGCTGCGGCGAATGGGCGACGCCTCCTACTCGATCTATCTCTGGCATCCAGCCGCGATTGCGGTGGTCGCGCATCTGCTCGGCTACCGCGGCGGGGCGTTCGTGCCGCTCGCGATCCTCGCCGCGATCCTGGCCGGATTGGCCAGCCGCGTTTGGCTGGAGAGGCCTCTTATCCGAGCCCTCAAGAACCGTTTCCCCCGCGACGGCGGGGGTCCAGTTTAACTGGGCGCCGCTGTAGCAATGCAGAGCACCGGGTCCCCGCCTTCGCGGGGAAAGGGTTTGACATCAAGGCCAGGTGACCAACGGTGGCATCGACGAGAGGATGGTTTCTATATTGCCGCCGGTCTTGAGGCCGAACATCGTGCCCCGGTCGTAGAGCAGGTTGAACTCGACGTAGCGCCCGCGACGCATCAGTTGTTCGGCGCGTTCTTCCGCCGTCCAGGGTTCGGTCATGCGGTGGCGGGCGATCCGGGGATAGACGTCCAGCACGGCGAGGCCGACGTCGCGGGTGAAGGCGAAATCGCGTTCCCAGTCCCCGGAATCATGGCGGTCGTAGAAGATGCCGCCGATGCCGCGCGGCTCGTTACGGTGTGGCAGGAAGAAATAGCGGTCGCACTCGGCCTTGAACCGTTCGTACCACTCCGGGTGGTGGGCGTCGCAGGCCCGGCGCAGGGCGTCGTGGAACAGCACGGCGTCCGGCGCGTCCTGGCTGCGCTGGTCGGCGAGCAGTGGGGTTAGGTCGGAACCGCCGCCCCACCAGCCATGCGAGGTCGCGAGATAACGGGTGTTCATATGCACCGCCGGCACGCGGGGGCTGACCATGTGGGCGATCAGGCTGATTCCGGTGGCGACGAAGCGGGGGTCGTCCACGCCGCCCGGCATGGTCGCCGCCATTTCCGGGGTGAAGGTTCCGTGGACGCGGGAAATGTGAATGCCACACTTTTCAAAGAACCTCCCGTGAAGCATGCCGGCGACACCGCCGCCGCCTTCCGGCCTGACCCAGGGCTTGATCTCGAATCGCCCCGGCGCGCCCGGGTAAAGGTGCTCGGGCGCTTCGTCCTCCAGCTCTTCGAAGGCGACGACGAGGCGGTCGCGCAGCTCCTCGAACCACGTTGCGGCGCGGGTCAGCGGATCGGTTATGGCCTCGGCGGTCTCGGTCATCGGTCCATCAGCTTCCGCGTCAGATAGGTGAACTCCAGGGCGACCCGCTGAGCGCGCTGGGCGAGGTTGGCGCTGGCGGCGTGGCCGCCATCCGTGTTCTCGAAATAGAGGAAGGGCAGGCCCATCGCCTCCATCTTCGCGGCCATCTTGCGGGCGTGAAGCGGGGTGACTCGGTCGTCCTTGGTCGAGGTGACGAAGAAGGGCTCCGGGTAGGCCACGCCGGCTTTCAGGTTGTGATAGGGCGATATGGACGCGAGAAAAGCCCTCTCGTCCGGGTTCGCCACGCTGCCGTACTCGCCGACCCACGACGCCCCGGCGCCGAGTTGTTCGAAGCGCAGCATGTCGAGCAGCGGGACCTGGATGACCACGGCATGCCAGAGCTCGGGATGCTGATTGAACTCCACGCCCATCAGCAGGCCGCCGTTCGAGCCGCCCTCGATGCCGAGACGCCGGGGCGAGGTGATCGCGCGGGCGATCAGGTCGCGGCCGACAGCGGCGAAATCGTCGTAGATCAGTTGGCGATGGGTCTTGAGGCCCGCCTCGTGCCACGCCGGACCGAACTCGCCGCCGCCCCGGATATTGGCCAGGACGTAGACGCCGCCGCGCTCCAGCCACAGCTTGCCGATGGTCGCCGAATAGCTCGGCAGCATCGAGGCCTGAAAGCCGCCGTAGGCGTAGAGCAGTGTCGGATTGGAGCCGTCGAGTTTCAGGCCTTTCCTATGCGCCACGAAGTACGGGATTTTGGTCCCGTCACTCGACGCCGCTTCGTGTTGCTCGACCATGAGGCCGGCGGCGTCGAAGCGGGCGGGAAGTGACTTCACCAGCTCCGCGCCGTCCGTTCTGGCGTCCGCCCGCCACAGCCTGCTCGGCTCCAGGAAGCCTTCGACGTTGTAGTAGAGGGCGTCGTCGATTTCGCTGGCGGCGGCGACGCCCACCGAGGAGTCGTCGCGCACCGGCAGCGATGTCGCGCGCCATTCGCCCGCGCCCGGTTCGAACGCGATAAGGCGACCACGGACGTTGTCGTAAACGACGGCGACGATCCGGTTGGCGGTGACCGCGACCTGCTCGATGGACTCTCGCGGGCTCGGCGCGAGGACGAGGTGACCGGTTCCCGAGGCGCGGCCCTCGTGGGCGAGTTCGTTCGGCGTGAAGGCGAGGAGGGAGCCGGCCTTGTAGTCCTGGCCGCCGAAGCGCCAGTCCTGTTCGACGCTGAACACGAGCACGCCGTTCAGCAGGCCGTGGACCTTCGTCTTCAGGGGCAGGGTCAGCCGACGCGGCCCGGCGGCGGTGATCTCGGTGATCTCGGTCTCGAAGAAGCTGGTGGCGCGCACGATGAGCACGACCTCGTGGCCCTGAACGTCGCGCAGGACGACCGGATCAACCGCCACGTCGCCGACCTCGCCGCGAAACACCTCTTGAGCCTGATCCAGCGGCTGCCCCCGCTTCAGCGTCTTGACGATGTAGGGATAGCCGGAGTGGGTCACCGCGCCCGGCGTCCACTCGCGGGCGACGATCAGGGTGTCGTCGTCCAGCCAGTCGGCGCTCTGCTTGCCGCGCGGCAGGTCGAAGCCGCCGGGCGTGAACGCGCGCGCCGCTGGGTCGAACTCACGGACCCGCACGGCGTCCTCGCCGCCATCGGACAGGTTGACGAGGCAGCGGTCGAACCTCGGCGCCGGACAGTTCGCGCCTTTCCACACCCAGTTGGCGTGTTCCGCCGCAGACAGGGCGTCGAGGTCGAGCACGGTCGCCCAGGCGGGGTTTGGCTTGGCGTAGCCCGCCTGGCTCGTCCGCCGCCACAGCCCGCGCACGTGGTCGGCGTCCTGCCAGAAGTTGTAGACCTCGGCGCCGATCAGCGACGGCGCCGGGATGCGGTCGGCGGCCTCAAGCACCTTCAGCGCTTCGGCGTGAAACTCCGAATAGCGGGCGTCGCCCTCAAGCAGCGCGAGCGAGCGCTTGTTGTGCGCCTTGACCCATTCCAGCGCGCGCGGGCTCTCGGTCTGCTCCAGCCACAGGAATGGATCGTCGGCTGGCTGAGAAGTCATGGGCGGGGATTCACCGTGGGCTGAAGGCGCGAGCAGGGCGAGAGCGGCGAAAACGACAAGAGCGCGCATGCGGGTTAATCGGGCGCCGCCGCGCGATTGGCAACGTGGCGCGCTGGCGCTTTGCGGCTATATCCCCGCCATGGGCCCACCCTTCATCAAGATGAACGGCCTCGGCAACGATTTCGTCATCGTGGCCGGAGATGTCACGCCGAGCACGGCGGAGGTGCGCGCCATCGCTAGCCGGAAGGCGGGGATCGGCTGCGATCAGCTCATCGTCCTCGGCCCGTCGTTGCGCGGCGATGTCGCCATGCGCATCTGGAACCCCGACGGCAGTCCGGCGGAACGGTGCGGCAACGCTGAACGCTGTGTCGCCTGGCTGACCATGCGAAGCAGCGGCCGGGACGACGCCGTGATCGAGAATGGCGACCGGCTCTCGTATGCGAGGGCGTCCGAGGGCGGCGGCGTCACGGTCGACATGGGCGTTCCGGCCCTGGGCTGGCGGGATATTCCATTGGCGTGGGAGATGGACACCCGGGAGATCCAGCTTCGTCTCGGCGTCGAGTTGAAGGGACCGGGCTGCGTGTCGATGGGCAATCCGCACACGGTCTTCTTCGTGCCGGACGCGGAGACCGCCCCGGTCGCCACCGCCGGCCCGGTGGTCGAAACGCACTGGCTGTTTCCCGAGCGGGTCAACGTCGGCTTCGCCAGTGTGGTCGATCCCGAGCGCATTCGCCTCCGGACCTGGGAGCGCGGGGCCGGCCTCACCCGCGCCTGCGGCACCGGAGCCTGCGCCGCCCTGGTCGCGGCGCATCGACGTGGTTTGACCGGACGGTCGGCGACCCTCCTCCTCGATGGCGGCGAACTCCAGATCACTTGGCGCGAAGCGGACGACCATGTGCTGATGACCGGCCCGGTGGCCGTGGAGTTCACCGGGCGCCTGCCGGAGATGGAGCTGCAGTCATGAGCGGACATCCCGCGCTTCAAGCCGGCAAGACGGCGGTGATCACCGGCGCCGCCGATGGCGTGGGACTGGCGACGGCGCGACTCCTGGCGGCGATGGGCATGAACGTGGTCATGGCCGACCTGGAGGGCGCGCGGCTGGACCAGGCGGCGGAGCTGACCCGCGGCGAATCCGTCGGCTCCGCCATCGAAGCCTGCGCCACCGATGTCGCGGACCGCGAGGCTGTCCTGCGGCTGAAGGCCCGCGCCTACGGCGCATTCGGCCGGGTCGATTTCCTGATGAACAACGCCGGGGTCGGCGGCGGCGCCCAGGCTCACGAACATCCCGAGCGCTGGGACCGGGTGCTGGCGATCAACCTCGGCGGGGTGATCAATGGGGTCCAGGCCTTTACCCAGGCGATGATCGACCAGGGCGGCCCGGCGGCGATCGTCAACACCGGATCGAAGCAGGGCATCACCATGCCGCCCGGCGACACCGCCTACAACGTCAGCAAGGCGGCGATCAAGGCGCTGACCGAAGGGCTTCAGCACACCTTGCGCGAAACGCCGAGATGCGAGGTTACGGCGCACCTGCTGATCCCCGGCTTCACCTTCACCGGCCTGACCCGCGCGCGGGTGGCGACCAAGCCGCCGGGCGCGTGGACCGCCGAACAGGTCGCCGACTTCATGATCGAGCGGATGGGCGTGGGAGATTTCTACATCCTCTGCCCCGACAACGACACGCCGCGCGCGCTGGATGAGGCCCGCATGGCCTGGACCGCGGGAGACATCATTGAAAACCGCCCGCCGCTGTCGCGCTGGCATCCGGAGTTCAAGGACGCCTTCACGGCGTTCGTGGCGGAGAGCTCGACCCGATGACGGTGGATGTCGTCACCTTCGGCTGCCGGTTGAACGCCGTGGAGTCCGAGGCCCTGCGTGAACGGGCCGCGGCTGATGGCGTCTCGAACGCCGTGGTGTTCAACACCTGCGCGGTGACCGGCGAGGCCGTGCGCCAGGCGCGCCAAGCGATCCGCAAGGCGGCGCGCGCGCGGCCGGACGCCAGGATGATCGTCACCGGCTGCGCGGCGCAGATCGACGCCGCGGCGTTCTCCGCCATGCCCGAGGTCGATCTCGTGATCGGCAATGCGGAGAAGACCCGGGCCGGTTCCCTGCGGGGACGGGGTGTTCTCGTCGGCGACATCATGTCGGTCGCCGCCGCCACGCCGACGGCGGCGAGCAGTCAGGGCGGACGGGCGCGGGCCTATGTGGAGATCCAGAACGGCTGCGACCACCGTTGCACCTTCTGCGTGATCCCGTTCGGGCGCGGCAATTCGCGCTCGACGCCGGCGGAGCTGGTCGTCGGCCGCGTGCGCGCCCTTGTCGAGGCCGGCTACGACGAGGTGGTGCTGACCGGCGTCGACCTGACGAGCTGGGGCGGCGATCCGCCGGAGGCGCCGTCGCTCGGCGACCTGGTGCGGGCGATCCTGCGCGAGGTTCCCGATCTGCCGCGACTTCGCCTGTCGTCGATCGACGCCGCCGAGATCGATCCGGAGCTGATGGCCTGCCTCGCCGAGGAGGCCCGGCTGATGCCGCACCTGCACCTCTCGCTCCAGGCCGGCGACGACCTGATCCTCAAGCGGATGAAGCGCCGGCACTCGCGCGCCGACGCGCTGCGCCTGATCGCCGACGTCCGGCGCGTTCGCCCGGAGACCGCCTTCGGCGCGGACCTCATCGCCGGCTTTCCGACGGAGACCGACGCCGCGTTCGAGAACACCCTGGCGCTGGTCGAGGAGGCGGGGCTCTCGTTCCTCCACGTCTTCCCCTATTCCCCCCGGCCCGGCACGCCGGCCGCGCGGATGCCGGCCGTTCCAGGCCCGATGATCAAGGCGCGAGCGGCGCGGTTGCGCGCGGCGGGCGATCTCGCTCTGGCGAGACATCTGGACCGCCGCGTCGGGTCGGTCGTCAGCGCGCTGGTCGAGCGCGACGGCCGCGCGCGGGCGGAGGATTTCACCGAGATCGCGTTCGAGGGTGAGGCGGTCGCCGGATCGCTGATCGTCGGGTTAGCTATCGGACACGATGGCAAGCGGCTTCGCGCCCCCTCCGTCACGGCGCAAGGAAGAGCGCCGCGCCACCTCCCCCGCGAGAAGGCGGGGGAGGAGTTTAGGTTAGTGACAGCTCCCCCGTCCTCTTGCGGAGGAGCTGTCGGCTCGCCCTCTCGCGAGACGACTGAGGGGGCGCAAAGCCGCGTCCCGGTTCTCCCATGAACGAACCCAAGCGCGGTTGGCTTTCGCGGCTCTCCGAAGGTCTCTCCCGCACCTCGCGGCAGATGACCGAGCAGGTCGCCCAGGTTCTGGTGGCGCGGCCGCTGGACCAGGACCGGCTCGAAGCGCTGGAGGAGATGCTGATCGAGGCCGATCTCGGTCCGGCGGCGGCGGCGCGGATCGCGGACGCCTTTTCCGCCCAGCGCTTTGATCGCACGCCCACGGAGCGTCAGGTCAAGGAGGCCCTCGCCGAAGCGGTCGCCGGCGAGCTGACCAGCCGGGAGGGCCGGTTCGAACCTCTCGGCGGCCCGCGGCCGTTCGTCGTCCTGTTCATCGGCGTGAACGGCTCGGGCAAGACCACCACTCTCGGCAAGATCGCCGCCGATCTGCGAGACCAGGGCGCCAGGGTGCTGATCGCGGCCGGCGACACCTTCCGCGCCGCGGCGGTGGAACAGCTCGGGGTGTGGGCGGAACGTTCGGGCGCCGACTTCATCTCGCGCCCAACCGGCGCCGACGCGGCGGGGCTGGCCTACGACGCCCTCGAACGGGCGCGGGCGGAGAACTACGACGTACTGCTGATCGACACCGCCGGCCGGCTGCAGAACAAGCAGGGACTTATGGACGAGCTGACCAAGATGATCCGGGTGCTGCGCAAGGTCGATCCGGACGCGCCCCATGAGGTCCTGCTGGTGCTCGACGCCACCGTCGGGCGCAACGCCCTGGCGCAGGAGAACGTGTTTGGCAACGCCATCGGGGTCACCGGCATCGTCATGACCAAGCTAGACGGCACCGCGCGCGGCGGGGTGCTGGTGCCCGTGGCGCAGGCCTCGGACTCGCCGATCAAGCTGATCGGCGTCGGCGAAGGGATCGAGGACCTGCAACCCTTCGACGCCCGCGCGTTCTCCCGATCTCTGGTCGGTTTGGAGGAAACCGTCGATGGCTGACAGAAGACCGCCGCCCCCATGGTTCGGCTGGGCCGCCGACGGCGCGCCCGCGCTCGCCTTCCTCGTCGGCTATCTTTCCACGCGGGACTTTCAGTTCGCCACCTGGTGCGTGATCGGCGCCTCGGTCCTGGCCTTCGCCGCCGCCCTGATTGTCGAGCGCCGCATCCGGCCGCTGCCTGCGGTGACCGGCGGTCTCGCCATCGCCTTCGGCCTCGCAAGCGTGCTGCTGCACGACAAGAACATCTTCAAGATGAAGATGACCATCGTCGACGGCGCGTTGGGGGCGGCGCTGTTCATCGGCCTGCTGATGGGCCGCAATCCGCTGAAGGCGATCCTAGGCGGCGCGTTCGAACTGCCGGACGCGGCGTGGAAGACCCTGGCGGTGCGCTACGGCCTGTTCTGGTGGGCGTGCGCCGCGGCCAACGAGTTCGTCCGCCGCACCCAGCCGGACCATATCTTCGTGCTGTTCCGCACCGGCGTTTGGATCGCGGCGATCGTCTTCGCCCTGGCGCAGACGCCGTTCTTCATGAAGCACGGCGCGCTCAAATCGGCTCCCCCGGCGGTCGATCCGCCGGACGGCGGGGTTTAGCCGTCCACGGATGGTCTGTCGCGAAATCGACATGCATGTGAGATAGTCCTTACCCATACCTGGAATCGCGGCTCGGGGGACGGCCATGGCCAAGGGCAAGAGCAGGATCGTTCGCGACGCGCTGAGCGCATCGCCAACCCACCTTCTGCACCGGGCGCTTCAGCTCGCGCTGGATTTCCACACCGAGGCGGCGGGTCCGGCCGCGGTGACCCAGCGCCAGTTCACCGTGCTCGCCGCCGCCGGTCAGGCGGAGGGGCTGACCCAGAACGATCTCGTCCGCGCCACCGGCATCGACCGCTCGACCTTGGCGGACCTCGTCGCGCGTATGCTGACGAAAGGCCTGCTGGAGCGGGAACGCTCCTCCACCGACGCCCGGGCGAATACCGTGCGGCTGTCGCCCACCGGCCGCCTCGCGCTCGACGCCGGTTCCGAGGCCTCGGCGACGGCCGACCAGAGGCTCCTGAGCCTGATGCCGCCCAAGCGACGCGATGGCTTCGTAAAGAGCCTTGCCTCCCTGGCCGAGGCCGCCGACGCGCCGCCGTCGAAGACCAAACGCGCGGCGCCCGAAGCCAAGGCCGACAAGAAGAAGAAAAAGAAGACCAAGAAGGTCAAGGACGTGGGCGCCTGAACCATTCACCGTCCGCTGTCGGGATCATCCGCCCACCAGCCCTAGCGGTGAACAAAGCTCGAAGGCGCGGCCCGCAAGTGATTCGTCCATGTTTCGTTTCCGGCCTGTTCACGGCGCCGGCAAGTTCATATTAATCCATTGCCCAAACGCCGACTCGGCCCCAAATCGGCGGGATGAGCGCCCAGAGTTTCGGACGTGAACCGCCCCGCGTGGTCGCCGTGTTGGGGCCGACCAATACCGGCAAGACCCACCTCGCCGTGGAGCGGATGCTCGGCCACGCTTCCGGCATGATCGGCCTGCCGTTGCGGCTGCTGGCGCGGGAGATCTACGACCGCATCGTCAAGGCGCGCGGCGTCAACGCCGTCGCCCTGATCACCGGCGAGGAGAAGATCGTCCCGCCTCGGGCCCACTATTTCGTCTGCACCGTCGAGGCGATGCCGCTCAACCGGGAGGTCGAGTTCCTGGCCATCGACGAAATCCAGCTGGTCGCCGACCCCGAGCGCGGGCACCTGTTCACCGACCGGCTGCTGCACGCGCGCGGCACGTTCGAAACCATGCTGCTGGGCGCCCAGACCATGGCGCCGTTGATCCGCCGGCTTTTGCCCGACGCCCGGATCGTGACGCGGGAGCGGTTTTCCAACCTCAGCCACACCGGCCAGAAGAAGCTCTCCCGCCTGCCCCGCCGCAGCGCCGTCGTCGCCTTTTCGGCCGACCAGGTCTACGCCATCGCCGAGCTGATCCGCCGCCAGCGCGGCGGGGCGGCGGTGGTGATGGGCAGCCTGAGCCCGCGCACGCGCAACGCCCAGGTCGCGCTCTACCAATCCGGTGAAGTCGATTTTCTGGTGGCGACCGACGCCATCGGCATGGGCCTGAACATGGACGTCGACCATGTCGCCTTCGCCGGCCTCGACAAGTTCGACGGCAAGCGCCGCCGGCCGTTGTACGCTCAGGAGGTCGGCCAGATCGCGGGCCGAGCGGGCCGCTTCCGCACCGACGGGACCTTCGGGGTCACAGCCGCCTGCGATTCGATGGACGACGACCTGGTCGAGGCGGTGCAGAACCACGCCTTCGATCCCGTCCAGCACGCCCAGTGGCGCAACGGCGACCTGGAGCTGGCCTCGCTCGATACGCTCCTGCGATCGCTGGCCGCGCCGCCGCCGCGCGCCGGGCTGAAGGCGGCCGACGAGGCGCTGGACGAGCGGGCGCTGCGCGCGCTGGCGGCGGACGATGCGGTGCGCGCGCGGTGCGGAGATCGCTCCGCTCTGTTCGCGCTATGGGACGCCTGCCAGACGCCGGACTTTCGCAAGACCACGCCCGACGAGCACATCCGGCTGGTGCGCCAGTTCTTCGACCAGCTCAGCACCGGACGCCGCCGCGTGCCGGACGACTGGATGGCGGAGCAGTTCCGCGGCCTCGACCGGACTGTGGGCGAGATCGACGCCCTGTCCACCCGCCTCGCGGGCGTGCGCACCCTGGCCTATGTCGCTAACCGGCCGAACTGGCTGGTCGACGCCGATCATTGGCGCGAGACCACTCGCGCCCTCGAAAACCGTCTGTCCGACGCCCTGCACGAACGGTTGATGGCCCGTTTCATCGACCGCCGGACCAGCGCCCTGGTGCGCGGCCTCGGACGCGGCGAGGACTTGCTGACGGGCGTCGCGCGCGACGGGGCTGTGACCGTGGAGGGCCACTTCGTCGGCAAACTCAACGGCCTCGCCTTCACGCCGGCGGCGGGAACCGGCGTGTTGGAGACGAAGGCTTTGCGGGCGGCGGCGCTGCGCGCGGTGGCGCCGGAAATGGCGCGGCGGCTGGGCGACCTCGCCCGCTCGCCCGACGACGACTTCAAGCTGCTGCGCAACGGCGACATCCTGTGGCGCGGCGAGGCGGCGGGCGTGCTGGTGGGCGACCGGCCGTCCGCGCCGAGAGCCCGGCTGCACGGCGACTTCGGCGCGCCGGAGGTCCGCGAGCGAGCCGTCAGGCGTCTGGAAGCGTTCGTCGCCGGTCAGGTCACCCAGCGCCTTTCCACCCTGCGGCGCCTGGAGGTCGCGATCGGGTCGGGCGAACTCAAGGGCCTCGCCCGGGGTCTCGCCTGGCGTCTGGTGGAGGCCGGCGGGGTGCTGGACCGCCGATCCGTGGACGCCGACCTCGTCCACCTCAGCAAGGCCGAGCGCCGCGCGCTGCGGACCCTGGGCGTGACGATCGGAACCTACTGCCTCTATGCCGCCGACCAGCTTTCGGACGCGGCGGCGGAGGTCGCCGGCGCCTTCGCCGACCGCGCCGCGCCGGAGTGGAAGCCGAGCGGCGCCGCGCCGTGGCCGCTGTCCGGAACGGCTCCCTCGCCGCGCGCGCTCGGCCTTCGCGGTGTCGTCGCCGTCGGCTCGCTGGCTGTCTCGGTGAGCTCGCTCGAGAGGCTGGGCGAGCTGATGCGGCGGGCGAACACCGCCGCCGGCTCCGGGCTTTCGGAGGCGCGGCGAGCCGAACTCGGCTGGACCCCGGCTCAGGCCGATAGCATCCTTCGCGGGCTGGGATATGCGCCGATGAAACCGGTGGAGGGTCAGCCGATCGCCTGGCGCAAACGCACGCCTCGCCCCAGGGCGGCGACCGCCCCGCTTACCCCCGCGATCGCCTCCCCCTTCTCGGCGCTTTCGGCTTTGCGGACCGTGCCAAAACCGCGCCGTCGCCGACGCAAAAAGGCGGCGCGTGCCTGACGAGGCTTGCCGCATCGACGTCTGGCTGTGGCGCGCGAGATTCTTCAAGACTCGCGCCCTCGCCGCCCGCGCGGTGGAGGAGGGCCGCATCCGGCGCGGACGGGACGGCGCCACAGGCCGGGTCGACAAGGTCTCGCGTCCGGTCAAGGTCGGCGACGAACTGGTGTTCGCCCAAAGCGGGCGGCTGCTCTGCGTCACGGTCGCGGCTCTCGGCGAGCGGCGAGGGCCTCCGGTCGAAGCGCGGGGCCTCTACCGGGCCGAAGGCGATCCGGCCGCGCCATTGACAAGCGGACCCCTCGACTGACAAACACGCCCGCCCGTTCGCCGGGCATGTCCCCGATAGTTTGAAAGCCGCCCCCGAGCCCCCGGCATGACCTACATCGTCACCGACGCCTGCATAAAATGTAAGTTCATGGACTGCGTCGAGGTGTGCCCGGTCGACTGCTTCTACGAGGGCGAGAACTTCCTGGCGATCAGCCCGGAAGAGTGCATCGACTGCGGCGTATGCGAGCCGGAATGCCCGGTCGACGCGATCAAGCCGGACACCGAGGACGATCCGGACGGCAAGTGGCTGCGGATCAACACCGACTACGCCAAGATCTGGCCGAACATCACCGTGAAGGGCACCCCGCCCGCCGACGCCGAGGCGTTCGAACGCGAGACCGGCAAGCTGGAGAAGTATTTCAGCGAGAAACCCGGGTCCGGTTCCTGACTGTTCATCCCGGGTTCACGCAACCCTTCCAAACCGCCTGATTTTGTGGTAGATAATCGGTTCCGCCGGCGCCGCACCGCGACTGTTCGCACCCCGAGCGCCCGACGCCGTATTCTCGATCGCCAGTCTGTGTGACCCGCGACGAAAGTGGCTTGCGGTCGAGTGTGAGAAGGACCTTTGCGAATGCCCGATAAATCCGATTACGAGTTCAAGATCGGCGATCATGTCGTCTATCCGGCGCACGGCGTCGGCATCGTGGTTTCCATCGAACAGCAGGATGTCGTCGGCACTTTGCTCGAACTTTACGTGATCACCTTCGACCACGAGAAGATGACGCTGCGCGTTCCGACCAAGAAGGCCAAAACCGCCGGTCTGCGCGCCCTCGCGGAAAACAACGTGGTTCACCAAGCCCTGACCACTCTCAAGGGCCGCGCCCGGGTCAAGCGCACGATGTGGAGCCGCCGCGCCCAGGAATACGAAGCCAAGATCAACTCCGGCGACCTGATCTCGATCGCCGAAGTCGTCCGCGACCTGCACCGCTCCGAAAGCCAGCCCGAGCAATCCTATTCCGAGCGTCAACTTTACGAATCGGCGCTGGACCGCATGGCGCGGGAAGTCGCCGCCATCGAGCAGATCGACCGGGACGCAGCCATCACCCTGTTACACAAGTCGTTGCAAAAGGCGGCGTAGCGCCTTCGGATCCTCCTCCGATCTTCACGGAGGGGGATTTTCCTCTCAATGCCTGAACACCCGCACGCCGGTGAACGCCATGGCGATCCCGGCTTTGTCGGCCGCCTCTATCACCTCGGCGTCGCGGATCGAGCCTCCCGGCTGGATCACGGCGGTCGCGCCCGCCTCCGCGGCCTGGATCAGGCCGTCGGCGAAGGGAAAGAAGGCTTCCGACGCGCAGGCCGAGCCGTGAAGGTCGAGACCGAAATCGGCGGCGCGCATGGCCGCGATGCGGGCTGAATCCTTGCGGTTCATCTGGCCGGCGCCGATGCCGAGGGTTTGACCCTTCCTGGCGAAGACGATGGCGTTGGACTTGACGTGCTTGGCCACCACGAAGGCGAACAGCATGTCGGCGACCTCCGCCTCGGTCGGCTGGCGACGGGTGACAATCTTGAGGTCGGCGGCGGCGATGCGGGCGACGTCCCGCGTCTGCATCAGAAAACCGCCGGCGACGGATCGGAAGACACCGCCCTGCTTGTGGGGATCAGGCAGGCCGCCGGTGACGAGCAGGCGCACATTTTTGCGAGCCGCGAACAGCCCGACCGCTTCGGGCGTGGCGTCCGGCGCGATCACCACCTCGGTGAAAACCTTGAGGATTTCCATCGCCGTCTCGGCGTCCAGCGTCCGATTCGTCGCGACGATGCCGCCGAAGGCGGAGGTCGGGTCGCAGGCGAGGGCACGCCGGTAAGCCTCGGTCAGAGTGCGTCCGACGGCGACGCCGCATGGGTTGGCGTGCTTGATGATGGCGACGGCGGGTGCGTCGTCCGGGGCGAACTCGGCGACCAGTTCGAACGCCGCGTCGGTGTCGGCGACATTGTTGTAGCTGAGTTCCTTACCCTGAAGCTGTCGCGCCGAAGAGACGCCGGGGCGGGCGTCGCCCCCGCGATAGAAGGCGGCGAACTGATGGGGGTTCTCGCCGTAGCGCATGCGCTGGATGCGGCCGCCGGCGATCGACAGGATGTCGGGAAACCAATCCTGGTTCTGGGCCGCGAACCATCCGGCGATGGCGGCGTCGTAAGCGGCGGTGCGGGCGAAGGCGTGGGCGGCGAGTCGGCGGCGTAGGGTGAGCGACGTTCCGCCGTCGGCCTTCATCGCCCCAACGACCTCGGCGAGGTCGGCGGCGCCGGTGCAGACCGCGACATAGGCGTGGTTCTTGGCCGCCGAGCGGGTCATGGCCGGTCCGCCGATGTCGATCTTTTCGACGCAGGCTTCGAAGTCCGCTCCCGAGGCCACCGTCTCCTCGAACGGATAAAGCGTGCTGTAGAGCAGGTCGATGCCGCCGATGCCTTGCTCGGCCATGGCGGCGGCGTGATCGGGAGCCCCGCGGACGCCGAGCAGGCCGCCGTGGATCATCGGATGCAGGGTCTTCACCCGGCCGTCCATCATCTCCGGAAAGCCGGTGAGGTCGCTGACTTCCCGAACCGGAAGCCCGGCGGCGGCGATCGCCGCGTGGGTGCCGCCGGTGGAGATCAGCTCGACGCCGAGTTCGACCAGGGTGCGGGCGACCTCGACCAAGCCGGTCTTGTCCCACACCGACAGCAGGGCGCGGCGAACGGGTACGAGATCGGGCGCGGGCGGGAAGGTGGGAGTCGGCATGCCTTGCTGTAGAGCGGAGGAAGGCTCGGCTCTACCCCCGCAGGGCGGCGATGTTGTGCGCGTAGCCGCCGGGGCCGTCCTTGAACACCGCCGAGCCCGCGACCAGGGCGGTGGCGCCGGCTTCCATGCACAAGGGCGCGGTCAGTGGCGTCACGCCGCCGTCGACCTCGAGCACGACGTCGTGGCCCGAGGCGTCGATCATCGCGCGCAGCTTGCGGATCTTCGGCAACTGGGAAGCGATGAAGCTCTGGCCGCCGAAGCCCGGATTGACGGTCATCACCAGGATGATGTCGATCTCGTCCATCATGAATTCGATGATGTCCGGGGGCGTAGAGGGATCGAACACCACGCCGCTCTTGGCGCCGAGCTCCCGAATGCGCTTCAGCGTCCGATGGAGGTGCGGCCCGGCTTCGGGATGGACCAGCAGGTGGTCGGCGCCGGCGTCGCGGAAGGCTTCGAGATACGGGTCGGCCGGCGCGATCATCAGGTGGACGTCCACGGGGATCGAAACGTGTGGCTTGACCGCCTTCACCACCACCGGGCCGATTGTGAGGTTCGGCACGAAGTGACCGTCCATCACGTCGACGTGGAGCCAGTCCGCGCCCGCCGCCTCGATCGCCCGCGCTTCCTCGCCCAGCTTGGCGAAGTCCGCCGACAGGATCGAAGGGGCGATGATCACGGTGGGATGAGGCATGGCTCCAGACTACACGGCCTTGCGGAATCGCGCGATGAAGAAGCCGTCCATGCCGCCCGTCGCGTGGTGCGGCAGGATGCGCAGCCAACCCTCCGGCGCGACGCTGGCCGCCGGCGCTCCGCACTCGCCGGGCGCGATGGGGTCGATCTGAAACAGGGGTTGCGACATCAGCAGGGCGCGGGCCTGGGCTTCGCCTTCCTCGAATTCCAGTGAGCACACGCTGTAGACCAGGCGGCCGCCGGGCTTCACCCGGGCCGCCGCAGCGGCGATCAGTTCGCGTTGGGCGACGACGAGAGGCGCGATCTCGGTCGGCCGGGCGTTCCACAGCACGTCGGGATGGCGGCGGAAGGTGCCCGTCGCCGAGCACGGCGCGTCGAGCAACACCGCGTCGAACAGGCGCGAGTCGCGCCAGGTCGCGGCGTCGGCGATGACCAGTTCGGCTTCGAGACCGGTGCGGGCGAGGCCCGCGCCTAGCCGGCGCAGGCGGCCCGCGGCCCGGTCGACCGAGGTGACGCTCGCGCCCGCCGCCGCGAGCTGGAGGCTCTTGCCGCCCGGCGCGGCGCAGAGGTCCAGCGCGGTCTGTCCGGGGCCGACGCCGAGCAGTTTGGCGGGCAGCGCGGCGGCGGCGTCCTGCACCCACCATTCGCCGGCCTCGAAGCCGGGCCAGGTCGCGACATCGCCGCGCCGACGCGTTCGGAGCCCGCCGCCGGGAATGGGTTCGGCCTCCAGCGCCTCGACCGTGTCGGGATCGGGCGACGCGCGCGGGGTGAGATCGGTCGGTGGTTCGTCGAGGATCGCCGCCGCGATGGCGCCGGCCGTGGCCTCGCCGTAGGTCACCCGCCAGCGGGCGAACAGCCACGATGGCGCGAGCGACTCCGGGTCGGTCGGCGGCGCGCCGTCGCGCAGGACGCCGCGCAGCACGGCGTTGACCAAGCCCCGCAGCGGCTTTGGGGCCAGGGCGACGCTGGTGTCGACCGCGGCGAAATCCGGAGTGTCCAGCCAGAACGCCTGGGCGAGGCCGAGACGCATCAGATTGCGCGCCGGCGCCGGCGGTTCGCGTTTGAGTTTGCCATCGAGCGCCCGGTCGATCGGTCCCAGGTGACGCAGCACGGCCATGACCAAGGCGCGGGCGAAGCCCCGGTCCAGCGGCGACATCCGCAAATACTTGCCCGCGCTCAAGGCCTCGTCGAGCCCGCCGCGCCGCGCGAGAGCCGACTCGAGCAGGGTCAGGGCGGCGGCGCGAGCGGCAAGGCCAACGGGCGCGGTGTCGTCGGAAACGGTCACGCCTCGACGACTGCCCGGTTAAGGAAGCGCAGGCAAGTCGAGGCGCCTGTCTTCCGGAGCGCGGGCATCCTGCCCGCATTCTTGCTAAGGTGCGGGCAAGATGCCCGCGCTCCGGAAAGAACCAATGGACGACACACCGCGAAACCTTCCGCCCGAAGCCAAACGCGCCCTCGCCGAGGCGGCGGCGCGACGCGCGGCGGCCGAGCTTGCGGTCGCGCCCAACGAGCGCGGCGGTCCGGCCGGCCCCGAGCCGACCCGCTATGGCGACTGGGAGCGCAAGGGGATCGCCGTCGACTTCTAGGCCCAGGTCGCGGGCGCCGCGTCGCTGAGCTAGAGGGGGCGGATGACGACCGCCGCCTTCGCCCTCAACTTCTTTGTCGCTCTGTTCGCCCTGATCGACCCGGTCGGCAACGTGCCGCTGTTCGCCGCCGCCACCGAAGGCGCCAGTCCGGCGGGGCGGCGGCTGACGGCGGTCTATATCGCGGCGTTCGCCTTTGTCTTCATGACCTTCTTCTTCCTCACCGGCCTTGGCCTGTTGAGATTTTTCGGTATCTCGCTGCCGGCGTTCCGCATCGCCGGCGGCATCGTCCTCCTGCTCATGGGGCTGGAGATGACCCGGGGAGACCTCTCCCAGACCTTCGCCGAGGCCGAGCAGGACCTGAGTGCGCCGCAGTCCGCCAGAGCCTACGCCGCGCGGCGGTTCGAAGTGCTGATCGTGCCGTTCGGCATGCCCCTGCTCATCGGACCGGGCGCGATCTCGTCGGCGATCATCTATGCCGAGGAGGCGCACGCCTTCGGGGCGTCGGGGACGCTGATCGGCATCGCGGTGATCTTCGCCGTCTGTTTGCTGGTCGTCGCCGCCTTCTGGCTGACCAGCGTGATCTCGCGGGCGCTCGGCCGGATCGGCATGGTGATCGTCGTTCGCGTGCTCGGCCTGATCCTGTGCGCCATGGCCGTCCAGTTCATGCTGACCGGGCTGGAAGGCTCGACCATCGCCCTGATACGCAAGGATACCGCGACGCCCTATCAGCAGAAGGGAGCGCCGAGGTTTCACCTGCCGTCGATCATCGCGCCGCCACCCGGCCAGTGAACCGATCGTGCGATTGATCGGTTGGTGGATCGGGTGTACCGCGCCCGCCCATCGGCGATGACGCGTTCGCTTCTCGGAGAACCAGGGCTCATGGGCGCCGACGTCCCCTTGGGGGAACCGGAGACCGCGCGCCGAGTGGGCCGACGGCAAGGTTTCGCCGCTCTGACCCTCGGCGCTATTGGGGTCGTGTTCGGCGACATCGGCACCAGCCCGCTCTACGCCCTGCGCGAGGCGCTCGCCCATGCCCGCCCAGTGGGAACCGCCGAGACCGCGGTGCTGGGCGTGGTCTCGCTGATCCTGTGGGCGCTCGTCCTGATCGTGACCGTGAAATACATTACGATCCTGATGCGCGCCGACAACAAGGGCGAGGGCGGCCCGGTCGCCCTGATGACCCTGGCCCAACGCGCCTATGGACGGCCCGCGCGGTCGCTGTACGCGCTCGGGGTCGTCGGCGTGGCGCTGTTCTATGGCGATGGGGTGATCACCCCGGCGTTTTCCGTGATCTCGGCGGTGGAGGGCTTGCGCGCCGCGCCGCACATGGGCCACGCGATGGCGCCGTGGGTGCTGCCGATTTCGGCGGGCATCCTCATCGGCCTCTTCCTGGCCCAGGCGCGCGGCACGCATCGGATCTCGACGCTGTTCGGCCCGGTGATGGCGCTGTGGTTCGTCACCCTCGGCGCCCTCGGCCTGTGGAACCTGCGCGGCGACCTGACCGTGCTCGGCGCGATCAATCCGGCCTATGCGTTTCGCTTCCTGGCCGAGAACGGCTTCATCGGCTTCGTCATCCTGGGCAGCGTGTTCCTCGCGGTGACCGGCGCCGAGGCGCTCTATGCCGACATGGGGCACTTCGGCAAACGGCCGATCCGCGCCGCCTGGTTCTTCCTCGCCTTCCCATGTCTGGCGCTGAACTACCTCGGACAAGGCGCCCTGGTGTTGGCCAATCCCCACGCGCGCCACAACCCGTTCTTCGCCATGGCGCCGCACATCATCTACTGGCCCATCCTCGCGCTGGCGACGGCGGCGGCGGTGATCGCGAGCCAGGCCGTGATCAGCGGCGCGTTTTCGATGACTCAACAGGCCGTGCAGCTCGGCCTGTTGCCGCGCCTCGACATCAAGCGGACCAGCGAGACTCAGACCGGCCAGATCTTCGTGCCGGCGGTCAACGGGCTGATGATGGTCGGCGTGCTCCTGCTTCTGGTCGTCTTCCAAAGCTCCCATCGGCTGGCGTCGGCCTATGGCGTGGCGGTGACCGGCACCATGTTCATCAACACCCTGCTGGCCTATGTGGTCGCCCGGCACCTGTGGAAGTGGCGGGTGTGGCGCGTCGCGGCCGTGCTCGTGCCGATTTCCCTGATCGACTGCGTCTTCCTCGCCTCCAACCTGCTGAAGATCGCCGAGGGCGCCTGGCTGCCGATGTTGTTCGGCGTCTGCCTAGTGGTGGTGATGTGGACATGGGCGCGGGGCGTGCGGATTCTCACCGACAAGACCCGCGCCGACAGCGTGCCGCTGGACGATTTGGTGTCGTCCCTGACCGCTCGGCCGCCGCATCGCGCGCCGGGAACCGCGATGTTCCTGACCGGAAGCCGCGATCTCGCGCCGGTCGCCCTGCTACACAACCTCAAGCACAACAAGGTGCTCCACCAGAACAACGTGATCGTCACCGTCGAAACGGCGGAGACGCCCAGGGTGCGGGAAGCCGACCGCATCCGCATCGAACCGGTGGGCGGCGACTTCAAGCGCCTGATCCTGCGCTACGGTTTCATGGAAAGCCCGAACCTGCCCAAGACCCTGGCGCACTGCCGCAAGATGGGTCTGAAGTTCGATATCATGTCGACTAGCTTCTTCCTCGGCCGACGGACCATCGTGCCCGACGCGGCCTCGGGCATGCCGCTGTGGCAGGACCGCATCTTCATTTTCCTGATGAAAAACGCGGCGAATCCGACAGAGTTTTTCAAGATCCCGCCGGGGCGGGTGGTGGAACTGGGGACGCAGATCACGGTCTGAACCCTTCTCCCAGAGGGAGAAGGAGGGGCCCGCGCGCTCTTCTTGCGCGTGGGAGGATGAGGGGTTACGCGGTCGCCGAACAAAGCGCCCGCGCGGGCTGCATCGTAACCCCTCACCCTCCCAGCTTCGCTGGGCCCCTCCCTCTCCCTTTGGGAGAGGTGTTTCGCGCAAGGATCCCCGCGTGGCAGATATCAAGAAAGTCGTGCTCGCCTACTCCGGCGGCCTCGACACCTCGATCATTCTGAAGTGGCTACAGACCGAATATCGCGCCGAGGTGGTGACGTTCACGGCCGACCTCGGCCAGGGCGAGGAGCTGGAGCCGGCGCGGGAGAAGGCGCTGCTGCTCGGTATCAAGCCGGAAAACATCTTTATCGAGGATGTGCGCGAGGAGTTCGTGCGCGATTTCGTCTTCCCGATGTTCCGCGCCAATACCGTCTACGAAGGCCAGTACCTGCTCGGCACCTCCATCGCCCGGCCGCTGATCGCCAAGACCCAGATCGAGATCGCTTGCCGCGTCGGGGCCGACGCGGTGAGCCACGGCTCGACCGGTAAGGGCAACGACCAGGTTCGTTACGAACTGAGCTACTATGCCCTCGAACCGGACATCCAGGTCATCGCGCCGTGGCGGGAGTGGGACTTCAAGAGCCGCGAGGCCCTGCTGGCGTTCGCGGAACAG
The DNA here is from genome assembly GCA_965277785.1 of Caulobacteraceae bacterium. GTDB lineage: Bacteria > Pseudomonadota > Alphaproteobacteria > Caulobacterales > Caulobacteraceae > Acaudatibacter. Next base: position 211,529 of record CBDIDP010000014.1, read on the forward strand.
CACCAGATCCCGATCGCCAAGGACAAGCGCGGCGAGGCGCCATTCAGCGTTGACGCCAACCTGTTGCACTCTTCCTCGGAGGGGAAGGTGCTGGAAGACCCGGCCGTCCCCGCGCCGGAGTTCGTGCACATGCGCACCATCGCTCCCGAAGACGCGCCGGATAGGCCGACCGAGTTCACCCTGGCCTTCGAGCGCGGTGATCCGGTCGCCATTGACGGCGAGGCGCTGTCACCGGCGGCGTTGCTGACCAAGCTCAATCAACTCGGCCACGACAACGGCGTCGGCCGGCTTGACCTCGTCGAGAATCGCTTCATCGGCATGAAGTCGCGCGGCGTCTACGAGACGCCGGGCGGGACCATCCTGCTCGCGGCTCACCGGGGCATTGAGTCGATCACGCTCGACCGAGGCGCGATGCACCTCAAGGACGAGCTGATGCCGCGCTACGCCGAGCTGATCTACAACGGCTTCTGGTTCGCCCCGGAACGGGAGATGCTGCAGGCGGCGATCGATCACTCCCAGGAAAAGGTGACGGGCGAGGTGCGGGTCAAGCTCTACAAGGGCAACGTGACTATCGTCGGCCGCTCCAGCCCCTATTCGCTGTACGACCAGGACCTCGTCACCTTCGAGGAAGGCGTCCAGGCCTATGATCACCGCGACGCGGCGGGATTCATCAAACTCAATGCGCTGCGCCTGCGGGTGAAGGCGCGGCGGGATGCTAGGTCGAGCTGACCGCGATCCCCGGCAGCACCACACCGATAAGAATGGCCGCGAAGTGGGTCCCGGCGGCGGCGGCGACGAAGCCGTGCCAGATGGCGCGGCGGAACGGCAGGCGGCGGTTGAGGTAGACGATGACGCCGAGCGAATAGACCAGCCCTCCGGCGAGCAGTAAACCCAGGGCCAGCAGCGAGACCCCCGCCAACAGCGGCTGGATCGCGACCAACGCCGCCCACCCCAGCGCCAGATAGAGAGCCACCCAGAACCCTTTGCCGAGGCCCGGCGCGAAAAGCTTTCCCGCCGCCGCGCCGAGGGCAAGCGTCCAAACCACGGCGGTCATCCACCAGGCCCATGCGCCATGAAGGCGCTGGGTGGTGAACGGGGTGTAGGAGCCGGCGATCATCAGAAAGATCGCTGCGTGATCCAGCCGGCGCAAAAGCGGTCTGCGGCGCGGGCTGGCGAGGTTGTAGGCCATCGAGGCGACCCACATCGCCACCAGGCAGGCGGCATAGATACCGATCGCCGCGGCCTGTCCGAACCTGCCGAAGCCAAGCGAGACCCCGAGCAAGATCAATCCGCCGATGGCGCCCGTCGTCAGGCCGACGGCGTGAACCCAGCCGTCCGCCGTTCGCTCGGCGGGCCGCGCATAGTGATCGCCGGTAAGCGCGACTAGGTCCGTCCCATTCATTACAAAGCTATGGCCGGACGCGGCGCGGAAGTCGAGGCGCGCCGACCTTCAGGCGTTCGCGGAAACGCCAATCGCGGCGGCCTGCCTGGCCGCCAAGGCTTCCATCAGCGTCTTGGCGATCGCCTCGCTCGACGCCGGGTTCTGGCCGGTGATCAGGGCGCCGTCCGTGACGATGTAACAGGCGAAGGGAACGAGGCCGTGCTCGTACTTTGCCCCGCTCTCGCGCAATCGATCCTCGAGCAGAAAGGGGACCACGGTCTGAAGCTGGGCCACCGTTTCCTCACCATTGGTGAAGCCGGTCACCCTGCGATCTTTCAGAAAGGGTTGTCCGTCGGGCGTGGTCACGCCGAGCAGGGCGGCGGGTCCGTGGCAGACCGCGGCGACGATCTTCCCGGACCGCGCGAAGTCGCCGATCAGCGCGGCGACCACCGGATCTGCCGCCAGATCGACCATCGGCCCGTGACCGCCGGGGATGAACACCGCGTCGAAATCGTCCGCGGCGACTTCGGCCAGCGGCTTGGTTCGCGCCAGCGCCGCGAGCGCCTTTTCCCATCGGGCCGCCGCCTTGGCGTCCGGGACCGTCTTGGGATCGATCGGCCCTTGTCCACCCTTGGGCGAGGCGACCTCGACACCGATGCCGGCTTCGCTCAGCGCGACATAGGGGATGGCGTATTCCTCCAGCCACACGCCGGTGGGATGGCCGGGGGCGAGAGCGTCGGCGCTGGTGACGATGAAGAGGATGTTCATGGCTTTAAGGAATGCCGCGCGGTCGGCTTGCGTTCCGGAACAACCTTGGCGGGACCGCGTTCGGCGGGGGCTATACGCAATCACCGAGGACACTGGCCATGGACGACAATCGCATCGAAGGCGCTGTCAAAGAGGGCGTCGGCCGGGTTCAGGACGCCTTCGGCGGCGGCTTCGGCGACGAGGGCCTTCAGGCGCGCGGCAAGTTGAACGAAGCCGCCGGCGGCTTGCAGAACGCCTATGGCCAAGTCGTCGAGCGCGCCAAGGACGTTCTGGACGACGCGGCCGACCTGATCGAGCGCCAGCCCTACGCCGCCGCCGGCGCGGCGGCCCTGCTCGGCCTGCTCGCCGGTCTGCTGATCGCCACCCGCAACAACGACTGACCGCTCACATCCGTAGCTGGTCCTTGTGGCACTGACGCGGCGCCTTATCGGGCCGCCAGCGCAGGAGCTTGGTCCCATGGCGGAAACGGCCGCCGGAGACGTGGTCGAAGCGAACCTCGACCACCAGTTCGTTGCGCAGAGGCCGCCAATCGGCGCTTCGTTCGGTGCTCCACCGGCTCGGCCCTCCCGGCGCGTCGCCGGTGAAGCCGGGCGGTCCGACCAGGGCTTCCAGCCGTTCGGTGAGGGCGGGCCGTTCGGCATCGGTGATCGTCGAGGTGTAGCCGACGTGGTCGAGCTTGCCGTCGGCGTCGAACAGCCCCAGCAACAGTGAGCCGACCAGCCGGCTGTCGCTCTCGTAGCGGAAGCCGCCAACCACGCAATCGGCGGTGCGCAGGCGCTTGACCTTGAGCATTGCCCGCTCGCCGGTCTCGTAGGCGCCATCGAGCCGCTTGCACACCACGCCGTCGAGGTTGGCTGTAAGACGGTCGAGCCAGCCCTGAGCCTCGTCTCGGTCGCGGGTGAACGGCGTGAGTTCCAAACCCTCCCCGTGAAAAGCTTCGAGCGCCTCGCGGCGCGCGGTCAAGGGGTTGCCGAGCATCGGTGCGCCGGCGCCGTCCATCAGGCAGTCGAACGCCACCAGAATCGCCGGCGTTTCGGCGGACAGCCGCCTGATCCGGCTTTCAGCGGGGTGGAGGCGCATCTGCAGTGCGTCGAAGCTGTAGGCCCCGCCGACCTGGATCATCAGTTCGCCATCGAGCACAAACCGCTCTTGCGGCAGCGCGCGGACCCGTTCCGCCACTTCGGGAAAGAACCGCGTCAACGACTTGCCGGACTTGGCCCTTAGCTCCGCGGCGTCGCCGTCACGGAACGCCAGACAGCGGAAGCCGTCCCACTTCGGCTCGAACTGCCAACCGTCGTCCCGGGGGAGTTCGGAGGCCGCCTTGGCCTCCATGGGCGCGGTTTCGAGGGGGACAGGGAAACCGGCGAACGCGACCATGGCGGATCAACCGTGGCCCCGCGGCGCGGTTCCCTTCTCGGAGCGCGGGCTCCCAGCCCGCTCTTTCGAAAAATGCGGGCTGGGAGCCCGCGCTCCGGAAGGACTACTGAGTGGCGGTTCGGTACCTCCCGAACCAAGCCAGGATCGCGGCGTTCTCCGCGGTCAGCTGCGACGGACGTTCGGCGAAGCCGCCGTGGGAGGCGCCGGGGACGCGGATGAGGGTGGTGGGCACGTTTGCGACCTGAAGGGCCTGATAGAACTGTTCAGCCTCGCTTGGCGGGGTGCGGTGATCTTCTTCGCCGACCATGACCAGGGTCGGCGTCTTGACCGATCCGATCAGCGACAGCGGCGAATGGCTCCAATAGTTCGCCTGGTCCCGCCACGGCGGCTTGGCGAACCAGTAGCCGGTGGCCACCAGATACATGTCCGTGGTCAGGCTCCAGCTCGCCCAGTCGATCACCGGCTTCTGCGACGCCGCCGCCTTGAACCGGTCGGTCTTGCCGACGATCCAGGCGGTGAGCAGGCCGCCGCCGGAGCCGCCGGTGACGAACAGGTTGTTCGGATCGACCGACCCCTTGGCGACGGCGGCGTCGACCACGCTCATCAGGTCGTCGTAGTCGTGACCGGGATAGTTGGCCGCGATGCCGTCGGCGAAGGCCTGGCCATAGGAGGTCGACCCGCGCGGATTGGCGTAGACCACGATATAACCGGCGGAGGCGTAGAGCTGGTCCTCGCTGGACCACGCCGGGCCGTAGGCGGCGTAGGGTCCACCGTGGATCTCCAGGATCATCGGGTGTTTGCGGGTGGGGTCGAAGCCCGGTGGGGTCACCATCCAGGCGTCGATCGGCTGCTTGTCGAAGACGGAAACAGCGGGCAGCGGCGTGATCTCGGCCAGCGCCTTGCCCTGGAAGAGGTCGTCGTTGAGGCGAGTCAGGCGCCGCGGAGGGCCGCCCGAGGCGACCGCCACGTCCGGCGGCCGGTTCCAGTCGCCCTGGGTGAAGGCAACCGCTCCCGATTTCGCCACCGAGTACTCGCCACCGGCGTAAGGCCGGTCGAGTTCGCTCCCCACCAGCCCGCTCGCCACCGTGGTCACCTGTCCGCCGAGCGACACCCGGCCGATCTTGGTTACCCCATGATCCGCATACTGAACGTAAAGGCTCTTGCCGTCCGCCGCCCAGTGCGGTGTCGAGACGCCCCGGTCGAGGGTTTCGGTCAGCGCGCGGACATTGCCTCCGTTGGCGTCGGCGACGTAGAGGCGGGCGTCCTGATACGGCTTATGGGTGTCGGTGAAGCCGACGAAGGCGATCTTCGAGCCGTCCGGCGACAGAGCGGGATCGGACGCCGGCCCCGCGCCATGAAACACCTCGGTCATCGCCGCGTCATCTGCGCCCACCCGCCAGATGTCGGCGTGCTGGGCGCGGTGCTGCCAGCCGGGCGCGCGGTCGGCGCTGAACAGGATCGAGCGGCCATCCGACGACCACGACAGCGCGCCGCCGTCGTCGAAGGCGCCGAAGGTGAGCTGGCGCGGCGAGCCGCCGTCGGCCGACACCACGAAGATGTGGCGATAGCCCGGCTTGAGGTAGCCCGCGCCATCGGCTCGGAACGCCAGCCGGTCGATCACCTTGAGCGGCTCGGCCCATTTGGCGCCCTCCGGCCTGGCCAGCGGCGCGCCGAGCGTGGCGCCGGGATCGGGCGTGAACATGGTGAAGGCGATGCGCGACCCGTCGGGAGACCAGGCGATCCGGTTGGGCGCCTCGGACAGCTCGGCGACCTTGGCGACCTCGCCCGTCGCCATCCAGCGGACATAGAGCTGCGGCGGCCCGCCCTCGGCGGAGGCGACATAGGCCAGCCGCTTGCCGTCCGGCGACCATCTTGGCGAGCGCGCGGCCCCCGCCCGCGACAGAGGGCTGAGCGCGCCGCTCACGGTGTCCGCCAGCCAGATCGACGGCTCGGCCCGGTCGGACATGATACTGTTGGCCTCGCGCACGAAGGCCACCGCGCCGCCGTCGGGGCGGATTTGCGGATCGCTCGCCCAGCGCAGGCCGAAAACGTCGATGGGCCGGAACATCGGCGACGGTCCCTCGGGCGACGTCTGGGCGACCGCGACCGTCCAACTCGCGAGTACGACGACGCCGATCAGGCCGGCAACAGTCCGCGGCAAGGGCTTCTCCATCTCGGATGCGTCCCGGACCGGCCGTCACGAAACTGTACAACAGTGCACATAGGATCGAGCGGCCTTCATCAAGGGAAAAATTCGTGACCGACAGCGTCCTGGACAGCCCTGCGACAAAATCCAGTCCGGCGCTCGATCATAAGCCGCACGTCGCGGGGCGGGTCGGCTTCCTGCTGGTGCTGCTAGGCGGTCTCGCCTTCGCCGCGTTCAACATCTTCAACGACACCAGCCATGTCGGCGAGGGTTTGCGGCTGGGCGTTTTCGCCCTGCTCGGCCTGGCCCTGCTGATCGCGCTCGGCTTCGAATTCGTGAACGGCTTCCACGACACCGCCAACGCGGTGGCGACGGTGATCTACACCCACAGCCTGCCGCCGATGTTCGCGGTGGTGTGGTCCGGCGTGTTCAACTTCCTCGGTGTCATGGTCTCCACCGGCGCGGTCGCCTACGGCATCGTCACCCTGCTGCCCGTTGAGCTGATCCTGCAGGTCGGCAGCGGCGCGGGCTACGCCATGATCTTCTCGCTGCTGCTCGCGGCGATCATCTGGAACCTCGGAACCTGGGCGCTCGGCATTCCCAACAGTTCCTCGCACGCCCTGATCGGCTCGATCATGGGGGTCGGCCTCGCCAACCAACTCATGGCGCCCCACGGCTCGGCGACCTCGGGCGTCGATTGGAACCAGGCGATCAAGATCGGCCAGGCGCTGCTGTTCAGCCCGGTGGTCGGCTTTGTGGCGTCCGCCGGGCTGCTGCTGATCATGAAGGTGCTGATCCGCAACAAGACGCTTTATGAATCGCCGAAGAGCAACGCGCCGCCGCCGTGGTGGATCCGCGGCACGCTGATCCTGACCTGCACCGGGGTGTCGTTCGCGCACGGCGGCAACGATGGCCAGAAGGGCATGGGCCTGATCATGCTGATCCTGATCGGCGCTGCGCCCACCGCCTATGCGCTGAACCGCACCATGAGCGACGCCGCCACGCCGGCCTTCATCCAGAGCATCCACAAGGCCGAGACGGTGTTCGCGGCCCACTCGCGGGGAACTCCCCCGGCGGCGGTGGCCGACGCGCGCAAGACCGTGGACGCTGGCTTGCGGACCAAGAAGCTCGATAGCCCGGCGGTCTACGGCGCCTTGGCCGTCGTCGCCTCCGACATCGAAACCCAGCTCAAGGCCTACGGCTCGATCAAGCAGGTTCCCGCCGCCGACACGCCCAATCTACGCAACGAGATGTACCTCGAGGGCGACGCCCTGCGCGTGATCGGAAAGGCCAAGACCGGACCCTTCTCCAAACCGGAAAAGGCGACACTGAAAGGCTTTCAAGGCAAGCTGGAGGGAGGCACCCGATTCATCCCGACCTGGGTCAAGATATCCGTGGCCATCGCGCTCGGCCTCGGCACCATGGTCGGCTGGAAGCGCATCGTGGTCACCGTCGGCGAGCGGATCGGCAAGCAGCATCTGACCTATGCCCAGGGCGCCTCCGCGGAACTGGTGGCGGCGGTCACCATCGGCATGGCCGAGGCCTACGGCCTGCCGGTCTCGACGACCCATATCCTGTCCAGCGGCGTGGCCGGAACCATGGCGGCCAATGGGTCGGGGTTGCAGTGGAGCACGGTGCGCTCCATCGCGTCCGCCTGGGTGCTGACCCTGCCCGCCGCGATCACCATCGCCGGTGTGCTCTACTTCATCCTGCGCCAGTTCGTCTGACGCTTCCGTCGTCGCTTGACTCGCGCGAAGCGCGCGCGGGAGAGTGCGTCGATAAACAGGGATGAAACAGCAATGATCTTTAAACGCCACCTCGCGCCCATCTTCGCGCTTGCCATCGCCGGCGTGGCCGCGTCCGTGTCCGCGTCGACCATCGGCGCGGCGATCGCCGACAGCGGCCGTCCCGCCGACGACACCGCCAAGGACGCCTTGCGCAAGCCGGAGGCGATCCTGCAGTTCGCCAAGGTCCGCGATGGCGAAACGGTGCTCGAACTCATCCCCGGCGGCGGGTATTTCACGCGCCTGCTGAGCAAGGCGGTCGGCCCGAGCGGCACCGTCTACGCCGCCAGCCCGCCGGTGCAGAACATGGGAGCGAAGGCCGAGGCCATCGCCGCCGATCCGCGCTACACCAACGTCAAGGCCGTGCCGCTCGACGCCTCGACCCTCGGCCCCGATTCACCGAAGGTCGACCTGATCTTCACCGCGCAGAACTACCACGACCTGCACCTGACGATGGCGCACCAGGACGTGCCGGCGTTCGACAAGTATCTGTTCGGCAAACTGAAGAGCGGCGGCCTGCTGATTGTCATCGATCACATCGCCGCCGCCGGCGCTCCAGTGACCGAAACCGCGGACACCCTCCATCGCATCGATCCGACAGCCGTGCTCAAGGAGGTCGAGGCGGCCGGCTTCGTTTTCGACGGCCAGAGCGATGTCCTGCGCAACGCCAACGACACCCACCTGGTCAAGGTGTTCGATCCGGCGATCCGGGGTCGGACAGATCAGTTCGTGTTCCGCTTCCGCAAGCCTTGAAATCGTCCCTAGGCGGCGACCGGAGACAATGCCTTTCCGGCGAGCGCCCGCTCGATCAGGGCGATGGTCTCCTTCAAGCCGAAGATCGCGGCGAAAGAGCCGAACCTGGGGCCTTGCGGCTGGCCGAGCAGGACTTCGTAGAGCGCGCCGAACCAGGCGCGCAGCGGCTCGAACCCGGCGTCCCTGCCGGCGGCGTAGACCTCGTTCTGGATCACCTCGCCGTCCCGGCAGCCGGCCGGCAACGCCCCGAGCCGCGTCGCGAGATCCGCCAGAGCCGCGCGTTCGCGTTCGTCCGGCGGGCGGAAGCGTTTCGCGGGGCGCACGAAGTCCTCGTAGTAGTGGATGGCATGATCGGCGAGCCGGTCGAGCAGCGGCTCGGCCTCGGGCGTCGCGCCCGGAAAATGCCGCGCGATGAAGCCCCACAGCAGCGCCTTGTCCGACGCGTTCGCCGCCGAGACGAGGTTAAGCAACAGGCTGAAGGAGACCGGCGAGCCCGCAGCGGGCGGCGAGCCGCCGTGGACGCTCCATACGGGGTTGTCGAGCGGTGAAGGCCCCGGCTTGTTGTCGCCAGCGACTCCCGGCCGATTGTACGCGTCGAGTTGCTGGAGGTACTCGTCCATCGCCTTGGGGATGACGTCGAAGCTGAGCTTCTTCGCCGACCTCGGCGATTGGAACAGGTAGTAGACAAGGCTCTCGGGCGCGCCGTAGCGCCGCCATTCCTCAAGCGTCAGGCCGTTGCCTTTCGACTTGGAGATCTTCTGGTTGTCCTTGTCGAGGAACAGCTCGAAGTTGAATCCCTCGGGCGGCGTCCCTCCCAAGATCGTGCAGATACGAGACGACTGCTTGACCGAGTCGATCAGGTCCTTGCCCGACATCTCGTAGTCGACGCTTAAGCTCGTCCAGCGGCAGGCCCAGTCCGGCTTCCACTGCAGCTTCACCGCGCCGCCGGTCACCGGAACCTCGGTCAGGGCGCCGTCCTCGTCCTCGAACACGATCGTCCCACGATCGACGTGCCGCTCCAGCGTGGGAACCTGCAGCACGCGCCCCGTGGTCGGACTGATCGGCAGGAAGGGCGAGTAGGTCGCCCGCCGCTCGGGTCCGAGCGTCGGCAGCATCACCGCCTGGATCGCGTCGTAGCGCTCGAGCGCGGTGCGCAGCGTGGCGTCGAACCTGCCCGAGCGGTAGCATTGGGTGGCCGAGAGGAACTCATAGTCGAAGCCGTGGCCGTCGAGGAAGGCGCGCATCCGCGCATTGTTGTGGTCGCCGAAACTGGCATGCTCGCCGAACGGATCACGCACCTTCGTCAACGGCTTGCCGAGATCGAGCGCAACCTCCGCCTGATTGGGGATGTTTTCCGGCACCTTGCGCAGTCCGTCCATGTCGTCGGAAAACGAGATCAGCCGGGTGGGGATGGCGTCCTCGGTCAAGGCGCGGAAGGCGTTGCGCACCATGGTCGTGCGGGCGACTTCGACGAACGTGCCGATGTGCGGCAGGCCCGACGCGCCATAGCCGGTCTGCAGCAAAACTGGCGTTCTCAAAGCCGGAAGCTGCATGAGCGCTTCATCCAGCCGCGCCTCCGCGACCAGGTTCGAGGCAAGGTCGCGTTCTTCGTCGGTTAGCCTTACGCGCAGAAGATGCGCCAGCAGGTTCCGCGCCTGCTCGAACGGCCAGGCGCGCGCCTCGCGGGCGGAATGGGAGAGACCGGTCAACACGGCCGGAGGGTTAAGATCAGGCTCTCCGGCGGTCAACAGAGGCGCCAGCCGCCGGCGTCAACCTTCGAACCGCAGCCAGACCGCGCCCTTGAGTTCGTTGAGCACGAACGCCTGGTGTGCTTCCGCCTCCGCCTCGGTGATGCGCGACGCGAGCCGCCGCGGGCGCGGGCCGTGGACGGCCTGGGCGACCGCTTGGGCGACGCCGTTGGCGATCGCCGCGCTGAGATCGAGCCGGGCTTCGCGGCCGCCGCGCAATTCCAGGTAGACCTCGGCCAACAGCATGGCGTCGACCAGGGCGCCATGCTTTTCGCGCTCCGCCAGGGAAATCCGGAAGCGCTTGCACAGTGCGTCCAGCGAGTTGTGCATGCCGGGAAACCGCTTCTGCGCCAGCATCAGCGTGTCGATCCAGCGGTGTTCAGGCAAGACCGGGTGCCCGGCGCGGTCGAGTTCGTGATTGAGAAAGCCGCGATCGAACGGGGCGTTATGAGCGATCAGCGCGGCGTCCGAGACGAAGTCGAGAAACGCCCGCCCGACCGACTCATGGGCGAACACGGGCTTGCCGGTCAAAAAGGCGCGGGAGATGCCATGGACGCGCTCGGCGTCCGGATCGATGTCCCGCTCCGGATCGACGTAACAGTGGAAGTTGCGCCCCGTCGGCAGGAAGTTGTGCAGCTCGACGCAGGCGACCTCGATCAGGCGGTGGCCGTGGCGCGGGTCCAGTCCGGTGGTTTCGGTGTCGAGGACGATCTCGCGGGCCATGCTCTTCAGATCGCCCGGTTCGCGCGCGCCCGCAAGTCGCGCATGATGTCGTCCACACGCGCTTTCGCGGCGTCGAGGCCGGCGCCGGTCTCGACGATGAAGTCGGCGCGGGCGCGCTTTTCGGCGTCCGGCATCTGGGCGTGTAGGATCGCCTCGAACTTCGCCGGCGTCATGCCGGGTCTCGCCAGAACGCGCTCATGTTGGACATCGGCGGGCGCGGAGACGACCACGGTGACATCGACGTTGCGCTCGCCGCCGGTTTCGAACAGCAGCGGGATGTCGAGCACGGCGACCTCCGCCTCCCGGCGGGCGCGCTCCAGGAACGCGGCGCGGACCCCGCCCATTAACGGCCAGACGATGCCGTTGAGCCTGGCGAGCGCCTCCGGGTCGCCGAGCACCCGTTCGCCGAGGCGGCCGCGGTCGATCCCGCCGGCGACGACCACGCCTGGAAACGCGGCCCCGACCGCCTCGACGGCGCCGCCGCCGACATCGTAAAGCCGACGCACCTCGGCGTCGGCGTCATAGACATGGGCGCCCGCCGCGCGGAACATCGCGGCTGTTGTCGACTTGCCCATGCCGATCGAGCCAGTGAGACCGACCAGGATCACACTTGCGCCTCCAGAGCGGCCAGAGCGAGGGCTCGGACATCGACAGTGTCCGGCGGCGCGGCGCCGAAGAAGGCGCGGTAGCTCGGGCGAGCTTGGCCGATCAGCATGGCGAGACCGTCGACGACGCGCAGGCCCGACGACCGCGCGCGACGAAGAAAGTCGGTTTCGAGCGGCTGATAAACCATGTCCATCACGATCGCCGCGCGCGGGAGTTCATCGAACGCCACGTCAGGTCCACCGCCGCCGCCCAAGCCGAGCGTCGTTGCGTTGATGACCGCATTCGCGTCATCGAAGGCTTCGATCGATCCGGTCGCGAACGTACAAACCTTCGATCCAAGCTTGTCTCTAAGTTCCTCGGCGTGGCGCACCGAGCGATTGAGAATGCGCACCTCCGGCGCGCCGGCCTCGAGAAACGCAGCCGCGGCGCCTCTCGCGGCGCCGCCGGCGCCGAGGACGATCGTGGGACCGGCCGTGGGATCGAAGCCCACGGCCTGTTCGGCGAACGCCGCCAGAAGGCCCTCGCCGTCGGTGTTGTCGGCGACGATCGCGCCGTCGTCTTCGAACACCAGAACATTGGCCGCGCCGGCGGCTTCCGCTCGCGCCGTCCGGCTGTCGGCGAGCGCGAGAGCCTCGAGCTTGAACGGTACCGTCACATTCAGTCCCCGCACCGCGCCGCGCCGCAAGCCCCGCGCGAAGTCACCGAATCGAGCGACCGCCGGTGAAAACGCGACATAGACGGCGTCAATCCCCGCTGCCCGGAGCCAGGCGTTGTGAAGTAAGGGACTAAGGGTGTGTGTCACGGGAGAGCCGGCGACACCCGCCACAATGGTGCGGCCGGTTATCGAGGGGCTCACGAAGGAATGGCCTTGGACAGGCGTAGAAAGCCGAGCAGCGGCAGGAGTGGCATACCCAGGATGGTGAAATAGTCGCCGTCAACCCGATCGAAGAGCTGGACGCCTTCGCCCTCGAACCAGTAGCCGCCAAGGCTGGAGCGAACCTCGTCGCCGCGCCGGGCGAGATAGTCATCCAGAAAGGCGTCGGAGAAGGATCGCATGGTCAGGCGGGCGGTGTCCGTGTGACTCCAGACGATCTCGCCTTCCTCGGCGACCGCAACCGCGGAATGAAGGAGATGGGTGCGGCCGCGCAGCCACAACAGGTTGGCGCGGAGTTCGTCCCGACAGACGGCCTTGGACATCGTGCGCCCTTCGATCTCCAGGGTCTGATCAGACCCGATGATCACGGCGTCTTTCTCTTCCACGTAGGGGAGAGGGGCGCTTGCCTTCATCCCCGCCAATACGCCCGCGATCTCCCGGGCCGTTCCGCCGCGCGTCTTCACCGCCGCCTCGTCGATATTCGGCTGGGCGGCCTCGAATCGCACCCCAGCCGCGCCCAGCATCGCCCGCCGCGCCGAACTCCCCGACGCCAGCACGATTCTCGTCAACCCAGCACCTCGACCTGGCCGTGCCCACCGGAGAGAATGTTGATCACCGCGGCGGCGGTTTCTTCCACCGAGCGGCGGGTGACATCGATCATCGGCCAGCCATGGCGTTCGAACAGCCTGCGGGCGGCGACGATCTCGGCGCGCACCGCGTCGGTGTCGACATAGGCGCTCTCGCGGTCTTCGTTGAGGCTGCGGAGGCGGTTTCGGCGGATCTGCACCAAGCGGTCGGGGTTGAGCGTCAGTCCCACGATCGGCACGCTCTTGAGGTCGAGCAGCCCGTCCGGCAATCCGGCGGCGGGCACCAACGGTACGTTGGCGGCGCGGACGCCGCGGTGGGCGAGGTAGATGCAGGTCGGCGTCTTGGATGTGCGCGACACTCCGACCAGAATGACATCGGCGGCCTTGAGATCGCGCCCACCCTGGCCGTCGTCGTGTCCGAGGGCGTAGGACAGGGCGTCCATGCGGTTGAAATAGTCGTTGTCGAGGGAATACTGCGCCCCGACGCGATCGGACAGCGGCGCTCCCAAATACCACGACAGCGCCGAGACCATCGGATCCAGCGCGCCGAAGCAGGGCATGTCCATCTTCTGGCAGCCCAGCTCCAGCGCTCCCCTAAGTTGTTCGTCGACGATGGTGTGGAGCACGACGCCCGGAGCGCTCGCGATCTCGCCGAGCGCCCGTTCGAGCTGCCGGGTCGATCGAACCAGGGCGTAGATGTGCTCGATCGGCAGGACGTTGTTGAAGCGCGCGCAGACCGCGCGCGCCATGGCGTTCAGGGTCTCTCCCGTCGAATCGGAAACCAGATGGACGTGGAAATAGGTGGCCAGCCGGGTCGGCGCGGTCATGGAAGCGTCTCCGACGGCGGGTCTCCAAACTTCGGGAACGGTGTGAACGAATTTGGGGGATCACGCGTTAGGGCTTGGTTAACCATTCTCGCCGCAGGGTGAAAGTGGCGGGGACGATTTGCGCTCTCTGCGGCGATGTCTTCCGCGCCTGTTGAAGACCGCCGGCTTGTTGTCTGTTCGGTCCCCACCGTCGGCGTGGTGAGCCGATTTTTCAACGCCTGTCCCCAATATGTTTTGTCCACGGATGTTTCCAGCGCCATACACATTCCCCCGCACCGATTTCCACGGGAGATCAAAGCGCTGGCCGGCTATCGCCAGATCCGACCTCGGTTTGGAAGAGGCGATAAACATGTCGCCTTGAGCTTGGCGACCGGTGCGCGATCGGCGCATGTCCGGAATCGCCCCCGCTGTTCGACCTTCTACGACCTTCCTCTAAAATCCTTATAAAATTCTTCCTTGGATCAAGAGGGGAAGGGTGGACCATCCGGCGCTTGAGCCGTCGCGCCGGAGGTTGTCTAAGGCGCTCATGGTTTCGCCCGACGCTCCTCGTCTCGTTCGTGTCCTATCCGGCGAACATCTGGATCGGCCGCCGATCTGGTTCATGCGTCAGGCGGGACGGTCGCTGCCGGAGTACCGCGAACTTAGGACGCGGGCGCAGGATTTCATCGCCTTTTGCCACGACCCGGAGATGGCCGCCGAGGCGACGCTGCAGCCGATGCGGCGGTTTCCGATGGACGCCGCCATCGTCTTCGCCGACATCCTGCTTTTGCCGCGCGCCCTCGGCCAGACGGTGTGGTTCGAGTCTGGCGAAGGCCCGCGTCTTGGACCGTTGCCGAGCCTGGAGGCGCTGGAGTCCGAGGTGGACGCCTCTACCGGGCGGCTCGCCTCGATCGGCGAGACGCTTCAGCGGGTGCGCGCCGCGCTCGAACCTGAGCGGGCGCTAATCGGTTTCGCCGGCGCGCCGTGGACGGTGGCGACCTATATGTTTGAAGGCCGTGGCGGGGATCGCGCCAAATCCCGCGCTCTGGCGGTGGAAAACCCGGAACTGGTCGACGGACTGATCGACGTCCTGGTGCGGTCTTCGGCATCCTACCTCGCCATGCAGGCGAGAGCGGGAGCGCAGGTGCTGCAACTGTTCGAATCGTGGGCCGAGTTGCTTCCGGAAAACGACTTTGAAAGGCTGGTGGTCGGACCCCACCGCCGGATCGTCGATCTGCTGCGGGCGGACGGGATCGAGACGCCGATCATCGGCTTTCCGCGCGGATGCGGCGCGCTTGTCGAGGGGTATGCGGAGCGCGCTGGCGTTCAGGGTGTTGGGCTCGATGTTCAGGCGTCGAGCGCGACAGGCCGTCGCTTGCAGGAGACCGTCGCGATCCAGGGGGCGCTCGATCCCGTCCTGTTGCGCGCGGGCGGACCGGCCCTGGAAGAGCGGGTTGAGACGATACTCGAACAGTGGGCGAGCGGGCGGCACATCTTCAATCTCGGCCATGGCGTCCTGCCTGACACGCCGATCGAAAACATCGACCGGGTGGTGCGGCGAGTGACCGGTACGTGAGCCGCATTGCGGTGGTGCTGTTCAACCTCGGCGGACCCGATGGGCCGGCGGCCGTGAAGCCGTTCCTGTACAACCTCTTTTCGGACCCCGCGATTGTCGGACTTCCGGCCATCGTCCGCAGGCCAATCGCCGCGCTAATCGCGGCGACGCGGGAAAAATCGGCGATCGCCAACTACGCGGTCATGGGCGGCGGTTCG
This sequence comes from Caulobacteraceae bacterium, assembly GCA_965277785.1. Classification (GTDB taxonomy): domain Bacteria; phylum Pseudomonadota; class Alphaproteobacteria; order Caulobacterales; family Caulobacteraceae; genus Acaudatibacter. The sequence goes on from CBDIDP010000014.1 coordinate 226,855, forward strand.
CCGATCGTGCCGGAAACCCTTGCTCAAGCCGACGCGCTGGAAGCGTGCCTTCGCGCGCGGCGGCCAGTCGATCAGGTCAGGGTGTTCATCGCCATGCGCTACTGGGCTCCGCGCGCCCGCAAGGTCGCGGAAACCGTGCGGGCGTTCGCGCCCGACGAGGTGGTGCTGGCCCCGCTCTATCCGCAGTATTCCACGACCACCACGGAATCCTCGATTGCCGAGTGGCGGCGACATTATCACGGCTCGTGCCGGGAGATCTGCTGCTGGTTCGCCAATCCCGGCCTGGTTGAAGCCCACGCGTCACTCATCGAACAGACCTGGCGCGAGGCCGGATCACCGAAGGTCCGCCTGTTGTTCTCCGCGCACGGCTTGCCCGCGAAGGTCTCCGATAGCGGCGACCCGTATCGCTGGCAGATCGAGCAGACCTGCGCGGCGATCGCCGAACGGCTGGGCGCGAACTGGGACTGGACGCTCTGCTTTCAGAGCCGCGTGGGTCCGCTGCAATGGATCGGCCCGTCGACGCCCGAGGCCATCGCCCAGGCCGCCGACGAAGGTCTGGGCGTGCTGATCGACCCGGTGGCGTTCGTCTCGGAGCATGTTGAAACCCTGGTCGAGCTCGATCACGACTACAAGGAACTAGCCCGATCCTTGGGCGTCGAACCCTATCTCCGCGCGCCGACGGTCAGTGTGGCCCCTGTGTTCATCGCGGGGCTGAGCGACGCGATTGAGCGGGCCCTCGCGAAGGCAGGCGCGCGGCCGGACGGTCCCGGCTGTCCCGCCGCCGCTACCCGCTGTGGCCGGAAGGCTACGGTATGATCTTCAATATCATCAAAGGTTTGCACATCCTGGCGGTGATCGCCTGGATGGCCGGCCTGCTCTACATGCCGCGCCTGTTCGCCTACCACACGCGCGCCGCGATAGGCTCCGAAATGGATATGACCTTCCAAACCATGGAGGCCAAACTCGGCAGGATCATCATGACACCGGCGATGATCGCCGTGGTGGTCCTGGGCGCGACGCTGGTCTACTACGATGGCCCTCGCATATTGCGCACGCCTTGGATGATGACGAAGCTTGGCGGGGTTTTGTTCCTGCTGTTCTGGCACGGATATCTGATGCGCGCCCGGCGGCGGCTCGCCGCCGGTTTCAGGCCGCACACAGAGAGATTTTGGCGAATGACCAATGAACTCCCTTTCCTGGCCGCCATCTTGATCGTCCTCTCCGTCACCACCAAATTTGGAACCTAGACGCCGGCGTCGGGTGGTTTGATCGCAAGGGCTCTTGACCGCCGCCACCGGTTGTGTTTTCCCGTTGTCTCGGAAAAGCGGATGGCCCTGCCGTTCGCGGTTCTCCCCGCAGACACTGGTTCGCGGCGCCCACGTCGGCCGCAACGCGATCCGCCTCCCTGACTGAACACCACCGCGAACAGGCGCCGTCGTTCGCGGGTCAACGATCGATCCGGGCCAACGCCCGGACTCCAACCTCAAAAGAGTTATCCCTACATGTCTGACGTCCTCGATATCGAGCCCGACGCGACCGAAAGCGACTATGTCGCTCCCCCTCAACCCATGGCCGGCGTCCCCGGCGAGGCGCCCGCCGACACCGCGACTCCCGAGAAGGCGTCGGCCGTGCTCGGCCTCACCCGAATGTCGCTGCAGGAGCTGAAGGAAAAGTCTCCCGCCGACCTCGTCGCCTTCGCCGAGCAGTTCGACATCGAAAACGCGAACTCGATGCGCAAGCAGGACATGATGTTCGCTATCCTCAAGGCTTGCGCCGAGGAAGGGGTCGAGATCTTCGGCTCCGGCACGCTGGAAGTGGTCCAGGACGGCTTCGGCTTCCTGCGCAGTCCGGAAGCCAATTACCTTCCCGGGCCTGACGACATCTATGTCAGCCCGTCCCAGATCCGCCGTTTCGGACTGCGCACCGGCGACAGCGTCGACGGCGGCATCCGCGCGCCGCGGGAGGGCGAGCGCTATTTCGCCCTGGTCAAGGTCGATCAGATCAATTTCGAGAACCCCGACAACGTCCGCCACAAGGTGCTGTTCGACAACCTGACCCCGCTCTATCCCGAAGAGCGGATCAACATGGAGATCGAGGATCCGACGCTGAAGGACCGCTCCGGCCGGGTGATCGACATCGTCGCCCCCCTGGGCAAGGGCCAGCGCTGCCTGATCGTCGCTCCGCCGCGGGTCGGCAAGACGATCATGATGCAGAACATCGCCAAGGCGATCGCGGCCAATCACCCCGAATGCTATCTCATCGTGCTTCTGGTCGACGAGCGGCCGGAGGAAGTCACCGACATGCAGCGCACGGTGAAGGGCGAGGTGATCTCCTCGACCTTCGACGAGCCGGCGATCCGCCACGTCCAGGTCGCCGAAATGGTGATCGAGAAGGCCAAGCGGCTGGTCGAGCACAAGCGAGACGTCGTCATCCTGCTCGACAACATCACCAGGCTGGGTCGGGCCTACAACACCACGGTTCCGTCGTCGGGTAAGGTGCTCACCGGCGGTGTCGACGCCAACGCCCTGCAACGGCCGAAGCGCTTCTTCGGCGCGGCGCGCAACATCGAGGAGGGCGGCTCGCTCACCATCATCTCCACCGCCCTGATCGACACCGGCAGCCGGATGGACGAGGTGATCTTCGAGGAGTTCAAGGGCACCGGCAACTCCGAAATCGTGCTCGACCGCAAGGTCGCCGACAAGCGGATCTATCCGGCCATCGACATCCTCAAATCCGGCACCCGCAAGGAAGAACTGATCACGCCGAAGGAACAGCTCTCCAAGACCCACGTCCTGCGCCGCATCCTCAGCCCGATGGGCTCGCAGGACGCGATCGAATTCCTGTTGGACAAGCTGAAGAACACCAAGAACAACGCCGAATTCTATCAGTCGATGAACACCTGATCCGTCGCGAGGGGCCGATGAACCTCAAGTTCGATCTCGAATGCACGCCAGAGGAGGCGCGGGCGTTTCTTGGGCTGCCGGACGCGCGGCCGTTGAACGATCATCTTGTCGAAGAGATCAAGACCCGGATGACCGCGAACATGGCGATGCTCGCCCCCGACGAATTGATGAAGAGTTGGATCGCTTTCGGCGGTCAGGCCACCGAGCAATTCCGCAAGCTGATGTCGGCCGCCGTCCAGGGCGCCGAGGCGACCATTCCCAAGCCATGAGCGACACCATCTTCGCCCTGGCCACGCCGCCGGGACGGGGAGCGGTTGCCGTGATCCGGGTCTCGGGAGTCGAGGCCGGCGAAATGCTGGCGGCGCTCGCGGGGCCGCTCCCGCCACCGCGCGAGGCGACGCTGCGAACTCTGAAGACGACCGACGGCGTCTTACTCGACCGCGCTCTCGTGCTGTGGTTCCCCGCGCCGGCCAGTTTCACCGGCGAGAATTGCGCCGAATTCCATCTCCATGGCGGCGCGGCGGTGGTCGATGGCGTCACCCTGATGCTGGCGGCGGCTGGCGCGCGCCTCGCCGAGCCGGGCGAGTTCACCCGGCGTGCGTTCCAGAACGGCAAGCTCGACCTCAGTCAGGCGGAGGCGATCGCCGACCTTGTCGACGCCGAGACAGCCGCGCAGGCGCGCCAAGCGCTGGATCAGTTGGGCGGGGATCTTGCTCGACGCTACGCCGAGTGGCGGGGCGCCCTCATCCACGCGCTCAGTCTGCTGGAAGCGGCGGTCGACTTCCCAGAAGACGACGCGGCGGCCCAGCTCGTGCGATCGGCGGAGCCAGGGCTACGGGAACTCCATCGCGAACTCAGGGTCGCTCTCCTCGACTCCGATCGCGGCAGGGCTGTCCGCGATGGATATAAGATCGCGCTGATTGGAGCGCCGAACGCGGGGAAAAGCAGCCTGATCAATAGGTTGGCTCGGCGCGACGTTTCAATCGTACACGACAAGCCCGGGACGACGCGGGATGTCATCGACGCGCCAATGACGCTGGCCGGCTATAAGGTGATCGTCAGCGATACCGCCGGCTTGCGGGAGTCGGATGACGCCGTTGAGGCCGAGGGTGCGCGGCGGGCGAGCTCGGCGGCCGACGGGGCGGGGCTGAGGCTGTGGATCGTCGACGGCTCGGCGGGCTCCGGCCTGTGGCGGTCGGCCGCGACGTCGATAAGGCACGGCGATTTCTGCGTCGTCAACAAAGCGGACTTAGCGGCAGGGTCCGACCGAGCCGAGGTGCGCAGCCACGCCGATCAGCTCGGTCTTGCGGTGGTGGAAGTTTCCGCTACGACAGGGCCGCTGGAACCGCTGATCGATTTGATCGAAAGCCACATCATCACGGCTCTCGACGGGAGCGACTTTCCAGCCGCGACCCGGCTTCGGCATGCTGAACTCCTACGCGAGGCGTCGGCGAACGTGGACCGTGCGATCGGACGGCTCGACGACCCTGAACTGGCGGCCGAGGACTTGCGGCTGGCGGCGCGGGCGATGGAGCGGATCACCGGAAACATCGGCGTCGAGGACGTGCTCGATCGGGTATTTTCCACCTTTTGCATCGGCAAGTGATGTTTCACGTGAAACACTCCGGTCGCGACTCGCTGAGGCGACGCCGTTCCGTTAGATATCGACCTTCGAAAGAGGATGAACGTGCGAGCGGTTTGGGATGTGATTGTGATTGGCGGCGGCCACGCCGGCTGCGAAGCCGCGGCGGCATCCGCTCGGACCGGCGCCTCCACGCTGCTGCTGACGCACCGGCTCGACCGCATTGGCGAGATGTCGTGCAACCCCGCTATCGGCGGGTTGGGCAAGGGTCATCTGGTCCGTGAAATCGATGGGCTCGATGGGGCGATGGGCCGCTGCGCCGACCACGCCGGCATTCAGTTCCGCATGTTGAACACGTCTCGCGGAGCCGCCGTGCGCGGCCCGCGAGCGCAGATCGACCGCAAAATTTACCGCGAGACGATGCAAGGAGCGCTCGCCGCGCAGGCCGGCTTGGACATCAGAGCAGCGGCCGTCAAGGATCTCGTCATCGATGGGGATCGAGTAACTGGCGTTGTCGATGGCGGCGGTCAGGTCTATCGCGCCTCGGCGGTCGTCCTAACCACCGGGACCTTCCTCAACGGCGTGATCTACCGTGGCGCCGAGCGCGAAGAGGCGGGTCGCGCCGGCGACGCGCCGGCCAAGGGCCTGGCCGCGCGGCTCTATGCTTTGGGCTTGAGCATGGGCCGCCTGAAGACCGGCACGCCGCCGAGGCTGGATGGCCGCACCATCGATTGGGCCGCCCTAGATATGCAGGCTGGAGACGCGGAGCCGGTCCCGTTTTCGTTCATGACGGCGGCCATCACGACCGCGCAGATCGAATGCGGTATCACCGCCACCACGGCCGCCACCCACGCCATCATCGCCGAGCGGCTGGACGAGTCGGCGGTCTACGGCGGACGCTTGTCCGGCAAGGGGCCGCGCTACTGCCCGTCTATCGAGGATAAGGTGGTCCGCTTCGGCGATCGCGACGCGCACCAGATTTTCCTCGAACCTGAAGGGCTCGATGACCACACCGTCTATCCCAACGGCATTTCGACGTCTCTGGCGGCGGAGACCCAGGACAGGTTCCTGAAGACCATCCCCGGCTTGGAAAACGTCGGCGTGATCCGGCACGGCTACGCCATTGAGTATGACTATGTTGATCCTCGCGAACTGAACGCGACGCTGGAGGTCAAGCGGCTGTCCGGCCTGTACCTCGCCGGTCAGATCAACGGCACCACCGGCTATGAGGAGGCCGCCGCCCAAGGCCTGATGGCCGGCCTCAACGCCGCGCGGTCGGCGTCGGGTTTGGACGGTGCGGTACTCGGGCGGGATGAAGCCTACATCGGCGTGATGATCGACGACCTCGTCACCCGAGGCGTCACCGAGCCCTACCGTATGTTCACGAGCCGCGCCGAGTTCCGCCTGCGCCTGCGCGCCGACAACGCCGATCAGCGTCTCACCGATCGGGGCTTGGAACTGGGCTGCGTCGGCGCCCGACGCGCCGCAGCCTGGTCGAAAAAGTTAGCCGTGTTGCGCGACGTGCGAGCCCAAACAGCGGCGATGTCGCTGACGCCGGCGGAAGGCGCGCGCGCGGGACTGAAGCTCAATCAGGACGGCCAGCGCCGAAACCTCGGCCAACTCCTCAGCCACCCGGATGTCGGATTGAGCGAGCTGGCGGCGATCTGGCCGAGCATTGACACTTGGCCGGCCTTCGCCCGCGAGCAGATCGAGATCGACGCGGCTTATCACGGCTATCTCGATCGCCAGGACGCCGATGTCGCCACCTTCCGCCGCGACGAGGGCCTCGGCCTGCCCGCCGACCTCGACTACCGGGCTCTCGGAGGCCTGTCCGCCGAGGTGCGTGAAAAGCTCCACGCGGTTCGGCCGGCGACGCTGGGCCAGGCCGCGCGGATTGAAGGCGTTACCCCCGGCGCGATCACCGCTCTGTTGGTTCATGTTCGACGCCGCGTCGCCGCTTGAGCTTCCTCCGGATTTCCTTCGGTCGATCGGATGGTCCGCCGATCACGAAGCCGATCTTGGGCGGTACGAAGCGATGCTGCGGGAAGCGAACACGTCGATGAACCTCGTTGGGCCGGCAACCCTCGGAGACTTCCGACGACGCCACGTGATCGACAGCCTGCAACTACTGTGGTTCTCCTCCGGGGAGGCGCGGGTTTGGGTTGATCTGGGTTCCGGCGCGGGTCTGCCCGGCCTCGTCCTCGCTATCGCCATGAAGGGCCGAGCCGGCGCTCGCGTGCATCTGGTGGAGAGCTTGGCGAAGAAGTGCCGCTTCCTGGAGACGGTTGCGCAGGCGCTGTCGCTACCGGCCGAGGTGCACAACGCGCGGGCCGAGAGCCTGCGGATCAAGGCGGACATCGTGACCGCGCGCGCTTGCGCGCCCTTGCCGCGCCTGCTCGGTTATGCCCGCACCTTCATCGAACTCGGTGCGCGAGGGCTGTTCCTGAAAGGCGAACGCGCCGAGAACGAGATCGCCGAGGCGCGGCGGACATGGCGGTTCGACGTCGATATCCGCCACAGCCTCAGCGATCCGTCGGGGCGGTTGCTCTCGATCACCTCTCTCGCGCCGGTCGGAGGCTAGCCAATGCGCGTGCTCGCGGTAGCCAACCAGAAGGGCGGTGTCGGCAAGACCACCACCAGCATCAATCTCGCCACGGCCCTGGTCGCCGTCGGAGAGAGGGTGCTGCTGGTCGACGCCGATCCGCAAGGCAACGCCTCCACTGGTCTCGGCGTCCCCGCGAACCAGCGTCATCGCACCCTGTACGACGTGCTTATGGAGGACTTCCCCCTCGTCGAGGCGGCGGTAAAGACGGCCATCCCCAACCTGTTCCTCGTGCCGGCCGAGGCCGACCTGTCAGGGGTCGAACTGGAGCTTGCGGCCAGACCGCGCCGGGCGTTCAAGCTGCGTGATCTGCTGGAGCCGGTGCGGGCGCGAAGCGCCTACGACTATGTGCTGATCGACTGTCCGCCGTCGCTCAACCTGCTGACCCTGAACGCCATGACGGCGGCCGACGGCATGCTGGTGCCCATGCAATGCGAATTCTTCGCGCTGGAAGGGTTGACGCAACTCCTGCGGACGGTCGAGCAGGTGCGTGGCTCGCTCAACCCTTCGTTGGAGCTGCAGGGCGTCGTGCTGACCATGTTCGACCGCCGAAACGGTCTGTCGCTGCAAGTCGCCCGCGACGTGCGCGACCACCTCGGCGCCAAGGTCTACGACACGGTGATCCCAAGAAACGTGCGGCTGAGCGAGGCGCCGTCTCACGGCAAGCCGGCGCTGATCTACGATCTGAAGTGTTCCGGCAGCCAAGCCTACCTGAAGCTGGCGCGGGAAGTGATCGGCCGCGAGAAGGCGCTCGCCGCCCGCGCGGCCGAGCCGGTTGGTTAGAGGGAGCGGACATTTTGGCCGAAGGACGACGCGGGCTGGGGCGAGGGCTTTCCGCGCTGATCGACGAAGCCGGCGCGGCGGTGACGCCCGAGGCGCGCGAGGCCGTGGGGGTTCGCGAACTCCCTATTGAACAGATCCAGCGCAATCCCGATCAGCCACGCCGCATGTTCAAGGTGGAGGACCTGGAGGAGCTGACCGTATCGATCCGCGAGCGGGGCGTGATCTCCCCCATCGTTGTCCGGCCAATGCCTGGCGTCGACGGCGAGTACCAGATCGTCGCCGGCGAACGTCGCTGGAGGGCGTCGCAAAAGGCGGGGCGGCGCACGATTCCCGGTGTGGTGCGCGACCTCGACGATCTGGAGGTGATGGAGATCGCCCTGATCGAGAACGTTCAGCGCGCCGACCTCAACGCCCTCGAGGAGGCGCGAGGCTACGCCGCCATGGAGGCGCGGTTCGGCCGGGGCGCGGACGCCATCGCCAAGGTTGTCGGCAAGAGCCGCAGCCACGTCGCCAACACCATGCGCTTGATGCGCTTGCCCGAACCGGTGCGCGAGCACCTGGAGGCCGGACGCCTGACCGCCGGCCACGCCCGCGCCCTGCTGGAGGTCGAAGGCGCCGCGGCGATCGCCGAGCGGATCGTCAAACAGGGCCTCAACGTGCGGCAGACCGAGGCCTTGGCGAGGCGCGCGCGCGCTGGCGCAGGTAAACCGTCGGCTCCAAAGGCCCCTGGCCCAAAGGACGCCGACACCCTCGATCTGGAAAACACCTTGAGCAACGCGCTTGGGATGAAGGTCGAGATCCACGATCGCGGCGGCTCCGGGGAATTGCGGCTATTCTATCCGTCGCTGGAGCAACTCGACGACCTCTGCGCCAGGCTGTCGTGGGCGGGGAACAAGAGAACGGACTGATCTCGAAACACCTCTCTCTGTGGAGAGGTGTTTCTCGAATTTTTTCCGAGAGATGTTCAGCCCACTCAGCCGCGGCCTACAGCCCCAACCGCCGCGCCCGCCCGGCGATTGTGAGCGCCAAACGTTCGGCCAGGAGGTGGTCGGGGGCTCCGGCTTGTTTGCAGGCCATGTCCGCGCCGAGGATGTCGGGCTGAATGCCGTCGACTTCCTTCAGGGACCAGGCTCGCGACTGGCGGAGCACCTCCGCTTCGTTCTTCCAGAACACGCGCGCCGATTTCGCCGCTGACTGCGCCGAGGCTCCGCCCTGCTGAAGCACGGCGAGCTTTCGAAGCGTGCCAAGGTGCATGCCGAGCGCCCGAACGGCCGAGAAGCCGCTCTCGCCCTCCTGCGCCGCCCGACGCAGGCCCGTCTGCGCCGCGGCCATGCGGCCGCCGAAGGCGTCCACGGCGGCTGTCGCCAGCGAGGCCTCCGGTTCGACACCGAAGAAGTCTTCGAGGTCCTTCGGCTGTGCGTTGCGGCCGGTTCCCGGGCCGAGATACAGCGCCAGCCGTTCGATTTCCCTGCGGGCGACGCCGCGCTCGTGCGGTAGCCGCCCGACGAACAGTTCGAGAGCATCCTTGGATATCGAAATCCCGTCCGCCGTCAGGGCCTCCCGCGTGAACCGCGCGAGGTCGCCGGTCTCGTCCTCGTAACAGACAATCACCCCGCAAGCCGGCGAGGCTTCCCCGGCCTTGAGCAGGCCGACGCCGCCGCGAAGCTCGCCGGCCTCGATCAGGAAGAAGGCGTCGGGGTTGAGCCGGCCGTCGAGATGACTTGCCAGAGCCTCCTCGGCCGCTCGCAGCACGCCCGGCTTACCGTCGGACAGGCGCAGGCGGACCAGGCGGCGACCGCCCATCATCGAGACCGCCATCAGCTCGCCTTCCAGGCGGGAGGGATCGCTGTCGAGGTCGGCCTCGATCAGGAGCGCGGTGTCGAACGGATCGTCCGGCGTCGTCGTCGCCACGCGGGCTATGGCGTCGGCCCGCTCGCGGACCACGCCGCCGTCGCGACCGTGGACGACGGCGGCCCTGACCCCCACTCCAGGGGAAGCCAGGAATTTCTCGATCTCGGCGCGCTTCTTGAGCAGCACGACCTAGCCCGCCGAACGATCCTTCCGCGCCATCCACGCGGCGAGATCGACCTGGATGCGCCGGGCGGCGTCCGAGGCGACCTTCTCCTGCGTGTTCTGGCGGGCGGCGATGCCGGCGTAGGGCGCGTCGGCGGCGTCGTAGCTGACTTGGCTGGTCACCTGTCCGGTGTGCACCGCCTTACCCGTCGCAACGGATGTCAGGGTGTACTCCACGGTCACGGTCACCGCGTAGCGTTCGGCGACGTTGTCCAGCCGCAAACCGCGCGGGTCGCGGCTCTGCACGACATTGAGGTCCAGCCGCCACTCCGGCGCGGCGGTCTTGTCGCGTCCCAACGCGTCGTCGAGATCCTGGCGCATTAGGAAGGCGACCCGCCCTTGCGGCGCCACGACCTCGACCGCCGACAAGCCCTTGCTGAGGCCGGGTGTCGCATACAGCGGAGTGAAGCCGCACGCCGCCAGTAGCGACGCGCCGGCGGACACAGCGGCGGCCATGCAGCCTCTGCCGAGAGGGCCCATCAGTTGGCCACCAAGTTCACGATGCGGTCGGGCACGACGATTATCTTTCGCACGGTCAGCCCGTCGAGACGACGGGTGATCTCAACGTCGCCGCGAACAAGCTCTTCCACCGTCTGGGCCGAGGCGCCGGCGGGCGCCCGCACCTCACCCCGCCGCTTGCCGTTGATCTGCACGGGCAGGATCTTCTCGTCGTCCTCGGTCCAGGTCGCGTCCCACTCTGGCCAAGACGCCGTGGCGACAAGGCCGCGCTCGCGCAGCGCCGCCCAGCACTCCTCGGCCAGATGTGGCGCGAAGGGAGCGATCAGGCGGGCAAGCGCCGAGAGCGCCTCGCGTCGAACTGGGGCGGTCCGCGGTTCACGCGGGCAGGCTTTCAGCGCCGCGACGAATTCGTAAAGGCGCGCGATCGCGCTGTTGAAGCGCATGCCTTCGATCGCCTCGCCGACTGCCTTGATCGTACGATGGGTCGTGCGGCGCAGCGTGCGGGCCACTTCATCGTCTACCGCCGCGTCGGAATGTGCGGGAACGGCCTCAAACTCCTGCCACACGCGATTTATGAGCCGCCAAGCGCCTTCAGCGCCCGCGAGGGTCCATTGCACGTCGCGCTCCGGCGGAGAGTCTGAAAGCAAGAAAAGCCGCTTGGCGTCGGCCCCCCAATCCTGCGCGACCTCGCCCGGCGCGACGACGTTGCGCTTGGATTTCGACATCTTCACGGTATCGCCGATTACTGCTGGCTCGCCAGTCTCGGTCACGCGGGCGCGGCGCGTCGCCCCCTCTTGATCGATCACCACCTCGTTGGGGCTGAGCCATTCGCCATTTTGACGGCGGTAGGTCTCATGGGTGACCATCCCTTGGGTGAACAGACCGGCGAAGGGCTCTCGGGTTTCGAGCTTGCCTTGGTCGGCCAAGGCGCGGGTGACGAAGCGGGCATAAAGTAGGTGCAGCACCGCGTGCTCGACGCCGCCGATATATTGATCGATCGGCATCCAGGCATCGGCGGCATCCCTGGCGATCGGCTCCTCGGCACGCGGCGCGGTAAAGCGCGCGAAATACCACGAAGAGTCGACAAAGGTATCCAGAGTGTCGGTTTCGCGCATTGCCGAAGCGCCGCAGCGCGGACAATTTGTACCGAACCAGTCCGGCATGGCGTCGAGGAAGTTGCCGGGGCCGCGATATTTGATTTCCTCGGGCAATCGCACCGGTAGCTGGTCGCGCGGAACGGGAACCACGCCGCAGACGTCGCAGTGTACGATGGGGATCGGACAACCCCACCCGCGTTGCCGAGACACACCCCAGTCGCGCAGTCGGTAAAGCGTGGCGCCCCTACCAGCGCCTTCCGCCTCGATGCGATCGATGGCGGCGGCCTTGGCGGTCTCTGTGTCTAAGCCGTTCAGAAAACCAGAATTAAAAAGCGTTCCCGGCCCAAGGTAGGCCTCTTGTTTCACGTGAAACAATTGTGGTTGCGAGCCGGTCGGCAACACAACCGGGATGACTGGGAGAGCGTACTTGCGCGCAAAGTCCAGGTCGCGCTGGTCATGAGCGGGACAGCCGAAAATCGCGCCCGTGCCATAGTCCATTAGGACGAAGTTGGCGATCCATACTGGCAGAGTGCTGGCGGGATCGAAGGGATGGCTCACGCGCAGGCCGGTGTCGAAGCCCATCTTCTCGGCGGACTCGATTTCGGCCTCGGAGGTGCCGCCTTGGCGGCAGCGGGCGACGAATGCCGAAATTTCGGGTTCGGCAGCCGCGAGTTGTTCCGTGAGCGGATGATCTGGCGAGACGGCCAGGAAGCTCGCTCCGAACAGAGTATCCGGCCGCGTGGTGTAGACCTCCAGTCCTGAGTCACCATTTCTCGGTGCGTGGCCGTCGGCGTAGGCGAAGGTCATTCGCAAGCCCCGCGACTTTCCGATCCAGTTGCGCTGCATCAGCCGCACCTTGTCCGGCCAGCGTTCCAATCCGTCCAGACCCTCCAGCAGGGCGTCGGCATAGGCGGTGATGCGCATGAACCACTGCGATAGCTTGCGCCGCTCGACTACGGCGTCGGAGCGCCAGCCGCGCCCGTCGATCACCTGTTCATTGGCCAGCACGGTCATGTCGACCGGGTCCCAGTTCACTAGACCCTCGCGGCGATAAACTAAGCCGGCGTCGAATAGGTCTAGAAAAAGTACCTGTTGCTTGCCGTAATAGTCAGCGTCGCAGGTGGCAAACTCCCGTGACCAATCAAAGGAGAAGCCCAGAGCCTGGAACTCTTCGCGCATGCGGTTGATGTTAGCGTGGGTCCATCGCACCGGGTCGACGCCTCGCTCCGCCGCCGCGTTCTCTGCGGGCAGGCCGAAAGCGTCCCAACCCATGGGGTGCAGCACCTCGAAGCCCTTGGCACGCTTGTAGCGAGCGATGACATCGCCCATGGAATAGTTGCGCACATGTCCCATGTGGGCGCTCCCCGACGGATAGGGGAACATCTCCAGCATGTAGTATTTCGGTTTGTCCGACATATCGTCGGCGCGGAAGACCTCGGCGGCGGCCCAGGCGGCGCGCCACTTCGGTTCCACGGTTTTCGGGTCGTATCTTGCCATGACAGGGACTCTTTAGCCGCCGCTGGGCGCGGCGACGAGAGCCGCGTCCGACGGTTCAGCCGCGAAGGTTGGAGACGCGAAGCTGACGCGCCTTGGTCAGGATCGAGTTTTCGATGTCGGTCGAGGTTTGGTCGGCCGTCGGGGCGGGAACCCAGCCGCCGGCGCCATTGCTGACTTCCTTGAACACCGTCACGTTCAGTCCGTCGGCGCGGAGCCGGGAGTCCAGGATGTACACCGTCGCCTTGAAGCGCTCGTTCGGCTTCTCGGGGTTGACGTACCAGTCGGTGATCACGACGCCGCCGTACGGATCGGCCGACTGCAGCGGCATGAACGCGAGGATGTCCAGCGTCGCGCGCCATAGATAGCTGTTCACCCCGATCGCCGTCGCCGGCGCGGTCCTGGCGACCGTCGTCTGGCGGGACCGACCGATGTGCAGGCACGCCGTCAGCGAGACCACGCTCGCGCACACCACCGCGACGCGGAGGGCGCGCGTCAGCGCCGCGCGAGACGATACCGGGCTACCGATGGGCATGCTCATCTGCTGCAACACTATTCACCTTGAATGCGTCCGCCCCGAGCCGAAACCCGAGAGGTCGCGTCGTCGCGCGCGCGGCGCTGTCGCCCACCGAAGCGTGCGTCTATAACACTCCGCACCACTCGCCAAACAGGAATCGCGTGGCTTCGCGGCCACAGGGCGCCAAGGATTGCTAGTTTCCGTTGGAGATCGCTGACTCCGTCGTTGACCTGAAGGGCGCGGAACCCTTTATGAAAATAAGGTTTAAGCGAGCGGCGACATGTCGCGGCCGGTGGGGTGAGAAGTAAGGGAATGTCGCGGCTTTCAACTCTGCTCGTGAGCGCCGCGCTCGCCGTGGCGGCCGCGCCGGTGGCGCACGCGCAGACCGGTCTACTGGTCCTCGCGGCGAACGACTTCTCCGGTCCGGCGAATTCCAGTTCGATCACCGTTCCGCGCAGCACGCTGGAGTGGGACGCCAAGAAGGCGCGTTGGGGCCTCAAGCTGGGCGTGGAGCAGCATACCGATCGGGACGTGCAACTGCGCGACGTTCAGCCCGGCCTGTACTACCGCATCACCCCCCGTCTCCACATCGGCGGCGCCGTCAGCCTCGCGCCCGATCAGCTCGAGAGCACGCAGCGCCTGACCGACCCGCAGATGCCCGCGCCCCGTGTGCGGCTGGAAACCACCTTCAAGTTCTAGCCGGTTTGAACGCCAGACCGCCGATTGCGGCGAATCCGCGGACGCCTGTCTCCGTCAGGCGCCGAACCGTTCGCGCGTCGACGCCTCCCAGGGCGTAGACGGCCGATGTCGTTGATCGCGTCCATGCCGCCAGCCGGGTGACGCCGATAGGCGGTCCGGCGGACGGGCTGGGGCTCGGAAACACCGCCGACACGACTACCGCATTTACCCCGGCGCGTTCCGCCCGCAGCATGGCGAGCCGATCGTGGGCGGCGGCGGTGAAGATAAACCCCTTCGGCCAGCACCGGCGGTCGATGGTCGCGGGAACACCGCGTTCGGGCAAATGCAGACCGTCGGCCCGCAGCCTCCGCGCCAAGCCGGCGTCAGCTCCGACGATGAACACCAGCCCCCGCCGCCGCGCGAGACGCCTGAGCTCTTGCGCTTGATCAATCAGGTCGGCCCGCCCAAAGGCGCGGAAAACGACGCCCGCGCCGCGCGGCAGCCGCTCCATCGCCTCGCGCGGGCTTGGCGTGCGCACGGGATCGGTGAACAACAGCAGAGGCGGCAGGTCGCGGCGGCCACCACCCAGCCTTCGCGCAGCCCGCCACATCGTCTCGACAGGATTCACCCCCGATGAACACCGACGCCGGCGACCCGCTGCAGGCCATCCGCGCCCGGATCGCGGCGGCCGCCATGGCCTCGGGCCAGACGCCGGACGCGGTCGCGTTGACGGCGGTGTCCAAACAGCAGCCCTGGCCGGCCGTCGCCCGTGTGCTCGACGCCGGCCAACGCGTTTTCGGCGAAAATCGTGTTCAGGAGGCGATGGAGCGCTGGCGCGACCGACGAGCGGAGATCGAACTCCATCTGATCGGTCCGCTGCAGACCAACAAGGCCGCCGACGCGGTGGCCTTCTTCGACGTCGTCGAATCCGTGGACCGCGACCATATCGCCGAGCGCGTGGCGGTGGAGATCACCCGGCAAGGCAAGACGCCGCGCCTCCTGGTTCAGGTCAATACCGGGGAGGAGCCGAACAAGTCCGGCGTCGCGCCCCGCGAGGCCGACGCCTTCATCGCGAGGTGTCGCGACGTTCACGGGCTGACCGTCGCCGGCCTGATGTGCATCCCTCCCGTCGCCGAGCCGCCGGGACCGCACTTCGCCCTCCTCGCCAAGATCGCCCGCCGCAACCATCTGGCGGAACTCTCGATGGGCATGAGCGCGGATTTCGAGATCGCCATTCGTCACGGCGCCACTTCGGTTCGAGTCGGATCCGCTTTGTTTGGCGAACGCCACCGCGCGGCCTAGACCGAAGCGGAAGGCGACGCGTGGATGCACAGGGCGTCCCATGTCGAGGCGGTGGCGAGGCAGCTCAACAGGTCGGCTCGATGCAGCGCCACGCAACCGTCGGTCGGCGCGTAGTCCGGGCGGGCGATGTGGAGGAAGATCGCCGAGCCTCGCCCCGGGACCACCGGAGCATCGTTGTAGCCGAGGACGACGATCAGATCGTAGACTTCGTCGTCTCGCCAGAGATGCTCGGCGCTCGCCGGATAGGGGAGCTGGACGGCGCGATTGTAATCGGGATCGGCGGGCGCGTCGCACCAGCCATCCCACGGCGTCAAGGCCGTGGTCGGCAGCCGCGTGGCCGGGGCCGCGATCCTATCCAGCCGGTAGAACAGGCGGCGCAGCGGCCACAACCCGGCGGGCGTGGCGCCGTCGCCTTCCCGTTTGGCCCCCATCGCCGCCACCCCGCCGCGACCGAGGGCGCATCGCGCCCTCCCATCCGGTAGGAAAAACACCCCGTCGGCGTAGACCTCGAAGTTCATAACCTTGCTCGCCTCAGCCGTTGGCGACGGACGCCGGAAGGTGCATGTTCAGTGGCCATGGCGCAAAAGAAAACCATCCTGATCGTCGACGACGACGACGACCTCCGTGCGCTGCTCTCCGAACAGCTCGAGGCGGAGGGATTCGAGGTTTCGACCGTTTCCGGCGGAGTCGCCGGCGTCGCGGCCGCCCTCGAGACCCGGCCCGATCTGGTGCTGATGGACGTCGATATGCCCGATATCGACGGCCGCGAAGCCGCCCGCAGGCTGCGCGAGAGCGGCGGCGCGTCGCCGATCATCATGCTTACCGCCGCCGGCGGCGACGACGACACCATCCAGGGCCTGGAAGCGGGCGCCAGCGACTATGTGACCAAGCCGTTCAAGATTTCGCTGCTGCTCGCCCGTATCCGCGCCCAGCTCCGCGCTCACGAACAGTCGGAAGACGCCACTTTCGCCATCGGCCCCTACTCCTTTCAGCCGGCCAACAAACTGCTTGTGGACGAGAAGGGCAAACGGCTGCGCCTTACGGACAAGGAGGCGAACATCTTGAAGTTTCTCTACCGCGCCGGCGACAAGCCGGTTTCGCGCGAGGTGCTGCTGGCGGAGGTGTGGGGTTACAACGCCGGCGTCACCACCCACACGCTGGAGACCCACGTCTATCGCCTGCGCCAGAAGATCGAGCCCGATCCGGCCAAGGCGAAGCTCCTGCTGACCGAGGCGGGCGGCTATCGCCTCGCGCCGTGAGCACCTTCAGAGAGATGTCCATGAACCGCGCTTTCATTCCAACCGCTTTGCTGGCTTTCCTGCTCGCGGCGGAGCCCGCCGCGAGCGCGGTACTGACGCTGGATTGCCGGGTGCAATCGACCAAGCCTGGCTACAGCCGTAAAGGCATTCGCCGCCTGGTCATCGATTCGGGCGCGAAGACGGTCCAGATTTCCGACAACACGGGCCGCGGTTTCAACGTCCGCGGTGTCCGTCCCCTGGTAAGCGCGACCGCGAGCCGGTTCGTGCTCGAAAACAGCGGCGGCAAGACTGCCTTCGTCGACCGCTCCAGCGGACGATATTATTTCCGCAACGACGCCGAGAAACTGACGATCGAAGGCCGCTGCGCGCCGGCCGCGAGGGCGCCCACGCGATTCTAGGGTCGACGGTCACGAAGACGAGAGGACGTCTTGACGTCACTCAAGATCAGCGGGACCATCCTCTCGATGCTAGGAGGCGGCGATGTTCAAACTCGCCTGGATAGTCGCGGCGCTCGCGCTGTGTTCGGCGACGTCGGCCACGGCCACCGTGGAGACCGGTGTGCTGCCGCCGGGTGAATCCATCATCTATTCGCCTTATGGAAGTATCGCCGACGGCACGACCTACAGCGTTTCGTTCGAATCCTCGGCTCCACTGGACCTGACCGTCAGCAACCTGATGTTCTACACCGATTTCAACTACATCTATTACAACGACGATGGGACGATCGCCGCGCAGGATGACCAGCAGGATACGCCCTTCGTCCCGCTGTCGATCGATACGCCGAACTTGTTGGTGGGTCGGTTCACGACGCCGGCTCCGATGAGTTATTATTACCCCGACGGTCACATCAGCGAATACGACTTTTATTTGAATGACGCATTCGACGCCGACGTCACGGTGACCGACACCGCCAATTACGTTTTCAGCATCTCCGCCGTGCCCGAACCAGCGACGTGGACGTTGATGCTGGCGGCCCTCGGCGGCCTGGGCGCGGTCGTGCGCCGCCGCCGCCGTCTGAACAGAGTGCGTGAAGCTCTCGGATATTGGAGGCCTGGCCGAGAATCGAACTCGGGTGCGCGGATTTGCAGTCCGCTGCGTAACCACTCCGCCACCAGGCCGAAGGGCGGAACGCCTTAGCAGACCGGCAAGCCGGCGGCAACGCGCCGCGGTCGTCAAAGCGAGCCTCGGGGAGCGCCATCCGTGAGATTTCCGGTCGTCAAAGACGAAGGCGCGACCCTGGGGATCGATAAGAGCCGACGACAAAAGCCCGGCGCGTCCATTTCGACGGCCGGGCTCCCTGTCGCTCTCAGCTCACTTCGTTCAACTCAGACCGTCGCGGGAATCGCCGTCTTGCGGCGGCCGCGCAATGTGGCGCCCAGCCCGAAGCCGCCGAGCATGAGGATCGACCACGTCGATGGCTCCGGAACCGGGAGGCTGGGATCGGAATAGAACAGCAATTCCGCGCCAGCCGTGTCGTTATACGTGTAGATCACGTCGCTGACCCCACCGCCGTCAATGGGGTCTTCGAGGATCAACCAGGCGCCGATGGCGCCCGGGGACCACGCATCCGGCGACGTGAAGTGGCCGACCGGCTCTCACACGGGTTCGTTCTCGGCGCCGCACGAAGTCACGGCCGGAAGAACCTAGGTCTGGTTGCCCAGACTGTTCCAGGTGCTGTCGGCGGCTTGAGTCCAGACATGGCCGACGTTGCTGAAGTTCAAGCCATCGCTGGTGTCGTAGCCGGCGCCGAACGGATCGAAAGCGGACTCACCATCGCTGGCGACGATATATTGCGATCCAGGGAATGGTTTCTCGAGAAAATCGCCGACGAAACCGTTCGCGGCGTCTTCGACGCCGATCACGGTGGTGGCGGCTTTCACCGTCGCGGCCCCGGCCAAGCTCATCACCAGGGCCCCACAGGTCAGTAAGTATTTAGAACGCATGACTGCCTCTCCTGATCATAGGACGGGTGCCCCCAGCGGACGCCAGTCGGGTGAAAGGGGAATGCAAGCAGGCCCCCATAAACCCGCGTGCGTCACACACATGCTCCTCCGGATTTCAACCGGAGAGCCGCTTCGCCTTAGTCGAACCGAAGCCCACCAAGAGAAAACCGACATGCGGCGACTTCAAGGCTAAAGATAGACGGTATTGAGGCGTCCATTCGGGCGCCGAGACGTCGTAAGGAAAGGCCTCACCGCCCGATAGCATAGAATCTTTCCGCCCGCTGCTCGCGCAAGGAGTCCGGCGACAATCCCGTGAGCGCGGCCAGTTCGACCTCCAGGACGTCGCCGACGCGGGTTATGGCCCGGGCGCGGTCGGCGTGGGCGCCACCAACCGGCTCTTCGATGATCCGGTCGACGACCTTGAGCCGGATCAGGTCTTCGGCGGTGATTTTCATCGCCTTGGCCGCGCCTTCGGCCTGACCGCGGTCGCGCAGCAGGATCGAGGCGCAGCCCTCGGGTGAAATCACGGCGTAAATCGAATGCTGCAGGATCAGCACGCGGTTGGCCGCGGCGATGCCGATGGCGCCGCCGCTCATGCCCTCGCCGGTGATCGTCGCGATCATCGGCACGCCGAGGGTCAGGCAACGCTCGGTGGCCCGGGCGATGGCCTCGGCGACGCCGCGCTCCTCGGAATCGACGCCGGGATAGGCCCCGCCGGTGTCGACGAACGACAGCACCGGCAGGTTGAACTGTTCGGCGAGATCCATCAGCCGGATGGCCTTGCGGTAGCCTTCAGGGCGCGGCGAGCCGAAATTGTGCTGGATGCGTGTCGGGGTGTCGTGACCCTTTTCATGGCCGATGACCACGGCGCCGCGGCCGCGAAACCGGCCGATGCCGCCGATCAGGGCCTGATCGTCGGCGAACCTGCGGTCGCCGCGCAGCTCGACGAAATCCTCGATCAGCCCCTCGATGTAGTCGACCAGGTGAGGGCGCTCAGGGTGGCGGGCGATCTGGGCCTTCTGCCAGGGATCGAGGTGGGCGTAGGTCTGCGCCCGCCGCTCGGCGACACGGCGCCGCAGGGCGGCGATCTCGGTGTCGAACGCACCAGGACCCTGGCTTTCGGAGAGTTTCGACAGCTCCTCGAGCTTGGTTTCGAGGTCGGCGACCCCGCGCTCGAAGTCCAGGTAGTGGGTGGCCATCGCTGGGGAGCGCCTCGTCGAAAGAGCGGGTGATCTAGGCGTGTCGCCGTTCCCCGGCAAGTTGAGCCCAGCCGCACCGGGTTCAGTCGCGCTTTCGGCCCTCGGACAAGGGATGGCGGGTCGCGACCACCTCGCGCAGGCGCTCGCTGGTGACGTGGGTGTAGATCTGCGTCGTACCGATGTCGGCGTGACCGAGCAGGGTCTGCACCACGCGGAGATCCGCGCCGCCGTCGAGCAGGTGGGTGGCGAAGGCATGGCGCAGGACGTGAGGGCTGACCCGCGCCGGATCGACACCGGCGTCCGCGGCGGCCTCATCGAGCATCTGCGCCAAGCGGCGGGTCGTCAGTTTCCGTGAAGCGCCTCGCGACGGGAAGAGCCACGGATTCGCCGCGTCGCCTCTGGGCAGGAAGCGGGCGCGATGGCCGAGGTAGTGCCGGATCGCGAGGCGGGCCGGCGCGCCGAGCGGGACCAGACGCTCCTTGCCGCCCTTACCCTTGACCATCAGGAACGCCGGGTCCCGCGCCACGGACGCCAACGGCAAAGCCACCAGCTCCGAGACCCGCAAGCCGGAGGCGTAGAGAATCTCGATCATCGCGGCGAGCCGGGCGCCGGTCGCGCCGTCCCGCGCCGCGGCGGCGTCGATCAGCCGTGCCGCTTCATCGCGACTCAGGGTTTTCGGCAGGGAGCGGCCCTTCTTCGGCGCATCCAGCCGTGACGAGGGATCGTCGCGCCGCCAACCTTCCGAAAGGGCGAAGCGATAGAACTGCCGGATCACGGAGCGCCGCCGAGCCGCCGTGGCCGCGGCCAGACCACGCGCGCCGAGATCTTCGAACCACGCCTCGACATCCTCGTCGGAGCCCGTGCCGAGATCGCGGCCCCGCGCGGCGAGGAACGCCGACAGGTCGGTGAGGTCCCGCGAGTAGGCGGTGAGGGTGTGGGCCGCGGCGCCGCGCTCCGCCGCCATCATCTCCAGAAAGGTGTCGGGCCAGGCGGCGGCGTTCATGTCACGGAGCGTACGCCGCTTCGGCCGGTTTGGCGCGCCGCCCAGCGTGTGTAAAATAGGGCGACGTCCATGAACGCCTCGACCCCCTTGAATCATCGGACCATCGCCCTCGTCGGCCTGATGGGAGTCGGCAAGAGCACAATCGGTCG
The DNA here is from genome assembly GCA_965277785.1 of Caulobacteraceae bacterium. Taxonomy (GTDB): domain Bacteria; phylum Pseudomonadota; class Alphaproteobacteria; order Caulobacterales; family Caulobacteraceae; genus Acaudatibacter. Next base: position 247,898 of record CBDIDP010000014.1, read on the forward strand.
GCGCCTGGCGCTGGCGGTGAACATGCCGTTCCGCGACGCCGACGCTGAGATCGAGGCGGCGGCCGGCCGCTCCGTGTCGGAGATTTTCCAGAGCTACGGCGAGGCCGCGTTCCGCGACGGCGAGCGACGGGTGATCGCGCGCCTGCTCGACGAACCTCCCCATGTACTGGCGACGGGCGGCGGCGCGCTCACCCATCCGGAGACCCGGGAGCTGATCCGAGCGAAAGCGATTTCGATCTGGCTGAAGACGGACCTGGAGATCCTCGCGCGCCGCCTCGGACGCCGCGATCACCGGCCGCTGCTGGTCGGCAAGGACCCGCTCACCGTGTTGCGCGAGCAGGCCGCCGCCCGAGAACCCCTGTTCGCCGGCGCCGATATCGTGGTCGAGACCGGCGACACCGCGCACCAGACGTCGGTCGACGCCGTGATCAGGGCGCTGAAGAGCCACCTGGCGTCGGTCGCCTGATGGTCAGCGTGACGGTCGATCTTGGCGCGCGGTCCTACCCCGTGATCATCGGACACGGGCTGATCGCCGAAGCGGGCGCGAGGCTAAAGCCCTTGCTCAGGCGACATCGCGTGGCGGTGGTCACCGACAGCCACGTCCACGAGCACCATGGCGAAGCGCTGACGAGCGCGTTGAACGGCGCTGGGATCAGGACGGACGTCATCGTGATCCAGCCGGGCGAGGCGGCCAAGAGCTTCGCCGGCCTGGAGTCTCTCAGCAACGATCTGCTGGCGCTCGGGCTGGAGCGCGGCGACCTCATCGTCGCCTTCGGCGGCGGCGTGGTGGGCGATTTGGCGGGGTTCGCCGCGGCGATCTACAAGCGCGGCATCGATTTCGTGCAGGTTCCAACGACGTTGCTGGCGCAGGTCGACTCCTCGGTCGGCGGCAAGACCGCGATCGACATGCCGGCCGGCAAGAACATGATCGGCGCGTTCCATCAACCCCGCCTGGTGCTCGCGGACCTCGCCACGCTGGACAGCTTGCCGGATCGAGAGCTGGTGTGTGGGCTGGGAGAGGTGCTGAAGTACGGCCTGCTCGGCGACCGCGAGTTTTTCGCTTGGCTGGAGGCGTTCGCTCCCGATCTGCGGCGGCGGGAGCCAGGCGCGTTGACCCATGCGGTCCACCGCTCTGTTGAGATGAAGGCGAGTATTGTCGCCGCGGATGAACGCGAGGGCGGCGCGCGGGCCTTGCTCAATCTCGGACACACCTTTGCTCACGCCATCGAGGCGGAGACCGGTTTCGGCGACGCCCTCAAGCATGGCGAGGCGGTCGGCCTGGGCTGCGCCATGGCTTTCCGATTGTCCGTTCAATTGGGCTTGTGCGACGGCGACGACGCCGAGCGAGCGACGATCGCGCTCGTCCGCGCCGGCCTGCCCACCTTCCTGACCGAACTCGCGTCCAAGCCCCTGTCCGCCGACGCTCTTCTCGCCCACATGAGGCAGGACAAGAAGGCAAACAGCGGGGGACTGACCTTGATCCTGGTCCGCGCCATCGGCGAGGCCTTTGTCGCGCTGGACGTCGATTCGGCCGCGGTGCGGAACTTCCTCGTGGCGGAAGGCGCCTTGGCATGATCGCCGCCATCGGCCTGATGAGCCTGCTGATCGTCGCTCTGCTGGCGATCTCGGCCGTGTTCTCGGCGGCGGAGACGGCGCTGACCCGCGCCAGTCGCGGCCGGATGCATCAGCTGGAACGGGAGGGAGACGGCGGCGCCCGTCGCGTCAACCGGCTGCTGGACGATCAGGAAACCATGATCGGGGCGGTGCTGATCGGCTACAACGTGCTGAACATCCTGTCCTCGGCGTTGGCCACCGAGTTCATCACCCAGGTCGTGCCGGGCGCCTGGGGCGTGGCCATCGCCACCGGCGTTATGACGCTGCTGGTCGTCGTCTTCGTCGAGGTGATGCCCAAGACCCTGGCCATTGTCCGCGCCGACGATGTCGCGCGCTCGGTCTCCGGGCCGATGCTCCTGGTCGTCCGCATCCTAGGACCTGTGATTTTCGCCATCCAGTGGGTGGTTCGCCGGACGCTGCGCCTGTTCGGCGTCGACCTCGATATGGAGACCGATGTGCTGGCGGCGCACGAGGAAATCCGCGGCGCGGTGAACTACCACCATTCCGAAGGCGCTGTGGAAGCGCGCGACCGACGTATGCTGGGCGGCGTGCTCGACCTGTCGGACATGGGCGTGTCGGAGATCATGGTGCATCGCAAGTCGATCACCATGATCGACGCCGACCTGCCGCCGCGCGAGATCATCGCCAAGGTGCTCGACGCCGAGCACACGCGGCTGCCGCTTTATCGCGGCGAATCGGAGAATATCGTCGGCGTGCTCCACGCCAAGGACCTCCTGAAGGCGATCGCGCAAAATCCGGTGGAGGCGATCGAGATCGGCGCGATCATGCGCGAGGCCTGGTTCATCCCCGACACCACCGTGGTCAAGGACCAGCTTCAGGCCTTCCTCAAGCGGCAGAGCCACTTCGCCCTCGTGGTCGACGAGTACGGCGCGCTTCAGGGCTTGGTGACTCTTGAAGACATCCTCGAGGAGATCGTCGGCGAGATCGACGACGAGCACGACGAGGCGATTCAGGGCGTGCGGCGCCAACCGGACGGCTCGGTGGACGTCGACGGCGACGTCACCGTGCGCGACCTCAACCGGTTCATGGACTGGAACCTGCCGGACGAGCATGCCGTGACCATCGCCGGCCTGGTGATCCACGAGGCGCGCGCCATTCCCGATGTCGGACAGAACTTCCTGTTCCACGGCCACCGCTTCCAGATCCTGCGGCGTCAGCGCAATCAGATCACCGCGCTGCGGGTCAGCCCCGCCGCGGCCCGGCAAGGCGATACCTAGCCGTGGACGCTGTACGGCAACGCTTGAACAGGTTAACATGAGTTTGGTTCGCCCGAGGGTCGATGCGTATGGACGGCGGTGAGCCCCTTCAGGGTCGCAAGGTTCTCGTCGTCGAAGACGAGATGATGATCGCCATGCTGGTCGAGGATATGCTCGATGAGTTGGGCTGCACGGTGGTCGGGCCGGCGCACGCTCTCGCACCCGCCCTCGATCTCGCGTCGGGGGACGCAGAGATCGACGCCGCCCTGCTCGACATCAATCTTGGCGGACAGCCGGTGTTCGCCATCGCCGACGCGCTGCGGGCGCGGGGCGTGCCGATGATCTTCTCCACCGGCTACGGTGAGTCCGGGCTGCGCGATGTCGACCGCGGTTCGCCCGTATTGCAGAAGCCGTTCCGCGCCGACGATCTCGCCGCCGCCTTGAACAAGGCGCTTGGCGTTCCGAAAGCCTGAGGCGAAGCAGACGGTCGAGCGCGGCTCGGAGGCGTCAAGACACAGCGTCGCGGCCGCTTGAGCCGTTCCCCGCCACCGCCTACCTTCCGGAGATGACCACGCCGCCTTCTTCCGCTCTGGACTCCGTGGTCGCCGCCGCCAAGGCCCAGGCGCCCGGGCGGGGTTTGCCGCCGGTGCATCTGTGGCATCCCGAACATTGCGGCGAAATCGACATCGTCATCAAGGCGTCCGGCCAGTGGATGCACGAGGGCTCCCCGATCGGGCGGGAGGCGCTGGTCCGGTTGTTTTCGACGGTGCTGCGGCTCGATCCGGACGGCTATCACCTGGTTACGCCGGCCGAGAAGCTGAGGATCGTGGTGGAGGACGCTCCTTTCGTGGCGGTAAAGGTGGAAACGGCAACGAACGCGCGCGGCCCCGTCTTGCGTTTCACCACTAATGTCGGCGACGAGGTCGAGGCCGACGCCGAACACCCGATCCGGGTCGAGACGGATCTAGAGAGCGGAGAGCCGCGGCCGTATCTGATGGTTCGCCGCGGGCTCGAGGCCCTGATCGCCAGACCGGTGTTCTACGAGTTGGTCGACATGGCGGCGGACCACGCCGGCGAGGATGTCTTGACCGTCGAATCCGCCGGGACTCGTTTCGTGCTGGGTTCGCCGGAGAGCCTCGCTTCGTGACGCCCCACGCGTCGCTCGCCGAGGTGCGGGCCTGGGTGGCGGCCCACCTCGATCCGCTGGACGCGAGCGCGGCCGAGGCCGCCGCCTTCCGCTCCGACTTCGACCTCAACGCCGACTGGAAGGGCGACGCCTCAGAGACGCTGACGCCGGCGGCCGTGCTGATCGGCCTCGTCGAACGCCCGGAGGGGCTGGCGGTGATCCTCACCCGCCGCGCCGACACCCTGCGCCAGCACACCGGCCAGGTCGCCCTGCCAGGGGGCCGTGTCGACGGCGACGAAACGCCGTGGGACTGCGCCCTGCGCGAGGCGCGGGAGGAGATCGGGCTCGATCCCGCCCTGGTCAGCCTCGCCGGCCTGTCGACGACCTACCGCACCGGCACGGGGTACAGCATCGCGCCGGTGGTCGGCTTCGTCGCGCCGGACTGCGTGCTGACGCCGAACCCGCACGAGGTCGCCGATATCTTCGAAACGCCGTTCGGCTTCCTGATGGACCCGCTCAACCACGAGGAGCGAGAGCACCAGATTCCCGGCGGCGCGCTGCGCCGGTTCTACGCCATGACATGGCAAGACCGCATGATCTGGGGCGCGACCGCGGGCATCCTGCGCGCGCTGTACGATCGACTGTACGGCGCGGCGATCGGATGAGCCGCATGGACGGACTGTTTACCCGCGTGCGGTTTCTCACTACTTTAGTGATATGTCCGAAGCGACGATGACCGTTCCCGCCGCGGAAGCCAATCGCCGCTTCTCCGCCCTGCTGCGCGCCGCGCGAAACGGGACGCGCGTGACGATCACGTCTCATGGACAGCCGGTCGCGGAACTTGGGCCAGTGAGCGACGGCGCCCTGTCGGAAGATGCTCAGCGAAAGCGAGAGATCGCCTTTGCGGCTCTGAAAGCGCATTGGGCGACTCTGGAACCGGTCGTGGTGGGACCCTGGACGCGTGAAGAACTATACGAGCGCGGCCCGACGCCCGAAACGTGACCGCGTCGCTCTTGACACAAACATTCTGGTCTACGCGGAGGGAGTCCAAAGAGCGCCATCCGACGGAGCGAAAATAGTCGGGAGCCAGAGCCTTATGGAGAACCTCATTCGCGCCAGAGCGCGGATTGTTCTACCCGCCCAGGTGATGGCCGAACTTCATAACGTTCTTCGTGTAAGACATCGGTTGACGGCCGCCGCATGTTCGATCGCGGTAAAGCGATTGCACGACATCGCCAACGTCGAGCCAACCAGCGAGACGGTTCTGCAAAACGCCCTCGATTTGGCCGCGACCACTGGCCTGAGGATTTTCGACGCCATCATCCTCGCGGCGGCCGCCGAGGCGGGATGCGATCTGCTGGTGTCGGAAGATTTCCAGGATGGGTTCAGGTGGCGGGGCGTGGTGATTACAAATCCGTTTGGCCCTTCGCCAGACCGCCGGCTCCCAATTGGCTAGGGCCTATCTAATCCGGCTTCTGCTGTTTCTTGCGCCGTTCGCGGTGTATGCCGTGTGGCGCGGGGTGGCGTGGCGTACCGCACGGCCGATGGGCTCCACGCCGTGGGCTTGGCTTGTGGCCGCCGGCGCCACGCTCGCGGTGTTGTCGCTCGTGGCCGAGGCCTTGCTGCCCCACGGAACGGACCACGGCCGCTACATTCCCGCGGAGGTCCGGCCGAACGGCACGGTCAGGCCCGGTCATTTCGAGGACCGATGAGCGAGACGCTCCCGCCCCAACCGTGGATGACCGATCCGGGGACGCGCCTGGTGATGGAAGCGTTGCGCGCGGCCGGCGGCGACGACTGCGCCCGGTTCGTGGGCGGCTGCGTACGCGACGCCCTCCTGCGCAAGCCGGTGACCGACATCGACATCGCGACGACGCTTAGCCCCGTCGCGGTCACCGAGGCGCTGACCAAGGCTGGCGCCCAGGCGATCCCCACCGGCGTCGACCACGGCACGGTGACGGCCGCGACGATGGGGCGGACGCTGGAGATCACCACCCTGCGCCGGGACGTCGAGACCGACGGGCGCCACGCGACCGTGGCCTTCACCAGCGATTGGAAGGAAGACGCGGCGCGGCGGGATTTTCGTTTCAACGCGCTCTATGCCGATGAGCACGGCACGGTGTTCGACCCCACGGGACAGGGCGTGGCCGATCTGCGGGCGGGCAAGGTGGTGTTCGTCGGCGACCCGAAAACACGCATTACCGAGGACGCGCTGCGCATCCCGCGCTTCTTCCGCTTCCTCGCCTGGTACGGGAGGGGCAAGCCCGACACCGCCGCGCTGGAGGCTTGCCAGGATTTGCGAGAAATGGCCGCCGACCTGTCCGCCGAGCGCGTGTCGCGGGAGTTGCTCAAGCTCTTCGCCGCCGACGATCCGCGAGACGCCGTGCGGCTGATGGCGGCGACTCAGGTCCTCGGCATCCTGCTGCCTCAGGCGGAGGGCCTCGCGCGGTTCGAGGCTCTGGTGAAGATCGAGACCGAACAGCTCTTCACCCGCGATCCGCTGTTGCGTCTCGCCGCGCTATTGCACGACGATCCCGGAGCGGCGCGGGCCACGGCCGAACACCTGCGTCTGTCCAACGCCGACCGCGACCGCCTCCTCGGCGCCCTGAGCGGGCGCGCCGTCGTCTCATGGCTCAGCCCGCGCGAGGTCCGCCGCGAGATTTGGCGGCAAGGCGCCGCCCCTTTCCGCGATAGGGTGATGCTGAACTGGGCCGTGTCCGTCAGGCCGGCGGCGGCGACGCAGTGGCGCGCGCTGCTGCCGATGATCGATAGCTGGCGGCCTCCGCCCTTCCCGCTCTCCGGCCATGAGGTGCTCGCCGCCGGCGTCCCGCCCGGGCCGATGGTCGGCGAGGTCATGCGCGAGGTCGAGGCGTGGTGGATCGACAACGATTTCACCGACGACAAGCTCTCGCTCATCGAGCGCCTCAAGGCCGTCGCGCAGGGCATGGCCTACTGACGGTCGATAGGATTGTTCTATCGTTTGTACTCATTCAATCGATTGGACTGACGACTGCAACGGGCCTAGTCCAACGCCATCGCAATAACAGGAGCGCTCCGATGTCCCTCGAAACCAGCAAGACCCTGCAGAACCTGAAGGAAGCGTTCGCCGGCGAAAGCCAGGCCAACCGCCGCTACCTCTACTTCGCGCAGAAGGCCGACGTCGAAGGCTACAACGATGTCGCCGCCGTGTTCCGCTCCACCGCCGAGGGCGAGACAGGCCACGCCCATGGCCATCTCGAATTCATGGAGGGGGTCGGCGATCCCGCCACCGGCCTGCCGATCGGCGCCACCGACCTCAATCTCAAGGCCGCCATCGCCGGCGAGACCCACGAGTACACCGACATGTATCCCGGCATGGCCCGCACCGCCCGTGAGGAAGGCCACGAGGAGATCGCCGACTGGTTCGAAACCCTCGCCAAGGCGGAGAAGAGCCACGCCGGCCGGTTCCAGCGCGCGCTGGAAAGCATGGACTGACAGAGCCGAATCTTCCCTCCCCTTCATAGGGAGGGTCGACTCGCCACCGGCAAGGGGGTGGGGAAGTCCGCTCCACCCGCGCTGTTCGGAGGTGATCAGCACTTCCCCACCCGGACGGCTTCGCCGTCGTCCCTCCCCATGAAGGGGAGGGAGGAGATACTCATGACCGAAGCCCGCGAAGGGAGCTTGAGTGCGCCGTTCCGCAACGCGCTCGACTGGCAAAATCCCGACTTTTACGACATCCCGAAAGTCGAGGCCGAGCTCGAGCGGGTGTTTGACATCTGTCACGGCTGCCGGCGCTGCTTCAACCTGTGCGACAGCTTTCCGCGCCTGTTCGACCTGATCGACAATGGCCCGACCGAAGAGCTGGATGGGGTGCCAAAGTCGGCCTACGCCTCGGTCACCGAAGCCTGCACGCTGTGCGACATGTGCTTCATGACCAAGTGCCCCTACGTCCCGCCGCACCCGTTCAACGTCGATTTCCCCCACGTCCTGCTCCGCCACCGGGCGGCGCTGCGCAAGGCCGAGGGCGGCGAGTTCGTCCGCGAACAGCTCGGTGAGACCGACCGCAACGGCAAGCTGGCCAAGCCGCTGGCGCCGCTGGTCAACTGGGCAACCGATCTGAAGAACAAGCCCCTTCGCGCGGCGATGGAGGCGGTCGCCGGCATCGACAAAACCGCGCTGCTGCCGACCTATCACTCCAAAACCGCGAGCGATCTCCTGAAAAAAGGCCCCACGGCCGATCCTGCCGGCCCGGCGTTCGGCCAACGCAAGGTGGCGCTCTACGCCACCTGCTTCGTCGAATACAACACGCCGTCGACCGCGACGGCGGCGGCGGCCGTGCTCGCCAAACAGGGTGTCGAGACGCGGTTCGCCTATCCGGTATGCTGCGGCATGCCCGAGCTGGAGGCCGGCAAGATCGGCGAGGTCGCCAAGCGCGCGATGCAGGTCTGCGCCAAGCTGCTGCCGCTGGTCGACGAGGGCTACGACATCGTCACCCTAACCGCGAGTTGCGGGCTGATGATGAAGTTCGAGTGGCCGCTGATCCTGCCCGAGAACTCCGAGGTGAAGCGCCTCGCCGCCGCCACCCGGGACATCAGCCAGTACGTCGTCGAGCTTTCCAAGCAGTACGGCGTCGCGCCGGGCCTGACCGTTCCGGACGGCGGGTTGACGGTGCATCACGCCTGCCACGCCCGGGCGCAAAACATGGGCGCGGTCTCGGTGCAGATGCTGAAGCTGATCCCCGGCGCCAAGGTCGATCTGGTGGAGCGCTGCTCCGGCCATGGCGGCACCTTTGGGGTGATGAAGGAAACGCACGACATCGCGGTCAAGGTCGGCAAGCCCGCCGCGCGTCAGATCGCCGCCAAGGGCAACGAGACGCTGTGCTCCGACTGCCCGCTGGCCTGCAAACACCTCGGCCAACTCGTCGAAATGGACCTCAAGGAGGGCGCGCGCGTTCCGCGTCAAGCCCACCCCATCGAGATACTTGCCCAAGCCTATGACCTATCCTGAGAACATTATCATGCCCGTCGACATCCGCCGCGTCACCCCTAACGACATCATGCCGGAAACGGCCTACGCCGCGCAGCGCAAGGCGCGCCGAGCCGCCCTTCTGCCCCTTAAGCGGCTGCGCCGGATCGCGCTCGGTCCGTACTGCACGCTCTATTTCGAGAGCTACGACACCATGCTGTTCCAGATCCAGGAGATGCTGCTCACCGAAAAAGGCGGCGCCGAACAGCTCCAGGATGAACTCGCCGCCTATAATCCGCTGATCCCCCAGGGCCGCGAACTGGTGGCCACGGTAATGTTCGAGATCGACGAGCCGGTGCGCCGCGCCAACATCCTGAACCAACTCGGTGGGGTCGAAGCCTATTTCTTCCTGCGCATCGGCGATCACCATGTCTTCGCCAAGCCGGAGGGCGATATCGACCGCACCCGCGACGGCAAGACATCGTCCGTCCATTTCCTGCGCTTTCCGATGAGCGAGGCTCAGGCGGAGGACTTCCGCGACGCTTCCAAGCCGGTGATGGTCGGCTGCAATCACCCGCTCTATGGTCACTTGGCCGTGCTGAGCGACGAGACCCGCGCGGAGTTGGATAAAGACCTCGACTAAGGACCGCTTATGGAGCCATCGCCGCTGACGCCGCTTCCAGCCCAGCCGGCGAACGTCTCCTGGCCGACCCGCGGGTGGCCGACGGCGGCGTTGCAGGACGATCGCCCGGTTCGTGCGGTCATAGATCGCGGCTTTGACGCGGATGCGCGCGAGGCGCTCGGTGAACATCAGGCGCTGGTGGTCGTTCAGGGCGGCCGCTTGGTCTCTGAACGTTACGGCCAAGGCTTCGGCCCGGACGTGACCTGCCGGTCGTGGTCGATGGCCAAGAGCATCACCCAGGCGCTAACTGGGTTTTTGGTGATGGACGGGCGCCTCGACATCCACGCTCCCGCCGATGTGCCCGAATGGCGCGGCGCCGGCGATCCGCGCGGCGCGATCACCGTCGACCAGCTCCTGCGCATGGCGAGCGGCCTGAAATTCACCGAGGCTTACCTGCCGGATCAGCCTTCCGACGTGATCCCGATGCTTTTCGGCGACGGGAGGGAGGACACGGCGGCCTTCGCCGCGTCATTCCCGCTGGCGCGCGCGCCGGACACCACGTTCAACTATTCCAGCGGAACGACCAACATCGTCAGCCGACTGCTCGCCCATAGGCTCGGCGCGGACGGTGAAGCGTTCCACGCGTTCATGCGCGAACGCCTGTTCGACCCCTTGGGAATGACCAGCGCCGATCCACGGTTCGACGCCGCGGGCACGTTCATAGGCTCGTCCTACTGCTTTTGCACGCCGCGCGACTTCGCCAGATTCGGGCTGCTCTACCTGCGCGGCGGCATGTGGGAGGACCGCCGCCTGCTACCGGCGGACTGGATCGATCATGCCCGCACCCCGCGACCGCCACAGCCCGGGCCGGAGGAGATCGATGGACCCTACGGGGCACACTGGTGGCTGGAGCTCGCCGGGCCAGGCTCTTTCTCGGCCAACGGGTACGAGGGTCAGCACCTCGTGCTCTGCCCGGATCGCGACCTGATCATCGTCCGCAACGGCGTCACGCCCGGCGCAAAAACCGCGCTTCGCGCTTGGCTGCGGTCGATCGCGGAAGCCTTCCCGCAGCTCTGATGGCCGCCTCCGCGGGACCCGAGATCGAGCGCCTCATCGCTCTGCTCGCCAAGCTGCCGGGGCTCGGACCAAGGTCCGCGCGCCGGGCCACGCTGGCCCTGCTCAAACGCCGCGATCAGCTTCTCGACCCGCTCAGCCAAGCCCTCGCGGAAGCCGCCGAGCGCGTGCGGGTGTGCGGCGTCTGCGGCTCCCTCGACACCCGCGACCCCTGCGCGATCTGCGCCGACGCCGCGCGGGACGGCTCTCTCCTCTGCGTGGTGGAGGAGGTCGGCGCCCTGTGGGCCATGGAACGCGCCAACGCTTTCCGCGGGCGCTACCATGTGCTGGGCGGCCTGCTGTCGGCCATGGACGGCATCGGCCCGGACGACCTGCGCGTCGGCTCCCTGGTCGGCCGCGCCAGCGACGGCGCCGTCCGCGAGGTCGTTCTCGCCCTGCCGGCCACCGTCGACGGCCAGACCACCGCCCACTACGTCGCCGACCGCCTCGCCGGCACGGACGTGGCGGTGACCTCCCTCGCGCGCGGGGTGCCGGTGGGGGGCGATTTGGACTGGCTGGATGACGGCACGATCGCTCAGGCAATGCGGGCGAGAAGGCCGGCTTGATCCAGTACGCGTAACGTCATACGTTATACTCGGATGATCCGTTCGATTCGCGATCGGGAAACGGAATTGATTTGGCGGGGCGAACAATCCCGTCGGCTTCCGACAACGATCCAGGATGTGGCCTTGCGGAAGCTGCGTTTGATCAACGCCGCGAGTCGGTTGGACGATCTCCGTATTCCGCCGGGTAACCGGTTGGAAGCATTGACCGGAGATCGTCGCGGACAGCACTCAATCAGGATCAATCAGCAGTGGCGGATTTGTTTTCGTTGGGATGAAGGAGAAGCCGACTATGTCGAGATTTGCGACTACCACTGAGACGCCGGGTCAGCTTCGCAATCCAACACCGGGTGATGTGCTGATGGAAGATTTCTTGCGACCGCTCGGCATGAGCCAGTCGGGGTTGGCAACCGCCGTCGGCGTGCCGCCGCGGCGGATCAATGAAATCGTGCTGGGCAAGCGTTCGATCACCGCCGACACCGATCTTCGGCTCTCGCGCTATTGGGGGGTGACGCCTGGCTTCTGGCTGCGACTACAGATCGACCACGATCTCATGCGGAGGCGACGTGAACTCGGCGCGGGGCTCGACACCATTCAACCGCGCGCGGCTTAATCGCGAATTTCGCGCATACGCCGACTCTCTGTAGAGTTTCGCGATGGAAACCGTCGCGTTCATTCTTGTCGCGCTTCTCGGTCTTACGGCTGCCGCCGCGAGCCTCTGGGCAATGCGAGAGCGAGGCCGAGCGGCGTCGGCGGAACTCGAGGTGCGGATGCTGCGCGACCAGGCGAGCACCGGCGCGGATGCCTTGCGCGGTCAGGCCTCGATTACCGCCCAGGCGGTCGCCGACGTGTTGGTGAAGCGGGCGACGGACACCTTCGCAGCGCAGGACCGGCTCGCCCATGCTCGGCTGGAGGCACAGCTCAAGCCGGTGGCCGAAACGCTCGACGCCTTCCAGAAGAAGGTGGCCGAGGCCGAGAAGGCGCGTGCGGAGGACTCCGGAGGGTTGAAGGCGCAGATCACCGGCCTGATGGCGGCCAACGCCGCCACTCAGGACGAGGCGCGCAAGCTGGCGCGTGCGCTCGGTCGAGGCGCTGGCGTCCAGGGCCGCTGGGGCGAACAGGTGCTGCGCATCGTGCTCGAGCGGGCCGGCCTGCGCGCCGGACATGATTTCGAGGAGCAGCGCCATGTCGACGCCGAGGGCGGCGCTCATCGGCCCGACGTCGTGGTCCATCTGCCCGGCGGCGGAGTGTTCGTGATCGACGCCAAGTGCTCGCTGAAAGCTTTCGACGAGGCGCAGAACGCTGTCGAGGATGCCGACCGGTCCGCCGCCATGGTGCGACACGTCGCCAGTCTTCGTGGTCACGCCGAGGGGCTGTCGCGCAAAGCCTATTGGGACAAGCTGGACAATACGCCGGACTTCGTCGCCATGTTCGTGCCGAGCGACGGCCTGCTCGCGCCCGCCCTCGACCATTCCCCCAACCTGCTGGCCGAGGCGATGGACAAGAAGGTGATCATCGTCACGCCGTCGACGCTGTTCGGCCTGTGCAAGGTTGTCGCGCTCGGCTGGCGGGCGGAGATGCAGGCGGCCAACGCGCGGGAGGTGTCCGACCTCGGGCGAGAACTCTACAAGCGAATTTCGGTGATGGCTGACCACGTCACCCGGATGGGTACGGGGCTGCAGACGGCGGTGAAGAGCTACAACAACTTCGTCGGCTCGCTGGAGACCAGCGTCCTGCCGCAGGCGCGGAAATTCGAAGCGCTCAAGGTGGAACATCAGGGTAAGGACATTGCCGAACTGGAGCCGCTCGACGCGGCGGTGAGGCCGTTGACCAAACTGGCGTCGTTGGCCGCGCCCGCCTTGACCCTGGTGGAGACGGCCCCTACCTCGGGCGGATGATCCGGCGCATCCTCACCGTCGACGGCGACCAGCAGGCCCTCAAACAAAGGTCCGCGCCGGTGGCGGCGGTGGACGACGATCTGCGCCGCCTGATGGACGATATGCTGGAGACGATGTACGCGGCCCCGGGCATCGGCCTCGCCGCGATCCAGGTCGGCGTCGCCAAGCGGGTGATCGTGATGGACCTCGCCAAGGGCGAGGAGCCGCCGGCGCCGCGCTACCTCGTCAATCCGGAGATCACCTGGTCGTCGGAGGAGATGTTCGCCTACGAGGAAGGCTGCCTTTCGGTTCCGGAAATCTTCGACGAGGTGATCCGGCCAAATCGAGTGCGGCTTCGCTATCTCGACTACGACGGCATCCCGGTGGAGGAGGAAGCGGAAGGGCTGTACGCCGTCTGCATCCAGCACGAGATCGACCATCTCAACGGTGTCCTGTTCATCGACCATCTCTCCCGCCTGAAACGCAACCGCGCCATCGACAGGGTGCGCAAGGCCGCGCGGGTGGAGGCCTAGCGCCGGCGCACCCATGCGCCTCGCCTTTCTCGGCACGCCCGACTTCGCGATCCCCACGCTCGCGGCGCTGATCGGCGCCGGGCATGAACTGGCGTGTGTCTACGCTCAACCGGCGGCGGCGCGGGGGCGGGGGAAGAAGCTTCGGCCTTCGCCGGTGGAGGCGTTTGCTCGCGGCCAAGGCCTCGAGGTTCGGACGCCGGCGTCGATGCGCGACCCCGAGGCGATCACGGATTTCGCGGCGCTGAGCCTGGACGCCGCGGTGATCGTCGCCTACGGCCAGATCCTCGTTTCCGAGGTGCTGGACGCGCCACGTCTCGGTTGTTTCAACCTTCACGCCTCCCTGCTGCCGCGCTGGCGCGGCGCGGCGCCGATCCAGCGGGCTATCATGACGGGGGACGCCTTCACCGGCGCGGAGGTGATGCGGATGACCGCCGGCCTGGATGAGGGTCCGGTGCTCGGCTCGGTCCGCCTGCGCATCGACGCCGCCGAGACCGCCGGGACCCTGCACGACCGCCTGGCGTCCGCCGGCGCCGCGCTGATGATCGAGGTCTTGGCCAAGGTGGCCGACGGGACAGCGGCCGAGACGCCGCAACCAAGCGACGGCGCCACCTATGCGAAGAAGATCAGGCCGGCGGAGACGCGTGTCCGCTGGGATCGCGCCGCGCGGCGCGTCGACCGCCAGATTCGGGGCCTGTCGCCGTTTCCGGGCGCCTGGTTTCTGGCGCCGTCACCCAGAGGACCGGTGCGGGTGAAGGCGCTGCTCTCCCGCACCGAGGATACGTACGGTGAGGCGGGTTTGCTGCTGGACGATACCCTGCTGGTCGGTTGCGGCGCGGGCTCGGTGCGCATCCTTCAGCTTCAACGCGAGGGGCGCGGGCCGCAGAGCGCGGCCGACTTCCTGCGCGGTTTTCCGCTGCGCGCGGGCGAGCGCCTGGCCTGATGCCGCGCTACCGGCTGACGATCGAATATGACGGCGGGCCTTACGTCGGTTTCCAGGCCCAGGCCAACGGGCCGTCGATCCAGGCCGAGGTCGAGCGGGCGATCCTCGCCTTCAGTGGCGAGGCCATCCGCATCAACGGCGCCGGCCGCACCGACACCGGCGTTCACGCCACCGGGCAGGTTATCCACCTCGATCTCGCCAAGGCCTGGCGCGCGGAGGTGGTGATGAATGCGATCAACGCCCATCTCGTCCCCGCGCCTATCGCGGTGCTGTGCGCCGAGACCGTCGACAACGACTTTCACGCCCGCTTCTCGGCCACCGGCCGACACTACCTCTACCGCATCCTCGCGCGCGCTGGCCCGCCGGCGCTGGAGCAGGGGCGGGTTTGGCACATCAAAACGGCACTGGATGCCAACGCCATGACGGCGGCCGCCGGGCGGCTGATCGGCCTGCGCGACTTCACCACCTTCCGCGACGCCGCCTGCCAGGCCAGGTCGCCGGTCAAGACGCTGGACGAGGCCAGTGTGCTTCGGGTCGGCGAGGAACTGCGCGTGAGCTTCGCCGCGCGATCCTTTCTTCATCGGCAGGTCCGCTCGATGGTGGGATCGCTGGTCGAGGTGGGCCGCGGCCGATGGTCGCCGGACGATCTCACGGCCGCTTTAGAAGCGTGTGATCGGGCGCGGTGCGGACCCGTGGCCCCAGCGCACGGTCTGTACCTCACCGAGGTTATCTATCCGGCGAAATAGCGCTCGATGATGCGCTGGTAGATCCGGGACAGCGTCTCGATATCGGCCACCGGAACCCGCTCGTTCACCGCGTGCATGGTCGCGCCGACTAGGCCGAACTCGACGACGGGGCACATCGACCGGATGAAGCGCGCGTCCGACGTACCGCCGGTGGTGGATAGCTCGGGTGTAATCCCGACCGTCTCGAATATGGCGGCGGCGACGAGGTCGGTGAAGTCGCCGGGCGGGGTGAGGAAGGCTTCACCGCTGATTGACGGCGTCACGGTGATCTGGCCGTCGAACCCCGCGCCGGCGGCCTGGGCCTCGCCGGTGATCCAGTCGGCCAAGGCCCTGCCGCCGTGGGCGGGGTTGAAGCGGATGTTGAGGCGCGCCGTCGCCTTGGGCGGAATGACGTTGCTCGCGGCGTTGCCGACGTCGATGGTGGTCACCTCGAGGTTCGAGGGCTGAAAGCCCTCGTGGCCGCGATCCAGCTCCCGCGCCTGCAGCCGCGCCAGCAGGCGGACCAGCACCGGGACGGGATTGGCGGCGCGGTCGGGATAGGCGACGTGACCCTGCCGTCCCTCGACGGTGATCGCCGCGTTGATGCTGCCGCGCCGGCCGATCTTGATCATGTCGCCCAGGGTGGCGGCCGAGGTCGGTTCGCCGACGATGCAGTGGTCGATCCGCTCACCCTCGGCCGTCAGCCGCTCAATCACCGCGCGGGTGCCGTGCGTGGCGACACCCTCCTCGTCTCCGGTGATCAGCAGGGAAATGGACCCCGCCGGTCGGCCATCTCCGACGACGCGGGCCACGGCGGCGATGAAGGCGGCGATCGCGCTCTTCATGTCCGCCGCGCCTCGCCCAATCAGCACCCCGTCCGCGACCTCGGCGGCGAACGGCGGCGAGGTCCACGCCGCCTCGTCGCCCACCGGCACCACATCGGTATGCCCGGCGAAGCAGAGGTTGGGAGCGGAGGTCCCCACCCGTGCGTAAAGGTTCTCGATCCCGCCAAGGGTCATTCGACGGGAGACGAAGCCGAGATCGTCGAGCGCATTCTGTACGATGCCCATCGCGCCGGCGTCGGCGGGCGTTACCGAGGGCCGGCGGATCAGGGCGCGGGCGAGGGCGACGGGATCGAGTTCGGGTCGCGAAGTCATGCCCGCTCATAGTCCTCCCTCGCCTGTGTGGGGAGGGAGGCCGTTGATCGAGCGGGGGGTCGCTAGGCGGCGGCGGTCGTCCGGCGACGAAGCGCGGCGCCCGAAAGACCGAAGCCCATCAGCATCAAGCCCCAGGTCGCCGGCTCAGGAACGGCTGAAGGGATCGCCCCGGACTTGAACAGGTCGGAAAGATCGGTAGCGTTGGCGGCGTCGCCGAGATAGCCGCGGCCGGGGGCGCCGATATGGAAGATTTCCTCCATCGTGCGGAGATCCGAGGAATGGTCGTACATGATCTCGTTGGTGTAGGCGTTGCCCTTGGCGAGCGGCGAGATCACGATCTCGGTGCTGGAGAACTCGCCTGGAACCGAGCCCTCGCCTTCGGTCTCATCATTCCAGATCACGATCGCGCCATCGTTCTTGAACGCCTGCGACGCTTCGATCAGGGGAACGATCTGAGCGAGGAAGTTGTCGCCCTGAGCGATATTGGCCTGGTCGCCGGTGTAGTGGATCCCGTTGTAGGTGAAGCCTCCGGTCAGCGACGTGTGCATGTCGTTGAACTGATCGGGCGTGATCCAGTTATAGGCCGCGACCGTGTTGTTGGCCAAGTCGGTCGATAGCTGTTGCAAAGGCGCATAATATTTCGCCTCGGGGTTGCCCGGCGACGGGTCGTTCCCTCCGTTGGTCGCGGTGAAGAACAATTGAGGGTTATGTTTGGCGGCGTAGTTATACTGATCGCTGCCATTGTAGGCGTTGGTGTACGTCGACGACGAGCCCGAGAAATTCGTCAAGGGCACGGTGTACTGGTTCGTCGGCACGACGGTGTTCGTCAGTTGCCCGTTCACCGTCGCGAGGTCGGTATCCTCCTGATACGACTTCCAGGCGACGCCCTTGGACTGCATGCCGGCGCTCAAATTGGGCGCGTTGACGATGTTGTCGGGATATGGGGGGAGGTCATTGCGAAGCGCCACCGGGTCCGTGCCCGCCTCCGCCCAGACGTAGTTCGGCTCGGACGGGTGAAGCGGAACGCCGCCGGCGGTGGCCACCGGAACATTGACGTAGTTGCTGGCGTAGGAGGTCATCGCCGCGTTCGGATTTCCGGCGGTCACCAGGCTGTTGATGAACGGCGCGGCGGCGTTGCCGAAGATCTGGTTCGTGGAGGTGTAGGCGGAAGGCTGGGTGAAGTTGTGGTTTTCGAGGGCGATGACGAAGACGGTCTTGACCTGGGGGGCCGCGTGGGCGCTGACGGCCGCGAGAATGGCCGCGGTGGCGATAGCCGCTGACTTTATCATGATATGATTCCTGACATGGTTTCGGCGCGGGCCGCTGCTCGGCCCGCCCATGCCCGACATGACCCCTTTTGGTGACACGCCGGTTACACTTCAGCCGATTTTCGGTCGAGTCGCCGCCCGGCCGTCCGAATTTCCGCCTACAGCTTGACGCGCGCCATTCCCGCCGGAGCGTAGCGCGGACCGGCGGTCTTGCCGTTGGGCGCGGCGGCGTCGATCGTGCGCAGGTCGTCCTCGGTCAGGGTGATCTCCGGAGCTTTCACACTGTCGCGCATCGTCTCCAGCCGCTTGACACCCGGTATCGGCACGATGTCGCCGCCTTGCGCCAGCAGCCAGGACAACGCGATTTGGGCGTTGGACACGCCGTGGCGTTTGGCGACGGCCGCCACCGCGTCGACGATGGCCAGATTGGCGGGCATGTTCTCGGCCGAATAGCGCGGATCGTTGTGGCGCCAATCATCGGCGGGAAGGTCGGCGAGGCTGCGGATGCCGCCGGCTAGGAAGCCCCTGCCAAGCGGGCTGTAGGGCACGAAGCCGATGCCGTTCTCGCGACAGACCGGCAGGATCTCGTCCTCCACATCGCGTTCCCAGATCGAATATTCGCTCTGCAGGGCGGCGATCGGATGGGTCTTGGCGGCGCGGCGCAGCGTTTCCGGGCCGGCTTCGGACAGGCCGATATGGCGGATCTTGCCCTCCCTAACGAGGTCGGCCATGCCGCCGACGGTGTCCTCGATCGGCACATTGGTGTCGACGCGGTGCTGGTAGAACAGGTCGATGGTGTCGATCCCGAGCCGCTTCAGCGAGCCTTCGCAGGCGCGGCGCGCGTTCTCCGGACTGCCGTCGAGGCCGGCCATCTGGTTCCCGTTCCAGCGCATGGCGAATTTGGTGGCGATGATCAGGCCGTCGCGGCGGCCCTTGATCGCCTGGCCGACCAGCTCCTCGTTCGAGAACGGGCCGTACATCTCGGCGGTATCGAAGAAGGTGACGCCCAGATCGATCGCCTCGTGGATGGTGCGGACCGAAACATCGTCATCGGCGTGGCCATAGTTGATGTTGCCCGCCCGGATCATCGGCATGCAGCCGATGCCGATGGCGGAGACCTCGAGGCCGGGCGAGAGGGTGCGGTGTTTCATGGGTTAGTCTCCTTAAATTTCGCGTCTAGTCGCGTAGCAGGTCGTTGATGCTGGTCTTCGAACGCGTCTGGGCGTCCACCGTCTTGACGATGACCGCGCAGGCCAAGGCCGGCCCGCCGTGCGGATCGGGCAGGCTGCCCGGCACGACGACCGAATACGGCGGCACCTTGCCACGATAGACTTCGCCGGTCTTGCGGTCGACGATCCGGGTGCTGGCGCTGATGAACACGCCCATGGAGAGCACGGCGCCTTCGCCGACGATCACCCCCTCGGCGACTTCGGAGCGGGCGCCGATGAAGCAGCCGTCCTCGATCACGGTCGGCGTGGCCTGGAGCGGCTCCAGCACCCCGCCGACGCCCGCGCCGCCGGAGAGGTGGACGCCACGCCCGATCTGGGCGCAGGAACCGACGGTGGCCCAGGTATCGACCATGGTCCCCTCGCCGACATGGGCGCCAATATTCACGAACGAGGGCATCAGCACCACGTTGCGACCGATGTGGGCGCCGCGGCGGACGATGGCGCCGGGTACCGCGCGGAACCCGGCGGCGGTGAACTGCGGTTCGTCCCAGCCGTCGAACTTGCCGGGGACCTTGTCCCACCACGGCCCGAAGTCGGAGCCGAGGGAGGAGGCGCGCATCACCGTGTTGGGGTTCAGGCGGAACGACAGCAGGATGGCCTGCTTCAGCCACTGATGGACGACCCAGTCGCCGTCCACCTTCTCGGCCACCCGCGCCGCGCCGTTGTCGAGCCGCAGCAGGGTTTCGTCGACCGCCGTGCGGATCGGGCCGCGTGTGTGAGGGTCGAGTTCGCCGCGCTTTTCCCAGCCGGCCGCGATCTCGGTGGCGAGGTCGCTTAAGGCAAGCTCGGTCATTCAGGCGGGCTCCATAACGCGGGCGGCGGCGAGAAAGCGCGCTAGTTCCAGCGGCCGGTAATCGACGAAGGCCGCCGTCGAGGTCGGGGCGTGGGCGCCCACGAGGATGGTGGTCATACCGATCGCCTTCGCCGGTTCGAGGTTGCGCTCGCTGTCCTCGAAAAAGGCGGTGGCGGCCGGTGTGACGCCGTGCGCCGCCACGATGCGCTCGAACGACTCCGCGCTAGGTTTTGGCCAGTATTCCGCCGACGCGATGTGGAAGATGTCCTCGAACAGATCCGCGATGCCGAGGCGCGCCAGGACGCGTCGCGCGTGCTTCTCGTCGGCGTTGGTGAACACCAAGCGCCGCCCGGGCAACCGGGCGATGGCCGCCCTTAACACCGGATCGGGTTCGAGTTCGTCCAGCGGCACGTCGTGGACATAGTCATGATAGTGGTCGGGATCGGTGCCGTGGTGCTTCATCAGGCCCGAGAGGGTGATGCCGTGATCGTGCAGCCACGTCTTCTGCAGGACGTAGGCGTCGTTGGTCGGCAGTCCGGTGACGTTGGCGACATAGGCGGTGATCCGCTCGCCGATCTTCGCCCACAGCCCCGCCGCCTCGGGATACAGCGTATTGTCCAGGTCGAACAACCAGGTGTCGACGTGACGCAGATCGGCGGTCTCCACGCCGTTCACGCGCACACCAGCGTCCCGGCGCCGTGTTCGGTGAACAACTCGACCAGCATGGCGTGGTGGCGGCGGCCGTCCATGATCACCACCGCCTCGACCCCGGCTTCGACCGCGTCGATCGCCGTCTGCAGCTTGGGGATCATGCCCCCGGTCGCCACACCGTCGGCGATCATCGCGCGCGCGTCGGCCACGGTGAGCTGGCGCACCAAGGCGCCGTCGGCGTCGAGCACCCCGGCGACATCGGTGAGCAGCAGCATGCGCTTGGCCTTCAGCGCGCCGGCCAAAGCGCCGGCGACGGTGTCGGCGTTGATGTTGTAGGTCTGGCCGTCCTCCGCCACGCCGATCGGCGCGACGACGGGAATATAGTCATCCTCCGAGTCGATCAGGCCGCGCACCAGCTTGGGATCGATGCGGGTCGGTTCGCCGACGAAGCCGAGATCGACCACCTGTTCGATCATCGAGTCGGGATCGACCCTGGACCGGGTCGCCTTTTCCACGGTGATCAGGCCGGCGTCCTTGCCGGAAAGTCCCACCCCGCGCACGTCGGCGGTGGCCCCGGCCTGGGTGATCCAGTTGGCGATCTCCTTGTTGATCGCGCCGGACAGGACCATCTCGGCGACTTCCATGGTCGCCGCGTCGGTGACGCGCAGTCCGTCGATAAAGGTCGATTTGACTCCGGCCCGGTCGAGCATGCGCGAGATCTGCGGCCCGCCTCCGTGCACCACCACCGGCCGGACGCCAAGCAGCTTGAGCAGCACGGCGTCGCCGGCGAAAGCACGGGCGGTCTGCTCCTCGCCCATGGCGTGGCCGCCGTACTTGATCACCACCGTGGCGCGGTCGTGGATCTGGATGAACGGCAGCGCCTCGGCCAACACCCGGGCGGTCGCCCAGCCGGGCTCTTCGAGCGTCTTCGTCATCTCACGTGTCGAACCCGATAGTGGCGGCGGCGATCTCGGCGCGCAATTCGGCGAGGCCATAGCCCTTTTCCGCGGAGGTGGCGATCACGCGGGGAAAGGCGGCGGGTCGTTTGACGATTTTCAGCGCGGTCGCGGCGACCATGGCGTCGGCCTCGGCCAGCTTGATCTTGTCGGCTTTGGTGAGCACGATCTGGTAGGACACCGCGGCTTGGTCGAGCGCGTCGAGCGCTTCCGCGTCCGGCGGTTTGAGCCCGTGGCGCGCGTCGATCAGCAGGTAGACCCGCTTGAGGCTGGGGCGGCCGCGCAGGTAGGCCCGGCCGAGATCCTGGAATTTCTTGGCCGATGTCCGCGATACCTTGGCGAAGCCGTAGCCGGGCAGGTCGACCAGGCGCAGCCGCTCGTCCAGCCCGAAGAAATTGATCTCACGCGTCCGCCCGGGCGCGGTCGAGGCGCGCGCGAGGCGATGGCGGTTCACCAGCCCATTGATCAGCGACGACTTGCCGACGTTGGATCGCCCGGCGAAGGCGACCTCGGGCGGACCGTCCGGCGGCAGGCCGTCCATCGCCACCGCGCCCATGAGAAAGGCGCACGGGCGGGCGAACAGGATGCGGGCGGATTCCAGGTCTTCGGGGGTGAAGACATCGTCAGACATTTAGGACGCGGCTTTGCGCCCCCTCCGTCAGGACGCAAGAAAGAGCGTCCTGCCACCTCCCCCGCGAGCGAGCGGGTGAGGAGTAGAGTTTAGCAAATCCTCCCACGCCCGCTTGCGGGGGAGGTGGCGCGGCGCCCTCTCGCGCCGTGACGGAGGGGGCGCAAGGCCGCGCTCCGGCTGTCACGTCGCCTTGGCGCTGAACCGCGCGAAGAAGTTGTCGATCGGATTCTCCACCTTGAATCGGCGCATCATGACGTATTGCTGGGCGATGGTGAGTATGCTGCTCCAGGTCCAGTAGATCAGCAGACCCACCGAATACTGCGCCAGGATAAAGGTGAACATGATCGGCATGAACTTGAAAATCATCTGCTGAGTGGGGTCGACGCCCTGCTGCGGACTCATCGACGTCGACAGCAACATGCTGATCCCATAGAGCATCGGCCAGACGCCGATGTGCAACATGCCGCCGAGGATGCCGCCGATCACCGGCGTGAGGCTTGGATCCCATGGAATCAAGCCGAACAGGTTCAGGATCGTGGTCGGGTCGCGCGCCGAAAGATCGTGGATCCAGCCGAAGAACGGCGCGTGGCGCATCTCGATGGTCACGGTGAACAGCTTGGTCAGCGAATAGAACACCGGGATCGGCAACAGGGCCGGAATGCAGCCGGTGATCGGATTGACCTTCTCGCGCTGATACAGCGCCATCATGTCCTTCTGCTGCTGCTGCGGGTCGTCCTTGTTCTTCTTCTGCAGCGCCTGAAGTTCCGGCTGGATCTTCTTCATCTTGACGCCCATCTCGAACCCCTTGTTGGCCAGGGGGAAGGTGATCAGGCGGATGACCACGGTCAGCATCAGGATGGCGACGCCGAAATTACCGACGTACTGGTAGAAGAATTCCAGCAGGGCAAAGATCGGCTTGGTGATGAAGAACAGGTGGCCCCAGTCGATCGCGTCGTCGAACCGGGGCACACCGAGTGATTTCTTGTAGGCGTTCAGCGTCGGCTCGACCTTGGCCCCGGCGAACAGGTGGCTGACCTCGGTAATCCGCGCGCCCGGCGCGATGGACCGCGCGCCGCCGCTGTAGGTCGCCTCGTACACATCGATATTCGTTGCGCGGTCGGTGATCACCCGAACCTTGGCGTCGATCCGCTCGCGCTGGTCGGGGATGAAGGCGGTCATCCAGTATTTGTCGGTGACGCCGAGCCAGCCACCGCGCGACGGCCAGTCGATCTCGCCCTTCTTCTTCCACTGCTTGTAGCTGGCGAGGCGCAGCACCGACTTATCCGGATCGAGAATGCCGACCGCGCCCTCATGGACGATGTTGGTCTTGCCGAGACCGGCCGGCAGGTCCTGACGCTGGATCGAGACGTAGGGCGCGAGGCTGACCGGCTCCGGCCCGGTATTGTCCACCGTGTCGATCACGGTGAACATCGACTTGGCGTCGACCGAGATCGTGCGGCTGAAGGCGAGACCGCTCGGCGCGCGGTACGTCAGAACCACCGGCTGGCCGGGAGACAGCGTTCCGCCGTTGCTTTGCGTCCACAGGGTCTGGGTGGTCGGCAGGCCGGGCAGATTGGCGCCGACCCAGCCTTGTTCGGCGAAATAGGCGTACGCCATGCCTTCGGGGCGAAGCAGTTCGACCAGGGGCGACGTCTTCGCCAGGTCGACGTGGTAGCCCTTGAGGAACAGGTCGTCGAGCCGGGCGCCTTTCAGCGCGATCGAACCGGTCAGGGCCGGGGTGTCGATGACGATACGCGGGCTCTGCGCCAGGGCCGCGACGCGATCGAGGCGGGGCGCGATCGGACCGGCGGGCGTCACCACTTGCGCGGCCTCGGCGTGGGCGTGCAGCGCCTGGGCGCGGCGCTGCTGCGGTCCCAGGATGAAGAATTGGTAGGCGAAGATCAGCAGGGCCGAGAGCACGGCGAAGCTAATCAGGTTGCGGTTGTCACTGTTCATGATCGAGGGGTCGCCGGGTTCTGGGGCTCGCTGGAGGGCCGTTCGCGGCGGTCCGAAAGATCGGCGGCGAGCCTTATCAGCGCGCTTTTCATATCGTCAACCAGCGCCGCCCAGGCCCGTTTCGCCGTGCCGCCCCGGGCGATGAACACATAGTCACACCCGGCCACGGCATAAAGGGGCGCCACGATCCGCGCCGCCTCCCGCAGCCGCCGCTTGGCCCGGTTGCGCACGACGGCGTTGCCGATCCGCTTGGTGCAGGTAAAGCCGAGGCGGATCAGCGGCGATCCGTCCGCGCGATCCCGCGCCTGGGCGACCACCGCGCCGCGCGCGCAATTCAGCGCCTTGGCGGCTAGGAGGAAGTCGGGGCGCTTCTTCAGGCGCTCGATGACGAGGGCCGCTTCCCCCGCGGGAGAAGACGGCGAGGACAAAGAGAGCTTAGGCGCTCAGCCGTTTGCGGCCGCGCGCGCGCCGGCGGGCGATGATCTTCTGACCGTTCTTGGTCGACATGCGCAGGCGGAAGCCGTGACGTCGGCTGCGCACCAGTCGAGACGGTTGAAAGGTGCGCTTCACGACAAGGCTCCAAGGCAAGACGCCGCCCAGGCCAATCCGGCCGGCCGCGATGAGCGCGCGGTGTTAGGGGAAGAGGGAGGGAGTGTCAACGTGAGCCAGCCCGCGCAGGCGAAGCTTGTGAGTGGTATTCACGAATTTGATCGCTCTGGAAAGAAATCAGCATCTCTTATCTCAACATCACCCGGGGACGGCAACGCGCTTAGTCGAGCCGCTAAGCCGCGCAGACGGGAGGTTTCCTTATTGATCATGATGACCGCCTTGCCGATCACCTCGCGGTTGGCAAGACGATCAAATGCCTTACGCCAATCGTCGAGCGCGAACTCGGCATCTACCCTCGGTCGGATCGCGCCGTCGTCGGCCAGCTTCCACACCGCCTCCGCGTTCTCGCGGCCCCTCTCCGGAAACTTGCGGCCGTACTCCCCCGCCCGCACGCCCATCACCGAAAACCCCTTGATCAGGGGCATGTTGACCGAGATCGAGGGGATGCGGCCGGAGGTGAAGCCGACCACCAGCAGGCGGCCGTCGAAGGCGATGCAGCGGACGCTCTCGTCGAACACGTCGCCGCCGACGGGGTCGTAGATCACGTCCGCGCCGGCGCGGCCGGTGATCGCCTTGACCTCTTCGCGGAAGCTTCGCGAGGTGTTGACGCAGGCGTCCGGCGCGTACTCGGCGGCGACGATGGCCAGCTTGTCGTCGGAGGCCGAGCCCGCAATCACCCGGCAGCCCATCTGTTTGGCGAGGTTGACGCAGGCGAGGCCGACGCCACCCGCCGCGCCGTGGACCAGCACCCATTCGCCCGGCTGAACACGCGCGCGGCGGACCAGCGCGACGTAGGCGGTGAGGTACGCCGTCGTGTAGGCGGAGGCTTGCGCGAACGACAGCCGCTCCGGCTTCGGTTTGAGGCCGGCGGCGGGACTCACCGCATATTCCGAGAAGCCGCCGATCCGCGCGCCGCCGATCACCGCGTCGCCCACCTTCCAGCCGGTGACGTCCTCGCCGAGCACATCGATCTCGCCGGAGAGTTCCAGGCCGGGGATGAAGGGCAGCGGCGGCTTGTGCTGGTACTCGCCGCGCGTCATCAACAGATCGGGAAAGTTCACCGCGGCGGCGCGGACCTTGACGCGCACCTCGCCCGGCAGAGGAGTAGGCGTCTCGATCTCCCGCACCGAGCAGCCAGCATAGTCGGGCGCGAGCGTATCGACGACCAGAGCGCGCATGCGATTAGACCTTGAGACGCGGCAATGCCGGCAGGCCGCCAAGGATGAGCTGGACCACGAAGTCGGTCGCGCCCTCCACGTCCACGGGGCGCCGCGTCATCATCGTCTCGCCTATCTCGCGGGCAACGGCGATGCACGAGGCCGCGAGGTAGTCGAGGTCGACCTTTGGCGCGAGGTCACGTTCGACGATGCCGGCGAGGACGGCGCGCACCTCCTCGAACACCGCGTGCATCTCCGGCGTGGTCCTGGTGTGCGGGAAGTCGTCGCGCGCGCCGGCGGCCACGAAGGTTTCGTGCTCCTGGGCGATGAAGTCGAAGTAGGCGCGAACGCCGGCGCGCAGATATGATTCGAAGTCGGTGGCGTGGGCCGACTGCGCCTTGAGGATCGGCTTGAACCGCCGGGCGCCGTCGTCGGCGAGGGCGTCGAACACCTCCTCCTTCGAGCGGTAATAGTTATAGAAAGCCCCGACCGAGAGCCCGGTGCGGCGGATGATGTCGCGCACCGTGGCCGCCTCGAAGCCCAAGTCGCCGAACACCTCCCGCGCCGCGTCTAGGATGGCCAGGCGGTTGGCCGCCTTGGTCTGCTCGCGCTTGCCGGGGCTGAGATAGACGACCTGGGTCAAGGGCGAAACGCGGTGTGGGAAAACTCGATGGGGTCGACCACATTCAACGACGGGAACAGACCACGCATGTGGGCGATGTTCCACGTGATGATGGCGCCGATCCCGTGCACCACCGCGACCTCTCCAATCAACTTGTCGTACAGTCGCGGGCCGACGCCGCCCTCTGAGGCATAGCCTCTGATGCCGTCAAAGACTTGAACGGCTGTGAGAGCGATCAGGTCGACAAGTAGCCGTAGGTTTTCGATCTGAGCCATGGCTTCTCGCGGCGTTCGGATGAGCCGAGGATCGGCTCGGCTCCGTGTGAGCGTATTGTATGTCTCGGCGAAACTATGCGCGGCGACCACCGGCTTTCGCCCCCGCCACTTAGCGATCAGGTCGAAGGATGGCTCGTGATGAGCATGGCCCAGAAGCAAGGCAGCGACGAGAACGTTGCTGTCGATGAGCGCCCGCACGCTCTACTCCCCGTTGCGAGCCGCTTCGATCTCCGCATTGGTCTCTTCAAGCGTGATCGTTCGCCCTCTGGCGGGCGCCACCAACAATGGCCCCTTCCTGATGAGCGACCCGACCGCCTCCGCGCGAAAAGGCGGCGCGTAAGCGCGAAGCGCCTCTTCCACGACTTGTGTCGTCGTCATTCCGGTCGATCTGGCGAGTTCAGTCACCCGCTCGCGAGCAAACGAAGATCGGATGTTGAGTTGGGCGACTTGGTTACGGGCCATGACTTGGAGATAGCCCTCTTTATCGCAACAGGCTAGCCAAGTTTTCGGGAGGCTAGCCTCATCTCACACCGTCCGCTTGGCCCTGTCCTGAGCGTTGGCGCCCTGGATGGCGGCGCGGGCCTCGGTCCACTGTTCGTCGGTCCAGTCCTTCAGGGTGGAGAAGGAACCGCCGCCGGCGTTCCAAGCGCCGCCGTCGATAGCGATGGTCTGGCCGTTGACGTAGGCCGACAGCGGATGGAGCAGGTAGACTGCGAGGTTGGCCAGTTCCCGCATGTCGCCCACCCGGCCCATGGGATTGCCGCTCATGTTGCGGCTGGACTCCGTGCTCTGTCCGGGGCTCAGCCGCGCCCACGCGCCTTCGGTGGGGAAGGGTCCTGGAGCGATGGAGTTGAAGCGGATGCCCTTCGGCCCCCATTCCACGGCGAGCGACTGGCCCATCACGTTGAGGCCCGCCTTGGACATCGCGGAGGGCACGGTGAAGGGGCCGCCGCTCCAGATCCAGGTGGTGAGGATCGACACCACCGACGCCTTTTTGCCCTCGGCGATCCAGCGTTTGCC
Organism: Caulobacteraceae bacterium; assembly: GCA_965277785.1. Lineage (GTDB taxonomy): Bacteria > Pseudomonadota > Alphaproteobacteria > Caulobacterales > Caulobacteraceae > Acaudatibacter. The sequence continues at coordinate 275,496 of CBDIDP010000014.1, forward strand.
TGCGTCGAGGGTTACGAAGAACGATCCGCGAAAGACAATGTTGGCGATCGCGTCGAAGGCGCGGGGCGACAGGTCCTCGGTGCGGCTGATGAAGTTACCCGCCGCGTTGTTGATCAGACCGGTCAGCGCTCCGCCGTCCGCCCAGATGTTGTCCATCATCTCGTGGATCGCCTCGGGAACCCGAATGTCGCAGGCGACGCCGGTAACCTTGCCGCCGCCCGCCGAGCCGGGGTGAGCGTCCATCAGCTCCCGCGCGGTCTCCTCCAGCACGCCGCCGCGCCGCCCGCAGATGTAGACATCCGCGCCCAGCATGGCGCAGGCCTCGGCCATCACCTTGCCAAGGCCCGTGCCGCCGCCGGTGATCAGAATGCGTTCGCCCGCCATCAGACCGGGCCGGAACATCAAGTCGTCGGGAGTCATGGCGCGTTTCCTTTTTTCCGATCACGACTCGGCGCTTGGGTCGCGTCAAGAGTCACCGCGCGGAAGGACGATCAACGCCCCCCAAACGTTCGGCCAACGCCATTGCCGCCGCCGGAGCGCGGACCTTTCCCGAGCTGATGAAGAAGGCGAACACGTCGCGGGGCGTGGCGGCCGGCTTTGGCGCGAGAGTCTCCAGGTCCGGCGGTGTCTCGCCCCTTGCGTAGGCGCCGAACCGCTCCGCCCATGCGTCGAGGTCGGCGGCCGCGTAGCCGGTCTCGATCTCGTCACGGCCCTTCATCAAACGGGCGTAGACGAAGTCGGCGGTGACGTCGGCGATCAGAGGATAGTCGGGGTTTTCCGAGGCGCAAATCGCCACCTTGTGGGCGCGGGCGAGATCGACGAAGGCCTCGGATGCGAAGCTGGCGTGACGCACCTCGACGCAATGGCGCAGCGGCTGGCCGGCGAGTTCCTTGGGGAGAAGGGCTAGAAAGCCGGAGAATTCGTCGGGATCGAACTTCTTGGTCGCCATGAACTGCCACAGGATCGGGCCCAGCTTCGGTCCGAGTTCCGAGAGCCCCTGGTTGAGAAACCGGTCGATCGCCTCGCCCGCGTCGCTCAACACCTTGCGATTAGTGCAAAACCGCGAGGCTTTCACCGCGAACGAGAAATCGTCCGGCGTGGCGGCGGCCCACGCCGCGAAGCTCGCGGGCTTCTGAAGAGAGTAATAGGTGCCGTTGATCTCAATGGCGCCGAGCTTCGAGGATGCATAGGCGAGTTCGTCGGCCTGGCGCAGCCCATCGGGATAGAAGACGCCGCGCCAGGGCGGGAAGGTCCAGCCGCCGATGCCCGATCTAATGCGTCCCGCCATGATCGAATCTCCCGCTTGCCGGTTTGGGTGACGAAAGTTTAACCCCGGATCAAGCACTCGCGGAGTGTGACCCGGTAGCGCGAGAAGGTGAACAACGCTAAGGAACCCGACCTATCGGGGATCGCGAAACAGTTCGATGCAAGTGCCAAGACATCTCGCGCCCTGTCTCGCGCTCACCGGTTTGCTTGGCGCCTGCGCCGGTCCGAACCCTCGAGCGCCCGACGTGCGCCTGCCCGCCCGCTACGAGGCTCCGGCCAATTCGCCTCAGCTCGCCGAGGCGACGCTCGATCACTGGTGGCTGCTGTTCAACGATCCGGCGCTTACGGCGCTGGAAGACGAGGCATTCCGCAACGGACCGGACGCCAGGACCGCCGCGGCCCGTATCCTGGAAGCCCGCGCGGTGAAGAATAGCTTGGTCGCGCAGACCCTGCCGCAGGGCCACATCGCCGCCAATGCGAGCAAGGAGCGCGAATACAACCTCGGTTCGAACCAGAACGCGCTGTTTCCCATCGGCGGGGACTTCGAGTCGGAGACGGCCAATCTGAACGTGTCGTGGGAGTTGGACCTGTTCGGCCGCCTGGCCCAGGCGCGAAAGGTCGCCAAGGCGGATCAGGCGGCGACGCGGTTCAATATCGAGGGCGCCCGCGCCAGCCTCGCCGCCAGCGTCGCCGACAACTATTTCCTGGCCAGCGGCTACGCCATCCAGATCGCCGACGCCCGCGAGACGGTGCGCATCCAGACCCGGTTGAGCGAGGTCGCCTTTGAGCGCGCCAAGCTCGGCCTCGCGCCTCAGTCGGACGCCGACCGCACGGCCGGTGATCTGGCCCAGGCCAAGGCCCAGGCCGAGGACCTCGAGGCGCAATACCATGCGGCCAAGCGCCAACTCCTGATCCTGATCGGCCACGGAACGGCGCCTGTTGAAAGCGTGACGATCCAGCCTCTCGCCATCGACGCGCCGCCGGTGCCGGACGCCGTTCCCGGCGACCTGCTCCAGCGCCGCCCGGACGTTCGCGAATCGGAAGCGCGGCTGCGCAGCGAGGCGGGCACCGACAGGCTCCGTCATCTGGCGATCTTCCCGACCTTCACCCTGCTGCCCAACCTCGGCCTGTCGCGCACGGTGCAGCCGTCGGTCGCCTTCACGCCGAACGGCGCCCTGGTGCCGGATCGACAGACCACGGAGCTGGGCTTCTGGACACTCGGCGGCGGCGTCACCGTTCCCTTGTTGGACATTCCCCGTCTGCTCTACGACGCCAAGGCCGAGGACGCCCGGACCGAGCAGGCGGTGGTCGCCTATGAGAGGACCGTCCAATCGGCCTATGGCGACGCCGAGAACGCCCTGGTCAACCTCGACGCGGGCAAGCGCGCCGTGGCCACTCTGACCCTCGGCGAACAGCGCGCGCATCGCGCGTCGGACGCGGCGGAGACCCGTTACAGACTGGGCTTCGAAAATCTCACGACGGCGCTCACCGCCGAAACCGCGTGGCGCGCCACGCGCGCGGCGCTGACGTCGGAGCGCGTACAAGCCCTTCGGCGTACGGTTATTGCTTATAAGGCGCTGGGCGGTGGCTGGGCTTATGCTACGGCCGCTGGACCGCTGGGCGGAGCCAAGGCGCCATGAGATCCCGATCGATGAAGATTTCCCCCGTTTCGTTCACGCTGTTGCTGGCGATCGCCGCCTCGCCGGCGCTGGTCGGCTGCCAGAAGAAGGTCGCCGAGACCACCAAGCAGCAGGCGCGGACCGTCACCGTGGCCACCGTCGAACCACGCGAGATCGAGGGCGGCCTCGCCGCCTCGGGCAATCTCGTGCCGCGCGAGGACACCGCGATCTTCTCGCAGCTCAGCGGCTATCGGGTCTCGCAAGTCCTGGTCGACGAAGGAACCTGGGTGAAGGCCGGCCAACCCCTCGCCAGGCTGGACGACACCCTGCTGCGCGCGCAACTCAACCAACAGAGCGCGATCGAAGCTCAGCAGCGCGTCGCCGCCACACGCGCCAACGCCGAGGCCGCGAGGGTCAAGGGCCTCGACACCCAGGGCGTGCTGTCGCAGGAGGAGATCGACACCCGCCGCTACGCCGCCCAGTCGGCCCAGGCCCAGGTCCAGGCCCAGCAGGCGGTGCTCAACGATGTCCGCACGCGCGAAAGCCTGATGGTGATACGCGCGCCCTACTCCGGTCTGGTCATCGAGCGTAACGTCCGCGCGGGCGACATGGGCGGCGGCACGACACCGTGGTTCCGCATGGCCAAGGATGGTCAGGTCGAACTCATGGCCGATCTCAGCGAGGACGCTTTGGGGAAAATTCACGTCGGCGACCCCGCGCGGGTCACGCTGGCCGACGGCAGCGAGGTGGCCGGCAAGGTTCGCATCGTCAGCCCCGGCATCGACCCGCAGACCAAGCTCGGGCGGGTGCGAATCAGCCTGCCGGTGCAGCCGAACGTGCGCGCCGGCGGGTTCGCCCGCGCCGTGTTCCTCGGGGCCACGCGATCCGGCTCCGCCGTGCCCGAAACCGCAGTGCGCTACGACGCCGACGGCGCCTCGGTGATGGTCGTCGGCGCGGACGACAAGGTCTCCCGCGTTCCGGTGACGACAGGGACGCGTGGCGGCGGTTGGGTCGAGCTGCTCACCGGCCCGCCGGCCGGATCCCGCGTCGTGGAAAAGGCGTCGTCGATGCTCGTCCCCGGCGACACCGTCAAACCGGCCGCCGCGGCGTGACCGCCGCGGCGGACAGCCCGATGGAGCGCGACGCCCGGGGCGGGCTGCGCATTTCCTCGTGGGCGATCAACAACCCGATCCCCGTGGTGGTGCTGTTCATCGCCGCGATCCTGGCGGGGCTGATTTCCTACAACAGCTTGCCGATCAAGAACTACCCCAACATCTCCTTTCCCGACGTCATCGTGTCCGTCACCCGGAGCGGGGCCGCGCCGGCGGAGATGGAGACCCAGATTACCCGGCCGATCGAAAACGCCATGGCCGGCATCGAGGCTGTCGAGTCGATCTCCTCCACGATCACCCAGGGCGTCTCGTCGACCAATGTTCAGTTCCACCTGGGAACCGACCTGCAAAAGGCGACCGACGACGTCCGCAGCAAGGTCGACCAGACCCGCAACGTCCTGCCGCGCGACATCGATCCGCCGGTGGTGCAGCGGGTGGAGGTCGACGATGAGCCGATCATCACCTACGCCGCCATAGCGCCCAAGATGACGAGCACGGACCTGTCGTGGTTCATCGACAACAGCGTCACCCGAACCTTGCAAGCCGAGGACGGCGTGTCGCAGGTCTACCGGACAGGGGGATCGGACCGGGAGATTAACGTCCTGGTCGATCCCAATCGGCTGGCGGCGAACGGCGTCACGGCGTCGCAGGTCAACGACACCCTGGCGTTGGTCAATCTCGATGCGCCGGGCGGGCGGGTCGCCATTGGCGGGCGGGAGCAGACGCTGCGCGTCCTGGGCGCCGCGCTCAATGTCGATCAGATCCGCAACCTCACCATCTCGACCGGCGCGGGCCGCTTCGTGCGCCTGGGCGATGTCGCCGATGTCGGCGACGGCGCGGCGGAAGAGCGCGGCTTCGCCCTCCTGAACGGTCGTCCGGTGGTCGCCTTCCAGGTCGCCAAGAGCAAGGGCGCGAGCGAGGTCTCGACCGAGGACAACGTCGACAAAGCGATCAAGGGGATCGAGAAGGAGAACCCCGGCGTACGGATCGAGAAGATCGTCTCGCGGGTCGATCAAACCCGCGCCAGCTTCTCCGCCACCGAACACACCCTGCTCGAAGGCATGATCCTCGCGTCGCTGGTCGTATGGCTATTCCTGCGCGATTGGCGGGCGACAGCGGTCACGGCGATCGCCATGCCCGCCTCCCTGATCCCGACCTTCGCCTTCATGCGGCTGGCCGGATTCAGCCTCAACACGGTGACTCTGCTGGGCCTGACCCTGGTGATCGGCATCCTGGTCGACGACGCCATCGTGGAGATCGAAAACATCGAGAAGCGTGTCTACACCGGCATGCGCCCGTTCCAGGCGGCGATGGAAGGGGCCGACCAGATCGGTCTGGCCGTGGTCGCGACCACGTTCGCCATCGTCGCGGTCTTCCTGCCGGTCGGTTTCATGCCGGGCATTCCGGGCCAGTTCTTTCGCGAATTCGGCATCACGGTCGCGGTGGCGGTGCTGTTCTCCCTGGTGGTCGCCCGCCTGCTGACGCCGTTGATGGCGGCCTATTTCCTGAAGCCGAAGGTGGGGCGGCCCCGTCCGCCCCTGCCACGGTACTATCGGCGCTCGTTGAGCTGGGCGCTGAGCCACAAGTGGCTGTCGATCCTCATCGGCGGCGTCATCTTCTTCGGTTCGATGATGCTCGCCGTGCCGCTGAAGAAAGGCGTGCAGCCGGAAGGCAATCCCAACTATTTCGACGTCAATCTCGAGGGTCCGCCCGGCGCGACGGTCGACGACATGCGGGTCATCGTCGACCGTGTCGACGGCCTGCTCGCGCGGCAACCCGAGACCGACTCCACCTTCGCCGCGGTCGGCGGCGGGGGCGCCTACCAGAGCGGCCCGGGGAGCTTCTCCAGCAGCGCGGGCGTGAACAAGGGCTCGGTCGTCGCCATCCTCAAACCGGACCGCAAAGCCAAGGTGGGCGATATACGTGACCGCCTTCGCCCGCTGTTGCGCGGGATCCCCGACGCGCGGGTGACCTTCGACACCGCCGGCTTCGGCGCGGCCGGGGTCCAGGTGATCCTGACCAGCGAGTCGGGCGTCGGCCTCGACAACGCGGCCCTGACGCTACAGCGGCAGATGCGCGGCATCCCGGGGCTCGCCGATCCCCGCCCGGCCACGCCGCCAAACGGCGCCGAACTGGTCGTGCGGCCGAAGACGGACGAGGCCGCGCGCCTGGGTGTCTCCGTCGCGACCATCGCCGCCGCCGCGCGCGTCGCCACCGTGGGCGATATCGACGCGAACGTCTCCAAGCTGGACGAGGGCGAACGCCGTATCCCGATCCGCGTGCGCTTGCCGAAAGAGGATCGCGGCGATCTCGGCGTCATCCGCGACCTGAGGCTGCCCACGCTCAGCGGTGGCGTGACGACCCTCGGCAGCGTGGCCGACGTCTATTTCGAGGCGGGACCGGCTCAGATCGACCGCTTCGACCGCAAGCGCAACATCACCACCATCGCCGACACCACCGGCGACACCCAGGTCGGCGACGCGCAGAACCGCGTCAACGCCCTGCCGATCATGAAGCATCTGCCTCCCGGTGTCGGCAAGGCGTCCCAGGGTCAGGAGAAGGCCTACGCCCAACTGTTCGGCGGCTTCGCAATCGCGATCCTGTCGGCGGTCGGCCTGGTCTACGGCGTCATGGTCCTGTTGTTCCGCAGCTTCTTCAAGCCGCTGATCATCCTCTCGGCCCTGCCGACGGCGATCGGCGGCGCCCTCGCGGCGCTGCTGGTCTCCGACCTCGCCCTGTCGATCCCGTCGCTGATCGGCTTCCTCATGCTGATGGGTCTCGCGGCGAAGAACTCGATCCTGCTGGTCGAATACGCCATCGAGCGTGAGCGCGACGGCATGAGCCAACACGCGGCGCTGATCGAGGCCTGCCAGGAACGCGCCCGACCGATCGTGATGACCACGCTGGCGATGATGGCCGGCATGCTGCCGACCGCTCTGACGCTCGGCAAAGGTTCGGAATTCCGTCAGCCGATGGCGGTGGCGGTGATCGGCGGGCTGATCACCTCGACGGTGCTGTCGCTGTTGCTCGTTCCTGTCGTCTACGAAGTGGTGGACGATCTGGAGGCGTGGCTTACGCCGAGGCTGGGCCGCTTGGTGACACCAAGGGAAGCGGTCCGAAAGCCGGCCGCCGCACCGGCGGAGTAGAGGGGTCAGTCAAAACCCCGCATCTCCGCCCAGGCGCCGAACGGGTCGCGCCGGGTGCGCCACTGGTTGATCGGCGCCTCGGGATCGCGGTAGCCGAGAGCCATGCCGCTGAACACCATGTGATCGTCCGGCAGGCCGAGAAAGGTCGCCACGGTGTTGGCGTAGCGCGCCCAGAACTCCTGGGCGCAGGTGTCCAGCCCGCGCTCGACCGCGAGCAGCATGACGCTCTGCATGTACATGCCGACATCCGACCATTGCGCCGATCCCAGCTTGCGGTCGATGCAGAAGAACAGCCCCACCGGGGCGCCGAAGAAGTCGAGGTTCTTGGCGAGCTGCCGGTAACGCCCCGGCTTGTCCTCCCGCGCGATGCCTATCGAGGCGTAGAGATCTTCGCCGCACTCGTAGCGCCGGGTGCGGAACGGGTCCCACAGAGCCTCCGGGTAGACCGGATATTGCGGCTCCTCCATCGGCGTCGCCGCCACGATGCGCTTCAGTTCGGCGAGCGGCTCGCCGGACAAGGCGTAGACCCGCCACGGCTGGAGATTGCCGCCGGACGGCGCGCGGTGGGCGGTCTCGAGCATGTCCTTGATCACCGATCCCGGCACGGGATCTGAGCGGAACGCGCGGACCGACATCCGCTGGCTTACCGCGTCGCTGACGTTCATGGGCAGGGGTCTCGGCCTTGACGCCGGGCGGCGGCGCGCCCCAACCGTAAGGCCGGGCGCGCGGGAGACAAGGCTTGGCCAGGAGCGGGACGATCAGGCCGCCGCGCCGACGGCGAGGATGCCTTGGCTCCCTCGCCTGGCTTGTGGGGATGGTCATCCTTCTGGTGTTGATCGTCCCGCCACTGTGGGTCGCGATCTATCGCGTCGTTCCGCCGCCGATCACCATTCTGATGATCGAGCGCTCGTTCCAAGGCAAGGGTCTGGACCACCGCTGGCGACCGCTGGATCGCATCGCGCCGGCCATGACCCGAGCGGTGGTCGCCTCGGAAGACTCGGGATTTTGCAGCCACCACGGCTTCGACATGCGCGCCATCGACGCCGCCATCCGTCATAATGAAGAGCGGCCGGGCAAGATCAGGGGCGGCTCGACGGTCAGCCAACAGACGGCCAAGAATGTCTTCCTCTGGCCGCAACGCTCATGGGTTAGAAAGGGCGCCGAGGCGTGGTTCACCGTGCTGATCGAGGCGATCTGGGGTAAGCGCCGGATCATGGAGGTCTACCTCAACACCGTGGAGATGGGCGCCGGCGTCTACGGCGTCGAGGCCGCCTCACAACGCTATTTCCAAGAGCCCGCATCCCAACTCTCGGCCGCCCAGGCCGACCGCCTCGCCGCCATCCTCCCCAGCCCGCTGAAGTGGAGCGCCGCCCATCCGGGCGCCTATGTGAGGAAGCGCACCGGCCGGATCGGAGCGCGGTCCGGGACCGTGGCGCGGGGCGGGCTGGCGGATTGCGTATTGGGCTGAACATTCTTCCTCCCTCCCCTTCATGGGGAGGGCCGACTCGGCGAAGCCGAGCGGGGTGGGGAAGTCCGGATCATCTTCAAGACCTCGTAGGTGACCTCACTTCCCCACCCCTCGGCGCTTCGCGCCTTGGCCCTCCCCATCAAGGGGAGGGAGGAAGCGATGCTTCATTTCAGCCCGATCTCGCGCAACCGTTCTTCCAGGAACGCCGCCGCCGTGATCGAATGCGGATAGCGGTTCGGCCGTTCGGCGCTCACGCAACTCGCCAGGGTCTCGATAGCGAAGTCGGGCCGGAAGTGCAGAAAGAACGGCGTCGAATAACGCGCGACGCCTTGCCGCTCCGGCGCCGGATTGACCACGCGATGGGTGGTCGAGGGCAGCACGTCGTTGGTCAGACGCGAGAGCATGTCGCCGATGTTGACGACCACGGCGCCGGGCGGCGGGTTCACCGCCAGCCATCGGTCGTCGCGGCCCAGGATCTCCAACCCGGCCTCCTCCGCGCCGAGAAGCAGGGTGATGGCGTTGATGTCTTCATGGGCGCCGGCGCGGATCGCCGGGCCGTCGAACGCCGCCGGCGGATAGCGCAGCAGACGCAGGATGCTGTCGCCTCCGGTCACCGAGGCTTCGAAGGCGTCGGCCGGTTCACCGAGGTAGTCGGCGACGGCGCGCATCGTTCGGACGCCGAGCGCCTCCAGCGACCGGTAGAGCCACAGCGTCGCCTCGCGGAACTCCGGGACTTCGGCCGGCCAGACGTTGTCGTCCTGTCCGACGTGCCAGAATTCCTTGAGATCGGCGTGGCGCTCGCCCTTGGCGGTTTCAACAGCGAATGGGGTGTAGCCGCGCTGGCCGGCCCCGCCTTGGATCAGGTAACGCCGCTTGACCGGCTCGGGCAGGGCGAAGAACACCTTGGCGGACGCGACGGCCTCGTCGATCCGATCGGCGTGCAGACCGTGGTCGCTGAGCACCGCGAAACCGTGGCGCCGGAAGTTGGCGCCCAGCCGCGCGGCGAAGCCGGCCGGATCGCTTGCCTGTTTTGAACAGGAGATCGCCTCCAAGCCCGAGAGGTCGGCAAGGTCGGTCACGCGGTCTCCAGTTGTCGTGGCGCGGTTGATGCGGGCGCCGCTTACCGCCTATGGCTTCCGCACCGTCGTTTTCAAAGGGGACATCAGGCGTGACAGTCAAAATCCGCGCCGACGCCGCCAGCGCGCTGGAAGGCGTGTTGCGGGATGGCATGACCATCATGGCCGGCGGCTTCGGCCTGTGCGGCATTCCGGAGAACCTGATCGGCGCGATCCGCGACTCCGGCGTGCGCGATCTGACGGTGATCTCCAACAACTGCGGCGTCGACGGTTTCGGCCTGGGCGTGCTGCTCGGCGCCGGCCAGATCCAGAAGATGGTCAGCTCCTACGTCGGCGAGAACAAGCTGTTCGCCGAGCTTTATCTCTCCGGGAAACTGGAACTGGAGTTCAATCCTCAGGGCACCCTGGCCGAACGCATCCGCGCCGGCGGAGCCGGCATCCCCGCCTTCTACACCAAGACCGGGGTCGGCACCCTGGTCGCCGAGGGTAAGGAGGTGCGCGACTTCGATGGCGAGCTTTACGTCATGGAACGCGGCCTCACCGCCGATCTCTCCATCATCAAGGCGTGGCGCGGCGATGCGGAAGGCAATCTGGTCTACCGAAAGACGGCGCGGAACTTCAATCCGATGATGGCCACGGCGGGCAATGTCACGGTGGCTGAGGTCGAGGAGATCGTCCCCGTCGGCGCGCTCGACAAGGACGCGATTCACACCCCCGGCATCTACGTCCAGCGCCTGATCGCCGGCGCGCATTTCGAGAAGCGGATCGAGCAGGAAACCGTGCGCCCTCGTGTGGCGGAGCCCGTCTGATGGCCTGGACTCGCGACGAAATGGCCGCCCGCGCCGCGCGGGAGCTTCGCGACGGCTTCTACGTCAACCTCGGCATCGGCATCCCCACCCTGGTCGCGAACCACATCCCGGCGGGGATGACCGTCACCCTGCAGAGCGAGAACGGCATGCTCGGCATGGGACCTTTCCCGTTCGAAGGCGAGGCCGACGCCGACCTGATCAACGCCGGAAAGCAGACCATCACCGAGCTGCCTGCCTCGTCCTATTTTTCCAGCGCCGACAGCTTCGCCATGATCCGCGGCGGCCACATCGCCCTTTCGATCCTGGGCGGAATGCAGGTGGCGGAGAACGGCGACCTCGCCAACTGGATGGTGCCCGGCAAGATGGTCAAGGGCATGGGCGGGGCGATGGACCTTGTCGCCGGCGTCCGCCGTGTCGTGGTGGTGATGGACCATCTCGAGAAATCCGGCGCGCCGAAGTTCCTGCCCCGCTGTACTCTGCCGCTGACCGGCGCCGGGGTGGTCGACCTCCTGATTACCGATCTCGCCGTTTTCGAGATCGACCGCAAGGGCGGCGGCGCGAAACTCATCCAGCTCGCGATCGGCGTGACTCTGGACGAGGTGAGGGCGAAGACCACGGCGGAATTCGAGGCGGCGCTCTAGGCTTCGGCTGACCGACGGTTGCCGCGCGATCGTCGACAACCTAACGTATGACCAGATTTATAGTCACGGATGACATGATGGTTACGGTCACGTTGGCGCACGCCAAGGCGCACTTGAGTGAACTGCTCGATAAACTCGAAAAGGGTGAGCCGTTCGTTATCACCCGGCACGGGCGCGCGGTCGCCAGTGTTTCGGCGGTGACGATGCCAAAGCAGCCTTTGCGCTCTCTTGCCGCGTTCCGCGCCGAGCGAGCTGGGTGGCGGAAGTCGAGCGCGGAACTGCTTCGCGAGATGCGCGACGAAGACCTGTAGTGGTCTATTTCGACACGAGCTTTCTCACGCCCCTATTTCTCGAGGAGCCGACGAGCGACTCCGTGGAACGGTTCATCGCCAGCCTTCCCGTCGCCGAGCTATCGACCAGTCATTGGACCCGGGTTGAACTTTCGTCGCTGCTGGCCCGGGAAGTTCGAATGGGCGGTTTGAGCGAGTCAGAAGCACGAGACGCGGACGTCGCATTCGAGAACGCGATCGGGGAGAGTTTTCAAATGCTGACGCCGACGCCGGATGACTTCGATCGCGCGAAGATTTTGCTCGCCAGTCCGGGGACAGGGCTGCGCGCCGCCGACGCCATGCACCTCGCGATGGCGAGCCGGCGCGAAATAGACGTGATCTACAGCCTCGATCGCGGGTTGCTGAAAGCCGGAGCCCTGCTGAATGTGACGGCAAGCGCCGCCTCGGTTGCCGCCAGTGGCTAACCTCATCGAGCAACACATCGAAGCCGCGCGGCGAGACGAGAACCCCTTCGTCATCGCCAAACTCCCCTCCGGCTGGCTGTGCATCGGCGACACCCAGCCTTTGCGAGGCTATTGCGTCCTGCTGGCCGACCCGATCGTTCCCGGCCTCAATGCTCTCAGCGAGGCGGAGCGTATCCGCTACTCGCTCGACGTCATCCGCGCCGGCGACGCGCTGCTCGCCGTGACCGACTCCGCCCGCATCAATTACGAGACTCTCGCCAACGCCGAACCCTCGCTCCACACTCACATCATCCCCCGCTACGCCGACGAACCGGACGACAAGCGGAGGCTGCCGCCGATGCTGGCCTATGACTGGCCCCGATCGCCCCCATTCGACGCCAGACGCGATGGCGGACTCGTCGCCGCGCTGAGGGCTTGGTTTGGAGACCTCGATCAAGCGAGTCTTTTGAGTTATACGAAAATATAATTGGAGTGTAATCCCGCATGCATATGACAAATCTGCGCAAGGTCGGCGGGTCGGTGATGCTGACGCTTCCCCCTGCCATTCTCGACGTCCTGAGCCTAAAGGCCGGAGCGGCCGTGGGCGTGGCGATCGAAGGGGACCATCTGATCGTCCAGCCTCGCCCGAAACCCCATTACACATTGGAAGAGCTTCTCGCCGCGTCTGACTACGACACGCCACAGACGCCTGAAGAGCGCGAGTGGATCGATGCGCCGAGCGTTGGTCGTGAGTTGGTTTGAACCAGGGCGACATCTATCTGGCCACACTCGATCCCGCCGAAGGGCGGGAGCAACAGGGACGTCGTCCCGTGCTGATCGTGTCGGCGACGGCTTTTAACGCCGCCACATCGCTCCCGGTGATTTTGCCGATAACGAACGGAGGAGCCTTTGCACGAAGGCTCGGCTTCGCTGTTGAAATTATCGGGATCAAAACGACGGGGATCATTCGATGCGATCAGCCTCGCGTGATCGATTTGTCGAAAAGAAATGGTCGCAAGGTGGACGTGCTTCCTAGCGAATTGCTGAGAGAGGTTTTGGCGAGACTGGCGGTCGTGTTCGGGTGACGACAAGCTCGACAATCCCCGCCGAATGGTCGCCACATCGGGAGACGTGGCTCGGATTCCCGAGCGACGCCGCGCTTTGGCTGGACGATCTCGCGCCAGCCCAGGCGGAGGTCGTGGCTCTGGCGCGCACGCTCTCCGGACCAGGCGGCGAGCGGGTCAGGCTGATGGTGTCGGGGCACGCCGCCCTCGCGGCGGCGCGCGACCTGCTGAACGGGCTGGCCGGCGTCGAGATCGTCTCCGGAGTGTGTGGCGATGTCTGGCTGCGCGACACCGCGCCCATCTTCGCCTCGGGCAACGAGGCCGCCGCGTTCCGCTTCAACGGCTGGGGCGGCAAATACGAGTTGCCCGGCGACGAGCAAGTCGCCGACCAGATCGCCGGCTGGACCGGCGCAAACCTCACCCGCCACGACTTCGTGCTCGAGGGCGGCGCTATCGATCACGACGGTGCGGGTACGGTGCTCACCACCCGCCAATGCCTGCTCAACCCCAACCGCAACCTAGGCTGGCGCGAAGGCCATGCCGAGCGGGCGTTGGCGGAGAGCCTGGGCGCGCGCAAGGTGCTGTGGCTGGACCAGGGGCTGATGAACGACCACACCGACGGCCATGTCGACAATCTGGCGCGGTTCGTCGCGCCCGGCGTCGTCGCCTGTCCGATGGCGTTCGGCGACGACGATCCCAACGCGGCGATCCATGACAAGGCGGCCGAGACCCTCGCCGGCTTCACCGACGCCGAAGGGCGGAGGCTGAAGGTGATCCGCATCCCGTCGCCCGGTCGGATCAAGGACGACGAACACCATGTCGTCCCCGCCTCGCATATGAACTTCCTCATCGCCAACGGCGCGGTGATCTTGCCGACTTACGAAAGCGTAGCGTCGAAGTTCGCGATCCAGGCGCTGGAGACGCTGTTCCCCGATCGCGCCGTGATCGCCTTGCCCTCGACCGCTCTCCTCACCGGCGGCGGGTCGTTCCATTGCATCAGCCAGCAGGTTCCGGCGTGACCGCGCGGACGATCCGCGTGGCGGCGCTCCAGGCCGGTTTCGGCGACGATCTCGCCGCCAACACCGCCAAGGTGGCCCAGCTGATCCGCGAAGCCGCCGCCGGCGGCGCCCAGGTCATCCTGCCGCCCGAGCTGTTCCAGGGGCCGTATTTCTGCGTCCGCCAGGAAGAACGTTGGTTCGCCCACGCCCATCCCTGGCGCGAGCACCCCTGCGTCACCGCCCTCAGCCCCCTGGCGGCGGAGCTCGGCGTGGTGCTGCCGATCTCGATTTTCGAACGCGAGGGGCCGCACTATTTCAACACCCTGGTCATGGTCGGTCCGGACGGCGTGCCGATGGGGATTTACCGCAAGAGCCACATCCCCGACGGCCCAGGCTATATGGAGAAATACTATTTCAAGCCCGGCGACACCGGCTTCCGGGTCTGGGACACCCCGTTCGGCCGCCTGGGCGTCGGGGTGTGCTGGGACCAGTGGTACCCCGAAGCCGCCCGCGCTATGGCCCTGATGGGCGCCGAGGTTCTGCTCTACCCCACCGCCATCGGCAGCGAGCCACACGATCCCAGCCTCGACACCGCCGCGCCGTGGCGCCGCGCGATGCAGGGCCACGCCGTCTCCAACGTCATCCCGGTCGTCGGCGCCAACCGCACCGGTTTCGAGCCGTGGCCGGACTACCCCGGCGGCGGCCAACGCTTCTACGGCTCCAGCTTCGTCGCCGACCACCGCGGCGACCTCGTCGCCGATCTCGGCAGGGATGAGGAAGGGGTGGCGGCGGCGACGTTCGATCTGGACTTCCTCGCGATACATCGCGCCGCCTGGGGCTTCTTCAGGGATCGGCGGCCGGACCTGTATGGAGCGCTGACCGCGCCGAGGCCGGCGTAAATCCCCCACTCCCGCTCATCCCGGCGAACGCCGGGACCCAGATCGTCGAGCGAGCTTGTGGACTGGAGGGCTCGGTCTGGGTCATTGCCAAACAGCTTTGCCTTATGATCTGGGTCCCGGCGTTCGCCGGGATAAGCGGGTGGATAGAGATGATCAAAACCGAGCGCTTGATCCTCCGGCGCTGGCGCGATGAAGATCGCGAACCCTATGCCGCCGTGATGGCCGATCCCGAAGTTGGCTACTGGCTCGCCGGAACCCAGACCCGGGATCAGGCCTTCGCCGCCATCCGCCGCTTCGACGACGAGTATGTCGCCCGCGGCTACGGCTTCCTCGCTATCGAGCGGAAAGAAGACGGCGCCTTTCTGGGCGCCGTCGAACTGACGCACCTTCGCGATGGGTTTCCCAATGCGCCCGGCATGGAGATCGGCTGGCGGCTGGCGCGGCAAGCCTGGGGGTTCGGCTACGCCGCTGAAGCGTCTCGCGCGCTGCTGGCGGACGGCTTTGGCCGTCTGGGCATTTCCGAAATCATTGCCTTCACCGCCGAAACCAACGCCCGCTCCCGCGCGGTGATGGAGCGGCTCGGCATGGTTCGGGACGAAAGCCGGGACTTCGATCATCCCGCTCTGGCCGCGGATCACCCGTTGCTGCGGCATGTGGTGTACGCCGCCGCCGCCCGGTAGGATCGCGGCATCGCTCCCGGGGAAACGACCATGACCGACACCCAACGCCAGATCGTCCTGGCCTCCCTGCCTCAAGGCAAGCTCGCGCCCAAGCATTTCCGCCTGGAGGAAGCCGCAGTTCCGGTTCCGGCCGACGGCGAGGTGCTGGTCAAGGCGCTCTACGTCTCCCTCGACGCCGCCAACCGCGCCTGGATGCAGGGGGCGACCTATCGCTCGGCGCTCCAGGCGGGCGACGTCATGGCGGGCGGCGCGCTGGCCGAGGTGGTCGAGTCCCGCGCGCCCAATCTCGCCAAGGGCGATCTGGTGTTCGCCGACACCGGCTGGCGAGAGTATGCGACGCTGAAGGCCAAGCGCCTCGCCCGCTTGCCGCGCAAGGAGCCGCTGACCCACCTGCTCAGCGTCTACGGCGTGGCCGGCCTCACCGCCTATTTCGGCCTGCTGGAATGCGGCGATCCCAAGCCGGGCGAGACGGTCGCGGTGTCGGCGGCGGCCGGTTCGGTCGGCTCGATCGTCGGCCAGATCGCCAAGATCAAAGGCTGCCGCGTGGTCGGCATCGCCGGCGGCGAGGCGAAGTGCGCGTTGCTGACCCGCGAGCTCGGCTTCGACGCGGCGGTGGATTATAAGGCCGGCAACACGCGCCGGGCGTTGCGCGATGCCTGTCCCGACGGTGTCGACGTCTATTTCGACAATGTCGGCGGCGATGTGCTGGAAGCCTGCCTGTTCAACATGAACACCCACGGCCGCATCGCCTGTTGCGGCGCAGTTTCGCAATACGACGGCGCGGCGCCGGCCGCGGGTCCGCGCGGCGTGCCCGGGCTGATCGTCACCAAACGGCTGACCCTGCGCGGCTTCATCGTGTCCGACTTCGACGACAGGCGCGAGGCGGCGCTCGACGAACTGGAGGAGTGGGTGGAGAGCGGCAGGCTCACCGTCCGCGAGGATGTGATGGCGGGGCTGGAAACCCTGCCCCAGGCGCTCATCGGCCTCCTGGCCGGCGACAATATCGGCAAGCGCATGGTCAAGGTCGCTTGAGCGGCCTCGGATGAACGAGCCCGCGGGTGTCTTCTACCCCCTGACGACGGACACCTGGGGCGAGGCGGAACGCACGGCCGCCATCGCGGTGGTCGAGGGCGGCCGCACCACCATGGGCGACAAGGTCCGCGCCTTCGAAGCGGATTTCGCCGCCATGGTCGGCGCGCGCCACGCGGTGATGGTCAACAGCGGGTCGTCGGCCAACCTGCTCGCGGTGGCCGCGCTGTTCCAGACGCGCAAGCCGCTGGCGCGGGCTGGACGGGTCGCGGTGGTTCCGGCAGTGTCGTGGGCGACGACCTACTATCCGCTCTGCCAGCACGGCCTGACGCTGAGGTTCGTCGATGTGGACCCGGAGACCCTGAACCTCGATCTCGCCGGTCTGGAGCGGGCGCTGGACGACGACGTCGACGTGGTGTTCGCGGTCAACTTGCTCGGCAATCCGAACGACTATGACGCGGTCCGCCGCCTCCTCGCCGACCGCGCGATCACCCTGCTGGAGGACAACTGCGAGGCTTTGGGCGCGCGGTTCGGCGGCCGCTCGACGGGGACGTTCGGCCGGATCGGGACCTTCAGCACCTTCTACAGCCACCACATCTCGACGATGGAAGGCGGCGTCTGCGTCACCGACGACGACGAGCTTTACCACGTCCTGCTCAGCCTGCGCTCGCACGGCTGGACCCGTCACCTGCCGTGGCCGAACACCCTGGTCGACCGCGACCCGCGCGGCGGTTTCCACGAGGCCTATCGCTTCATCCTGCCAGGCTACAACGTGCGGCCGATGGAGATCGCCGGGGCCATCGGCGTCGAACAGCTCAAGCGGGTCCCGGAGCTGATCGCGGCGCGCCGGACGGCGGCGGCTCGGTTCCGCGACCGGCTCCGCGCCATCGACGGCGTCAGGCTGCAACGCGAGGTCGGCGAGAGCAGTTGGTTCGGCTTCGGCTTGATTTTGGAGCCCCGCCTCGGTGCCGATCGCGATACCGTCGTATCCCGGCTGATGGCGAGCGGCGTCGAGACCCGGCCGATCGTCGCGGGAGATTTCACCCGCAATCCGGTGATGAGCCGCCTCGCCCACGAACCGCCGCCGCCGCTGCCCGGCGCGGCCGAGGTCGACGAGCGCGGCTTCTACATCGGGGCCAACACCGTGGACGACGCGACCCTCGACCGGCTGATGGACGCGCTCGCGGCGGCGGTGGCGTGAGGATCCTCGTCACCGGCGCGTCCGGCATGGTCGGCCGCAACCTGCTGGCGGATGAGCGGGCCGGCCGGCACGACCTGCTCACGCCCGGCCGCGCCGAGTTGGACCTCACCGACGCCGCGGCCACGGCGGCCTATGTCGGCGACCGCCGTCCCGATCTGATCATCCATTGCGCCGGCACGGTTGGCGGCATCCAGGCCAATATCGCGGCGCCCGACCGGTTCCTGTTCGAGAACCTCGCCATCGGCCTCTCGGTGATCGGCGCCGCCCGCCGCGCCCGGACGCCGCGACTGATCAACCTCGGCACGAGTTGCATGTATCCAGTGGGGCTGCGCCGGCCTCTCACGCCCACGGACCTCCTGAGTGGTCCGATCGAACCGACCAACGAGGGCTACGGCCTCGCCAAGCTCGCGGCGTGGAAACTCACCGAGGCGGCTGGGCGCGCCTCTCCCGACCTCGTGTGGCGGACGATCATCCCGCCGAACCTCTACGGGCCTCACGATCATTTCGACCCGGCGCGGTCTCACCTCGTGCCTTCGGTGATCCTCAAGATCAGCGCGGCCGTCGCGGGAGGTTTGGACGAGGTGTCGATCTGGGGCGACGGCGCGGCGCGGCGCGAGTTCATGTTCGCGGCCGACCTAACCGATTTCCTGTGGCGCTATCACGATCGGCTAGAGGCGCTGCCCGAAACGATCAATGTCGGGGTCGGCGTCGATCACAGCGTCGACGACTACTACGGCCTGATTGGAAAGGTTCTGGGTTACACCGGCCGCTTCACCCACGATCTCGCGCGTCCCTCGGGCATTCCGAGCAAGCTCCTGGACGTCACCCAGCAGAACGCCCTCGGCTGGGCGCCGGCCACCTCACTCGAAGACGGTATCGCCGCGACCGCGGTCTATTTCCAAACCTCGCGAAGATAGCTCAGGTCGGGCGCTCCGGGCCGGTGGCGTAGGACCGCTGCAGCACCGACGCCGCGTCGCCCTTGACGACCTTCCAGCGCGTGACATCGCCGTCTCGCCAGAGGTGAAGATCGAGGTGACGGCCGCCGACCCTCAGGTCCGTGACCTTGAGGTCGGGGATCCACACGGGAAGCATGGGGTCGATATAGAGTTTCCCATTCGGCGCGTCCGGCTGGAAGCCGAGCATCATCTGCAGGGTGGCGAAAGCCGAACCGGCCGCCCAGGCCTGCGGGACGTTGGCGCCCAGATACTGCACCGGGAAGTTGCTCGGATCGCGCTGCAGGCCCGAATAGAGTTCCGGCATCTGGTGAAAGGCGAAATAGCCAGCGGAGCCGCTGATGTCGCGGGCGATGCGGTTCGCCTCCTCCGCGAAGCCGTAGCGCCGGAATCCCAGGGCGATCAGGGCGTTGTCGTGCGGCCAGACCGAGCCGTCCTGATAGGAGTTCGGATTGAACGCCGGATGCTTGGACGACAGCGTACGGATGCCCCAGCCGCTCCACATGTCCGGTTCCATCAGACGACGGACGACTTTCGCGGCGCGGTCCTGGGGCACGATGCCGGACCACAGCAACTGCCCCTGATTGGAGGCGATGCTCATCACCTTCTTCTTCTCGCCGTCGAGGCAAAGGGCGTAGAAGCCGGCCTTGTCGTCCCAGAACACCTCGTTGAACTGGTTGAACAGCGCCTTGGCCTTGGCCCGCAGCGTCGCCGCCCGACGCGGCTTGCCAAGCGCGTCATAGACATAGGCCATCCGCTGCCAGGCGTCGTAGACATAGCCCTGGAGCTCGCAGAGCGCCTTCGGCCCCTTCACCAACGAGCCGTCGGTGTAGACCATCGACTCGCCGGAATCCTTCCAGCCCATGTTCTCCATGCCGGCGGGAGAGCGGGTTTGATACTCCTGGAAGCCGTCGCCGTCGCGATCGCCGTACTTGTCGATCCAGGTCAGGCAACGCTCCGCCACCGGAAGAAAATCCTTGACCATGTCGAGATCGCCGGTGCACCGCCACGCCTTGTGCAGCACCATGAGGTACAGGATGGTCGCGTCGGCGGTGCCGTAATAGGGCGTGTGCGGAATAAGCTTGAAGTGCGCCAGTTCGCCGCGCCGCATCTCGTGCAGGATCTTGCCGGGCTCGGCGTCGCGGTAGTCGTCACGCTTCCTCGCCTGGAGGTCGCCCAGCACCTTGAGCGCGCCGCGGGCGAAATCCGGGTGAACCATGGCGTTCTGCAGCGACACGATCAGGGCGTCGCGGCCGAACAGGGCGAGGAACCACGGCACGCCGGCGGCCGGCACGAACTCCGAATGGCTGGTGCCCTCGATCGGCAGGCGCAGAGCCGCCATATCCTCCAGCGACTGGCGGAAGAAGCGGTAGAACTCCTCGTTGGAGGTTTCGATCTTGGCGACGGTCTTTTGCCAGTTCGCCATCCGGTCGGCGGCGTCGTCCTGGTCGTGATGGGCGATGCAGTGGTTGGGGGCCTGGTGACGCGTCTTCGATTTCCCGCCGCCCGCCGCGATATCGTAGAGCAGGCAGGCGTGCCAGCTTTCGCCGGGCTTGAGCTGGATCAGGAAGCTGATCCGGCCGTTGGCGTAGACCGGGTGGCAGCCGGCTTCCACGATCCTGACCGTGATTTCCCGCTTGAACGTGCCGTTGTCGTAGGCGGTCTTCAGCGTCGCGCGCTTGGCGTTCCAGTCGGTGGTGATCAGCCCGCGCCGCACGATCTGGCCGGATTTGACCTCGAACAGGTCGGCGAAGTCGCTGCGCAGCGCGATCTCCAGGTTGAACTCGACCGGGAACTGGTTGTGATTGACCATGTCGATGTCTTCGTGCAGCCCCCCGCAGATCGTGCGGCCGATCGTCATGCTGACCGTTCCCGCGGGAACCTTGCCCATGAAGGTGCTCAGCTCTCGGTTGGCCATGAAGATCTCGGTGGCGTAATACGAGATATTGCCGCTGTTCAGCAGATTCCACGCCTGGCCGTCGGCGAAGACCTGCCAGCTCGAGATCATCCGGGTGTCCGAATCATAGAAACCCTTGTCGGTCGGCCAGGGGATCTGACCGTCCGGATCGGTGATCAGCACGCCATAGCCCTGGCTGATGGCGAGGCGGGGGGGGCCGACGTTGACTTCCAGGGTCATGGGCAAAATTCCGGGCGGGTGTGCGAGGGTTTCGAAGGGGTCAAGCGCGCGAGAGGGGCGAAAGGTTACATCGCCGCGCGACGTCCCCGGCGGCGGCGGACGCCGCGGTCATCCGCATACGGGACAAGCCGGATCGGCGCCGACGCGCACCGTGCGCGCCTCGCCGGCCAGCGCGTCGTAGATCAACAGCCGCCCGGTGAGCGCCTCTCCCGCGCCGGCGATCAGCTTGACCGCCTCCAGCGCCATCATCGATCCGACGACGCCGGCCAACGCGCCCACCACGCCCACGGCGGCGCAGGTCTCCTCGTCGGGCGGAACGGCGTCGACGAAGCAGCGGTAGCACGGCCGCCCGGCGAACACGCCGACCTGCCCGGTCCACCGCCCGATGGCGCCGCTGACCAGCGGCTTGCCGTGGGCGACACAGGCGGCGTTGACGGCGAAGCGCGTCGCGAAACTGTCCGTGCCATCGAGGACGACATCGTAGCGCGAGGCGATGTCGCCGGCGCCGCCGGAGAACATCGCCGGATGGGCCTCGACCGCGACATGCGGATTGAGGTCGCGAAGCCGGGCCTCGGCCCGCGCTACCTTCGCCGCGCCGATGTCCGCGCCGCCGTACAGCACCTGGCGCTGCAGGTTGGACAGGCTGACCACATCGGCGTCCATCAATCCCAGCGCGCCGACGCCGGCGGCGGCGAGGTACAGCGCGGCGGGCGAGCCCAAACCGCCGGCGCCGACGATCAGCACTCTTGCGCGTTTCAGCGCCTGCTGCCCCGGTCCGCCGATCTCGCGCAGCACCAGGTGGCGGGCGTAGCGTTCGACCTCGTCGTCGCTGAACGCCATCAGCCTTGCGCGGCCCGCGCCTCGCCGCCACTTAGGCCCCGATGACGAGCGATTTTCCCGATTGGCACGGCACCACCATCCTCGCCGTGCGCAAGGCGGGGACGACGGTGATCGTCGGCGACGGCCAGGTCTCCATGGGCCAGACCATCGTCAAGGGCAACGCCCGCAAGGTCCGCACCCTCGCCGGCGGCAAGGTCGTCGCCGGGTTCGCCGGCGCCACCGCCGACGCCTTCACCCTGATCGAACGGCTCGAAGCCAAGCTGGAGCAGTATCCGGAGCAGCTCGCCCGGGCCTGCGTCGATCTCGCCAAGGACTGGCGGACCGACCGCTATCTCCGCCGCCTCGAAGCCATGCTGATCGCCGCCGACAAGACCTCGATCTTCACCCTGACCGGCACCGGCGACGTGCTGGAGCCGGAACACGCCGTCGCCGCCATCGGCTCGGGCGGCCAATACGCCCTCGCCGCCGCGCTGGCCCTCCACGACTTCGACCTCGGCGCCGAGGACATCGCCCGCCGCGCCATGGGCATCGCCAAGGACATCTGCGTCTACACCAACGGCGACCTGACCGTGGAGACCGTGGGTGGTTAGAACGAACGTTGTCCTTCTCCCCCTGCGGGAGAAGGTGGCCGCCGCAGGCGGACGGATGAGGGGTCGACGGAACCCCTCCGCCCGCGCCCCATCCGGCGCCACGACAATCACCGAGTTCAGCGCGACCCCTCATCCGACCCGCTACGCGGCCCACCTTCTCCCGCAGGGGGAGAAGGACGCGTTGGGTCGCTCCGAGGGAAATATCGGACCATGACCGCTGAGTTCACCCCCCGCGAGATCGTCTCCGAACTGGACCGCTTCGTCGTTGGCCACGCCGAGGCCAAGCGCGCCGTCGCCGTGGCCCTGCGCAACCGCTGGCGCCGCCGGCGGCTGCCGGAGGATCTGCGCGACGAGGTCACGCCGAAGAACATCCTGATGATCGGCCCCACCGGCGTCGGCAAGACCGAGATCGCGCGGCGCCTCGCCCGCCTCGCCCAGGCGCCGTTCCTGAAAGTCGAGGCGACCAAGTTCACCGAGGTCGGCTACGTCGGCCGCGACGTCGACCAGATCATGCGCGACCTGGTCGAGATCGCCATCGGCATGATCCGCGAACGCCGCCGCGCCGGCGTGCGCGCCAAGGCCGACCAGGCGGCGGAGGACCGCATCCTCGACGCCCTGGTCGGCGCCGGCGCCTCGGCGACCACCAAGGACTCCTTCCGCAAGAAGCTCCGCGCCGGCGAGCTGGACGACAAGGAGATCGACCTCGAACTCGCCGACACCGCCTCGCCGTTGCAGGGCATGGACATCCCCGGCCAGCCCGGCGCGTCGATCGGCATGCTCAACCTCGGTGACATCATGGGCAAGGCCTTTGGCGGCCGCACCAAGGCGCACAAGACCACCGTCGCCCGGGCCTGGGTTCCGCTGATCGCCGAGGAGAGCGACAAGCTGGTCGACCAGGAGGCCCTCACCGCCGAAGCCATCGATTTGGCCGAAAACGCCGGCATCGTGTTCATCGACGAGATCGACAAGGTCGCCAGCCGCCAGGACCGCGCCGGCGCCGACGTCTCCCGCGAAGGCGTGCAGCGCGACCTGCTGCCCCTGATCGAGGGCACCACGGTCAGCACCAAGCACGGCCCGGTGAAGACCGACCACGTCCTCTTCATCGCGTCGGGCGCCTTCCACGTCGCCAAGCCGTCGGACCTGCTGCCCGAACTCCAGGGCCGCCTGCCGATCCGCGTCGAACTCAAGGCCCTGACCCGAGACGACCTGCGCCGCATCCTGACCGAGCCGGAAGCCAACCTGATCCGCCAGCACCAGGCTCTGCTCGCCACCGAAGGCGTCACCCTGACCTTCGACGAAGCCAGCATCGACGCCCTCGCCGACGCCGCCCAGGCCGTGAACGGCGCGGTGGAGAACATCGGCGCGCGAAGACTCCAAACCATCCTGGAAAAGGTCGTCGAGGAGATCAGCTTCACCGCCGGCGACCGCGACGGAGAGACCATCGCCATCGACGCGGGCTATGTGAACGCGCGGGTGGGGGAACTGGCGAAGAACGCGGACTTGAGCCGGTTTATTCTTTAGCTAGAAACGTAATTATTACGGAAGCCCACTCCTCGGCGGAATGATGACTCTCTCGCATTCGTCGAGGCGGTCTAAAACCTCATTCGCCTCGAGAGACGAGTCCGCGAGACGAATCGCGGTTTCTAGTTCCGCCGCATATCGCCTCCAGAGCAAAAGATAATCGGCGGCGATAGCCTCGTCTTCCAACGACTCGCCGATAGACGCGGCCATCGAAGCGCACCGCAGGAGCACTGTTCGACATAGAGGCTGGACATTGGCGGAGGCCGCGAGGCAATCGCGCTGAACGCGATAATAAAGAGTCTTTTCGAGAATGCCTCCGGCGCGGACGCCGGCATGTAGACGGTCGGCTACCTCGACCGCCGTCACGTTCACATGAAGTCGCGCCAGCGAAAGACGGACTCCAGCGTGACACCATTCTCGCGCAAAAGAGCCTCTCCGCCTTCCTCCCTGTCGACGAGCACAAGAGCGGTCTCGACGTGCGCGCCCTCGTCACGCGCCGCCTTCACCGCTTTCATCAGGGAGATGCCGGTCGTCGCGACGTCGTCGACAACGCAGACGCGCTTACCTCGAAGGGTTTCGTTTTCCGTCAGACCTTCGACCAGTTTTTTGGTGCCGTGGCCCTTCGCCTCCTTCCTAACAAAGAAGGTTCCAATCGGATGGCCGTTTAAGTTAGCCAGAACCGCCGCGCCCCCAATGATGGGGACCGCACCCATTTCCAACCCGCCGATATAGTCGACGCCGCTGCCTTTGACGCGACGAAGAAAAGCTTCCGCCGCGAGCGTGTTGCCGCGCGGGGACATCATTGTCGGCTTCATATCGAAATAGTGATCGCTGATAGCGCCGGAAAACAATTTAAACGTGCCGCGTCTGAATGATCGCTCTTTAATGATCTCAAACAGTTCTTGATCTTCACCCGAGTCGTCGAGTTGAGACATGGGCTGGAGTTGTGCGAGAGCCATGCGTATCACCTGAGAATCCGGGCGCCCGCGCGATGAGCTTCATCCGCGGCCATTGATTCGTGCGTTAACAAGCATGAATCGAGCCGAGTCAAGACGCAAGCCCATGTACAAGATAGCCACAAAGCGCACGAGTGGGCCACAATATCTAGCTTCACCGCCGCGACTCCTGAATTGCTGAGTGAGCCGTCGGACCTCTTGCGGGAACTGCCGGGCCGCCCGCCGATCCGCGTCGAGCTCAAGGCGCTGACCCGCGACGACCCGCGCCGCATCCTGACCGAGCCGGAAGCCAACCTGATCCGCCAGCACCAGGCCCTGCTCGCCACCGAAGGCGTCACCCTGACCTTCGACGAAGCCAGCATCGACGCCCTCGCCGACGCCGCCCAGGCCGTGAACGGCGCCGTGGAAAACATCGGCGCCCGGAGGCTCCAGACCATCCTGGAAAAAGTAGTCGAGGAGATCAGCTTCACCGCCGGCGACCGCGACGGAGAGACCATCGCCATCGACGCGGGCTACGTGAACGCGCGGGTGGGCGAACTGGCGAAAAACGCGGATCTCAGCCGGTTTATTCTTTAGAACATCCACCAGCCAGGTCGCATCGCTCCCCGAACCGCCGTCATCCCGCACGCGGTGGAGCGAAGCGGAGCGGAGATGCGGGAACCAGGCCGGCCTCGCCGGAGAGACCCGGCTAGACCCCGCATCTCCTCCCGGATCAAATCCGGGACCGTTGCACTTCGCTGCGTGCGGGGTGACGGCGGTTTGGGTTGGCTCGACTTGACCGACGAGCACCTCAGCCTGGTTCCGGCCAGACACCACACGCGTCGGGCGGGATCTTGCGCCCGACGATCCCCATGCTACATATCATCGATATGTAGCAAATCTTCGGAGGACGTCGTGGAAACCGCTAAGGTCTTTTGGTCGGGTCGCTCCCAGGCTGTTCGGCTGCCCAAGGATTTCCGCTTCCGGACCGACGAAGTGCGCATCCGTCGGCACGGCAACGCCGTGATTCTCGAGCCGCTCGCGCACGACTGGGCCTGGTTATCGGACGTCGCCGGCCCGCTCGATGAGGATTTCGTCGACGCGGCGACCACTCAACCGACCGAGCAGCAACGTCCGGAGTTGGACTTTTTCAAGTGAGATTCTTGCTCGACAGCAATGCCGTCATCGCTGTCATGAGAGGGAGCGCGGGTTTCCTGGAGCGGCTCACGCGCTATGAGCCGCGGGATTTCGGCATCCCTTCGATCGTCGCGCACGAACTGTTCTACGGCGCCAACAAGGGTTCACGCGTCGCCGAAAACCTTGCCCGCATCGAAGCCCTCCAGTTCGAGGTCGTCGATTTCGACCATGAGGACGCTCGCCGTGCCGGTGAAATCCGCGCGGAACTGGCCGCCGCCGGCACGCCCATCGGTCCATACGACGTGCTGATCGCCGGTCAGGCGCTGGCGCGCGGCCTTACCCTAATCACGCACAATACCGGGGAATTTCGGCGGGTGTCCGGGCTTGCCGTGGAAGACTGGGAATGAACCTCGCGGCGCCGCGTCCTGGTTACGGCTTCCCGTCGCTGATTGACTTTTTGCCGAATTCGAAAGCGTCGGCTTTCAGGCGGTCCTTACGCGGCTCGAACTGCAAAGTCGTATTCGACGCGCCTGCCGTTGGTTCCAGGCCTGAAGACGTTGGTCTGCCGATTTTTGATTTCTGACACCTGGAGCGGCTGGATTATGTCGAGGGCTTCCAAGCCTAGTCCCGCCCGCAGCGAGGTGAGGACGCCGTCCTTCATCTCCTCTGCATTGAAACCCATGCCGCCGATCCTGATCACGATCGTGCAATCGGGCGCTAATAGGCCGGCGATGCCATTCCAGGCCGCCGCGAGAAACGTCCAGTAGGCTTCCGATGTACCGTGGCGGGCGTCGGCGAAGATCCGCCCCTTCGGCCTTTCCGCACCGCCGAGGAACCAGAGCCGAAGCCACTGGTCCTCACCATAGTCGGTCGTGTCTAGGTAGGGTGGCGAGGTGACAACAAGGTCAACCTTGCCATTCAGTTTACGGAACATCGTGGTGGCGTTGCGCACATCGCCCAGGCGGGCTTCCCCAACAATACTGGGAACACCCTTCGCAAACCGAAAATCAACCTGCGTCTCTAAGATTTCAAATACGTCGCGCTCGGGGGCCACAAGGCCCTTTTCCGCCCACCAGCGAACCGAATAATCCGGCTTGGTCGAGATGGTGCGCGGCATCCGGTTTGAAAAACAATTCTTTGACTTGTGCGACTCGCCATGGAGGCAGCCCAGCGCCATCGCGGCGATGAAACGATCGATCTTGCTCGTCTTCCAGTTGAGCGAATTCCTCAAGAAGACGATTTGGCGGAGGGTCTGCGGTGCGAAACAGGCCTGGAAGAACTCGGAATCCGGGACCTCAATGCGAGCAGCATCGGAGCACTTTGCCCGCAAACCCTCGATGCGGTGCAGAAGACTGCATCGGACGGGGGGGGCAGCCTTGGCCGCCGAAACACATGCGGCAACGGGATTGATATCCATTCCAAACGCCTGTCGTCCAAGCAACAAACTTTCGAATAATGTCGTTCCTCGACCACTGAAAGGATCGAACACGACATCACCTGGATTTGTGAACGCTAGCACATAGCGTTCAACGAAACCGGGTGGGAACATCGCAAAGTAAGGGCAGATAGAGTGTAGTGGGTGCGGTGCACTCATGCGGCGAGCCTCACCGCGTTTGACGCAGTTTGTGACCACGCGAAGAGGGCATCCAATCGGTCAACAGCACACTTAACCGAGGGTTGTACATCGCGCAGCGCCTCCAAACACCAGCGCACGATGCGGCAACGGTCGATGATGACGCCCATTTCCAGTTCGAAAGTCCTGTAGAAACCATTCATTGCTTCTTCGGAGCGGAGGCGATGTGCGTTTTCCTTTTCCGAATAGAGCGGAAAGGGCGTAAACAGCGCAGGAATCCAGTGCTTGGAGGGCTTATAAGTGTAGTAGGCCTCCATTCGATTCACTTTCCCGGACACGGGTTTGCCAACCCAATCATTCCCGGAGGCACATTGTCCGTACATGATGAGTTTCGCTGGGCGGCCGTCGTGATGGTCCCGCCAAGCA
Source organism: Caulobacteraceae bacterium (assembly GCA_965277785.1). GTDB lineage: Bacteria > Pseudomonadota > Alphaproteobacteria > Caulobacterales > Caulobacteraceae > Acaudatibacter. The sequence goes on from CBDIDP010000014.1 coordinate 303,349, forward strand.
ATCACATCTATGCCGCCGTCCTTGGCGTATAAGGTTTCCCCCGGCGGCGACGTCGGCGCCGGCGTTCCCTGCAGCCGTACCGCTACGTTGCGAATGGCCTCCATGAACGGCACCTTGTCAGGACGCGGGTGCCCGAACCAGTAAGCGTCGCCGCTCATATAACCCGCGGCGGCGATCGTCGCGCAAATCTGGAAAGCGTTTCCCATGTCCGGGTCGGCTTGGATTTTCGCAGCCTTAGCGTCGATCAGACCCCCTCGTACGCCTGTCATGTAAAGGCAGGCTATATAAATTGCCCGAGCCTGCTCAATTAGGCCGTCTTGGTGGGGAGAGGAAACCGATAGGATCAGCCGGCGCTTGGTGATGGCCAGATCAAAAGGGTAGGCCGAATCGAGGGCGCGTTGCCGGAAGGCGAGCTCCTCGAAGACAGCGTCGAGTGCCTGCTCGGTGGCAGGGTCTAGGATGTCAGGATCATCTCGCGGGAATCCCTCATCACCCTCTATAACGATGGCAGCCCGATCTTCCAGGATATCGTTTGGGGTGGCGATGTCGCCGTCCGTTGAAAACTGTTGTGGCCGAGCGAGCGCGAGGATCTCCAGCCAGTCGGCGGAGAGTGAGAACGAACGCTGAATGTCCGGAGCGACGAGGGCACCGGTCATAGGTCGTCGTCTAGTCCTTCGAGCTGGGCGCGTTTGTCCCTGAAATTCTTGAAGAGATCGCGCGCTGCACCCCAAAGGCGCTGCCCGAGTTCGAAGGTGCTTGCGCGACCATCGAACGAGCTGACGATGGCGGCGGCGCTCTCGGTATGGCGAACGGCCTGGATCAGAGCATTCTCAAGCCTAGTCTGCTGCGGCTCAAGCTCATCGTAAGCAATGCTGAGGTTACGATTGGTAACGAGCATTTCTAAGGTGCGGTCATTTCCGATCACATCGGCGAGGCGATTTAGGTCTGGATTCTGCGAGCGTATAACAGTGGGTTCATGCCCGCCCTGTCCATACAGCCAAGACATGAGTTTCTGGAGACGATCGGCGTTTTGCACTGGAACTGGGTCGGCTTTTTCGTCGTCCTGCAGGTTCAACCATTTCTTGATCGAGGATCGCGTAAGCGCCGTGTATAAGTGGGAGAAGGCAAATCTTCGCGCCGTCCGTTGCTCAGGATCGAAGCCCAGCCCGAGCGCCTGCTTGTAGACGCGGTATCCTTCAACCAATCGTGTGACCGTGTTGAACGTGTCTCCCAAGGAGCGGCTGATCTCTTCAAGTGAGGCGCCGTCAGCGTGCCAGTCGGCCGCGTACTTCGCTTTGGACATCGCGTCCCATTTCTGCGGTCCATTGATGTGCTTGAAGCCAATGTATTTCCGTGCTTCCCCAGCGTCGTTGACGAGCACCGCCCTGATTTCCGTGGGCATGGCCGCTTCCGTGGGCTCGGCCGGAAGTTTGATGCCGAGTCTCTCACGAAGGGTTGCATCCCTGATCAAGCGAAGCGCCGCGACACGACGATTGCCTTCCAGAACCACATTATCACCGCGCTTCACCACGATCGGCTCGAAGTCCATAAAACCGGAGTTCAGGATCGACAGCAGAAGTTCGGGTAGATCAGCGTTTTTGTTCAAATATTCAATCATCGCGTCGGGTTCGTCGAACGTCAGATCGACGAAACGGGGGTTTTGCAAATCGAGCTTCAGGTCGCCGACCGCTACTGAGCTAATCTCATGGCCTGCAGCCGCCGGCATTCCCGTTCCCTTCCAACTACCCCGCCCGCGAGGTGGCGCGGCCGAAAAAAGTCTTATACGTCTCCCTCGCCGGGCGGAAGGAGACTATCTTCAGGCGGAATGTCCGAGATCGGGTAGGCCCTGAAATTCCGCTCCTGGCGCAGGCCGGACATACGCTCTGCGCGGATATCGCATTTTCAGCGCCGCTCCGGGCAATTTGATATTAGCCGAAAATGCAATAAATTTCGCTAGACAACCTCCTCGCAATCTGCAACTATCACCCCATGACCGACGCCGCTCCCCTTCCGCTTCTCCCACCACCCCCGATCCCGCCCTGGCGACCGCCGAGCGGCAACTCGCGGCGTTGGGCGAGTTGGCGGAGATGGGGATGGTGGTCAGCCGGTGTTACGCCCACGCCGCGGTGGCCGCTTCGGCGGCGGTGGAGACGATCCTGGCCGATGAATTTTGGCAACCCGAGACCGGGCGCGCCCGCGCGCTCGCCGGGGCCAGGGACGCGGCCGACGCCTTCCAGAAGGTCTCCCGGTCGCTGCGCCTGACCCTCAGGCTGGAGCTCGAGACGGCGGAGGCCGTGCGCGACCTGCGCGCCGGGATCGTGACGCGCCGGGACGGCAAGTCCCCAGCCTTCGCCGATCCGTTCGGCCTCGCCGCCCTGTTCGCCGCCCCGCCCGCCTCCCCGATGACCTCGGCCACCAAGCCCGCGCCCGAGCGGGCCGACGCCGACTCCGAGGGCCCGTTCGCCCGTGACGAGCGCCGGGGCGGGGAGCGCGAGGGGGCGGAATTCGACAGGCCCGACCGGGTTTATCCCCGCGGCCTGGTCACCAACCTCGACGGCCGTCGCGCGGAGGTCGGGGCCGCCTGTGACTGGTCCAAGGTCGCGCCCGCCCGGGCCAAACCCGTCCACCGGCCGTTCGAGCCCAAGCCGGTCGGCTGGGAGACGAAGCCGACTCCCGAATACGCCGCCCGCAAGGCGAAATACCTCGGCGGCGGCCCGGCGGCGCCCCTGCCCGACACCTGAGCCGAGGGGTCGTGGTCAATGGTCAAACGTCCTTCTCCCCTTGCGGGAGAAGGTGGCGGCGAAAGCTTGGCCCGGATCAAGTCCGGGCGATGAGGGGTCGACGGGAACCCTCCCTTCACGCTCCATTCGGCGGCACGATAATCGGGAGGTCCGGCGCGACCCCTCATCCGACCCGCTGCGCGGGCCACCTTCTCCCGCAAGGGGAGAAGGACGAATTTGGCCCGCTCGCTTACTTATTCATCGGCTGGCGCGGCCTTCGGCGCGGCTACCGGTCGTGCATCGCCGGCAGGTTCAGGTGCTGCTCGATCCGCCGCGTTCGCGCTTCGAGTTCGCTGATCAGGATGCCATGACCGATCACCGCGGAATGATACTCCACCACGGCGCGGCGAAGGCCGACGATCTGCTCGTCCACCCGTTTGAACTGGGAGTCCGTTCTTGCCTGCATGACCGCGAGATCGGAGGCGATATCGGCGCGCAGAGTGTTCAGCTCGGATTTCAACTCCGCCTTGGTGACCATATCCGCGCGGATCTGCCGGAGGAGCTGGAGCACGAGATTGTCGGGTTCGTCGGCCATGGGAGTTTCTACCGCGTCGGCGGCGCCAGCGAAACCCGGATGGGTGGCCGCATGTAAACCGTTGAGATGATCTCGGCTCAAGACTAGAATTTCCAGGACTCGTGGGGAGGTGGTGATGCGCCAGTTTATCGTTGCCGTGTCGTGTTTAACTATTGTTGTTTCCGCGGCCGCGCCGGCGGCGGCGCAGTATGGCATGGACAAGCACGGCCCGAAGAACACGGCGACGCCGGATCTGCCACACTGCGACCGTCCGCTCGGCCGCGCCGCGATCCAGGAGCCCGCAAGCCGGTGGTGGGAGGGGCTGGGCCTGTCCAATCCCGAGGCCCTGCTCAAGCTGTTCGCCCTGCGTTCGGGGTGCCTGCGCATCGTCGACCGCAACGGCGGCCTCGCCATGCGCAACCAGGAGGCGGGCCTTGGCGCCAACGGCGACCTGCAGCGTGGCTCCAACGTCGGACGCGGCCAGGTCGCGGCGGCGGACTATTTCATCGTGCCGGACATCGCCAATTCCAACCGCAACTCCGGCGGCAACAACGTCGGCGCGGCGCTCGGAAGCTTCCTGCCCGGCGGCTTCGGCGCCCTGGCCGGCGGCCTGCGGGTCAAGAAGTCGGAGGCCCACACCCTGATCACCCTGGAGGACGCCCGCACCACCGAGCAGCTCTATGTGGCCGAAGGCGTGGCCCAGAAGAGCGACGTCTCCTTTGGCGGCGGCGGGGGCATCGGAAGCTGGGGCGGCTTCGGCGGCCTGGCGGGCAGCGGCTATACCGACACCGACATCGGCAAGGTCATCACCGCCGCCTATTTCAACGCCTTCACCGACCTGATCCACTACATGCAGGCCCAGTCGCCGGGGCAGCAGGCCGCGTCGGCGTCGGCCGCCAGCCAGCACGCCACCGGTCCGGCGTCGGTGCGGGCCTCGCCGTCCGCCGGGGCCAAGGTGGTCTACAGCCTGCGGCCCGGCCAGCTCGTCTATCCCACCGGCCAGCGCAACGGCGTGCGGATGGAGGTCGACGACGAGAACGGCAACCGCGGCTGGGTGCCCTCGACGGTGATGAGCTCAAGATGAGCGGCCGCGGGTTCGAGGGCGGCCGGCCGGTCAACTCGCGCTTAACGGAATGCGAGGTTCGAGCGCATCCTTCCAAACTCACCTCTGATGGATCAGGGGATGTCCGGCGACCGGCGAACGGCCCTTGAGCACATAGTCGGCGCGGATCGAACCGATGTAGAGGTCCTTCAGGTCCGCGCCGCCCCAGGTGACGTTGGTCGGGTGGTTGACGACCTCGCCGGTGGGGTCATGGATGACGACGACCATCTCCAGCGCGGGCGTGATCGCCACCACCTTGTTGGCCGCCGGCAGGGTGACCCAGACGGCGCCCTCGGCGTCCAGGCCGACGCCGTCGGTGTAGCCGAGCTCGCTGGCGTCGTGTTGCGGCTCGCCGGGCGCCGCCTGCAACAGGCCGAGCACCGGTCCGTGACGCCTGCTCTCGCCGAGCTTGCCGCCCGGCAGGATCGGAAAGGCGAGCACGTCGCGGCCGGTGGTCTGGGCGCAATACAGCGTCGTCTCGTCTGCCGAGAGGGCGAGGCCGTTGGGGAACTGGAGGCGGTCGGCGACGATGTCGGAGGAGCCGTCCGGCCGCAGCACGTAGAGGAAGCCGTCGGCGCGGCCGTCCAGCGCCTGCGGCCAGGTCTCGGCGTGGGTGGAGTTGGCGCACCAGATGTTCCCGGCTTCGTCGATCACCGGATAGTTGGACGAGGTCAGCCGCCGCCCGCCGACTTGCCCCAACAGGGTCTCGTGGGAGCCGGTCGCGGGGTCGAAGCGTTGCAGCGGCCCCTCCTCGCGATCGTAGATGCCGAAGTTGGCGATCAGGACGCGGCCCTCGCGGTCCATGTTGATCCCGTTGGGCGCGCCGCCCTTGGGACCCATCCGGCGGAACGAGCCGTCGGCCAGGATCTCGGCCACGGCGCACTGGTGGTCGGAGGCGAACACCCGGCCATCGCGGCTCACGACGACATCTTCCGGCCGGTCGATGCCGACGGCGATCTTGGTGAAGGCGGTGGTGGGAATAGGCGAGAGCGGCATGGCGGGTCCTCCTGGAGGGCATATCAATGGAAATCGCGGCTCTTCACCAGCCTCGTTTCGCCGCTCGGCTGGTCGCGTTTCAATTCGCCGAGACGGCCGGAGAGGTCGGTGAACCGTTCGGCCACCACGTGGATGACGTCGCCGGCGCGCTGCATGCGGCCGTGGACGACGAGGAAGGACGCGGTCATTGCCTCGCGTCGGTTGGCGGTGAAAACGTCCTTCCACACCACCGCGTTGGCCGAGCCGGTCTCGTCCTCCAGGGTCAGAAAGACGATGCCCTTGGCGGTGCCCGGCCGCTGGCGGATCAGGACGAGGCCGCCGACCGCGACGCGCGCGCCGTCCGTCCGGGTCCGGAGCGACGCCGCGGTCACCGCGCCGAGTTTGGTCAGCAGGGGGCGGAAGAATTGGCAGGGATGAGCCTTCAGCGACAGGCTGGTGGTGCGATAATCCTCGGCGACATGGGCGGAGAGCGCCATGACGGGCAGAGCGACCTCGGTCTCATCCGGCGCGCCCATCATCGCCAGCAGCGGCGCGTCGGCCTCGGCGCGCGCCTCGGGAGCCATGCCCTTGACCGCCCACAGCGCGGCGCGGCGGTCCATGCCGAGGGAACGGAACGCATCGGCCTCGGCGAGGAGTTCGAGGGTCTCGCGAGAGAGATTGCCGATCCGGGTAAGCTCCGGGAGGGTCCGCGCGCCGGCCTCGCGAGCAGCGACGAGACGGTCGGCCTGGTCCTCATCCAATCCCCGAATCTGGCGCAGACCCAGACGGAGGGGCTGGAGAATGGGGCCTTGCGCCCCCTCCGTCTCGCGCAAGATGGCGCGATCCACCTCCCCCGCAAGAGGGCGGGTGAGGATGAGATTAGACTTGATCCTCCCCCGCGCCTCTTCGCGGGGGAGGTGGCGCGGCGCTTCTTCTTGCGCCGTGACGGAGGGGGCGCGGCCGCATCTCAACTCTTCCAACCCACTATCCCACCCGCTCAACATCACGTCGGGCCCCCTCACCTCGACCCCGTGTTCCCGCGCGTCGCGCACCAACTGCGCCGGCTGGTAGAATCCCATCGGCTGGCTGTTGAGCAGGGCGGCGCAGAACACGTCCGGGTGGTGGCATTTGATCCAGGCCGAGACGTAGACCAGCTTGGCGAAGCTGATCGCGTGGCTTTCCGGGAAGCCGTAGGAGCCGAAACCCTTGATCTGATCGAAGCAGCGCTGAGCGAATTCTGGATCGTAACCGCGCCTGATCATGCCCTGGACGAATTTTACTTCGTACACCCCTATATCGCCGTAGTTGCGGAATGTCGCCATGGCGCGGCGCAGGCCATTGGCTTCTTCCGGGGTGAACTTGGCGGCTTCGATGGCCAGCCGCATCGCCTGTTCCTGGAACAGGGGCACGCCCAGGGTTTTGCCGAGCACCTGCCGCAGTTCGTCCGCCGATCCGTGTTCGGACGAAGGCGCCGGGTAGTCGATTGTCTCCAGTCCCTCCCGCCGCTTCAGGTACGGATGCACCATGCCGCCCTGGATCGGACCGGGACGGACGATGGCGACCTCGATCGCCAGATCGTAGAACCGGGCTGGCTTCATGCGCGGCAGCATCGACATCTGCGCCCGGCTTTCGACCTGAAACACGCCCACGGAGTCGGCCCGGGACAGCATGGCGTAGGTCTCCGCATCGCCTTCGTGGATGTCGGCCATGTCTTCGATGCCCAGCATGTCCATCGCCCGCTTGATCGCGGTCAGCATGCCCAGCGCCAGCACGTCGACCTTCATCAGGCCGAGGGCGTCGATGTCGTCCTTGTCCCATTCGATGAAGGTGCGGTCCTTCATCGCGCCGTTGCCTATCGGCACGGTCTCGTCCAGCCGCCGCTCGGTCAGCACGAAGCCGCCGACGTGCTGCGACAGGTGACGAGGAAAGCCGAGCAACTGGGTCGCCAGGGTGGTGGCGCGGCGAATGTCCGGACTCGTTGGATCGAGACCGGCCTGGCGGACGTGATCGTCGGGCAGGCCGTCGCCCCAGCTTCCCCAGACGGTGTTGGCCAGGGCGGCGGTGACATCCTCGGTGAGACCCAGCGCCTTGCCGACATCGCGGATGGCGCTACGCGGGCGGTAGTGGATCACGGTGGCGCAGATCGCCGCCCGGTCCCGGCCATATCGTTCGTACACGTACTGCATGACCAGCTCGCGGCGATCGTGCTCGAAATCGACATCGATGTCCGGCGGCTCGTCCCGCTCGCGGGAGATGAACCGAGCGAACAGCATGTCGTGATCGGGTTCGGTGGGATCGACCGCGGTCACCCCCAGGCAAAAGCAGACCAGGGAATTGGCCGCCGAGCCCCGGCCCTGGCACAGGATGCCCTGCTCCCGCGCCCAGTGGACGATGTCGTGCACTGTGAGGAAGTAGTTGGGGTAGCCCAGCTCCTCGATGAGGGCCAGTTCGTCTCGCAACCGGGCCTCGAGCGTGGGGTTGATCCCCTCGCGAAAGCGCCAAGCGGCGCCAGACCAGACCAGATCGGCAAGGTGACCGTTGGCGGTTTTGCCGGGCGGCACCGGCTCGTGGGGGTATTCGTATTTGAGTTGCCCGAGATCGAAGGTGACGCGCTCGGCGATCTCCACCGTTCGGGCCACAGACTCGGGATATTCCTTGAACAGACGGATCATCTCGTCGGCGGGTTTGAGGTGGCGCTCGGCATTGGCCTCCAGGCGCAGGCCGGCGTCGGTGATGGTGCAGCCCTCGCGGATGCAGGTCATCACGTCCTGCAGCGTCCGCCGTTCCGGCCCGTGGTAGAGCACGTCGTTGCTGGCGACCATCGGCGCGCCACAGCGCCGGGCCAACGCGTCGAGTTTCGCCAGCCGTTTGAGGTCCTGAGCGCCATAGGGCCGCGACGCGAGCAGCCAGACCTGGTCCCGGTGATTGTCCGCGAGGTCGCGCAGGCAGGTCTCGAACGCCGGCGCCAGCTTCGCCGGAGGAACGACCAGCATCAATTGACCCTCGGCGTGCGCCGTCAGGTCGTGAAGGATAAGATGGCACTCGCCCTTTTTCGCCCTGCGCTGCCCCAGGGTGAGCAGCCGCGTCAGCCGGCCCCAGGCGTCGCGGTCGGTGGGATAGACCACGATCTCCGGCGCGCCGTCGGCGAACACCAGCCGCGACCCGCTGAGCACCCGCTGCCCGATCGCCTTGCCTTGAGACCACGCCCGCACCACCCCCGCCAAGGTGTTGCGATCCGCGATCCCGATCGCCGCCATGCCCAGCGCCTTGGCGCCCAGCACCAACTCCCCCGGCTGCGACGCTCCGCGCAGAAAACCGAAGTTGGTCGTGGTCTGGAGTTCGGCGTAGGTCACGGGTTGCGGCCCCGCGCCCCCTCCGTCTCGCGCGAGAGGGCGCGCGCCACCTCCCCCGCAAGAGGGCCTGGGAGGATTGAAGATCTTCTACTCCTCCCCCGTGCTTCTTCACGGGGGAGGTGGCGCGGCGCTCTTTCTTGCGCCGTGACGGAGGGGGCGCAAGGCCGCCGGTCACCCGAACAGGCCATGGACCCACCATTTGGGAATGTCTTCCCCGCCGTAGAGGCCGTCGCGGAAGACCCAGAACCTTGCCCCGTTGTCGTCCTCGACGCGGTAGTAGTCGCGGATGCGGGGCTCGGCCTCGGGATCAAAGGCGCGGCGCCACCATTCCTCGGCGAGGCGTTCGGGTCCCTCGGCCAAGCGGACGCGGTGGGCGACGCCGCGCCAGCGGAAGAAGATCGGCGGATCGTCGGGCACCTTGGACATGGCCTCGATCGGTTCCGGCCGGCGGAACAGGCGCAGGGGGCGGGGCCGGTCGGCGCTCCAGCCGTCGCCGCTGGCCGGAGACAAGGATCGCGACAGCGCCGGACGGCGGGCGACGGCGCGTTCGGGAGCGTGGCTGGCGTGGGGTTCGGCGCGCCATACCGCGTCGCCGCCCAGCCGGTTGACCAGCCGATCGACCAGCGGCGCGACGCCTTCCTCGGGCGGAACCTCCCCGCCCTGCTCCAGCCGCCGCTGGCTGGCGCCCCGCGCCTCGACTTCGGTCGCCATCAGGGTGACGACCTCGACGCCGAATCCGGGATCGACCGTCTCCAGCATTGGGGCGAACAGGCGCGCGATCGCGCGGGGATCGCGGCCGGGCAAGGCGAGGCCGACGGTCAGGGGCAGGGCGCGGCCGTCCAGCCGGTGGAAGGCGAGTTCGAACCGCCGCGCGCCCCGGCCCTCCGCCTCCAGCCGCGCGCAGAGCAGGGCGGCGATGTCCGCCGTGACCCGGGCCATGTCCTCCGGCGCGCTGATCGGGTCGGCGAAGGCGAGTCGCGCCAGCCACGGCGTCGGCGGCCGACGATAGGTCAGGGCTTCGCCCGTCCGGCCGAGCGCCTGGTCGAGCCGGGTCACGACCTTCGGGCCGAACCGCCGGGTGAGGGCGTCGCGGGGCAGGACGGCGAGGCGGCCGATGGTGGTCAGGCCGAGGCGGACGATCTGGGCGGCGACCGTGTCTTCCAGCCGCAGGGCGGTGACGGGCAGGCTCGCCAGAGCCTCCGCCTCGGCGCCTTCGGGAACGATCATGCGGTCTTCGCCGAACCGCGCTAGCGCCCAGGCCGCCGCCGGGGCTCCAGCGACGGCGGCGCGGGCGGTCAGGCCATTGTGACCAAGACGCAGGATCAGATCGTCGACCATGGCCAACTCGCCGCCCCACAGGTGAGCCACCCCGGTGATGTCGAGGACGAGGCCATCCGAACCGTCCACCGCCACGGCCGGCGAGAACCGGCGGCACCAGTCGGCCAGGGCGACCAGCGCGGTATGGTCCGCCTCCGGCTCGGCTTCGGCGACCACCAGTCCCGGCGCGAGAGCCGAGGCGTCCGCCGCCTTCTGCCCCACGAACAGGCCGAGCGCGGCGGCGATCGAATCGATGGCCGCCAGCCGCCTTACGCCGCGCTCCTGGGCGACCAGGGCGAAACCCCCCTGAGCCGGCAAGTCAGCCGGCGAGGCGGAGGGGTTGCGCCGCCGCCAGGTGTCGATCGCCCAGTTCGGCAACCACACGCAGAGGATACGGTCCATCGGTCTGCTCCACGATCCAGGCGCCGGGCCTCCCGCCCCGGCAGCGTTCCAGTTCCAGGCTCCAGCGCGGCGGCCCCAGCCCCGGCTCGCCGGGCTCCGGCGCGCTGGGCGCGGAGGCGACGGTCCACCGCGTCGCCGCCGCCGATCCGCCAGTCACCCGTTTCCCCCGTCCGCCGAACGGCCGGCGGCGGACGACGAAACCGGTGGCGCCGCGCCGCTCGCACGCCAGTTGCAGGCGGCGGCCGGCGGTGAGATCGACGTCCTCCGCCTCCCCGATCACGGCGGCGACTCCGGCGGCGGCCAGAGAGTCCTCGAACGCCGCCAGGGCCTGGGCCTCGTCCCGGGCGCAAACCTGGATGAGTTGGCCCGCCGGAAAGCCGAGGCCCGCCAACCCCGGGGCGTAGAGATCGTCCCGCCGCATGACCCACACCACCGCGCCCCTATTCGCCAGAGGCGCGGCCATCAGCGCCGCCATCGCTCCGGCGGCGACCGCCGTCTCCAACTCCAGCCCTTCGCCCGCTAGTTCGTGCCAGCGGCCGAGCGGCAAGCCCCCGCCGGGAAGCGCCCCGTCGATCCGCGCATCGCCGAACGCGGACACGCCCCACGCCGGCGCGCCGGCCTCCAGAGCAGCCAGCACCCCCCGCATCGCCAATAAGCGCGCTTGGCGAGACATCGAGGCGACAGACTCCTTTTGTTCTTATTTTGTTCTAGTCTGGAGTTAAGGGTCGAGTCGAGTCTGATCGATGTGTTGGCCGGGTTGATGTCGGTTTTTAATGACCACCGGGAGAGGACCGAGGTATCATTCCGCCCATGCGCCTCCTCCTCAACGTCCTGTGGTTCGTGCTCGGCGGCTGGATTTCCGGCACTTTGTGGATCCTGGCCGGCGCGATCTTCGCGATCACTCTCATCGGATTGCCCTTCGCGCCATCGGCGTTCCGCATCGCGGGGTTCAGCTATGCGCCATTCGGCAAGGCCGTGGACCCGGACAATTCCCGAATCGGCAGCGTGCTGCTCAACATCCTCTGGCTGATCGTCGCTGGGTGGTGGTTGGCCCTTCACCACCTTGTTCTGGCGGCGCTGCTGGCGGTGACGATCATCGGCATTCCGTTCGCCATCCAGCACCTCAAGCTGGCGATCCTGTCACTGACGCCGGTGGGAGCGCGGGTGCGGGAAATCTACTGATCGCGAGCTGGTTCCGGCGGGACCGGAAAAATAAACAGGTATACCGCATGCTGCATTGCAGCATTATATGAGGCCGACGGGATCATCCGTTCGAATCCGAGAGGCGCACGCCCTGGCCAGACTAGGTGAAGTAACGGCGCGGCTGTCCAAGCGACGCCGCGCCACGATGCCGGGCCCGGCTTGGCGAGCGGGACCGCCCCTGAAGTCCACGCCCGCGTTCGGCGCCAATCCCGGCGGGCTCGAGATGCTGTCCTATCTTCCCGATGGACACGCTCCCGGCGCTCCTTTGGTTGTCGTCCTGCACGGCTGCGGCCAGACAGCCGCCGACTTCGCTTTCGGCGCCGGGTGGCTGACGCTGGCGGATCGGCTGGGCTTCGCCGTGCTCGCGCCGCGGCAGACCGCCGCCAACAATCCCAACCGCTGCTTCAATTGGTTCTCGCCCGCGGACAGCCATCGCGGTGAAGGCGAAGCGGCTTCCATCGCGGCGATGATCGCCTTCATGGTCCGGGGCGAAGATCTGGATCCGCGCCGGGTGTTCGTCACCGGCCTGTCGGCCGGCGGCGCGATGACCACGGTCATGCTGGCGACCTACCCTGACCTGTTCGCCGGCGGCGCGGTGATCGCCGGGTTGCCGTACGGCATCGCCAACGGCGTGATGCAGGCGATGACCGCCATGCAGCAGGGCGATCATCGCTCCCCCGCGGAACTCGCGCGCCTCATCCCGAAGAATCTGGAGCGCTATCCGCGCCTCACGGTGTGGCACGGCGACGCGGATCATGTGGTTTCTCCCGACAACGGGGAGGCGATCGCCAGGCAGTGGGCGAGCGCCCAGGGGTTGCCGCCCAGACCCGACGAGACGCTGGTGGAGGCGGGGCGCTCGCGCGGTATTTGGCGCGGTGCCGATGGCGAGCCGGCCATTGAGCTGAACCTGATCCGAGGTCTGGGCCACGGGGTCCCTTTGTCCACGCGGGGCGACAACGGCCTAGGCGCCGTCGCGCCGTACATGCTTGAAGCCGGCGTCTCGTCGTCCGAGGAGATCGCCGCGTTCTGGGGAATCACGCCGGACGCGCATCGACCCGGCGCCAAGTCGAAGGCTCCCGACGCGCTCGCTCCGACGCTAGCTCGACCAGAGCACGCACCGACCGCCAGGGCTTCCACTCCAATGCGCGAGAACGCGCCGGGGTTGGGCGATCGCGTGCTGGCGTCGGTCAGAGAGCACGTCCCTCCCGGCGTTCACGATGTGATCGCGACCGCTCTAAAGCAGGCCGGCCTTCTGAAGTAGGCCGCGAGGGAATTCACCTGAATCTCACCTTCGACACAACATGGCGGGCCGGCGCGCCTCGATTTGTATGACTACAAGGATGTAATTATATATCTGCTTATGACCAGCGCTCGGTTTGAGTGGGACGAGGCGAAAAATCTCTCAAACCAGCGCAAGCATGAGGGCGTCAGCTTTGAGGAAGCCTGTCAGGTTTTTCGCGACCTGCTGCATGTGTCGGTGCAGGATCGCATCGAGGACGGTGAACAGCGTTGGCAGACGGTTGGAGCGGCTCAAAGCCTCGTGATCCTGGTCGTGGCGCACACAGTCACGGAGCAAGACGCCGAGGGCGAACTTATCGAAGTCATCCGCATCATTTCAGCGCGAAGGGCCACCCGGCATGAGAGGCGACGCTATGAAAACGAAGCTGGTTAGCCACACTCCCGAAACGCTGCCGCCGTTGACCGGCGCCGAGCGAGAGCATCTCGCCCAACTGGCGGCGCTGCCCGACGAAGCCATCGACACCAGCGATATTCCTGAGTTGTCGGATGAGACGTGGGGTGGCGGCGTTCGCGGGAGATTTTATCGGCCTGTGAAGCAGCAGATTACCGCCCGTATCGACGTTGACGTGTTGGATTGGCTCAAGTCGCAGGGAAAGGGTTACCAAGGCCGCCTCAACGCTATTCTGCGGCGGGAAATGCTTGCTTCGCTCAAGCGGGCGCGCCGGGGATAACGACGGGTGCGCTCACGGCAATGGCGCTCCGCTCCGCGGAGCTATCACGCCCAGTTCCCGCACCGTTCGCGCGTTCACGACAGTCCCGGTGTTCAGCGTGGTTTTCGGCTCGAGCAGCAGCACGCGGCATTCCTCGGTGAGCGCCTCCGGCCGATGCTCCACGCCATGCGGCACGACGATGAACTCACCGGCGTCGAGATCGACGTCGCCGGTGCGCAGACCCATGCGCATGCGGCCGGCCATCACCAGGAAAAGCTCGTCCTCGACCACATGGTGATGCCAGTCGAAGGCGCCGGACAGCTTGACCAGCTTGACGTGGAAGTCGTTGATCTCGCCGACGATCTTGGGACTCCAATGATCTTGGAAGCGGGCGAACGCCTCGGATAGATTCACCTTTTGCACGGCATCTCCCATGGACGGCCACGATCCATGTGAGGCTATTAGGGCATGATCTTCAAATCCATTCTCATCGCCAATCGCGGCGAAATCGCCATCCGCATCGCGCGCGCCGTGCATGATCTCGGCGCCAGAGCGGTGATGGTGTTCGCGCCCGACGACACCGCCTCTCTGCATCTAAAGGCCGGCGACGCGGCGATGGCGCTGTCCGGAACCGGGGCGCGGGCCTATCTCGACATCGAGGCGGTGATCGGCGCGGCGCGCGAGGCTGGGTGCGACGCGGTTCACCCCGGATACGGCTTCTTGTCGGAGAGCGCGGCCTTGGCGCGGGCCTGCGCGGCGGCGGGGCTGACCTTCGTCGGACCCTCGCCGGAGGCGCTGGACGCGCTGGGCGACAAGGCTCGGGCGCGGGCGTTGGCCGTTCGCGCCGGCGTGCCGGTGATCGCGGGATCGCCGGGACCGGTCAGCGCGGATGAGGCGCGCGCCTTTTTCGCCGCGCTCCCAGCGGGTTCGGCGATGATGATCAAGGCGATCGGCGGCGGCGGCGGGCGAGGGATGCGGATCATCCGCGACGCCGGCGAGATCGATGCGGCCCACGCCTCGGCCGCGCGGGAGGCGGAGGGCGCGTTCGGGCAAGGCGCGCTCTATGTCGAGCGGCTGATGGAGCCGGCGCGGCACATCGAGGTCCAGGTCGCCGGCGACCGCACCGGCGTGCTGGCGATCGGCGAGCGCGACTGTTCACTGCAGCGTCAGCACCAGAAGATCGTCGAGATCGCTCCGGCGCCCAACCTGTCCGAAGCGACACGAATCCGGCTGTTCGACGCTGCGGTCACCCTGGCGGCGGCGGTGAGGTACCGCACCATCGGCACCATCGAGTTTCTGCTCGATCCCAATGGCGAGGATTTCGCCTTCATCGAGGCCAATCCCCGGCTGCAGGTCGAGCACACGGTCACCGAGGAGGTCACCGGGATCGATCTGGTGCAGACCCAGATTCGCCTGGCCGGCGGCGCGAGCCTGGCCTCCCTCGGCCTGGCCGCCACGCCCCAGCCGCGCGGCTTCGCGGTGCAGGCGCGGGTCAATCTGGAGACGGTGTCGGCGGCCGGCGGGGCGGAACCGACCGGAGGGCCGATCACGGTCTACGAGCCGCCCTCGGGTCCCGGCGTCCGGGTCGATGGCTACGGCTTCGGCGGCTACGTCACCAGCCCGAGCTACGACTCCCTGCTGGCCAAGGTGATCGCGGTCGCGCCGACGTTCGATCAGGCCGCCGCCAGAACCGCGCGCGCCTTGTCCGAATTCCGCATCGAGGGGCCAAAGACCAACATCCCGCTGCTGCGCGCCCTGTTGGACGATCCGGTGGTGCTGGCCGGCGAGGCGACCACCCTGTTCATCCAGGCCCATGCCAGGACGCTGCTGGAGCGGGCCGCGGAGATGCCGGTCAGGACATTCGAGACGTCGCCCGAGGCGCCGAGGGCCGCCGCCGCCGCGTCCGGTCCGCGCTCTGAAGGCGCGGTCGTCGCGCCGCTGCAGGCCACCGTCGGATCGATCGACGTCGCGGTCGGCGATCTCGTGCGCGCCGGCCAGCCGCTGGCCATCCTCGAAGCGATGAAGATGGAGCACGTCGTCGAAAGCCCGATCGACGGCCGCGTCGTCGGTGTCGCGGTGGACAAGGGTCAGGTGGTCGCCAAGGGTCAGACCCTGCTGACCCTCAGTCCGGAAAACGTGGCGGGCGCGGAGGAGGGCGCCCGGGCCGATATCGATCCGGACACGATCCGGCCGGACCTCGCCGAGGTGCTGGAACGCTGGCGCTCCCTCGCCGACGAGGCGCGGCCGGACGCGGTCGCCCGGCGGCGCGGCCGTAACCAGCGCACCGCGCGGGAGAACATCGACGATCTGGTCGATCCCGGCAGCTTCCTGGAATACGGCGCCTTCGCCCTGGCGGCGCAGCGCCGGCGGCGGTCGGTGGAAGAACTCAAGGCGATGAGCCCGGCCGACGGGCTGATCTGCGGCGTCGGTTCGGTCAACGGCGAGTTTTTCGCGCCGGAGAAGGCGCGATGCGCCGCGCTGGCTTACGACTTCACCGTGCTGGCCGGCACGCAAGGGACCATGAACCACCGCAAGACCGACCGCCTGCTGGAGGTGGTCGCCGACCAGTCGCTGCCCCTGGTGTGGTTCGCCGAGGGCGGCGGCGGACGGCCGGGCGACACCGACGGCATCGGCGCCTCGGGACTGGCGACCTCGAGCTTCAAGGCGTTCGCGGCGTTGGCCGGGGTCGTGCCGAAGATCGCGGTGGTCTCCGGCCGCTGCTTCGCCGGCAACGCCTCCTTCGCCGGGATGAGCGAAATCCTGATCTGCACCCGGGGCTCGAACATCGGCATGGGCGGCCCGGCGATGATCGAGGGCGGCGGGCTGGGCGTGTTCACGCCCGAGCAGATCGGACCGATGGACGTGCAGACCGCCAA
Source organism: Caulobacteraceae bacterium (assembly GCA_965277785.1). Classification (GTDB taxonomy): domain Bacteria; phylum Pseudomonadota; class Alphaproteobacteria; order Caulobacterales; family Caulobacteraceae; genus Acaudatibacter. The sequence goes on from CBDIDP010000014.1 coordinate 319,820, forward strand.
CGGCGTGGTCGACATCCTGGCGGACGACGAGGCCGACGCCACCCGGATCGCCAAGCGGGTGCTGGGTTATTTCCAGGGGCCGGTCGCGGACTGGAGCGCCGCCGACCAGCGCCTGCTGCGGCAGGCGGTGCCGGAGAATCGCCTGCGGGTCTATGACGTGCGGCGCGTGATCGACACCCTGGTCGACACCGGTTCGTTTCAGGAACTGCGTCCGGACTTCGCGCCGGGCGTGATCACCGGCCTGATCCGGATGGAGGGCCGCGCCATGGGTCTGCTGGCCAACGATCCCCGGCATCTGGGCGGCGCGGTGGACTGCGACGGCGCGGACAAGGGTTCGCGCCTGCTGCAGCTCTGCGACGCCTTCGACCTGCCGGTGCTGTCGCTGGTCGACACGCCGGGCTTCATGGTCGGACCGGACAGCGAGGCGGCGGCGGCGGTGCGCAAGACCTCCCGCCTGTTCGTCAACGGCGCGCGGCTGGGGACGCCGATGTTCGCCGTGGTGCTGCGCAAGGCCTACGGCCTCGGCGCCCAGGCCATGGCCGGCGGTTCGACCCAGGCCCCGGTGTTCTGCGCCGCTTGGCCGACCGGGGAGTTCGGCGGCATGGGCCTGGAGGGCGCGGTGCGCCTCGGCTATCGCCGCGAGCTGGAGGCGCTGACCGACGAGACCGAACGCAAGGCGCTGTTCGACAAGCTGCTGGGCAACCTCTACGCCGCGGGCAAGGCGACCAACGTGGCCTCGATGCTCGAGATCGACGCGGTGATCGACCCGGCCGACACGAGGCGCTGGATCGTCAAGGGGCTCAGGTCGTGCAAGACCCGCCACGCGCCCGCGCGGCGGTTCGTCGATGGGTGGTAGCCTGTCCTAATCTCGCCAGCAGGGAACGCCCGATCCAGGCCAAGCGGTCGCTTCGTACACTCCCCGGGCGATCGCGCGCGACAGGGTGTCGGCGGCCAGAGCGCCAAGCCGTGTCAGGGTGAAGTCGGCGGTGGCCGAGTCCATGGGGCGGCGACCGGTGGCGAGGGCAAAGACGACGTCGCCGTCGAAGGGGGCGTGGGCGGGGCGGATGGCGCGGGCCAGGCCATCCTGGGCCATGATCGCCAGCCTGAGCGCCTGGGCGGGGGTCAGGACGGCGTCGGTGGCGACACAGGCGATGGTCGTGTTCTCGCCCGCGGCGGGGTTGCGCTTGGCGCCGCCCCAGTCGTCGGGCGCGGCGTGGGCGTCGCCGAAGGATAGTCCGCCGAACTCGCCATCCAGTTCGAACGGCGCCGCCCAAAAGGCGCGGCTGCCCGGGACCGTCACCGAACCGAAACTGTTAACGGCGGCGATGGCGCCGACGGTAAAGCCGTCTTCGGTGACGACCGACACCGACCCCGTGCCGCCCTTGAGCTGTCCGGCCATCGCCCCAGCGCCGGAGCCCGCGGTTCCAAGTTCGAACTCCAGTCCAGCGGCCTCGACGGCGCGGAGTCCGAGCGCGCGATACGGCGGTTCAAACCCCCAATCCTTGTCGCCGCCGTTGGCGAGATCGTACAGGATCGTGGCCGGAACGACCGGCGACCGCGGCACTCCCGGCCGGAGCACCATGCCGTAGCCGCGTCCCCGCTGTCCAAGCCACGCGGTCACCTCGTCGGCCGCCGCCAGGCCGTAGACCGAGCCGCCGGAAAGCACCACGGCGTCCACCGCCTCCACCAGGTTCTCGGAGACGAGGGCGTCGGTCTCCCGCGTCCCGGGCGCGCCGCCCCGGGCGTCGACCGCGCAGACGGCGCGTTCGTCGGGTAGGATGACGGTGACACCGCTGCGGGCGCGCTCGTCGGTCGCCTGCCCTACCCTGAGGCCGGGCACGTCGGTGATCAGGTTCCGAGGTCCGGCGGCGCCCATTCGGCAGGCGGTGACACGGGATGCGCGGCCTTGTCCAGTTGGCAGGTTCTAAGCGGCGGCGAAGCCCGATAGGGTGCCGCTTCCCCGCCGAAGGTCCGCTCATGCGTTTTCCCCGACTGCTCGTCCTGCTTCTGGCGCTGGCGGGAGGCGCGGAGGCCCAGCCGCACCGCGACCATGCCATGGTCGACGCCGCCAATCCCCTGGCGGTGGAGGCGGGACTGAAGATCCTGCGCGCCGGCGGCTCGGCGCTGGACGCCGCGGTGGCGGTTCAGGCGACCCTCGGCCTCGTCGAGCCGCAGAGTTCGGGATTGGGCGGCGGCGCCTTCCTCACCTTCTACGACGCCAAGACACATACCGTGACCGCCTACGACGGGCGTGAGGCGGCGCCGATGGCGGCGACCCCGGCGCTGTTCCTCGAGGACGGTGGCAAGCCGATGTCGTTCGCCGACGCCGTGCTGTCGGGCCGTTCGGCGGGGGTTCCGGGCGCGGTCGTCATGCTGTTCCTCGCCCATCGAGAACACGGCAAGCTGCCCTGGCGCGGCCTGTTCACGGGTGCCGAACAACTCGCCTCGGACGGCTTCATCGTGTCCCCCCGCCTGGCCGGACTGATCGCCGGCAAGTTTCCTCAGTCGAGCGCTCCGGACGTCGTCGCCTATTTCACCAACCCGGACGGCTCGCGGATGAAGGCGGGCGATCGGCTGCGCAATCCCGCCTACGCCGCCACCCTCCGACGGCTGGGCGCCGAAGGCCCCTCCGCGATCCTGACCGGCAAGGTCGCCGCCGACATCGTCGCGCGCCTTGCTCAGGCCCCGACGCCCGGCGGCATGACGCTCGCCGATCTCGCCGCCTATCGGCCGCGCGAGGCCGCCGCGCTCTGCCGGCCCTATCGCCAGTGGCTGGTGTGCGAGCCGAACGCCCCGTCCGGCGGCCCGGCGACCTTGGAGGGTCTCGGCCTGCTCGAGCGCACCGACATCGACAAGCGCGGACCGAACGATCCGGTGGCTTGGCTGCAACTCGCCGAGGCCCAGCGGCTGATGTACGCCGACGACCGGAAGTTCATCGCCGATCCGGTCTTCGTCGACGTGCCGGTCAAGGGGTTGTTGGACAAGGCTTATCTCGATCAGCGCGCCAAGTTGATCGGGACCACCGCCGGTCCGCCGCCCGTCGCCGGCGAACCCGAGGGCGCGCCGAAGCCCGGGATCGACCGCACCCGCGAACCCGGCGGCACCTCGTCCTTCGTGGTGGTCGGCGCCAACGGCGATGTGGTCTCGATGACCACCACGGTGGAGAGCGTGTTCGGCGACGGCCGGATGGTCGACGGGTTCCTGCTCAACAATCAGCTCACCGATTTCTCGTTCTCGCCCACCGAAGCTGGGGGCGCGCCGGCGGCCAACGCCGTCGGACCCGGCAAGCGGCCGCGCTCGTCGATGTCGCCGACCATCGTGCTCGACGCCGATCATCGCTTCGTCATGGCGGTGGGCTCGCCCGGCGGCCTGGCGATCCCGGCCTATGTGCTGAAGACCCTGGTCGGCGTGCTCGACTGGCGCCTGAGCATGCAGGCGGCGATCGATCTGCCCAACCTTATCGCGCTGGGGCCTGTTTTCATCGGCGAGGCGGCGAAGTTCCCGCCCGAGGTGCTCAAGGGATTGGCGGATCGCGGCGTCACCGTGCGCGGCGGCCTCGGCGCGGAGGGATCGGGACTCCATGGCGTCATCGTGCGGGACGGCGCCTTCGAAGGCGGCGCCGATCCACGGCGAGAAGGCATCGCGAAGGGCTGTTGCTAACCGCTTCAGTCGTCCGGCAGCCTGATCTCGAAGCTGGTTCCCGTCGGCCCGGTCGAGACGAGGCTGACGTCGCCGCCGTGGCCCTGGGCGAGTTCCCGGGCGATGGCGAGGCCGAGGCCCGTGCCGCCGCGCCGAGCCGAAGCGGCGAAGGGCTGGAACAGGTTGGCGCGAGCGCGCTCGGGCAGTCCCGGTCCGTCGTCGCTCAAGGTGATGATCGTCACTCCAGCTTCGTGACGCGCCCTCGCCGCGACGGTTCCGCGCCCACTCCGGTCCTCAAGACTATCGATCGCTTGACGCGCGTTGCGCAACAGGTTGACCAGGATGCGGTGAAGCTGTTCGGGATCGGCGCGCACGGTCTCGGCCTCGGCGATCTCGTCAAGCAAGGCGACGCCGTCCGCCCGCAGGCCGGCGTCGTCGGCGGCGGCTTCGACCGCGTCCCGTAGCGGCGTCGGCCGTTTCACTGGGTCGGGTTCGGCGCTGCTGCCGAAGGTCAGCACGTTCGAGGCCAGGGCGACGGCGCGGTCCAGGGCGCGCTCGAGGCGGGGAAGAGCCTGTTCGACCACCGGGTCTCCCGAGCCCGACAGCCGCTCCGAAGCGAGTTGCGCGCTGGTCAACATATTGCGCAGGTCATGGTTGATCTTGGCCACCGCCTGGCCGAGCGCGGCGAGGCGCGCCCGGGAGACCAGGGCCGCGCGAAGGTCCATCTGCATGCGCGACAGTTCGCGTTCGGCGACGCCGATCTCGTCGCGCCGGCGGGAAGGCATGGTCCTCGCGGCCGCGCTCTCCGGATCGGCGCGGAAGCGCTCCATCGACCGGGTGATCCGTTGCATCGGTCGCACCAGGAACAGGTTCAGGGCAAGATAGATCGCGGCGCCCGCCGTCACGGAGGTGAACGCGGCGATGGCCATCAGGCGCCCGAGCTGCGCCAGCAGTTGGCGCTTCAGCGGTCCGTCCGGGGCGACGATCTCGACGAATTCGCCGGCGCGGAAGCGGGGCTTGGCCATGACCCGGATCATGCGGTCGCCGCCGCCGGACAGGGTGCGCATCGGCGCCGTCCACGACAGCGGTCCGCCGTGGCGCAGATCGACGAGGTAAGGCGTGCGTTTGAGCCGGGGCGCCTGGAGGATCAGGCGGCGCTCGCCGTCGGCCTGCAACGCCACGGAGACCACCTCGGCGTTGGCGAGCAGCATGGCGCGGACGCGGTCGGTGACCACACCGCCTGGCGCGGTCTCCTCGACCAGCGTCGCCAGTTCCGCCGCGCGGAGGCGGTCGAGCAGCCATTGTTCCTCATAGGCGGCTAGATAGGGCGGCAGGATGAGGACGTTGGCGATGACGACGATGAGGACTGTCAGAAGAAGCAGGCGAGCCGACAGTCCGCCGTACCAGGGAAAGGGCGGCTCGGGGCGCGGAGAATCCTCCGGGTGGGCGGCGTCCGCCATGCGGCTTCGTTAGCTTAGGCGCGCCGGGTCGGCAATCGACGCCGCCGCCACGCGTTGGCAAGCGCCGTGACCCCCGCCAGAGCGGCGAGCGCGAGCAACGGTCCGATCACCGCGGGTCTGGCGAGCACGGCCGTGTCGAGCGCGGCGCCGCGCGACAACGCTCCCCGCAGCCCCGCGCCGACGGCGGCATAGATGAAGTAGGGCGGCGCCGATCCGATCACGCTCGCCGCGACGAATGGCGCAAGTCTAAGCTGGGCGAAACCGGCCGCGATGTTGACCATGCTAAGCGGCGCCACCGGCGTCAGGCGCAGGACGAGCAGAGTCGAAAAGGCATGGCGGGACAATGACGCCACGAGCCTGGCGACCCGGCCGTCTGGAAACGCGGCGCGCCAGTCCGCGGACGCCGCGCGGCAGGCCAGGAAGACGCAGGTCGAACCGACGACCGCGCCCAGAAGCGCCGCCGCGCCGCCTTGCAGAGTTCCGAACAAGGCTCCGCCGAGCACGACCAGTATACTGGTTCCGGGCAGGCAGGCCGTGGTGACGGCGGCGCTCAGGATGGTGAACGCCGCAATCGCCAGGAGGGGTTGGCGAAGAACCAGCGCGACGATCTCGCCGTAGTGCGCGCGCAGGTCGGCGGCCGTCAGATGACGCCACCAGCCGCTCGCCACGAATAGCGCGACCAGGATCGCAACGGCGGCTAGGCCGCCAAACCGTGCGAGCGGACGAGAGACGGTCACCTCGCCCCGACGGCGTCGGACAAGATCGCGAAACCATCGGTCCGTAGGCGCGCGGCCAGGTCGCGCTTGATCTCGCGGACGAGCCCCGGGCCGCGATAAGTCAGGGCGGTGTAAAGCTGCACCGCATCGGCGCCGGCGCGGATCTTTGCGTAGGCGTCGTCTCCCGACGCAATGCCGCCGACGCCGATCAGGGCGAGGCGCCCGGCGACGGCCTCGAAGAACAGTCGCAGCATCCGTGTCGAAGGCGCCATCAGCGGCGCTCCCGACAGGCCGCCTGCCTCTCCCCTATGAGCCGAGCGCAGGGTGTCCGGTCTGGCGACGGTGGTGTTGGACACGATCAGGCCTCTCAGGCCATGGCGGACGGCGGCTTCGGTAATGTCCTCGATGTCACGCTCGACGAGGTCGGGCGCGACCTTCAGAAACACCGGGAAGTCGCGGCCGGGCCGCGCCAGTTCCGCGCGCGTCCGAGCGATTCGGCCGAGCAGTTCATCCAACGCATCCCGGCCTTGCAGATCGCGCAGGCCAGGAGTGTTGGGAGAGGATATGTTCAGGGTGAAGTAGTCGGCGAGACCCCATAGGCGCTTGAGTCCGGCTTCGTAGTCGGCGATCCGATCGGACGAGTCCTTGTTCGCGCCAATATTCGCCCCGACGACGCCGTCGCGCATTCTGGAGAGCCCGGCGGCGAAGGCCTCCAGTCCGGCGTTGTTGAACCCCATCCGGTTGATTACCGCGCCGTCCTCGCGCAGGCGGAACAGCCGGGGCTTGGGATTTCCGATCTGCGGCCGAGGCGTGGTCGTGCCGCACTCGACGAAACCGAAGCCGGCGCGGAGCAGTTGAAACGGGGCCTCGGCGTCCTTGTCGAAGCCGGCCGCGAGGCCAATCGGATTGGCGAGAGCGATGCCCGCCAGGGTCGTCGCCAAGATGGGATCGGGCGCTTGGCGATCACGGCCGCCCAGGCCTGCCTTGAGCGCCGTCAGAGCCGCGCGGTGCGCGCTTTCGGCGTCCAGCAAGCGAAGCGCGCGCGCGGCGAGCGCGTCGGCGCCCCTCACGGGCGCGCCGGCCCCGCGATCGGGACGCCGTGCCCGTCGAGCGGCGCGGGCCACACCTCGATGACATGCTCGGTTTCCAGCGGCGCATACAGATGTGGAAAGAGGGCGCCGCCGCGGGAGGGTTCCCATCGCAACGCCTCTAGGCCATCGGACTCGACCACCAGGCAGACCAGATCGTCCTGGCCCGAAAAGTGGCGGCGCGCGGTTTCGGCGAGCTGTTCGCGGGTGGAAAAGTGGATAAAGCCGTCGACGACATCGGCCGCCGATCCGTCGACGCGGCCCGCGATGTTGGCCGCGCGCCATGCGTCCGCGGATAAAAGCTTATAGATGCGCGTCATGTGCGGGACCTTGGCGCCCGCCTCAGTCGCAGCCGAGATCACGGGGATCGAACATGGCGTCGAGGCTTGCCCGGCCGGCCTCGTCCAGGGCGAAGACGGCGGCGGTCGCCGGCGGAAATCCCTTGGCGACGCGTGTTAAGGCGCGCGCGGGCGCGCCGCCTTTCTGAAGCAGCTCGACGGCGTACGATTGCAGTCCAGGGTTGTGCCCGACGACAACGACGACATTGGCATGGATCGCGACGGCGTCGACCGCCAAGGCGATATCGTCCGCGCCCGCCTCGTAAAGATCCTCGCGGAACTCGACGCGCGTGCGCGGGAACGCGGCGCTGGCCAGCTCCCAAGTCTCGCGGGTCCGCGCCGAATTGGAGACCAGGACGAGATCGGGCCTCACCCCCTCCGCCGCCAATTTGACGCCCATTTCGATCGCGCAGCGGCGTCCCGCCTGCGAAAGAGCGCGCTCGCGGTCGCCGCCCAGGCCGACCGCTTCCGCCTTCGCGTGGCGGAACAGGATCAACTCCCGCATGTCCAGGTCCCTTGCCGCCTCGCGCTGCTCTTAGTCGCCAACCCTGACTTGAAATAGGACGCGATGACGCCGTTGCTTGGACGAGCGCGGAAAAAAGCGCCAACGAGCGCCGGATTTCACGTCGTCGGGCTTCCTTGCGGCTCGTCGCGAAAGCGCAGGATCATCGACTGGCTCGCGGTCGCAAGGAGCCGGCCGCCCTGTGAGAACAACCGAACCGCGCCATGGGCGAAGCCGTTCGCGGTGGCGATGATGGTGATGTCGCCCAGCACCCACTCGGTCGCCTCGGGCTCGAGGAAACGGATCGTGTTGTCCAGGCTGTTGCCGCCGGCGTCCCGCCCGAGGGCCGCCCCGGCGCCGGATGGGACGTGGTCGGCCATGATCGCGAGCATGGCGGAGTCGATCGGAGCGCCGTCGCGCGGGCGGATCCAGATGACCCGGCGACCGTCGACGCTCGGGCCTTCACCCTTGATCCCCGTGTCGGCTCCCGCGGCGATGCGAACGTCGAACTGCCCGTGGAGCCCGTCTTCCTGGCCAGGCCAGCGCCGGGTTTCCGGGCATTCCGACGGTGGCGGCGCCGGTGGAGGCTGGACCCACTGGCGCCTCTCGCCATCCGAGCGCTCGCCGAGCGCGGCGTTGACCGTGAGGATTTCCTTGTCATCGACGTGGGCGATCACCCGCGCCTGACTGACCGTCCGGCCGTGAGCGGGAACGCGGACATCGATGTCGACCACCGAACCGGGTCGGGCGTACGACAGATATTGAGCCGTGGCCCAGACCGCCGGCCGACCGGTGGTCCGCTCCATGGCCGCGATCGCCGCGCCCATGCCGACGCCGCCGAACATGAAGCGCCGTCCCGCCGGCCCGACGCACAGCGTCTCGCCGAGCGGCAGGAACCAGCGGTGGCTGTTGTGGGTGGCGCGCAGATCGATGAAGGGCGTGGTCAAGGTCGTTTCTTGATGGCTGTGGCGGAGCGGCGGCTGGCTGGAGGGTCACATACCAGCGTCGCCGGGAGCAGCCCATCCGCGTGGTGACACCGCCGACCGTGCGTCCCGCCGGAATGGCGCGTAGGCGAGGCCGAGTTCGAAAACCGACTTCGCCAACCACGCGCACAACAGTCCGGCCGCTCCAAATCCTCGGACCGCGACATAGAACAGCCCGGTCGTCACAAGGGCGCTTACAGCCATTATCGCGAACGCCCGATGCGCGGCGCCGCGTCCCTGGAGTTCGGCGATGCGGATTTGCGCGAGACTGTTGAGGGCGACGGCTGCGGCGAACGCGATGATGGCGTAGTCGGGGATCGCGCCCCCCAGACGCGAGCCCAGGATCGCCCGAGGAACGCCGGGCGCCAGCCACAGGACCACGCCGACGCCGACGGTCAAAATTACGCCGCTCGTTACGGTGAACCCCACGGCCGCCCGCGTCACCGCGCGGGCATCGCGTCCGACGGCCGCGCGCGCGAAGATCACCGGGGTGGCGACATAGGGAATGAACCAGAATTTGCTGAGCACCTCGTAGAGCGCGAAATAACCCGCCCAGGCGTCCGGCGATAGAAAGCGTAGCCCCAACACCCGGTCCGCCGAACCCCCCGCCGCCGCGATCACCGAGGCTCCAGCCAGGGCAAGCCATCGGGAGTCGCGCATAAGGCTCGTCAGGTTGGGGCCGCCATTTCGATCTCGACCGGATGGCGACCGCACCAGCAGCGCGAGGACCAGCCCGAGTCGGGCGAGGGTCGATGCCGCTAACGCGGCGAGGAGCGGTACGCCCAGAACCGCGAGCGCCGCGAGGATGATCAGTCCGCCGCCGAGGCTGCCCTGCTTTATCCAGATCGCCGCGGCGTGCCGTCCCCGAAGATCGAACAGCACGCGCAGATCCGTCGCGGCGAACCCGGCGACACAGATCATCGGCGTCAGGATCAGCAGGCGCGGGTCCATCGCCGGATCCGACAGCCGCCACACCAGCGCCAGACCCGGCGCGGCGAGCAGAGCCTTGATGCCGCTCGCGGCCACGATCGTGCGTCGCGAGGGGAGATCGAGAGCGGCCTCGGTTACCGCGAGCGCCGCCGCCTTCGCGGTCGCGGGTTCCAGGCCCGCCGCCAGAGTGGCGATGAAGTGGATCGCGAGAACCTGGCGGAGCAGGTTCGCATCGCCTTGACGGTTGAGCGTGAACAGAGTGGCGAGGACGATCAGCGAGGCCGCGAGATAAGCCGCGCCCGCGATCCCTCCACGACGAGCCAAGCGGCCGAGCGAGAGTGTCGCCTCGATTTCGTGGCTCCTTTACAATTGCGCCAACCGGTTTACCATCACGGCCTGACATTTACCAAAGGGCGAAACTCCCATGAGAATGCCGCGATACGCCGTGTGTGGAGCGCTCGGTTTTTCGTTGCTGGCCGCTCCAATCGCGCAGGCCGATCAGCAACTTTCCATTCGATCCCCCGGGCGGCCGTTAGCCGCGGCCCACGTTCGAATTTCCTGCGTTACGCGCTGGCGGGATGTGACGGTCCGTGGTCGTCTCGCTGCGGGCGGTCATGCGAAGTTCCTCGATCGCTGCGCGGCGCGGGCTACACCGCCGGCGACGACCGTCGGGAAGCTGACCTATGTGGATTATGTCAGCGACGCGGGTATTCCCCAGTTGACCGAACTCGGCTCGATAGCGGCTGCGGGCGCCGGGGCGGCGGGCGCCGCCGGAGGAGGCGTGAGCACGGGAGTGATCGTTGCTTCCGCGGTGGTCGTCGGCGGCGTCGCGGCTGGAGTCGCCGCGGCGTCCGGACACGCCGATAAGCCCGCCAGCCCCTAAGGGCCGGCGGGCGCGCGGGATCAGTCTTCGGCGGACGCCTTGGCGCCGGTGCTGGCCCGTTCGGCGATACGCGCCGATTTGCCCCGACGATCGCGCAGGTAATACAGCTTGGCCCGCCGCACCGCGCCGCGGCGCTTGACCTCGATCGACTCAATCATCGGCGACAGGACTGGGAAGACCCGCTCGACGCCTTCGCCGAAGCTGATCTTGCGGACGGTGAAATTCTCCTGCAGTCCGCCGCCGGAACGGGCGATGCACACGCCTTCATAGGCCTGCACGCGTTCGCGGTCGCCTTCCTTGATCCTGACGTTGACGCGGACGGTGTCGCCGGCCTGAAATTCGGGGATGGTCTTGCCGGAGAGCAGGCGGTCGGCCTCGATCTTCTCCAGCTCTTGAATGACGTTCATCTCGATCTTCCTTGAATTACTGGGCTTTGTCGCCCTTTGGCTGTTGATTGGCGGGATGCGCCGACCACAGATCCGGCCGCCGCTCCCGCGTGGTAAGCACGCGCTGATCCTGTTTCCACGCGGCCACCTTGCGGTGATCGCCCGACAGCAGAACCTCGGGGATGTCGCTCCCCTCGAACGTCCGTGGCCGGGTAAACTGGGGATGTTCCAGCAGCCCGTCCTCGAAACTCTCCTCGGCGAGGCTCGCCGCCTGCCCCAAAACACCGGGCAGGAGACGCACGCACGCCTCGATCGCCACCATCGCCGCCGCCTCGCCGCCAGCGAGCACCGCGTCTCCGACGGAGACCTCCTCGAACCCGCGGGCGTCGATCACTCGCTGGTCCACGCCCTCGAACCGGCCGCACAACACGACCAGACCCGGAGCTTTTGACCACGCCCGCGCCCGCTCCTGGTTAAGGGGCCGGCCGCGCGCGCTCATATACAACAATGGGCGGCCGATCGTCCCGATGCTGTCCAGCGCCGAGGCGACCACGTCCGCCCGCATCACCTGTCCGGGTCCGCCCCCGGCGGGAGTATCGTCCAGGAAGCCGCGCTTATCCTTGGAAAAGGCGCGAATGTCCACCGTCTCCAGCGACCACAGCCCGCGCTCCCGCCAGGCGGACCCGATCAGCGACACGCCGAGCGGACCCGGAAACGCCTCGGGGAACATGGTGAGGACGGTGGCGGCGAACGGCATTTCCAACAGCAGTAGATCGCTTGAGACACAAACACAAATTGATTGACACACTGTGCACAGTGTGCACTCTAGACATCGCATTCGAGGAGCGAAATCGATGAGCAAATATGACCCGTTGGGCCACTTCCTTCGCAAGCGTTCTTCCAATGAAACACCGATGACGTTTGAGGAGATCGAAAAGGTCATCGGTGTTTCCTTGCCGCCGGCAGCCGAGCGGCATCCGGCGTGGTGGAGCAATAATCCGTCCAATAACGTCATGACGAAAGTCTGGTTGGAGGCCGGCTATCGCAGTGAACGAGTGGATCTCGGGGGCAGGAAACTGGTATTTAGGCGGAGTCGGCTACGGTCGAACTCGACGCGTCCGGCAGGCGGGCCGTCACCTCGCCCGATTGGAATTTTAGAGACAATCCGTCATCGGCTGCGCGGGTCTGTAACCATGGCTCCGGATTTCGATCCTACGGCGCCTACGGGCGAGCATTGGGACGCGGAGGTTTGAGCGACGCCGCTGTCCTGCTCGATACCTGCGCCGCATTATGGCTCACCCAGGAGACGCCGCTTTCGGCAGGGGCGGAGGCGGCTCTGGCCGAGGCGTCGAGCGACGCGTCGATCTTTGTTTCACCAATAACAGCCTGGGAGGTCGGGCTGCTCGCCGCGCGCGGGCGCTTGGCGCTTTCGCGGCCGCCCCTGGAATGGTTTGAGGTTCTGATCGATTCCGGCGCCAAGTTGGCGCCTATGCCACCCGCTGTGCTCGTAAGCTCATCAAATCTGCCGGCCCAACCTCCGCGAGACCCTGCTGATCGGATCATAGCAGCGACGGCTAGAGCTTTTGGATATCGACTGGTGACCCGAGATCGCGAACTCCTGCGGTATGGCGCGGAGGGACATTTGGTCGTTATCGCTTGCTGACACCTGAAGACTAGCTGGCGCGACCGACGACCGCCGTTAGCGGATCCCCGCTGCTTCCGTCACTCAGCGCACGCGCTTCAATCTCGACGAATCCCGCCTCGGTCATGTAGTTAGCGATTAGGCTCGTATGGCCCCGAGCGTCCAGGGCGCGCCAGATGGCGACGGCCTTGGTCGGGAAGCAGCGGTTCGAGAAGCTGACGATGAACGGCGCCTCCGCACACAGCACCCGCGCGACCTCGGCGAAGACCTCGACCGGCCGCTGCAGATACTGGGCGCCGACGCAACAAAGGCAGGCGCCGACGGATGTGGAGTCCAGCGGAAGGCTGGGGTTACGGTTGAGGTCGGCGACGAACCAGCGATCGAGGCGCGGGTTCGCGGCCAGTTCGTCGGCGTTCATGCCGTGCCCGACGACCTCACCGTAGGCGACATCGGGCAGGTGGCTGACCCAACTCGACATCAGGTCCAGGATCACGCCGCCTACGGGCAACGCGGAACGGTAGAACTCCGTCAGCGCCGCGACCGCGACGTCGTCGATGTGCGTGACGAGCCTGGTGGGAGCATAGAACTCGGCGTCGTCCGAGGGGTCTTCCTTGCTGAAGGCTTCGGGCGGGAGGCGCGCGAAACGATCAATCATCGAGGGTTACGCTCGCGGCCGAAGCCGAGACCGCCGCCGGCGTCTCGCGGCAATTGAGTTCGATCGTCACGCCGTTGGGATCGCGGAGAAAGAGTTGCCGCACCGGCGCGCCGGGGACGTTCAAAGCGCGATACTTGACGCCGGCCTTGTCGAGCCGCCGCGCCATGCCGTCGTAGTCCCGGATACTGAAGGCGAAGTGGTCGAGGGCGGCGGTCTCGGACGCGGCCTTGGCCTCCGTCAGCTCCACCAAATGCACGACGGCTTGGTCGCCCGAGTAGAGCCACGCCCCTCGAAAGGAAAACGGCGGCCTGGGTCCGGTCGAGAGGCCCAGTCCCTCGAAGAAGGCGATCGTCTCGGCCAGCCGCGCGGTGCCGATGTTGATGTGGTCGATGCCGTGGATCGCCATGACGTGCCTCCCTCGCCGCGCGGAACTCCGTCATCTGCGGTCAGGTGGCTCCGCGCAAGCGAAACTCCGGTGCTTAACGCTGACGCGTAGCAAGGCTACGCCGCTTCCTTGCCGCTGCCCGGCTTCGCCATGCCTTCGTGCATGTTGGCGAGTACGCCTTCAGGGGTGATCGCAGCGATGGCGGCCTGCAGCTTGTTCTGCCAGCCGGCGACCACGTCGCCTTCGCCCTTCAGCATGGCGTGATAACCGGTCTTGGCGACCGCGGCGGGGTCTTCCTTCTTGCCCTGACCGACCTTGGTATCCATCATGTCGGCGCGCTCGAAGAAGTCGGTATCGACCGGGCCGGGCATCAGGCAGGTGACGGTGACGCCGCTGTCCTTCAGTTCGTGGCGCAGCGCGAACGAAAACGAATCCACGAAGGCCTTGGTCGCGTTATAGACTGCCTGGTAGGTGCCGGGCATCAGTCCGGCGATCGAACCGGTGATCAGGATTTTACCCGCACCGCGACGCTTCATATCGGCCGCGACCAGATAGAGCAGACGGATGGTGCCGGTGATATTGGTGTTCACCACGCCCATGATGTCGTCCCAGTCCTGATCCAGAAAGCCTTTGCCGAGGCCGTGGCCGGCGTTGGCGAACAGGCCGTCGATCGGGCGACCCAGGCTCTGGGCCTTGGCGAAGAGCTGATCCACGCCCTCCACGGTCGCTAAGTCGACCTGCAACGTATCGACGGTCGCTCCAAGGGCGCGCAGTTCCGCCGCGGCTCCCTCGAGAGGCTGATCGGCCGCGATCAGCAGGTCGTGGTTGTCGGACGCGGCCAGCTTGGCCAGTTCCAGCCCGATGCCGCCGGACGCTCCGGTGACGATGGCGAAATGGCGCGGTTGATCACTCATGACTGTACTTCCTCAGTTAGCTTTCAGGACGACCTTGGTGAATTCGTCCTGTTTAGTCTTGAACATCTTGTAGCCTTCCGGCGCCTCCTCCAGCGGAAGGCGGTGGCTGATCAGGTAGGTGGTGTCGATCTTGCCCTCGCCGATCATGTCGAGCAGCGGCCGCATGTATTTCTGGGTGTGGGTCTGGCCGGTCTTGATCGTAAGGCCCTTCTCCATCATCGCGCCCACCGGGAACTTGTCGATGAAGCCGCCGTAGACGCCGGGGATCGAGACGTGGCCGCCCTTGCGGCAGGCCAGGATGACCTCGCGCAACACGTGGCCGCGATCGGTGCCAGTGCGGGTGGCGACCTTCACCGCGTCGATGATGTTGTCGAAGGCGAAGCCGTGAGACTCCAGGCCGACCGCGTCGATGCAGGCGTCCGGCCCAATGCCGCCGGTCATCTCGTCCAGCGCCTCGCGCACCTTGACGTCGTGATAGTTGATGACCTCCGCGCCCTTCTCCTTGGCCAGCGCCAGACGATGCGGATGGTGATCGATCGACACCACCTTGTGCGCGCCCATCAGGAAAGCGCTCTGCACGGCGAACAGGCCGACGGGTCCGCAGCCCCAGATCGCCACGGTGTCGCCAGGCTGGATCTGGCAGTTTTCCGCCGCCATCCAGCCGGTCGGCAGGATGTCCGACAGGAACAGAACCTTGTCGTCTTCAAGTCCGTCAGGGATTACGATCGGACCGATGTCCGAATAGGGCACCCGCACGTATTCGGCTTGGCCGCCGGCGTAGCCGCCGGTGAGGTGCGAATAGCCGAACGCCCCGGTCATCGGGTGGCCGTACATGATCTCCGACATGTCGGCCTTGTCGGCGGGGTTGGAGTTGTCGCACGCCGAATACTGCTGGTGCTCGCAGAAGAAGCATTTGCCGCAGGAGATGGTGAACGGCACCACCACCCGCTGGCCGACCTGGAGCTTGGGATTGCCCTCGCCGACCTCGACCACCTCGCCCATGAACTCGTGGCCGAGGATATCGCCCGGCATCAGGGTCGGGATTATGCTGTCGTACAGGTGCAGGTCCGAACCGCAGATCGCGGTCGAGGTGATCTTGATGATGGCGTCGCGGGGATTGACGATCTTGGGATCTGGGACCGTCTCCATGCGGACGTCGTGCTTGCCGTGCCAGGTGAGTGCGCGCATGTTTGATTATCCCGGAATGATCGAATCGGTGTCGGGTTCGGGCTTCAGGCCCCCGCGCGGCGCGGCGTCGGGCGCCGTGGTGGTCGAGATCTCGCCCGCCTCCATCAATTGCTTGAAGCGGCGCAGATCGCGGCGGGCCTGCACTTTGGGCTCCTTCTGGAACAGCTTGGCGATGGCCTTGCCGGCTTCGCCGGCCGGCGGATCGTAGGCCATGGTCACCCGGACATAGCTGCCTCGGCCCGGCGGGGCGTCGAAGAACTCCACCCTGCCGGCGTTCTTGATGTCGCCGCCCTCGACCGACTCCCAGGCGATCAAGGAGTCGGGCTCGTCCTCGGTAATGACGGTGTCGAACTCGACAGTCCGGCCCGCCGGCGCCTTGATCGTCCAGTGCGACCGGTCTCCATCGACCGTCACCGCGTCGATGTTTTCCATGAAGTGCGCCAGGTTCCGGAAGTCGCGCCAGAAGGCGTAGAGTTCGGCGCGCGGCCGGCCGATGGTGACGGTGCGGCCGACCAGGGCGGCCGAGTGCCAGTGATGGGCCTCGGCGACCTCGTGGGCGATGTCGCGCTGGTGGACCGCGGCGCTAAGGGGTGCGTCGCTCTCGAGCGCGCGGTCGATGGTATCGGTGGACATTCGGCTCTGCTCCGCTGTCGAGACCCTCGCCAAACGCGACCGGACATGCCCCGTTCCTACGGCTCCGCTTCGTTTCCCGACGCGTCCGATGGCGCCGGCGCCTCGATCTCGGAAGGTCGGTCGACCACGATCCGGCGCGCCGCGAGATCGATCTCCGGCACGACCGCCTTGGTGAACGGCGCGTACCAGGACGGGGCGCCGGGCGCGGAGGGCGCGATTTCCAGGAGGTCTCCGGCCCCAAAATTGGCGACGAACCTGACCGCGCCGAGGTGTTCGCCGGCGGGAGAGACGACGTCCAGCCCGATCAGGTCGACGAGGTAGAACTCGTCGTCATCGTCGGGCGGCGGGAGTGCTGAACGGTCGATATAGAGCTTCACGCCGCGCATGGCTTCGGCCTGCTCGCGGGTGGCGATCTCGGCGGCCTCGCCGATGACCGCGCCCTTGACCGCGCGACCGATCTTCAAAGTCAACGTCGGCGCGCCCGCCGCGTTCAGCAGCACGCCGTAGCCGAGCAGGTTTAGCGGGTCGTCGGTAAAGGCCGTCAGCCGAACCTCCCCGCGCACCCCAAACGCCCCGGCGACCTGGGCGACGAGGATCAGACCGGCGGGCATGGGCGAGGCGGCCTTGCGCCCCCTCCGTCACGGCGCGAGAAAGAGCGCCGCGCCACCTCCCCCGCAAGAGGGCGGGTGAGGAGTAAGTTCGATCTAATCCTCCCACGTGCCTCTTCACGGGGGAGGTGGCGCGCGCCCTCTTGCGCGTGACGGAGGGGGCGCAAGGCCACCACGCCTAAGCTTCCGGCGCTGCCTCGGGCTCGGCTTCCACGGGCGCTTCGGCCGTCGCTTCTGGTTCGGGCTGAGCCTCGGCCACAATCTCTTCCGCCGCGACCTCTTCGACCTCGGCCTCCGGCTCCGGCGCCGGCGCATTCGCCAGGGCTTCGGCGCGGGCGGCTTCGCGATCCGCGCGCTCGGTGGCGCGGGCCTTGGCCTTGTCGCCGGGCTCGCCCTTCTTCAAGTTGGAGCCGTGTTCCCACTTGGCGAGACCCTGCGTCGACAAAAACCGCGCCACGCGGTCGGTCGGCTGGGCGCCCTTGGCCAGCCATTCGGTGATCCGTTCGCTCTTCAATACGAGGCGCGAGGCGTCGTCCTTCTTGAGCAGGGGATTGTAGCTGCCGACCTTCTCGATGAAGCGGCCGTCGCGGGGCGAATGGCTGTCTGCGACGACGATGGCGTAGTAGGGGCGCTTCTTGGCGCCGCCCCGGGCGAGACGAATCTTGAGCATTGGTTTTCCTGATTATTTTTTGAAGGGATTGAAGCCCGGCGGCAGTCCGCCGCCGAGGCCCGGAAGATTGGGCAGGCCGGGAAGTCCGGGCGGTGAATTGCCGCCGGGAAGGCCGCCGCCGGGAGGCGCGGCGCCCATGCCGGGCAAGCCGCCGACGCCCGCGGGGCCGCCGGCCGCGCCGAACATCCCCGCCATGCGCGCGAAGCCCTTGCCGCCGTCGCGCGACATCATCTTGAAGGCGTCCTGCATCTGGCGATGCTGCTTGAGCAGGCGGTTGACCTCGGCGACGTCGACGCCCGCGCCCGCCGCGATGCGGCGCTTGCGCGAGGCCTGGAGGATGTCCGGCTTCTTGCGCTCGCGGCGGGTCATCGAGCCGATGATCGCGCGCTGACGCCGGATCATCGAGTCCGACACGCCCGACTGCGCGATCTGCTTCTTCATCTTCTGCACACCGGGCAGCATGCCCATCAGCCCATCCATGCCGCCCAGCTTCTCCATCTGAGAGAGCTGACCGTCCATGTCCTCGAGGTCGAACTGACCCTTGGCCAGCTTCTTGGCCATGGTCATCGCCTTGGCCTGGTCGAGGTCGGCGGCGGCCTTTTCCACCAGGGCGACGACGTCGCCCTGACCCAGGATGCGGCCGGCGACGCGGCGGGCGTCGAACAAGTCGAGGGCGTCGATCCGCTCGCCCGTACCGAGGAACTTGATCGGCAGGCCGGTTACCGCGCGCATGGAAAGCGCCGCGCCGCCGCGCGCGTCGCCGTCGGCGCGGGTCAGCACCAGGCCGGTCAGCGGCAGGCGCTCGTGGAACGCCTTGGCCGTGCGCACCGCGTCCTGGCCGGTCAAACTGTCGGCGACCAGCAGGGTCTCGGCCGGCTGGGCGATCCGCGCGATCTCGGCGGCCTCGCTCATCATCGCCTCGTCGAGCGTGGTGCGCCCGGCGGTGTCCAGGATCACGACATCGAAGCCGCCGAGCTTGGCGGCGGACAACGCGCGCCTGGCGATATCCGCCGGGGCCTGTCCGGCGACGATGGGCAGGGAGTCGACCCCCGCTTCCTTCGCCAGGATGGCGAGCTGCTCCATCGCCGCGGGTCGGCGCACGTCCAGCGAGGCGAGCAGCACCTTGCGCCGCTCCGTCTTGGACAAGCGCAACGCCAGCTTGGCCGACATCGTCGTCTTGCCGGAACCCTGCAGGCCGGCCATCAGCATCACCGTGGGCGGGTTCAGCGCCAGGCGCAGGCCTTCCGGCTCCTCGCCGCCCAGCATCTCGATCAGGCCGTCGTAGACGATCTTGACCACCTGGTCGGCCGGCTTGACCGAGCGGATCACCGCCTCGCCACCGGCGGCGATGCGCGCCTTGTCGATGAACTCCCGCACCACGGGCAGGGCGACGTCGGCCTCGAGCAAGGCCACGCGCACCTCGCGCATCGCCGCGTCGATGTCCTTCTCTGACAGCACGCCCCGGCCCGACAGCCGGTCGAAAACTCCGGATAGACGCTCGCCTAGATCCTCGAACATTCGCTATTCCAACAGACGCCCGATCATGGGCACAACGAAAAACACCCCCGTGCGCGATCACGCGGACGGGGGTCTCCTTCGCCCTCGTCTCCGGCCCGATGCGAGATCGGAAGGAGGGTCGTGGCGTCGGAGGCGCAAGTAAACTGGCGCCGGTAAGCCATCGTATATGCGCGTGTGCGCCAGCACGGTCAAGAAATGAGTAGTTCCGACTTATGGAAAAGCGCCTGCTGCAATTGGCTATTCTGCTCGGCGGCATCGTGCCCGTGTCGGCGGGCGTCGAAGGCGCCCTGTGCGGAACTCGGTTTCTCGGCGCCTGGCCGGGACGAAGCGCCGACAGCCACTTCCGCTATATGTCCGGCCTGCTGCTCGGCATCGGCCTGGTGCTGTGGGGCTGCATCCCGACCATCGAGCGCCGCGCGACCATTGTGCGCACTCTGACCGCCGTCGTGGTGCTCGGCGGCCTCGCCCGGCTTTACGGCTGGATCGTCGCCGGCGATCCGGGCACGATCCGCTGGGCGCTCGGCATGGAGTTGGTGGTTACGCCGCTGCTTTGCCTGTGGCAGACCCGTATTGCTCAACAGAAGAAGATTTAACCGCCAAGAACACCAAAGAAGAAAGACTCTTGCGCCGGAGGCGCGATAGGATCCTTGCCGCATTGGCCCACTCTCCCGGCCACAGCGAAAATCCCTTGGTGTCCTTGGCGCCCTTGGTGGTTAAAACCCTTTCTTACAAACCCCGGAGGCGCCCGTGATCGATCCCCAGTTCGACGCCATGCTTGAGGCCGAGTGGAAGGCCGCGCCGCCAGACATGCCGCCGATCCACCTGCTTCCGCGCGACATGGTCCGCGAAGGCTATCGCACCCAGCGCGCGTCGCAGAACGTCAACTCGATACCGCCGCACGTAGAGGACCACGACCTCCAGGTCGCGGGCGCCGACGGTCCGATCCCGGCGCGGCTCTACGCACCCGCCGACGCCGCGACGCCCGGTCCCTGCCTGGTCTATTTCCACGGCGGCGGCTGGGTCATCGGCGACCTCGAAACCCACGACGCACATTGCCGCCGCCTCGCCGCCTATTCCGGCGCGAAGATCCTGGCGGTGGACTACCGCCTCGCCCCCGAACATCCGTTCCCCGCCGGCCACGACGACGCCCTCGCCGCCACGCGCTGGACCTTCGACCACGCCGCCGAGAACGGCGTCGACCCCACCCGGATCGGCGTCGGCGGCGACAGCGCCGGCGGCAACCTCGCCGCCTCGGTCGCCATCGACATGCGCGGCGACCTAGACCGGAAGCTCAAATTCCAACTGCTGATCTATCCCGCCACCTTCCCGCACGAGCCGACCCAATCACGCCAAGACCGCGACGGCCCGTTGTTGACCAAGGCGGCGATGGACTGGTTCGAGAAATGCCTCGCCGCCGTCGGCCACCCCCACGCCCACCGCGCCATGCCGGCCCGCGCGGAAGACCTCTCCAACCTACCCCCCGCCCTCGTCGTCACCGCCGGCCACGATCCGCTGGAACACGAAGGCCGCGACTACGCCCACGCCCTGGGCAAGGCCGGCACCCCCGCCGAGCACCGCGACTACCCCGAACTGATCCACGACTTCTTCATCATGGGCGATGTGTCGCCGGCGGTGGTGGCGGCGGCGAAAGAGACCGGGGCGGCGGTGAGAGTGGGATTGGGCTGAGGCCGCACTCCGACTCCGCCGCCGCGCATGCGCCTTGCGCCTTGCGCCGCGAAGGGCTGCTGCGCCAGGATCGCGAGATCAAGGGTGAGTGGCGCGACACCTGTGTCTACGCGGTTCTTGCCGAGGAATGGCTCGGCCGCTGACCGGGTCGAGATGGCGGGAGCTCCCGACCGCGTCAACCGCCGCGTCGCAGGCGGCCATTTCACTTTACCGCGTCGGGCTGGCGCTCCGGATGCGCGGCCTGGAATGCCGGGTGGTCGGCGGCGCGGTCACGCAGCGCCGACAACGCCGGATAATTGGCCATGTCGACGCCGAACCGGCTCGACGACCAGATCTGGGGAATGACGAGGCAATCGGCCACGGTCGGCGTTTCGCCGAAAGCGAAGCCTTGGCCATGCTCCCGGACCATCGGTTCAAGGGCGGCGAAACCATCGTTGATCCAGCGGGCGCCCCAGACCATCTGGTCGTCGGCGCCCATGGGATGACCCATGACGGCGAGCGCCTGGAGGACGCGCAGGTTGTTCAGGGGATGAATGTCGCAGGCGACGATATCGGCCATGGCCCGAACCACCGCCCGCTCGTCCGGGCTGGTCGGCAGCAGCGGCGGCGAGGGATGGGTTTCGTCGAGCCACTCGAGAATGGCGAGGCTCTGAGTCAAGAGATGCCCGTCAGCCTCGAGGGTGGGAGACAGCTTCTGTGGATTGAGCGCCGCGTACGTGGACCCGCGCTGCTCTCCCGCCGCGAAATCGAGCGGGGCATAGTCGAACGGCAATCCCTTAAGTTCGAGGCCGATCCGCACCCGGTAGGGCGCGGTCGCCCGCCACATCGAGTGAAGCCTGAGAAGCATCGGCGAGACCTATCGCCGACACACCTCGCCAGCCAGCCTATTTGGTCATGCCGGCTTGCAGCTTATTCGCCATGTCGAGGTGGGTCTGGACCACGGGAGCGGTGGTTCCGGCGAAATCCTTGAGCGCGGGGACATCGCCGCTCGCGGCATAACCCTGCATGACGGCGAGCGTGGTGGTGTGAGCGTCCACCTGCTGCGAGACATAGGCCTTATCGAAGTCGGCGCCGCTCAACTTGCCGAGGTCGTCGACCTTGGACTGCATGTCGGCGGGCAGGGCGGTCGGCAAGGCCATCGTCTGCCCAGACTTGGCGATCGCGGCCTTGAGACCGGCGGTGGACTTGGTGTGGTCAGTCATCATCATCGCCGCGAATTTCTTCACGTCCGGCGAGGTCGCTTTCTTTTGGGCTAGTTTCGCTTCGGCGATCTCGAACATGTCGCTGGAAGCCGCCTTGGTGACGAAGTCGGCTGCGGCCATCGGCGCGGCCGCGGGGTTGGCGGCGGCTGGATTGGGCGCGGCGGCTGAAGCGGCGGCCGGGGAGGCGTCGGCCGCGGAATTGCTCGCGGCCGGCGCCGGCTTGGAGCAAGCCGCGACGACCACGGCCGAAAGAACGGCTCCGGCGATGAGGGATGTACGAAACATGGTCGATCTCCAGAACAGGACCGTGGAATAAATCACGAGCGCGTGACTGGTTCCAAAACGTACATTCAACGTCCGAGCGCCATAACCAGCGCGGATGCGATCTGCCTCACATTGTAGGGTTTGCGCACCACCGGCGCGGTGAACCCTTCCGGCGCGATCCCGGCCTCATCGTAACCGGTGGCGAAGATGAAGGGCGTTCCCCGCGCCGCGAGCGCGCGCGCGACCGGTATCACCGAGCGGCCGTTGAGATTGGCGTCGAGCACCGCGACATCGAAACTCAGGGCGAGCATCCGCTCAGCCTCTCCGAGGTCGGCGGCGGCGCCCACGACGATGGCGCCCGCTTCTTCCAGCCCCGCCTCCAGTTCGAGGGCGAGCAGGACGGCGTCTTCGACGATCAGGACGCGAACACCCCGGATATCGTCCTCCGCCGCTTCGCCGATCGAGGCGCCGCCGACGGTCTCCGGCACGGCCGGTTCGGACGACGGCGGTGTCTCCGACTGATAGGGCGGAGCGTTGGCCAAGGCGGAAACGGCCGCGCGGAACGAGGCGCACATGCCGCCGGATCGGAAATCGATCTGGATCGGTCCTCCCAATTCCCGGGCGGTAACCTGTTGCAGGAGTGTGTGTCCGAAACCTTTGTAGCCGGGCTCCGTCACCGGAGGCCCGTTCCACTCGGTCCAGGTCAGGGTGAACCCGCCATCCGGCTCGGCGCGCCAGCGCACGTCGACGCGGCCCGACTCTGTCGAGAGGGCGCCGTACTTGATGGCGTTGCTGCCGAGTTCGTGCAGCGCCAGCGTCAACGCGTTGGTCGCCCGGGGGTTGAGCACGATCTCGGGCCCTTCCCACCGCGCCTGGCCGAGCGCGAGGCCGCCCAGTTCGGCCGCGGCGATGTGTCCGATATCGGCGCCGCGCCACCGCGTGGTGGTGAGGAGCGTATGCGCGGCGGCCATCGCGTCCAGCCTGCCGCCGAACGTCTTGAGAAAGGCGTCCAGGGACACGGTGCGCCGGGCCGACTGCGCCGCGAGGGATTGCACCGACGCCAGGACGTTCTTGACCCGATGGTTAAGTTCGGAGACCAGCGCCTCCCGCTCGTCTTCTTCGGCCTTGCGGTCCGAGATGTCGCGCACCACGCCGACCACGCGCTGAACCTTGCCGTCGGCGCCGCGGAGGACAAGACCGGCGCTATACATCCACTGGGTTCTGCCGTTGTCGGGCCGGATGATGCGGCAGCGGACGTCATAGCGATCCTGGCGCCCGAGGCCGCCAGCCACCACTTCGCGCATGTGCGCCAAGTCGTCCTGGTGGACGTGGTCCAGCAAAGCCTGACCGTCGCGCGCTGGAACCTCTCCCGCCACGATCCCGGTGATCGCCGCCATTCTGCCGCTGATCAGAAGAACGTCGCGCTTAAGGTCCCAGTCGAACTCACCCATCCCGGCCGCGTTCAGCGCGAGGGCCGCCCGTCCCTCCTCCGGTTCAAGCCGCGCGCCCTCGCCTCGCGCTCGAGTCCGATCGTCCAACATGCGGCGCTCTGTCGCACGACGAGCGCTCGATGCCAAAGGCGGATCGCATGCGGGGGATAGAAAGTTCGTGACCGCTCTCTTCGGCGTCAGCGGCTATAACGGAACCCGCGCCGACGATCCGCGTTGTCGGCGTGCTCGACGCGGGGATAAGGCCCGCGCCCAACCTTGTCGGAGACCCACATGCCCAACCGCCTCGAGTCCGCCGCCGGCGAAGCCAAGGCTGCGGCGGGTTCGCTCGCCGACCACGGCCAACGGGCGATCGCCGACATCGCGGCCGTCGCCGAACGCAGCATAAACGAGGCGGCGAGAACGGCTGAGCGGGCTCTTCGCGATGGCCTCGACACTCTTCGGTCGCAGGTGAAGACTTATGGCGCGGAGGCGGGCGACAACGTCGACGTGGCCCAACGTTACGTTATGACGCGCGTGAAAGAGCGCCCCGTGACCGCGACGCTGACCGGCCTAGGCATCGGCCTTCTCATCGGATTGCTGCTGTCCAACCGACCGAAGTGATCCTTCGTCGGTTGATCATTCTTGGGGTCGTCGTCGCCGGATTGGCGGTCAGCGGTGTCGTCGTCGTGGTGGGCCTGATTTCCGCCCTTTACTCGTTACTGGCTCCATCTCTCGGCGCGGCGGGAGCGACGGCGGTGTTGGTCGGTGTGGTCGCGGCGGCGATGGCCGGCGGCGCCGGAGCGCTTTACGCGATGTCCCGGCCGAAGAAGGTCGTCGCGGTTGAGGCGCGGGTGGAGGCGCAACCGTCACCGGCAAACCGGGTCGTTGACGCCCTGGCCGACACGGTGCGGGAGCGCCCGGTGGTCGTTATCCTCGCGGCGGTCGGCGCCGGAGTTCTCGCCATCCGTAATCCCCGTTACCTTGCTTCGGCGCTACGGGCCTTCATGGCTCCGCGCGAGGTCGAGGATTAGGGTCGAGCCGAGCGGCGATCGAAGCTCCAATCGCGCCAAGGCTCGAACGCCGACCCGGTCCAGGCGAGGGCCTGAACCTTGATCACACCGGCGTCGAACTCCACCACGTTGAAGCCCGCCGGCGATCCCCGCTTACGCACTGAAAGCGTGCTGGCGCCCACGGCGTAGGTGCGGCCGTCGCCATAGGGCAGGGCCATGGCGAAGGGGGAGTGGATGTGGCCAGTGAGGATTAGGTCCGCGCCGCCGTCGCAAAGCCGGCGGGCGGCGGACTCGCCGCCGCGCACGCGGGCGGTCATCGGCCCGCCGATCATCTCCGCGAGAGGATGGTGGCAGACCATGACGCCGAGCCTCCCCGGAGGCCGACCCTTTAGGGTTTGAATCGCCCGGGCCGTCTGCTTGCGGCTGATCTCGCCTTTCGACCAGTTCCAGCGAATTTGTATCCCCCGCGCGGTGTTCACGGTTGCCAGGGTCACCGCCTCATTGGACCATTTCGCGCCGCACGGTTCGCCGAAGTGCTGCTGGTAGAGGGCGAACGGCGCCGTGATCCGCTGTAGAATTCCCGCCCAAGGCGTGTCGTGATTACCGGGTGTGAGCAGGCGGGGGCCGCTCAGGCTGTTCACCCACGCGGCGGCGGCGGCGAATTCGTCTTCGTGGCCGAAGCGGGTCAGATCGCCGCTGATCACGGTCAGGTCGGGCGGGTTGGCGGCGATCCAATCACGAGCACCGGCGACGGCGGCGATGTTTTCTCCACCGAAATGAATGTCGGAGAGATGGGCGATCCGTCGCGCCGCAGGAATGGCTTGCCCTGTCGTCGCGGCGTCCGTCACGCCCTACTGTTTGCCGCCGCCGGCGTCCTGCTTGAGGTTGCTACCCGCATTTTGCAGGGCCGTGCCAGCCTGGTCGGCGGCGCCCCGAATAGGAGCCTTGACCGTCTCCGCCGCGTTGGAAAGTTTCTGGTCGACCACCGCGCCGCCGCTGGAAAAGGAGCCGTTCTGGATGGCGAAATAGATCAGCAAGGCGCCGATCGCCACCACGATCAGCAACAGAAAGGTCAGCAACGGCGAGCCCCGCCGCCGCGAACGCTCGTCGCGCCGGCCTTGAACATAGGCGTCGTTCGCGACACGGTCGGCGACGTGATTGGTCCGGACCCGCTCATCGGCTCGGCCCTCGCGGTAGGCGGTGTCTTCCACCGTCCCCGTCGCGGGGATCACGGGATCATCGGAGTCGATCATCGTCTTCATGGTACGCGCCCAATTTCCAATTTCAGGTCTAACGGAAAGCCCACGGCCAAGGTTCCCTGGCGCCAGCGCGCTATCCCGCGCTTTCAGTTTGTTGTTCAATGCCAAGCCGCGCTAGCCGGCGCGAAAACCGAGGCGGTGCTTATCATGCGAGTCTTTCTCCGATCCTCCGCGGCGGCGGCCGCGGTATGCGGTCTGGCGCTCATCGTCTCATGCCAGAGCGCGAAGCCGCCAACGGTGGCCGCCAAGGGACCGCTGATCCAGTCGGCGAGCACCTGCGCCGACTTCACCCAGGCCATCTATTTCGAGGCTGGTGCCGCCGCCGTGACCCACCCCGCCGAACGGCTGCTGAGTCTCGCCGCCGCTAGGTCGCGCGGCTGCGCGGTCACCGGCGTCGCGGTCGTCGGGCTGGCCGACGCGCAAGGCGATTCGGCGGCCAATCTCGCGCTGTCGCAACGCCGGGCTGACGCGGTCAAAGCCGCCCTACACCGCCACGGCTTCGACAAGGTGGACATCCAAACGGTGGCGGCGGGCGACGCTGGCGCCCAGACCGACGCGGGCCAGAACAGGCCAGTGCGCCGCCGCGCCGACGTGACGTTCCACCTCACCGCCCCGACCCACTGAGCCAGAGCCGCGAAACTTCAGGCTGCTTCGGCGCGCCTGGGATGGAAGAACAGCGCCTGACCGATCGCCGCCTTCACCGTTTCCGGCTGAAACGGCTTGGTGATCAGGAAGGTCGGCTCGGGCCGCTCGCCGGTCAGCAGGCGCTCCGGAAAGGCGGTGATGAAGATCACCGGCACATCCATGCTCGCCAGAATGTCCTTCACCGCGTCGATGCCCGAGCTGCCGTCGGCGAGTTGGATGTCGGCGAGCACCAAGCCCGGCCCGGCCTTGGCGACGACCTGGGCGGCCTCGTCGCGCGTGGCGGCAATGCCCGTCACCGTATGTCCGAGTTCCTTGACCAAGGCCTCGATGTCCGCGGCGATGACCGGTTCGTCTTCGATGATCAGCACGTTGGTGGCCAGTTCGGCGTCGATCTCAGCCTGCGCCTCGGCGATCAGGGTCTCCACCTCATCGAAATCCGTATCGAGGATCTGCGCCGCTTCACTGGGCGTAAATCCTTCGACGGCGGTCAGCAGGAAGGCTTGGCGAGAACGAGGCGCGATGCTCATCAAGCGCTGGCCCGCCGGTTCGGCGCCGAGGCCGGTCATCGGGCGCGGCTCGAGCTTCGCGCCGGTGACACACCAGATCGAGTGAAACACCCGATAGAGCGCGACGCGAGGCGTCATGTTGGAGTCCAGGGAGCGCTCACCCGCCGCGAGGGCTTCGAGCGTGACCCGGACGTACTGGTCTCCGGCGGCCTGGTCGCCGGTGAGCGCGCGCGAGTAGCGACGGACGTAGGGGAGATGCGGCGCCAGCTTGGCTACGAGACTCATTGACCCTCCGGAATATGGCCGGGCGTGGCCAAGCACGAGCGACCGTATACGCGGCGCCATCGCTGATCGAAACGCCGTTGTTTGGTTGGAGTTCCAACGTCCTCGAAGATATCTCAGCGTCAAGCGGAACTCCGCCCGCGCTTGTGCGTTTCGGCCCTTCGCAAGAGGGATGGTGGGGCTTTCGTGCGTTCGCGCCCGACCGTCTCCGCGAAAGTTTCGGAACTGAACGCACCGTTATGAAGCCATCTGAACCGACATCGTCCGACTTGGACGAAGCGCGCCTCCGGCAACAGGCGATCGGCGCCAGACTTCGACAGATGTTCGACGATGTGGTTCGCGAACCCGTGCCCGACGATTTCCTCGAAATCCTCCGGTCCGCTGACGAGCGGCCGAACGAAGCCGAATCATGACAGTTGCCGTCCGGGCCGATCGGCCCGTCGATCCCGCGCGGGACAAGGAGTTCAAGGCGGGTCTGGTCACCCTGATCCCGCATCTGCGGGCCTTCGCCCGGACCTTGACCGGTGATCCCACCGCCGCCGACGACCTGGCCCAGGACGCGATGATGAAGGCGTGGGACGCCCGCAACAGTTTCGAGATGGGCACCAACATGAAGGCCTGGACCTTCATGATCCTGCGCAATCAGTTCTACTCAGAGAAGAGGCGCTCTTGGCGTCAAAGTCAGCTGGACCAGGAGGCCGCCGAGCGCACGCTGGTGGCGATCGACGATCCGGCCGCGCCCGTGGCTCTGGATGAGCTTCGCCAAGGGTTGGCGATGCTGCCGTCGGAACAGCGCGAGGCTCTCGTGCTCGTGGGCGCGGGGGGCTTCGCCTACGAGGAGGCGGCGGAGATCTGCAATTGCGCCGTCGGCACGGTGAAGAGCCGCGTCAGCCGGGCGAGACGGGCGTTGCAGAGCATTCTCGACCGCGGGGCCTACGACCGCGACGGCGCCGCCGCCGGAGAGGCCATGGGTTCTATTTTGGCTCACGCGGAGAGACTGAGCAACGCACGGTGACGCTCGACCGACTTCGAGAGCGCTGGGACCGGACAACGTTTCGTGTCCGGGTCGGTCTCGCCCTTGCCCTTGCGCTTGCGCCGGTTCTCTTGCTGAGCCTCGGACAATCGGCGCTCATCTTCCAGAATCAGTCGAGTGAGCAACGCCGGGAATTGGTCGGCGCGGCCATGCGCGGCGCCGAGGCGGTGCGCGCGCGAATGGCCGCCGGCGAGGTCCTGTTGCAGTCGCTGGCTCCATCCGACACCGGCGGACGATGCGCGGCGCAACTGGCGCGGATCAAGTCCAGGGTTCCCGGCTTCGCCAATTTGATCCGTTTCGACTCGAGCGGCCGTGTCGTCTGCGCGGCCGTGCCGACCGCCGACGATCCGGATCTTGCCCATCATTCATGGTTCACCGCCTTGGCGGCTGGGACGCCGTCGGTAATCAGTAGCGACCCGGGCAACCGCTACGCCAGCAAGCCGGCGCTGCTGGCGAGCGCCCGTTCGGCCGACGACGCCGGCGCGTTCACCGGGGCCCTGACGGCCGTGATGACCCTGGCCAGTCTGCGCCCGTCGAGCGTCGACGCGGCGTTGCCGGCTCACTCTCAGGTCGCGATCGTCGATGAATACGGGAATTATCTCTCCAGCACCGACCGTCTGGCCTTTCCCACCGCGCCGCGCGCGGAGGCGAGCCGACTGAAAACCTCGACGCGGGAGCCGTGGTTCGCCGTCGACGAGCGGGGTGTGCGCCGGGTGTTCACGGCCGCGCCTCTGGAAGGCAACGAAGTCTGGGTTTTGCTGTCCGCACCGGCGGAGGGTGTTGTCGCCTGGGCCTGGCTGAATCCGGTGTCGGCCCTGGTATTGCCGTTCCTGGCGTTCGTGTTGTCGATCGGCGTCGTCTGGTTGATGGCTGATCGGAGCATAGTCCGCTGGATCGCCTATCTCCGCCGCATCGCCGCCCTTTATGCCAAGGGCCGTTTCGGCGTGCATCCTCTGCGGGCGGCGAGCGCGCCGCCGGAAATCCGCGACCTCGCGGAAGCCCTGGACAGCATGGCCACCGCCATCGCGACCCGCGACGCCATCGTCCAGGAGACCCTCGCCCAGAAGGACGCGATGATGCGGGAGATCCACCATCGGGTGAAGAACAACCTGCAGGTGATCTCGTCGCTGTTGAACATGCAGCAGCGCGGCCTGACCGATCCCGCCGCGCGAGCCGCCATCCAGGATACGCGGCAGCGCATCTCCGCCCTCGCCCTGATCTACCGCGCCCTCTACCAGGGTCCGGATCTGCGCCAGGTCGATCTCGGCGAGTTTCTCGATGAGCTGACCGCGCAACTTATCGCCGACACCGCGCACGGCGCCCGCATTCGCACTGAACTTCACCTCGACCCCTTGTCGGTCGATCCGGACCGGCTCGCGCCGCTCGCCTTATTCGCGGTCGAGGCGATCACCAACGCGCGAAAGCACGGGCTCGCCGATGGCGGACTTTTGACCGTGACATTGGCCGTGACCGATGCCGAGGCGCGGCTGGAGATCAGCGACTCCGGAATCGACGGGGCCGCTCCCGAACTGGCGCCCGTGACCAGCGGCGTTGGACAGACGTTGATGACCGCGTTCGCGCGCCAGTTGAAGGGCCAAATGGCCCTCGCGCCGAACTCGACCGGGGGCTTGACCACAAGTCTGATTTTCCCCACACCGTCGGTGTCGGAGGCGGCCTGAACGCCGATTCCGGAACCGCGCTCAAGCTTGAGCGTTGCGACCCCGATGTCATTCTCCTGGAGACCTATGAATGCGTAAACTCATCGTCCTCGCGGTTCTTGCGGCCAGCCTCGCGACCACCGCCTGCAACACCATCGGCGGCGCCGGTAAGGACGTCTCGTCGGCCGGCCACGCCGTTACCGACACGGCGCAAGACGCCAAACCCCACTAGAAATCCACGGCGGCGCGCTTTCGCGAGCGCGCCGCCGATTTGGTTCAGCGGCCCAACGCCGGTCCAAAGGCTGTATCCGCCCTAATGAACGCCCGAACTGCGACGCAGCCATCAACCGTCTGGATCTCGACGTCGCCACCCGTCGACCGGACAATCGCGCCGATCAGATAGGCCGCCGACCAGCGGTACGCCTTCCCAGAGCCCGGCGAGCGTCCCGCGAGGCCGGCGTGAACTTCCTCCGATAAACCGGCGCGTGGGCTAATTGCTTCAAAGGTAATCAGGACGCCCTCCAGCGCCGCGGCATGGACGCCGCTGACGGTCCCGCCCGAGGCGGCCGCCGCCGCCATGATCTGAGCGAGTCCGAGAAATACGCGGGTCGAGGCCGCCGTAGGCGCGAGCTCGATCCGGGGGGTAAGCTCCGCCCGAGATGTGGCGAACACCTTCCGGGCGGCGACGGCAAGTGCAGCGGACGACATCGCCGCCTCGCCGCCGGCATAGATCGTGCGGATGAGGGACATTGTGTTGACCAGGTCGCGCGCGGTGGACGCCGCCATGGCAAGGGCCTCCTCGCGCATTTCGACGAGACGAGGGTCGGCGACAAGGTCGAAGGCGGAGACGATGCCGCCCGCCGGTCCGATGACGTCGTGGATCAATCGCGCGGCGAGGGCCGAAGCGAGGTAATCAGGGGTTACCGGCGAGTCGGGCATGGCGCGCCCGAGGTCGACCGATTTGCGGCCTTTGGCAAACGCCTCAAGCCGCTCTAACAACGCGGCGATGACAGCCACCGACACGTCAACCTTCGATCCGGGCGCGACGCTCGCCGATATCGCGGTGGAGGCGGCGCGGCTGATCCTGCCGCTGTGGCGATCGGGTCTGGCGGTCCACAACAAGGCGGACGACAGCCCGGTCACGGTGGCCGACCAGCGCGCCGAGGCGCTTATCCTGGAGCGGCTGGCGACCGCCTTTCCCGGCGTGCCGGTGATCTCGGAAGAGGACGCCAGCGAGTTCGGCGTCCCCGAAAAGATTGGACGCCGCTTCTTCCTGGTCGATCCGCTGGACGGCACCAAGGCCTTCGTGCGCGGCGATCCGGCGTTCACGGTCAACATCGCCCTGGTAGAGGACGGCGTTCCCGTCGCCGGCGCGGTCGTCGCGCCCGCGACCGGCGAGGTGTGGCGGACCTCGAACGGAGGTGTGCTGAAGAGCGGCTTCGACCGCTCCGACGACGCGCCGGTGACCGCCCGGACCTGGCCGGCGGGAGAGGCCCTGGCCCTGGTCAGCCACACCATGAAGGCCGAGACCCTGGACGCCCTAAAGCAACGCTACGCCTTCGATCTCAGCGAACCCATGGATTCCTCGATCAAGCTATGCCGAATCGCCGAGGGCGCCGCCGATATCTACGCGCGGCACGGCACCACGATGGAGTGGGACATCGCCGCCGGCCACGCCGTGCTCGCCGCGGCGGGAGGCCGACTCGAAGCGGCTGACGGGACGCCGTTCCTCTATGGCAAAGCCCAGGATGGATTCCGCAACGGCTGGTTCGTGGCGCGGGGCGCCGAGACCCCTGCGCGGTGAGCACGCCGATGCGCGATCCGCGCTACGCGCCGGGCGAGCTCACCGTCGAGGAGCGTGACGACGATGGTGTCGTGCTTCACAACCCGAAGCCGCTGGGGCGTACGTATTCCCATACGTTGGGCGCACTGGACCATTGGGCGGACGTCGCGCCGGAGCGGACGTGGCTTTGCGAACGGTCCGGCGCCGGCTGGCGCGCGGTGACGTACCGCGAAGGCCTGGACCGAGTGTCGGCCCTGGCGGGCGGGCTGGCGGCGCTCGGCCTCTCCTCGGGCGCGCCGCTTCTGGTGCTGGCGCGCAACACCATCGACCACGCCCTGCTCGCCTTCGCGGCGATGAGCCTGGAGATACCGGTGGCGGCGATCTCGCCTCAGTATGGCCTGAGCGGGGCCAATCCGGAACGCCTCGCGCACGCGGCCGGGATCATCGCGCCGGGGGCCGTCTTCGTCGACGACGGCGTGGCCTTCGCCGAGGCGCTGGACTCGCCGTTGCTATCAGGGTTGCCGACGATCGTGGCCGCCGAAGCGCGCCCGACGGATATCACGCTGGATTGGCTGGTCCGCCAAGGTAGCTCGACAGCCCGGCCTCGCTCCGACGCCATCGCCAAGCTGCTGTTGACCTCGGGCTCGACCGGCCGACCGAAGGCGGTGATGTGCTTGCATGCAGGGGTGGCCGTGAACGCCGCCCAGGTCGCCGCCTGCTACGACGATCCCGAGCCGCCGGTAGTGGTCAACCAGGCGCCGTGGAGCCACAGCCTGGGCGCCAACGCGATCCTGCAGATGGTGCTCCATCGCGGCGGCGCGCTGTACATCGACGCCGGCGCGCCGGTGGCGGGACGTTCGGGCGAGACGGTGCGGAACCTGCGCGAGATCGCGCCGACCTATCACAACATGGTCCCCGCCGGCTGGGACCTGCTTGCCCACGATTTGGAGCGGGACGACACCCTGGCGCGAACCTTCTTCAGCCGGGTGCGCGTGCTGCAATACGGCGGCGCGGCATTGGGCCAGAGTACCTGCGACCGCATCCAGGCCGTGGCGCTGCGCACCGTCGGCGAAACGATCAGTTTCGCCAGCGGCTACGGCGCGACGGAGACCGGGCCCACGGCAACGAATGTGCACTGGCCGAACGCGCGCATGGGGCTGATGGGCTTGCCGATCCCCGGCACGACGGTGAAGCTAACGCCGATGGACGGGCGGCTGGAGTTCCGCGTCAAGGGTCCGCAGGTCTCGCCCGGCTACTATCGCGACGAGGCGGCGACGGTTCGCGCTTTCGACGATGAGGGTTTCTATCGCCTCGGCGACGCGGCCAAGGCGGCGGAGCCCGGCGACTGGCGTCGCGGCCTGGTGTTCGACGGGCGGCTGTCGGAGAACTTCAAGCTGTCGAGCGGCGTCTTCGTCAACGCCGGAGCGTTGCGCGTGGCCGCGGTGTCGGCGATGGCCGGCGTCGCTGCCGACGCGGTGGTCTGTGGCGAGGGCATGACCGGTGTCGGCCTCCTGGTGTTCGCCGGGCGGAGCGACGACGCTTCGCGCGACGCGGCGGTGCGCGAGGGGCTGGAGAGATACAACGCCTCGGCCGCGGGAAGCAGCGGCCGGGTGGCGCGGGCGCTGGTGCTAGACGGCGATCCCGATCCGATATCCGGCGAGATCACCGACAAGGGCTATATCAACCAGACCATCGCGCGGTCACGCCGCGCCACCGAGATCGCGAGACTCTTCTCCGATCCGCCAGATGAGGCCGTGATGGTCCTCTGACCCTAAAGGAGAGCTCAGCTCTTCTTGGTGTTGCCCGGCAGCGTGCAACCGCCGGCGATGCCCTTGGCGTCGGTGCAGATGATGGTCGACTTCGCCGCGAGCGGGCTTGGCGTGTATTCGATCATGTAGCCTTGCAGACCGTCCGCGCAGCCGACCTCGACATAGGCATGCTTGTCGGCCGTCACCCCGACCATCCGCGCCGCGGACACCACGCAGCTCGACTTACCGAGGCCCGCCAGATCCTTGGTCAGGCTCGCATAGGCGGCGTCGGGTTTGGTCAGGCTGCAACGATAACCCACGATTTCCGAGTGGGCGCAGTCGTACAC
Organism: Caulobacteraceae bacterium; assembly: GCA_965277785.1. Classification (GTDB taxonomy): domain Bacteria; phylum Pseudomonadota; class Alphaproteobacteria; order Caulobacterales; family Caulobacteraceae; genus Acaudatibacter. The sequence continues at coordinate 353,811 of CBDIDP010000014.1, forward strand.
GGTCGAGGGGCCCGAGGGCGCGAACATGGCGATCGCGCCGTCCGGACGATTGGAACACTTCAGTTCGACGACCTCGGTGGTCGGCGCGCTCGGCTGGCTGGGCAGCACGGCGTAGCCGGCCACGTCGCAGTTGAACCCGGCCTTCTTGGAGAGCTGCGAGTATAGTCCGGCCTGCTCGGTCTTGGCTTCGCGAGCGTCGGTAAGTCTGCAGCCGCCGGCGATGGTGTCCGCCTGGGCGCACTCGACCGCGCGGGCGAAAGAGCCGTTTGCCGCCTGTTCGAGCACATAGCCTTTGCCATCGGAACAGGCGACTTCGAACAGCAACTCGCCGCTCTGGGTCGCGCCGATGTAGCGCCGGCCGCCGTCCTTGACCGTGCAGGTCTTCCCCGAAGCCGCCACCAGCTTGTCGACCGGGGCGAACTGCTTGGCGCGCGGCGTGAGCGTGCAGCTCACATTGCCGCTTTCGGGCAGCGCCAGACAGGGGCTGGCGACGATCGGCTTGTCGAGGCGGGGCGGCGAGGAAATCTGCAGGATGAGACCGCCGTTGTCTTCCTTGCACACCAGTTCGAACAAGGCTTCGGTGGGAGACTGACCGAGCGCGCGGACGCGATCCGGGGTGCAGGTCACGCCGCTCTTGGCGATGTACGGCATTAGTCCCGCTTTCGCGTCGACATTGCCCGGCAGAACGCACGCGGTTGCGTTTGGTTTGCCGTCGGGGCGCGGTTCGTTGGCCTGGACGCAGGTGAAGGTCGTCGGCGGCGCGCTGCCGACTTGCTGGACGAGCAGGCCTTCGTTGCCGGTGCAGGCAAGCTCATAGAGCGACGTCTTGGTCTTGGTCTTCGGGTCGGGCGCGCCCTCGCCGATGAAACGGGCGTCCGCCACGTTGCAGTCGAGACCGCCCGCGCTGACCAGTCCCGGCGCCGCCGCCATGCCCTTAGCGTGCGCGTCCTTAGTGACGGCGGGCACGGCGGTGGCGGCGAAGCCGCCGCTCGGCGCCAGCGCCGTCACGATCAGGGCGATGGCGAGACCGATGCCGAGTGGCCGCATGCGTTGACTCCCTGTGTCACAAATCTTGCGGGACTCATGCCCCGCCGCTAGCGCGGAGGTCAAGATCGCGAAGCGGAGGCGCCATGACGACGACGACCATTCGGCCGGCGGAAGCGGCCGACGCGCCGCTGATTCTAGCCTTCATCCGCGAGCTCGCCGATTACGAGCGCCTGCTCGACGAGGTCAGAATCACCCAAGACCAAGTCACTCAGATGCTCTTCGGCGCGCGGCCCCGAGCGTTTTGCGAAATCGCGGTGGTCGACGACGAAGCGGTCGGCTTCGCGCTGTGGTTCTACAACGTCTCGACATTTGAAGGTCATCATGGGCTCTATCTGGAAGACCTCTATGTCCGGCCCGCGTCGCGGGGCGCCGGGGTTGGCAAGGCGCTGCTCGCGAGGCTGGCGAAACGGTGCGTCGACGAGGGGCTGGCGCGGATGGAGTGGGCGGTTCTCGACTGGAACGCGCCGTCCATCGCCTTCTACGACTCGCTCGGCGCCACCGCGAAAACCGAATGGATCACCCGTCAGCTCCGAGGCGACGCGCTGAGCGCCTTGGCCGCGCTCGAGTCTTGACGCGCGGCCGCCGACGGTCGAAACGCAGCGCGTGGTTCCCGTAAGGGATCAATAGGGAATGCGGTGAGCGTCTGAAGTCCGGCGCGATTCCGCGGCTGCCCCCGCAACTGTGAGCGGAGAGCCGAAGAACCGATCTCGTTCGCCACTGGGGGCCTGCTCCCGGGAAGGCGGGATCTTCGGCGTCGACCCGCGAGCCAGGAGACCTGCCACAACCTGCGTGGTCACACGCGAGCGCGTCGGGCGGGGTGTACCGAGGTGATGTTCCGGCATCCTCGGCTCTCGGGGGCGCTGGCGCATGGCTTCTCGCGGTGACGTGTCACGTTCACCGAGAGGCCATTCAGACCATGTCTTCCACCACCATCCTCGCCCTCGTCGCGGGCTTGTCCACACCCAGCTTTCTGTTCGCCCAGCAGGTCGACCTCGCGCCCGTCGTCGTCACCGCGACGCTGATCCCGACGCCGATCGATCAGGTCGGCAGTTCGATTTCCCTGATCACCGCCCAAGACATCCAGGATCATCAGTGGCGCACCGTGCCTGACGCGCTCCAACAGGTTCCGGGGATCGACGTGGTCCAGAGCGGCGGCGCCGGGGGTCAGACCTCCGTCTTCATCCGCGGCGCCAACTCCAACCACACCAAGGTCCTGATCGACGGGATCGAGGTCAACGATCCAAGCTCCAACGACGCTTTCGACTTCGGCCAAGCCCTAACCGGCGGCTTGGCCCGCGTCGAGGTGCTGCGCGGACCGCAGAGCAGCCTATATGGCTCCGACGCGCTGGGCGGGGTGATCAACCTTATAACCCGAGAAGGCAAAGGCCCCCCGCGTCTCGACGCAACGATCGAGGGCGGATCATTCGACACCTTCAACCAGAGTGCGTCGGTGAGTGGTTCCAAAAGGCGACTGAAATACGCGTTCAGTGTCGATCACCTCCACGTCGGGGCGACGCCGGTCACGCCGCTCGACCTACTGGCGCCAGGCGAGGCGCGGATCGACGATGGCTTCGATAATCTGACGCTGGGCGCCAAGCTCGGGTTCGACGTGAACAGCGTTTTTGGCCTCGGACTGGTCGCGCGCTATGTGAACTCCGGTCTGAAGTTCACAGGAGAGAATTACGACCTTTTTCCCGCCGATTTCCCCGACTCCGACCAGACCGACCAGAAGGAGCGTCAGGTCTTCACCCGCGGCGAGGCCCGGGTGAACCTGTTCGACGGCAAGTTCACCAATGTGTTCGGGCTCGGCTACGCCGACTACCACACTCGGATCGCGGCGCCGGACGATGGCGGATCAACCACGCTGGACTACGGAGACCGACTGAAGTTCGATTGGCGAGGCGCGATCGCTCTTTCCAAAACCGAGACCTTGGTCCTCGGGGCCGAGGATCGCCGCGACCGCATCTTCGAGTCTCCGATCGACGCCCGCGACGCCGAACGCGCCGGGTACGCCGAGCTGCAGTCGCATCCGTTCGACCACTTCAGCGGCGCGGTTAGCGTCCGCTACGACTCCGACGACCGGTTCGGCGACAAGTTCACCTGGCGCATCGCCCCGGCCTACACGGTCGCCGCGACCGGGACGCTGCTCAAGGCCAGTTATGGCACGGGGTTCAAGTCGCCGACTTTGACCCAGCTCTTCGTCAGCTTTCCACCCTTCTTCTCCGCCAACCCGAACCTGCGACCGGAAGAGAGCGAAGGGTACGACGCGGGTTTCGAACAGCCGCTGTTCGGCGGAAGGCTGCGGGTCGGCGTGACGGGGTTTCACAACGCCATCCACAACCTGATCACCACGAACGCCGCCGGCGACTCCTACGCCAACATCGGCCGCGCCACGACCTATGGCGCCGAGAGCTTCGCCGCCTTCGCTCCATGGCGGGAACTCTCTCTGCGGGTCGATTACACCTACCTGGTCGCGCGCGACGACATCGCCCGGCAAGAGCTGCTGCGCCGCCCGAAAAACAAGATCGATTTCACGGTCGTCTGGCGCGCGACCGGCAAGCTCACCCTGTCCGCGACCGGCCTCTATGTCGGCGCGCGGGTGGACGGCAACCGCGACTTTTCGATTCCCCGCCTGACCGCCGGGCCCTACGCCACTTTTGGCGTGGCCGGCGAATACGCGCTGACGAAGTCGCTCACCGCGTTCGCCCGGATCGATAATCTCGCCGACCGGCGCTACGAGGATCCAACCGGCTTCCAGCGGCCCGGTATCGGCGCGTTCGGGGGTGTTCGGGTGAGTCTGGCCGGAAGAGAATAGCTCGCGGGCCGCGGCGACGCCGGAACCGAGCATCGGCGTTCCGCCTTATTCCCTCCCGGACGAGGAGCGGATGAAACCATGACCGACATTCACTACCAGGTGGTCGAGCATGACGGCGGCTGGGCCTATCGCGTGGGAGACGTCTACTCCGAAACCTTCCCGAGCCACGATCAGGCCGCCGCCGCGGCCCGCGCCGCCGCCGAAGCTCAGCGGGAGCCCGGTGAGACCGCCGCCATTCAGTTCGAAGACGCCGACGGCGAATGGCACACCGAAGTCGCGGAAGGAGACGACCGCCCCGTCACCGACGTGGCGGGTTAAGCCTCATCATCAGCCATCCGCCGCGCGAAGAGTGTTATCAGACCCGTTGGAATTCGGGGTCGCCCGGATCGTCGTCCAAACCGAATTGGTCGCGATAGCCGCTTAACTACCTAGCGTACGATCTCTGACAAATCGTCTACCGGTTCTTCACTGTGGCGGGGGAGGTGAATTCTCCGTCATCGCCGAGATTTCCTTATCGTCTCAGCGTGATTTCAAATGTCACGTTGTCGTCATTATCGATGAAGACCACTAGTCGCGACTGAAGTCCTAGTCCCAAATTTGGGAATTTATGACGACGGAGTTCTTTGAACGAGTGCGCCATAAGGCGTTTCGGTCATCAATGACTTCACTTTGAGCCGCAAGCGTAATAATTCGACTGCGAATATTTAATAAAACTTACCGCGAGCGACCGTCAGTACGATGTCGTACAACCTTCGCCGCGACCGAATGACGCGTGGCGCAATTCCGCCTTTTTAGACATTGTTAGGTCGCAGTTCACAATTTCCAACCGAGTCAGTGATCCAGGTCGTCTTTAAAAGCAAAGAAACATTCGCGTACCCTTACTCAATCATGGTAGCCCTCTCATGCTTAGCCATTCAAAGTTCGACACCGCGCACCAGGCATGCTCGTCATCCCTGACCGTAGCCCTGGCGGGCAAACGAAGGATCTCTGCGGAACACCTGGGAGAGATGTCGGCCTCGCTTGCGCTGGCTTTCCAGGCAATCGACGATTGCCTCATCGAATCCGTCGCCCATTGTCCCAAGAATTGCGCGCCGCCATGCCTCACCCTTCTGACAGGCCTCGCCGACGGCGCTGATCAGATCGCCGGGCGGATCTTCTTGTCGGCCGCCAGTTCGACCGGGTCCAAGCGGATCCTTGGGGCCGTTCTCCCCTGCGGCGGTGAGGAATTCGCCCGCAACAGTCCGGTGGAAGACCGCGAGGCGTTCGAAGCGGCGGCGGAAAGCTGTGCGTTCATCACCGTGTTGAGAGGCCGGCTGCGGCCGGCGGCTCCCAGCGGCCTCGATACCGACATAGCACGGCAGGCGAGGCGCGAACGCGGTGACGCCTTCGCGGCGCAGGCCGAGGCCTTGCTGTATGACGCCGACATGCTGATCGCGATCGACGATCCGGACGACGAAGGCGAAGTCGGCGGCACGCGTGACACCCTGACCCGGGCCATCGAACTTCGGATGCCGGTCATCCTTATCCATCTCGGCCGGCCGGGACTCAGGTTGATAATCTCGGGCGACGGTATGGAGCAGCGATCGTACCTGAAGGGTCTCGCCGCGCGCCACGCGATCCAGGTGCTGGTCGACGGTGTGCTTGAGATCGAGAAAGAACCCGCCGCTCTGACGGCGTAGTGCCATCTCGCGATCGGGTCACGCGGCCACCCAGCGTGGTGGGTCGAGGGCCTGAGGATCGTCGAGGGCCATATCGTCCCAGTCAAGGTCGGGCGGGGGACTGGCGGCGGCCCGCAGCACGGCGGCGAGTTCGGCGGCGGTGGCGGCCCCGACGATCACCGCATTGGCTTCCGACCGCGACAGGGCAAATCCGAGCGCGGCTTGCAAGGGATCGCTGCGCCCCTCGGCGATAAGGCGGCGGGCGCGGGATAGCCTGGCGGCCGCGCCGCGGATCTGGCTCGGCACCCGGTCGGGCGGCAGAAACAGCAGTCCGTTGAGAAAGATCGAACGAAGATGGACCGCGATACCCATGTCGCGCACCCGAGCCAGGCTGCCGTCGGTCAGCAGGCGCTGGTCGAGCAGGCTGGCGGGCGCCTGGATCAGGTCCGGCTTGAACCTGCGGGCAAGGCCGACTGGATCGTCGGAGACATAGGCGGAGATGCCGATACGGGCGAACAGGCCGGCTTCCCGCAGGTCCTTCAGCCGCTCCCACGTCGACAGGCCCGAGGGCGAGAACAGGTCGCCGGCGGACTGGACGACGATGGCGTCGGCTCGGTCGAGACCAAGCCGCCGCAGTGAAGCGCGCGCCTCCGCTTCGACATGAGCGCCGCCCCGATCGCCGCGCGCCGCCCGCACCGTAACGGCGAACGGCGACGGCCGGGGCGACACGGCGCCCAGCACCGCTTCGCCGTGATTGGACGCCGCCCCGGTGTCGAGCACGCGGACCTCGGCCTTGGCGGCGAGGATGAGCATCTCGCGGACTTCCGCTTCGGGCGAGCGGCCCCTATGTGGAGCCCCGCCGTCCAGACCGAACTGAGCGGCGCCCAATCCAAGTTTCGCCACCAGTGATTGCATGGAACCTGACGTTTTAACGCGCGAGTCGCCGGAAGCGGCCAGTCTCCCTAGGCGCCCAGATGTAAAGAAGCCGTGTCGATCGGGTTTCACCAAAGTTAACGCGTGTCGATGATCGAGCGCCTGCCCGATTGGCCGATGTTTGGATTGGCCGACGATCCGATGGCCGCGCTGCGCGCCTGCCGTGGCGCGGGCCGGGTCGCGGCCCTCGCGACCGTCGTTGCCCTGGACGGCGGCGGCCCCCGGCCGATCGGAACCCAGATGGTGATTGCCGAAGACCTCGTCAGCGGATTTCTCTCGGGCGGCTGCCTCGAAGCCGACGTCGCCGGACACGCCGGCGAAGTTCTGGCGAGCGGTGAGCCACGACGACTGGTTTACGGCGAAGGTAGTCCCTGGCCCGACATCCGCCTGCTGTGCGGGGCCAGGATCGAAGTGCTGGTCGAGGCGATCGGGCCGGACGACGAAGCCGTGGCTGCCCTCGTCGAGAGCGCCGACGACCGGGCGCCGGTGACCTGGCGCAGCGATGGACGGCGGCGGAGTTGCGGCGGCCCCGGCTGGACGGCGATCTATGAAAAGCGGTTCGACCCTCGACCGCGCCTGATCGTTCTGGGTTCAGACCCGACGGCCCTCTCCATCGCCAGCCTCGGCGTGCAGGCCGGATGCGAGACCACGCTCGTGCGGCCGCGCGGCCCGACGGAGCCGCCGCCGATCCCCGGAGTGATCTATCGCCGCGACGACCCGGCCGCGGCGCTTAAAGCAATCGGCCTCGACCCGTGGACAGCCGTCGCGGTGGCGACCCACGACGCCCTGGTGGATCACGAAGCGTTGGTCGCCGCCCTGCCAACCCCGGCCTTCTATGTCGGCGCGCTGGGAGCGCGGCGTCGGCTGGGCGAGCGCCTCGACGCCCTGCGCCGCGCCGGCGTCGCCGAACCCGACCTCGCCCGCCTTCACGCGCCAATCGGCCTCGACATCGGCGGCAAGGCCCCCTGGGAGGTGGCGATCTCGGTGCTGGCGGAGATCATCGCGCTCCGAGGAAGGGCCGACGCCTCCACGCCGCTGATTCGCGGCGCCGCGGCGTAGACTAGGCGCTTCGGTCGAGCTTCAGGATTTCGGCGGTCTCCGACGCCATGACCGCCGACGCATCGGAGCCTCGCCGCATCAGCGCGTCCGCCTCGGCGAAGACCGTGACCAGAGAGGAATCCTGATCGTTCAACGGGGTCGCGGTTAGCGATCCGTCCGCGTCCGTCGATAACCGCGCCCGCATCCAGTGTTCGCGAGGTCCATTGGCGGCGAGCGGCGTCGCCACCCTGGCCGTCATCAGGCGCGGCGCGGGATCGGCGCCCTGCATCCCGCGGAGGATCGGCTTGAGGAACAGCTCGGCGCAGACAAGGGCCGAGGCGGGGTTCCCGGGGAGGCCGAGAACGCGGCGACTGTCGGCCAGAGTTCCGAATGAAGTCGGCTTGCCGGGACGCACCGCGACGCTCTCCACCGCCAGCTCGAGGCCGAGCTCCGCGAGCGCCGGCTTGACCAGATCGTGGTCGCCGACCGACGCGCCGCCGATGGTCAGCAGCAGGTCGAAGGCGAGGTGGCGGACAGCTTCGACGATCGCCGCGCGGTCGTCGCCGACAGGTCGCTGGAGGCGGGGATCGCCGCCCCACGTGGTCACCAGGCCCGCGAGCGCCGCCGAGCCTGAGTTGAAGGTCTGGAATGGACCGGGCGTTTCGCCCGGCTCGACCACCTCCTCGCCGGTGGAGAGGATGGCGACGACCGGCCGCCGCGCCACGCGCAGTGTCGACTTGCCGGCCGCAGCGGCGAGCGAAAGCCGCCACGGATCCAGCCGCGCTCCCGCCTCGAGCAGTACCGTTCCCGCCGTGAAGTCGAGACCGGCCGGCCTGATATGATCGGGCTTCTTGATCGCGGGAACGAACACGGTGTCGCCGTCGCGCCGGGCCTCCTCCTGAATAACCACGACATCCGCGCCCGTCGGCACGGCCGCGCCGGTGAAGATGCGCACCGCCTCGCCCGGCCCGACGGCGCCCGCGAAGCCGTGGCCGGCCGCGCTCTCGCCGACGATCCGCCGCGCCCCCAAGCCGTCCGCGGCGCGCACCGCCCAGCCGTCCATGGCGGAGGCGGCGAAGGGGGGCTGGTCACGACCGGCGACAACGTCCTCGGCGAGAAAACGGCCGAGCGCGTCAGCTATAGGGATGGTCTCCGTGCCGAGTGGCGGGCACAGCGTGAGCATCGCCGCCCGCGCGCCCTCGACGGTCATGAGCTTCACGATGTGGTCCAGGCGCCGGACACGCCGCCCGTCTTCTCCAGCAGCCGCACCGCGTCGATGGCCATGCCGCGCTCGGCGGCCTTGAGCATGTCGTAAAGGGTCAGGCAGGCGACCGACACGGCGGTTAGCGCCTCCATCTCGACGCCGGTGGGCCCGGTGGTCTTCACCCGCGCCGTGACTTCGAGACCGGCGTCATGCGGCGCGACCGTCACCTCGACTTTCGACAACGCCAAGGGGTGGCAAAGGGGGATGAGATCGGAGGTGCGCTTGGCCGCCATGACGCCGGCGATCTCGGCGACCGCGCGGACATCGCCTTTTTTGCCCTTGCCGGAGAGGGCCAAGGCCAGGGTCGCGGGGCTCATTCGCACCAGACCCGTCGCCACCGCTTGCCGTTCCGTCGCCGGCTTCGCGGAAACATCCACCATCCGCGCCCGGCCTTCGGCGTCGAGGTGGGTAAGGCCGCTCACGCTTCCAACAGCCGGGGCATGAGTTCGACGAGGTTGCAGGGTCGATGACGGCTGTCGAGTTGGGCGGCGATCACCTTGTCCCAGCCGTCGCGCACGGCGCCGTTGGAGCCGGGAAGGCAGAACACGAATACGCCGTCGACCAGTCCGGCCAGGGCGCGGGACTGCAGGGTCGACAAGCCGACGGATTGATAGCTGACCAGATGGAAAACCACGGAAAAGCCGTCGATCTCCTTGTCGAACAGCGGCTGGATCGCTTCCGGCGTCACGTCGCGGCCAGTCAGGCCGGTGCCGCCGGTGGTGACGATGGCGTCGACATACCCCGACGCGGTCCAGCCCTTGATGGCCGCGCGAATCGCCTCGATGCTGTCGGCGACGATCGCCTTGTCCGCCAAGGTGTGACCGGCGCCGACAACGCGTTCGGCGAGCAGATGGCCCGAGGTGTCGCTCTCCTCGTCCCGGGTGTCCGAGATGGTCAACACCGCGACGCGGACAGGCATCGTCTTCAGCGTCTCGTCGTACTTGCCGCCTGGAATCAGACTCATGGTGTTCCTCCGTCACGTTCCCATCGGATCAGATCCGCGAGATCGCCCGCGGTCGGCTCGACCCAGCGAGCTTCGCCGTCGCCGTGTTCCTTTTTCCAGAGCGGCGCGCGGGATTTCAAATGGTCCATCAAATAGTCGCAAGCCTTGAACGCGGCGCGGCGGTGGGCGGCGGCGGTCAGCACGACGACAATGGCCTCGCCCGCCGGTATGGCGCCGACGCGGTGGACGATCGCGACGTCCTGCAAGCCGAAACGGCGGGCGGCGTCCTCGGCGAAGCCGCTGATGGCCGCCTCCGTGAACCCCGCGTAGGCCTGCAACTCGAGGGCCGCCGCGTTGTCCGGTCTTCCCCGCGCGAGGCCGACGAAGCTCGCCACCGCCCCGGTCTGGGCGCGCGCCCGGCAGAACGCGGTCAGTTCCGCGCCGGGGTCGAAGGCGTGTTCGACGACGCGGATCATCCGCCGCTCATCGGCGGCATAAAGGCGACTTCGGCGGTGGGCGTCAGCGCGATGTCGCCCCGCACGATCGCGCGATCGACCGCCGATTGTACGCCCGGCGCTTGAATGGCTTCGCCAAGATGTCGATCGAGGTCGATCAGACGATTCTTGAGGCCGACGAGCGTGTCCGCCGCCACGGTCTTATCTCGCCAGCCGGCGATGTCGCCTAGACGGCCGAACAGCAGGACCCGCGCCACGATCAGCCGCCGGTGGTGGACATGTGCCGCGCCACCGCGGGCGTGCTCAGGCGGTCGATTCGGAAGTCGTGTCCTGTCGGCTTGCCGAGAACCCCGGCGACGATCGCCGCGCGCAGATCGGCGTCGGAACCACCGTCGCGCAGCACCGCTCGCAGGTCGGTGGCGTCGTCCTGGCCAAGACAGGTGTGCAGGGTGCCGGTACAAGTCAGGCGCACCCGGTTGCAGCTCTCACAAAAGTTGTGGCTGAGCGGGGTGATGAAGCCGAGCCGCCCTCCGGTCTCGATGACCTCGACATAGCGCGCGGGGCCGCCGGTGGTCACCGCGAGATCGCGCAAGGTCCAGAAACTTTCCAGTTCGGCGCGGACCGTCACCAGGGACAGGTACTGGTCGGACCTGTCCTCGTCGATCTCGCCCATCGGCATCGTCTCGATCAGGGTGAGCGCCAAGCCGCGGGCGTGCGCCCATTGAATCAGCGCCGGGATCTCGGCGGCGTTGTCGCGCGCGAGAGCGACGGTGTTGATCTTGACCTCGATACCGGCGGCTGTCGCGGCGTCGATCCCGGCCTGGACCTTCGACAGATCGCCGCCTCTGGTCAGTTTGGCGAACAGTTCGGGGTCGAGCGTGTCCATCGAGACATTGACCCGGCGGACACCGAGCCGGGATAGGTCCGAAGCGAACTCGTTCAGGCGGACCCCGTTGGTGGAAAGCGTCAGTTCATCCAGGTTTCCGCTTCGAAGATGTCGAGCCATGCTGTCCACCAGCCCGAGAAAACCCTTGCGAACCAGGGGCTCGCCTCCGGTCAAGCGCAACTTGCGCACGCCCAGGCCGACGAAGACCGAGGCGAGACGGTCGAGTTCTTCCAGCGTCAGCACCTCGGCCTTGGGCAGGAAGCGCATATGCTCGGCCATGCAGTAGACACAGCGCAGATCGCAGCGATCGGTGACGGACAGGCGAAGATAGGTCACCCCGCGACCGAGCCCATCGGTCAGGCCGGCGGGTTTCGGCGCCGGAGCGGGTGGATAAGGAGCGTCGAACGGCGTCATTGCGTCTTCAAGATAGGGGATCGGCGGGCATGACGACAGAGCGCTCTCCGCTTCAACTCGACGCCATCGTCCTCGCCGCCGGCTCGGGGGCGCGGTTTGGCGGGAAAAAGCTGACCGCACCCTGGCGAGGCGGGCGCCTGATCGACGGAGCGCTCGGGGCCGCCATGGCTGCTCCCGTCAGGGAAGTCGTGGTGGTTACGGGGGCGGACGCGGCCGTCGAGCGCGCCGTCGCCGAGTTTGCCGGCCGGCACGCGGATTGCGCGCGGGTGCGAACCGTCTTCGCGCCCGAACATCTCGATGGCATGTCGGCTTCGCTCGCGGCCGGCGTCGCCGCCTTGGACCCCGATCGCGACGGCGTGTTCGTGTTTCTCGGCGACATGCCCCTTATCCCTCCAGCCGTCGCGCCGGCGCTGGCGGATGCGTTGTCGCGGGGGGCGGACGCGGCGGCGCCGGAGTTCGAAGGCAAGCGCGGGCATCCGGTCCTCTTCGGGCGCGCTCTGTTCGCGGCGCTGGGGCGGCTCGGTGGCGACGAGGGGGCTCGCGCTCTGCTGCGCGGTCTGGGCGATGGTTTGGCGATCGTCCCGGCGTTCGATCCCGGCGTGTTGCTGGACGTGGATGCGCCGGACGACCTGAGCGCGCTAGGATAGGCGCGTGGACATCTTTCCCGCATTCCATCCCCTGACCGGCCGGAAGGTGATCATCGCCGGCGACGGCGAGCCCGCCGAGTCCAAGGCCCGGCTGTTCGCGGGGTCGGCGGCCGAGATCGTGCGGCTGGAAGGCGACGCGGCGCTGGACCCGGAGGCGTACGCGGGCGCGGCCCTAATCTTCATCGCCAGTTGGGATGAGGATTTCGCCATCGCCGCCGCGGCAGCGGCGCGAACAGTCGGTGTCCCGGTCAACGTCGTCGATCGGCCCGCCATGTCCGACTTCCACACCCCGGCGATTATCGATCGCGGCGCGGTGGTGGCGGCGATCGGCACGGGCGGCGGGGCGCCGGTGTTGGCGTCCCTGCTCCGCGCCGAGATCGAGGCACGCATTCCGGCCGCCGCGGGGGAGATCGCGGCGCTGCTGGGCGACAGGCGCGCGGCGCTGCGCAAGGCGTTGCCCGACCTGGCGGATCGTCGAAGCTTTTTCCGCGCGATCCTGGCGGGCAAGGTCGCCGAGGCGGCCGCCAACCGCGACCTCGCCCTAGCTGGACGGCTGCTGGACGCCGCTATCGCCAAGGGATGGAAGGCTGTCGGTGGCGTCAGCTTCCTTGCCCTGCCGGCGGCGGCGGACCTGATCTCCTTGCGCGCGGTGCGCGTGCTGAACATCGCCGATATGGTGGTCGCGGGCTTGGGCGCGGGGCCGATACTCGCCGCCCACGCCCGCCGAGACGCCGAGCATCTGTCGCGGGAGACGGCGACGGCGGAAGAACTCGCCGAGCTTGCGAACGCGGGCCGCCGGGTCGCGTTCGTCGGCGTGGAGGACGCGGCCCTGTTGGCAACCCTGAGGCTGTCCGGGGTGAGTGTCGAGGTTTTGGAGGCCGCGAGCGCCTCGTGAACGGCCTCGAAAGCGGCCTGGGGCCCGACGACATCGCCGCGATCCTGCTGTCGCTCAAGGTCGCCGGCGTAGCCACGTTCGTCGGGCTACCGTTCGCCTTCGCAGCGGCCTATGTGCTCGCCCGCAAGCGGTTCGTCGGCCGGAGCCTGCTCGACGCGGTGATCTTTCTGCCGTTGGTGTTCCCGCCGGTGGCGACCGGCTACGGCCTGCTGGTCCTGCTCGGCCGTCACGGCTGGCTTGGCGGAGTGCTCGCCTCGATCGGCGTGGTGTTCGCCTTCCGCTGGACCGGCGCGGCCATCGCCGGGACGGTGATGGCGTTTCCGCTGATGGTGCGCCCGATCCGTCTGGCGATAGAGGCGATCGACACCGAAGCCCTGGAGGCCGCGCGGACGCTCGGCGCGTCGAGGCTGGCCCGACTGGCTCGGATCACTCTACCTCTCGCCGCGCCGGGGATCGTCGCCGGCGCGGTGCTCGGCTTCGCCAAGGCGCTGGGCGAGTTCGGGGCGACGATCACCTTCGTCGCCGCCATTCCCGGCGAGACCCTGACCCTGCCCACCGACATCTATCTGGCGACACAGGCGCCGGGCGGTGACGCGCGCGCGGCCATGCTGTGCGTGGTGGCCGCGATCATCGCCGTCGCTGCGGTGCTGGCGTCGAACGCCGTCGCCCGCCGGCTCAGTCGGTCAGCGACCGATGACGGGTCTCGGGAAGCAGGAACGGCAGGGTCACGGCGCTCAAGCCCGTGAAGATCACCGAATACCACAATCCTGAATAGATGTTCCCGGTGGCGGTGACGATGGCGAAGGCGGTCACCGGCATGAAGCCGCCGACCCAGCCGGTGCCGACGTGGTAGGGCAGCGACATCGCGGTGTAACGGATCCGGGTGGGGAACAGCTCGACCAGGGTCGCCGCGATCGGGCCGAACAGGGCGGTGCAGGCGACGACGAAGATCATCAGCACGCCGAACACGCCCCAGAAGTTCATTCGCGCGGGATTGGCTTTGGCGGGGTAGCCGGTGGTTTTCAACGCCGCCATGATCCGCGTCTTAACGTCCTCGGCAACGGCCTTCTGCTCCGCGGGAGGTAGGCCGGCCGCCTCCTTCGACGCCACCACCTCGCCGCCGACTTGAACCATCGCCACAGCCCCGGCGGTCGCCGCCCTGTTGCGGTAAGAGATGCCGGCGTTGCTGAGCGCGCTCTTGGCGATGTCACAGGAGGTGGCGAACCGTCCCTTGCCGGTGAGGTCGAACTGGAACGAACAGCGCGCCGGATCGGCGACGACCACCACCGGCGTGCGCGCCTGCGCCGCCTCCAGCGCCGGATTGGCGAGGTGGGTCAGTTCGTGGAAGGCCGGGAAGAAGGCGACCACGGCCAAGGTCATGCCGCCCCACAGCACCCACTTGCGACCGACAATGTCCGACAGCCAGGCGAAGAAGACGTACAGCGGAGCGCTGGCGAGGGAGAGCAGGATCAGCAGCCAGGTTCCGGTGGCCGGCGCGATCTTCATGAAGCGTTCGAGGAAGACCTGCTCGGCGTAGAAGAACAGGGTGTACCAGGCCGCGCCCTGGGCGCTCATGATGGCGACGAGGGCGATCAGCACGATCTTGAGGTTGCCCCAACGGCCGAAGGCGTCGGCATAGGGCGCCTTCGACTGCTCTCCCGCGTCGCGCATGGCGACGAAAGCCGGGCTTTCGGTCAGCCTCAGGCGCATCCACACCGAGACCGCGAGCAGGGCGGCGGAGAGCAGGAACGGCACGCGCCATCCCGCGGTCCATCCGCTGGCGGTGAACGCCGATTCGCCCTGCCGGTTCCGCACCACAAGGATGGCGAGGAGCGCGCCGACCAGGCCGAACGCGGCGGTCGCCTGGACCCAGCCCGTGGCCAGACCCCGACGATTGGCCGGCGCGTGCTCGGCGATGAATGTCGCCGCGCCGCCGTACTCGCCACCCAGCGCCGTGCCTTGCAGGATGCGCATCAGGATCAGCAGCACCGGCGCGATTGGCCCCGCCTGGGACCACGTCGGCAACACGCCGATCGCGAAGGTCGAGCCGCCCATCAGGATCACCGTGAGCAGGAAGGTGCTCTTGCGCCCCACCCGGTCCCCGATGCGCCCGAAGATCAGCGCGCCGACCGGCCGGAAAAAGAACCCGGTCCCGAACAGCGCGAGGGCGGCGAGCAAGCCGCTGGTCGGATCGAGCCCGGTGAAGAAGTTCTTGGCGATCACCGGCGTCAGGGCGCCGAAGACGAAGAAATCGTACCACTCGAACGTCGCGCCGAGCGACGACGCCGTGATAATGGTGGCGAGGGAGGCGGGTTGGGTCGCGCGTCTCAACGCTACGCTTCCCCCGCGAAGGCGGGGGCCCAGTGCTCTGCATTGCTGCGCCTTCGCCCAGTTAAACTGGGCCCCCGCCTTCGCGGGGGAAGCGAGTGTAACGGTGGCAATGAGAAGAGCCTCAGAACGCGTTTTCGCCGGTGATGGCGCGGCCCAGGATCAGCGCGTGGACGTCGTGGGCGCCTTCGTAGGTGTTGACGGTTTCGAGGTTCTGGGCGTGGCGCATGACGTGGTACTCGCCGCTGATGCCGTTGCCGCCGTGGATGTCCCGCGCCACCCGCGCGATGTCCAACGCCTTCCCGCAGTTGTTGCGCTTCATCAGGCTGATGGCTTCCGGAACCCACGCGCCCTGGTCGATCAGGCGGCCGAGCGCCAGCGCGCCTTCGTAGCCGAGGGCGATGTCGGTCACCATGTCGGCGAGCTTCTTCTGCACCAGCTGGCGGGCGCCGAGCGGCTTGCCGAACACGCTGCGGGAGGCGACGTAGTCGCGCGAGGCGTGGAGGCAGAACTCCGCCGCGCCCATGGCGCCCCAGGCGATGCCGTAACGCGCCTTGTTCAGGCAGGAGAACGGCCCGCGCAGGCCGCGCACGTCGGGCAGCAGGTTGCCCTCCGGCACGAAGACGTCGTTCAGCGCGATCTCGCCGGTCACCGAGGCGCGTAGCGACAGCTTGTTCATGATCCTTGGCGTGGCGAAGCCGTCGAACCCGCGCTCGACCAGAAAGCCCCGGATCACGCCGTCCAGCTTGGCCCACACCAGCGCCACGTCGGCGATGGGCGAGTTGGTGATCCACATCTTCGAGCCGTTGAGGCGGAAGCCGCCGGGCGCCGCAACCGCGACGGTGCGCATCGAGGCGGGATCGGAGCCGCCGTCCGCCTCGGTCAGGCCGAAACAGCCGACGATGTCGCCCTTCGCCATGCCTGGCAGCCAGCGGCGGCGCTGCTCCTCCGCGCCGAAGGCATATATGGGATACATCACCAGCGACGACTGCACGCTCATCGCCGAGCGATAGCCGCTGTCGATCGTCTCGATCTCGCGGGCGATCAGGCCGTAGGCGACGTGGTTCACGCCGGCGCAGCCGTACTCCTCGGGGATCGTGGGGCCGAGGAAACCCAGGCTGCCCATCTCGGTCATGATCTCGCGGTCGAACCGCTCCTCGGCGTAGGCGCTCACGACGCGGGGCAGGAGTTTGTCGCGGGCGTAGTCCCGCGCCGCCTCGCCGATCATCCGCTCGTCCTCGCTCAGGCGGCCGGCGAGATCGAGGGGATCGTCCCAGCGGAAGGTTTTGACGGTGTCTCCGGCGTCGAGCGGCATGGCGATCTCAATCCCTCACTGAAGTGAGCGGGTTATGCCGCGCTCCGAGGACCGAAGCAAAAGCTTCACGCGGCGGGCGTTGACGCGCGCGCGTGGTGTGCGAAGCTAACGTTTCAGTTCGGGGGTATTTGACAATGACCATGGGGCAAAGGCTGGCGGCGGAGTTCGTCGGCACGTTCTGGCTGGTGCTGGGCGGATGCGGTTCGGCGGTGCTGGCGGCGGCGTTTCCGGCGCTCGGCATCGGCTTCGTCGGCGTTTCGCTGGCGTTCGGCCTGACCGTGCTGACCATGGCTTACGCCGTCGGTCACGTCTCCGGCGCTCACTTCAACCCGGCGGTGACCATCGGCCTGTGGGCTGGCAACCGGTTTCCGGCGCGGGACATCCTGCCCTATGTCATCGCCCAGTGCCTGGGCGCGGTGGTCGGCGCGGGCATCCTCTACCTCATCGCCAGTGGCCAGGACGGCTTCAGCCTCGCCGGCGGCTTCGCCTCCAACGGCTTCGGCGATCATTCGCCCGGCAAATACACCCTGACGGCCGCGCTGGTGACCGAGCTGGTAATGACCTTTGGCTTCCTGTTCGTCATCCTGGGGTCGACCCATGGCAACGCGCCCAAGGGCTTCGCGCCGATCGCTATCGGCCTGTGCCTGACCTTGATCCACCTGATCAGCATTCCGGTAACCAACACCTCGGTGAACCCGGCGAGGAGCCTGGGGCCGGCGGTGTTCGTCGGCGGATGGGCGTTGCAGCAGCTCTGGCTGTTCTGGGTCGCGCCGATCGTCGGGGCCGTGGCGGCGGGCTTCGCCTATCGCTATGTAGGCGGCGTGGACAACCCGGCGCCTGTGGACGTGCGCGGCGACAGATAATTTGCAATCATGTTAAATTGGTAGCATATGTAAAATCACCAATGTGGCCGATTTGGTCAGGCTCTAAAGGGGACCTTCGATGCAAAAAGCCGGCAGCCATTGGGTGATTTTCTTACTGATATCAATTTCTCTTTTGCCGTCGCAATTAACAGCGGCTGGGACTAAGGCGCAGTTTCAACCCGAGGGCACGATAACATACGTCAACGGAGATGCTGCAATGCAATGTCGCGCTCTTCATGCGGGAGCAGCTATAGTTGCTGGCGGGATTGACAACCAACAACGTCATGGCCCTATTTTTCGGCTCGTTGTCTTGAATATAGATCAGGTTCCGTTCAATTTTACTGAAGAAAACATACGAGTTGTGGACGATAAGGGAAGGGCAATAAAGGTAATTAAAGCGGAAGAAACGTTGGCTGCGGCACATAAACGCGCCAAAACAAAAGAGATGTGGGCCCGGATTGGTGCCGCAAGCTCTGAGCTGGGATCAATAAACGCCGGCCACACCGACTTTGAGGGATCGTACGGAAAGCCCGGCGACATGAACAGTTTCTCCGGATCTGGATATGATGCCGCTTCCGCAGCACAAAGTCATACTGAAGCAGATACTGAAGCACGAACGTTCATCCGGCGCGGCCAAATGCAGTCGTCTCGAATTATTGCAGAAGCGGAGAACCTAGCATTCACGCGATCAACTGTACAACAGCACAAGGTAGAAAAAACTTTCGTGATTTTGGAGCCTTTGCCTAAAGACTCGCAGGAAATTGAGTTCGATATTGTGCTCGGGGTAGAACATGCTCATTTCAAATACAAAGTTCAGCAAGGTTGACGCGTAACAAATCGGGGGTCGTGGGTCGCTCCATCGTCGGGGCGTTGGCGGCCGCCTTTGCCTATCGCTGGGTCGGCGGCGTCGACAATTCCGCTCCGATAGACGTGCGCGGCGACAGGTAATATCTGTGGGGGCATGAACGCTCCCATCCTGAACCGGCAGGCCGCCATCAGCGAGGCCGACGAGCGCGCCCTGCTCGATTCGATCGACCGCTGGCTGATTAGGAAGGTCGCGCCGGTCGCCGACCGCTATGAGCAGGCCGACGAGTACCCACACGAACTCGTCGCCGACATGTGCGAGATGGGTCTCTACGGCGCTCTTATCGACCCTGAGTACGGCGGCCTCGGGCTTTCGGCCCTGACCTACAGCCGGATCGTGGCGCGGATCTCCCAGGAGTGGATGAGCCTCACCGGTTTCTTCAACAGCCATCTGATGATGGCGATGGTGGTGCAGAAGTTCGGCACGCCGGCGCAACGCGATCACTGGCTGCCCCGCTTCGCAACCGGCGAGTTGAAGGGCGGCCTCGGCCTGACCGAGGCGGACGCCGGCACCGATCTTCAGGGCATCCGCACGGTCGCCCGCCGCGACGGCGACGACTACGTCGTCGACGGCTCCAAGCTGTGGATCACCAATTCGCTAGAAGGTGACATTCTCGCCCTGCTGGTCAAGACCGATCCGGACGCCCAGCCGCGCCATCGCGGCATGACCATGCTGATCGTGCCGACGCGAGACATGGGCACGCGCGCCGAACTGCCCGGCGTCAAACGCGGCAGACACCTGCAGAAGCTAGGCTATCGCGGCATCGACACTGGCGAGATCAGCTTCGAGGGGTATCGCTGCGACGCCACCATGAGCCTCGTCGGCGGCGAGGAAGGCCGCGGCTTCCTGATGGCGACCGGCGGGCTGGAGATCGGCCGCGTCAACGTCGCCGCGCGCGGCGTCGGCATCGCCCAACGCGCGCTTTCGGAGAGCGTCCGCTACGCCCAGATGCGCAAGACCATGGGCAAGCCGATCGCCGAACACCAGGCGATCCAACTCAAGCTCGGCGAGATGGCTTCGAAGACCCGCGCCGCCGAACTGCTCGTCGACGACGCCGCCCGCGAATACGACAAGGGCGGCCGAGTCGACTACGAAGCCGGCATGGCCAAGTGGTTCGCCTCGGAAACAGCGTTCGAGGTGGCGACCGAGGCGATGCGCATCTTCGGCGCCAACGGCTATTCCAAGGAATACCCCATCGAACGCCTCTACCGCGACGCGCCGCTGCTGATGATCGGCGAAGGCACCAATGAGATGCAGCGCATCATCATCGCGCGAAGGTTGGTGGCGAAGTATCCGGCCTAAGAATGGTCGCAGCGCGGGCTCCCAGCCCGCATCTTACTTTTGAACGTTTCGAGCTTAGAGAGACAAGTGCGGGCTGGGAGCCCGCGCTCCGGAACAAGGCGGCTCTCAGAAATACGCTAGTCCCGCGACCACCAGTCCGCCCGCCGCAAGGACGATCGAGGTAATCCAGGGCCACCGTCGCCTTAAGATGATCGCCAACGTCGCGATGGCGATGGACATGTGCAGCAGGGTGGAGGCGATGGTCAGGCGGCCGTGGCGGTGTTCGTGGGTTTCGGCCAGGGCCGAGGCCTCGTCGCGCTGGCGCTCGAACCCCTTGGCCTGTTTCGAATAGGTTGTCTGGTCAGTGGCGTTCTGGGCCGCGGTCTTGGCGTAGACGACTGCCTTGGGGCCGCCTTGGTCGGCGGCGAGCGTATAGATATTCTTCTTGAGACTTTTGGCCTCGTAGAGGTTCCAGATGTCGGTGGCGCGGTTCTGCGCCAGCACCGCCTCGTTCTTGGCGCCCAGCGCGCCGTCTCCCTCGGTGGTCTCCAGGCTGGCGCCCACCGCCGCGATCACCGCCAGGATCGCGATTGTCAGGGTCACGCGGGAGATCAGCGGGTCGTTTTCATGCGCCGCGTGCTCGGCGTGTTCGGCGTGTTCGTGCGCTTCCATCTCCGCGAATACCTCGGACATGTCAGGATTTTCCGGCGCGGCTCAAGGCGGCGTGGGCCGCCGCCAGCCTGGCGATCGGCACGCGATAGGCCGAGCAGCTCACGTAATCGAGGCCGATGCTCTCGCAGAAATCGATCGAGGCGGGATCGCCGCCATGCTCGCCGCAGATGCCGAGCTTGACGTTCGGCCGCTCAGCCCGCGCCCGTTCCGCCGCCAGCGTGATCAGGGCGCCGACGCCATCGACATCGATGGAAACGAAGGGGTCCTTATCGAAGATGCCTTTTTCGATATAGGCGCCGAGGAACCGCCCGGAGTCGTCGCGGCTGATGCCGAAGGTGGTCTGGGTCAGGTCGTTGGTGCCAAAGGAGAAGAAGGCCGCGTCGCGCGCGAGGTCTCCGGCGCGTATCGCCGCGCGGGGCAGCTCGATCATCGCGCCGACTTGGTAGGCGATCTCCATGCCACGTTCGGTCATCACCTGCTTCGCGACCCGGTCGGTCAACGCGCGCAGATAGGCCATCTCCTCGGCCGTGGCGACCAGGGGGTGCATGATCTCGGGGATCGGCGGCGCCTTGCCGGAGGCGGCGACCTCGCATGTCGCCTCGATGATGGCGCGGACCTGCATTTCATAGATCTCGGGATAGGACACACCGAGGCGACAGCCGCGATGGCCGAGCATGGGGTTGCTCTCGCGCAGTTCGGCGGCGCGGCGCAGCAGCTTGGCAGGGTCGAGGCTGGTGGCTTTCGCGACCGCCGCGACGTCCTCCTCCGAGTGCGGCAGGAACTCGTGCAGCGGCGGGTCGAGCAGGCGGAAGGTGACGGGAAGACCTCCCATGATGTTGAGCAGGTCGACGAAATCGCCGCGTTGCATCGGCAGGATCTTGGCCAGCGCCGCGCGACGGCCCTGTTCGTCGTCGGCGAGGATCATCTCGCGCACCGCGGCGATGCGCGCCTCGTCGAAGAACATGTGTTCGGTGCGGACCAGGCCGATACCCTCGGCGCCGAACTGGCGGGCGGCCTTGGCGTCCACGGCCGTCTCCGCGTTGGCGCGGACCTTGAGGCGCCGGGCACCGTCGGCCCACGCCATCAGCTCCGCGAAATCGCCGGAGAGTTCCGGCTCGATCATCGGCACGGCGCCGGCCAGGACCTCGCCGCGCGAGCCGTCGATGGTGATCACGTCGCCGGCCCTAAAGACCCGGCCACGCACGCGCATCTCGCCGGCGGCCGAGTCGATGGCGATCTCGCCGGCGCCCGAGACGCAGGGCCGGCCCATGCCTCTCGCCACGACGGCGGCGTGGCTGGTCATGCCGCCGCGAGCGGTGACGACGCCGCGTGCCGCGTCCATGCCGCGGATATCCTCGGGGCTGGTCTCATGACGGACCAGGATGACCGGATATTTCGGCCCCGCTTCGCGCTCGGCCGCCTCGGCGGTGAAGACGATGTGGCCGGTGGCCGCCCCGGGCGACGCCGGCAGGCCCGTCGCGACCACCTCGCGCTCCGCCTCGGGGTCGATGGTCGGGTGCAGCAGCTGGTCGAGCGAGGCGGGGTCGACCCGCAAGACCGCTTCATCTCGAGTGATGACCCCCTCCGCGGCGAGGTCGACGGCGACCTTGAGCGCCGCCTTGGCGGTGCGCTTGGCGTTGCGGGTCTGCAGCATGTAGAGCCGCCCACGCTCGACGGTGAACTCGACGTCCTGGACGTCGCGGTAGTGCGCTTCGAGAACGCCGGCGGCGTCGTCGAAAGCCTTGAAGACGGCCGGCATGGCCTCCTCCATCGACGGCGTCTTGTCGCCCATCTCCTCCCGCGCCGCGCGGGTGAGCGACTGGGGCGTGCGGATCCCGGCGACGACGTCCTCGCCCTGGGCATTGACCAGGAACTCGCCATAGAGCCGCTTCTCGCCGGTCGACGGATTGCGGGTGAAGGCGACCCCGGTGGCCGAATCGTCGCCCATGTTGCCAAACACCATCGACTGGACGTTGACCGCCGTGCCCCACGCCTCCGGTATGTCGTGCATGCGCCGGTAGAATTTTGCCCGGTCGTTCATCCAACTATCGAACACCGCCCCGATCGCCCCCCAAAGCTGATCGCGCGGGTCCTGCGGGAACGCGTCGCCGAGTTCGCGGCGGACCAGCGTCTTGTACTCGGCGACCACGGCTTTCCAGTCGTCAGCGGAAAGCGCGGTGTCGACATCGACGCCGAGCTGGTCCTTGCGGTCGTCGAGAACCTCCTCGAACATGTGGTGGTCGAGGCCGAGGACCACGTTCGAATACATCTGGATGAAGCGGCGGTAGCTGTCGAAGGCGAAGCGCCGGTCGCCGGACAGCTTGGCCAGCCCCTCGACAGTCTGGTCATTGAGACCGAGGTTGAGCACGGTGTCCATCATCCCGGGCATCGAGGCGCGGGCGCCGGAGCGGACCGAGACCAACAGGGGGTTGGCGGCGTCGCCGAAACGTTTGCCGACCTGAGCTTCCACCACGGCGATGGCGGCGTCGACTTCGACGGGCAGCCCCTCCGGATAGGCTTTGCCCGAGCGGTAGAAGTGGTTGCAGGCCTCGGTGGTGATGGTGAACCCCGGCGGCACCGGCAGGCCCAGCGCCGACATCTCCGCCAAGTTGGCGCCCTTGCCGCCGAGCAGCGCCTTCATCCCGGCGTCGCCGTCCGCGCGTCCGCCACCGAAGGCATAGACCCATTCACGGTTGGAGGTGCTCGCCGGCGGCATGTCCATCGAGGCTTTGCTCCTAGCCCTTGATCAGCGAGAAATCAGCGACCCGGCACATCTGTCCACGAACCCGCATGAGAAGTGCGAGCCGATTATCACGTTCGCCTGGATCATCGGAATTCACTAGCACCTGATCGAAGAACCGATCGACCGGTCGCCGGAGGCTGGCGAGCGCCGACATGGCGGCCTCGAAGTTGTCCGCGGCTAGATCCGCGTCCAAGCTCCGTTCCACGGCCTCGACCGCGTCGTAAAGTTCAACTTCCGCCGGCGGGCCTGCTGGTCTTTCCGGAGCGCGGTTTGGCAACGGACCCTTCTTCGCTTCGGCGCTCACGATATTGGCCGCTCGCCTGGAGCCTTCCAAAAGATTGGCGCCATCGTCATGCAATAGGAATTGCTTGAGAGCTTCGAGCCGGCGGCGCAGGCGATCAGGCACATCGTCGTCGAACGCGAGGATGGCCTCGACCTCGTCGGGCTCGGCGCGTTCTCGCATGGCGACCCTGAGGCGATCTTCAAAAAACTCGGCGACGCCGGCCACCGGCCGGTAGGTGATAAAGCCTGTCAGACGGATGAGTTCACGGTAGCCGCTCGCAATCCTGTTCTCCTGAAGAATGCCCAGAACGCCGAGCGCCGCGCGCCGCAGCGCGAACGGATCTCGGGAGCCGGTGGGCTTCTCGCCGATGGCGAAGAAGCCGGTGATCGTGTCCAGCTTGTCGGCCAAAGCCACGGCGATCGTCACCGGGGCGTTCGGCGCGGCGTCGGTCGGGCCTTGAGGACGATAGTGGTCGCGAATGGCCGCGGCGACTTCCGGCGCCTGTTGCTCCGAAGCCGCGTAATAGCCGCCCATGACCCCCTGAAGCTCCGGGAACTCGCCGACCATGCCGGTGACGAGATCCGCCTTGGCCAGACGCCCCGCCGTCCTAGCGAGCGCCGGATCGGCGCCGACGAGGGGGGCGATGGCGAACGCCAAGCGCTCGATCCTGTCCGCGCGCTCGCGCATCGTGCCGAGCTTGGCGTGGAAGACAACGCCGGAGAGCGCGCCCAGGCGATCCTCGAGCCGAACCTTACGGTCCTCGTTCCAGAAGAAACGCGCGTCGTCGAGCCGCGCCGCCAGCACCCGACTGTTGCCCTTGGCGATCAGGGCGCCGCCGTCCGGCGTTTCCAGATTGGCGATGGCGATGAAGTGGGGCGAGAGGCCGCCGTCTTGTCCGCGAACCGCGAAGTAGCGCTGGTGGGTGCGCATGGAGGTGCGGATGACCTCGGGCGGCAGGTCGAGGAAACGCTCGTCCATGTCGCCCAGCAGCGCCACCGGCCATTCGACCATACCCGTGACCTCGGCGAGTAGGCCGGCGTCCTCGACCAGGGTCAGCCCCCTGGCTTCCGCTTTGGCGCTGGCCTCGGCGGCGATGCGCTCAGAGCGCTCGGCGGCGTCGAGCACGACGAAGTTGTCCGCGAGCGCTTGGTGATACGAGGCGAAGGTTCTGGCGTGGAACACGCGGCCTTCCGCCATGACGCGATGGCCCTCGCTCGCGTCGCCGCTCTGGATGCCGTCCACCTCGAAAAGCACGATCTCGCCGTCGAACACGCAGAGGATACGGTGGAGCGGCCGCACCCAGCGCAGCGCACCCGATCCCCACGTCATCGACTTCGGCCAAGGAAAGCGGCGGATGAGCGACGCCGTCAGCTCGGCAATGATCTCAGCGGTGGCGCGGCCAACGTGGCTCAGGCTGGCGATGTAGGCGCCGTCGCGCTCGGTCAGCTGATCGCGGGTGAGGCCGGTGGAACGAAGGAAGCCGGCCAACGCCGCTTCGGGCGCGGTGAGGCGCGGGCCTTTACGTTCCTCGACACGGTCGGCCTGGGCGGCGGGTAGACCATCGACGACGAGGGCGATCCGACGCGGTCCGGCAAAGGTTCGCACCTCACCGAACGACAGCGTCGCTTCGTTCAGACCCTCGCGAACGAGACGATCCAGATCGCGCGCGGCGCCGGTCTGCATGCGCGCGGGGATTTCCTCGGAGAAGAGTTCCAGCAGCCACTCGGCCATGGCCCGGCCTCAGGCCTCTTCAAGGGCCAGCCACGCCTGAGCGCAGCTTTTGCACAGGTCGCGAATACGTCCGATGTAGCTCTGCCGTTCGGCCACCGCGATCGCGCCGCGCGCGTCGAGCAGGTTGAACAGGTGCGACGCCTTCAGCACATGGTCGTAAGCAGGCAGCACCAGCGGCTGGCCCTGCCGGCCGCGCGCGGCGAGGAGTTTCGGCACGGCGGCTTCCATGTCCTCGAACTGCCGCTTGAGCACGGCGACGTCGGCGAATTCGAGTTCAAAGGCGGTGAACTCCCGCTCGTTCTCCAAAAAGACGTCGCCATAGGTCTTGTGATCCGGGCTCTGCGGATCGTTGAAGGCGAGGTCGTAGACATTGTCGACGCCCTGCGCATAAAGCGCCATCCGCTCGAGGCCATAGGTGATCTCGCCAGCGACGGGAGAAACATCGAGGCCGCCGACCTGCTGGAAATAGGTGTACTGGCCGATTTCCATGCCATCGCACCACACCTCCCAGCCGAGCCCCCAGGCGCCAACGGTGGGGTTTTCCCAGTCGTCCTCGACGAACCGGATGTCGTGCCGCTTCGGATCGATGCCGACCGCCGCGAGGGACGCGAGGTAGAGCGCCTGCATGTCGGGCGGGCTGGGCTTCAGAATAACCTGGTACTGGTGAAACGACCGAAGGCGGTTGGGGTTTTCACCATATCGTCCGTCCGATGGGCGACGTGATGGCTGGACGTAGGCCGCGCGCCAAGGCTTGGGTCCCAACGCGCGAAGGACGGTCGCCGGATGCAGCGTGCCGGCTCCGACTTCGACGTCATAAGGCTGGAGAATGACGCAGCCTTCGGTGCTCCAGTAGGCGTGGAGCGCGAGGATGATGTCCTGGAACGACAGGGCTCCCATACGCGCGCTGAGGGTCATGGAAGCTCTCGTCCCGGCGCCGGCGCGGCGCGAGAACGGCCGATGGCGACCCGACGGGTCTTAGGCCGCGGGTCGCCCTTCATCAAGCCGAGGTGGCGCTCAGCGCGCCGGCGGCGATCCGCTGGCGTTAGCCACCGGCAAGGTCACGTCAGTCGGCATCAGGACCTTGTCCACGACCTGGATCAAGCCGTTGGAGGCGCGGACATCCGTCTGGATGATATCGGCGCCATCAACCTTCAGCGGAGTCCCGCTGCCGTCGAGGTTGAGCTTGCCGCCTTCCACCGAATTCACCGGCCCTTTCGCGCCTTTGATCTTCGACGAGTCGAGGCTGAGATTCACTAGGTGATAGCTTAGAATTTTCTGCAGCAACGGCGCGTTCTTGGTTTCCATCAGCGCCGCGAGTTGAGCCGGTGGCAGAGCGTTGAACGCCTCGTCCGTGGGCGCGAACAGGGTGATGTTCGGCGTCGACTTGAGAACCGGCGTCAGGTTGGAGGCATCAAGCGCCTTGGCTAGGATGGTGAAGCGCGGGGACGCCTTCAGCGTTGACGCTATGTCACCGCTCGCGGCCAGCCCTGGAGACGCCGGAGTTGTAGACGTGGCGGGTGGCGCCGGGGCGGCCGTTGTCGTTGGAGCGGCTGCGGGAGCGGCCGTGGTGTCGGGGGTCGCTTGAGAGTGCGCGACGGCGGCCGCGCATAAAATGGACGCCGCCGAGACGGCGCTGATCAGACTGCTACGCAAGGAATGACTCCTGAATTTGATGGAAGACGCGAGCGCGGCTTCCGTGGTCACCGAAAATCGGCGGTCAATTGCCGGCTGGCTTGGTGTGCCTGCCGGTACGGGACATCGGAGTTCCGTACTTCGCGCGATTTTCCGGGGTATCCGGCACCGGACCGTTCGTCACCGTCGTCTGCGTGACGGTCGCGCCCGAGGATGTAGCCATAGCGCTCGAATTGGCGCCCGACGTGTCCGCGCTCTGAGCCATCGGCGCTTCGGCCGCCGTGGAAGAGGCGGCTAGTGGCTGCGCGGCGACGGCGCCCGACGCGTCCTGGGCCAGGGCGGAACCAGCGATGCAAGCCGCGAAAAGACCGGAGGCGGCAATATGAAGAGCTTTCATAAAGATGTTCCTCAATTTCCATCGTCGGCGTCGACGATGGGGAAGAGTACGCCCGGCGTGAATGGCGGTTGCCGCGATCACGCGTTCGTGATCGCGGCTCGCGCGGGAGTAGGCGCCTATTAATTAGGCGGTCGCCTCCGCCTTCGCTCATGCGGCACGCGCGGCGACGGCGATCCCGGCCGAACGCCCTTTTTCAGAACCGCGCCGGTAGGATGCTTGGCTACGGCTCTTGTCTCGATGAAATGGCCGGGAGGACCGGCGCGGGGGATTTGCCGATGAAAATGATCATTGCGATCGTCAAGCCGTTCAAGCTCGACGAGGTGAGGGAGGCTCTGGTCGCCGCCGGCGTCGAGGGGCTGACGGTCTCCGAAGTCAAGGGTTACGGCCGCCAAAAGGGTCAGACCGAGATCTACCGCGGCGCCGAATACCAAGTGAACTTCGTCCCAAAGGTGAAGCTCGAGGCGGTCGTCGACGACATGGCTGTCGAGGGCGCCGTCGAGGCGGTGAAGAAGGCGGCGGCCACGGGCCGCATCGGCGACGGCAAGATCTTCGTGATGACGGTCGAAGACGCCGTTCGCATCCGGACCGGCGAGACCGGATCGGCGGCGCTCTAATGAACACACATTCCAGGGGGACCACGACGATGAGGACCATCGGACTTCGAGAGTTGGTGGGGCTCGTCCTTGCCATGGCAATCGCCGGCGCGCCGATCGTCGCCGCCGCCCAGACCGTCGCTCCGCCGGCCGCGGCTTCCGCCTCTCCACCTCCCACCGGCGAAGCGGCCGTGCCGCCGAACACGTCGGGGGCCGCGGCTTCGTCCACCACCGCAGCCCCGGCGGCCCCGCCGGCGGCGACGGCCCCCGAGGCTCCCGCGAAGTTCAAGCTCGACAGCGGCGACACCGCCTGGATGCTCACCTCGACGGCCCTCGTCCTGATGATGACCATCCCGGGTCTCGCGCTGTTTTATGGCGGCATGGTCCGTAAGAAGAACGTGATCGCCACCGTGGCGCAGTCCTTCGCCATGACCGCGGTGGTGACCGTGGTCTGGTATATCTGCACCTACTCCATCGCTTTCGGCACGTTGCCCGACGACGGTCAAAACAAATGGTGGGGTGGTCTTGGCAATTTGATGCTTAAGAACGTCCAGATGGACGGAATGGATCCGAAGGTTCCGACCGTCGCCTACTCCATCGCAGGTACGAACTACACCATACCCGAGTATGTCTACATGATGTTTCAGATGACGTTCGCAATTATCACGCCGGCTCTAATCGCCGGCGCCTTCGCGGAACGTCTGAAATTCTCCGCCTTGCTGATCCTGACGATCCTGTGGTCGATCTTCGTCTATGCGCCGATCGCTCACTGGGTGTGGGGCGGCGGCTTCCTCGGCAAGATGGGGGTGATGGACTTCGCCGGTGGCACCGTCGTGCATATCAACGCCGGCATCGCCGGTCTGGTCTGCGCCCTGGTGCTCCCCAAGCGCAAGGGTTTGGGCACCATCAACATGGCGCCCAACAACCTCGTCTACACCATGATCGGCGCCAGCCTGCTGTGGGTCGGCTGGTTCGGGTTCAACGCCGGTTCGGCGGTCGCCTCGAACGCCCTGGCCGGTGTCGCCATGGCCAACACCCAGATCGCCACCGCCGCGGCGGCCCTCGCCTGGATGACGGTCGAATGGTTTCACCGCAAGAAGCCGACCATGCTGGGCCTCGCTTCAGGCGCCGTCGCCGGTCTGGTCGCCGTCACGCCGGCCTCCGGTTGGGTCCTGCCGAATGGCGCCTTGTGGATCGGCATCGCCGCGGGAGCCGGCTGCTACTGCAGCTCGGTCTTTCTCAAGGGTTGGCTCAAATATGACGACAGCCTGGACTGCTTCGGCGTCCACGGAGTCGGCGGCTTCATCGGGGCCATGCTCACCGGCGTCTTCGCCAGCGCCGCGGTGGCGACGCTGCCCGCCGGCCACGGCGTGATGACCCAACTCATCAGTTGCCTGGCCACCATGGCCTGGACCGCGATCGGCACCTTCGTGATCCTGATGATCATCCGGTTCACCGTGGGCCTGACCGTCACCGGCGACGAGGAAGACGAAGGCCTCGACCTCGTCCTGCACGGCGAGGCGATCCACGACTGACCGCACGGTTCATAACCTATACGGGAGCGGAGGCCGGCGACGGTCCCCGCTCTTCGTTTCACCCGAAACTGTCCTCCAAGCTCGCCAGCCGCGCCGCCTGATCCTCCGCGATCAGCGGGTCGATGACATCGTCGAGCGCCTCGCCCTCAACGATCTTTGGCAGGTTGTAGAGCGTCAGGTTGATGCGGTGGTCGGTCACCCGAGCCTGGGGGAAGTTGTAGGTGCGAATGCGTTCGGAGCGGTCCCCTGAACCGACTTGGCTCTTGCGCGCCTCGGAGCGTTCCAGGTCGAGCTTGTCGCGCTTTTCCTGGTAAAGCCGGGCCTTGAGCACCTTCATAGCCCGCGCGCGGTTCTGGTGCTGCGATTTCTCCGACGAGGTAACCACGATGCCGCTGGGCAGGTGGGTGATGCGCACCGCGGAGTCGGTCTTGTTGACGTGCTGGCCGCCGGCGCCGCTGGAGCGATAGGTGTCGATGCGCAGGTCGGCATCGTTGATCTCGATCTCGACGTCCTCGACCTCCGGCAGCACGGCGACCGTGGCGGCGGAGGTGTGGATGCGGCCCTGGGTTTCGGTGTCCGGCACGCGCTGTACGCGGTGGACGCCGCTCTCGAACTTTAGCCGGCCGAACACGCCGTCGCCGCCGATGGACGCGATGATCTCCTTATAACCGCCGGCGTCGCCCTCGGAAACGCTCTCCACCTCGACCCGCCAGCCGCGGGTCTGAGCGTAGCGCTGGTACATCCGAAACAGGTCGCCGGCGAACAGCGCCGCCTCGTCGCCACCGGTTCCGGCGCGCACTTCGAGGATGGCGGAAGCGTTTTCGTCGGCGTCGCGTGGCGCCAGCAGCAGCGCCACCTCCCGCTCCAGCTCCGGCAGCCTGGCGTCCAGCGCCGCGATGTCTTCCCGCGCCATTTCCGCCAGATCGGCGTCGTTCCCCGCAAGCATGCGCTCCAGGTCTTCCCGCTCCGACCGAGCGGCGGCGAGGCGGGTGGCGAACTCGGCTACCGGGCGAAGTTCGGCGTGCTCCTTGCCTAGCCGTACGATTTCCGCGCCGTCGCCGGCGGTCTCCATGCGCGCCTCGACCTCACGGAAGCGATCGAGCACCTGTTCGAGACGAGCCTGGGGGAGGCGCACGGAGAGACGCTTTCATGTTGGGAAGGCGCGCTTCTATCGCTTGGATGCGCGCGCGTCACCCAGCCAGACCAGCGCCGCCGCTCCCGAAGCCAGCGCCGCGGTCGCGCCGACCACCGCGGCAATCCGATAAAGCGCCAGGAGATGCGCCCCACGCGCCGCCAAGATGACGCCCAGCAACGCGGTGGCGATCAGCCCGCCGGTGCGCGCGACGGCGCTGTTGAACCCGGAGGCGACGCCGGTGTGACGGCCGTCCACCGAAGCTAGGACGGCGGTCGTCAGCGGCGCGACAGCGCCGGCCATCCCCAAGGAAATGACCAACAGAGCCGGCAGGGTCGTGGTCCAGTACGAGCCCGGGCCGCCCACGCGCATCGCCAACAGGCAGCCGCCCGCGACCACGACCGGCCCGATCGTCAGAGGCCAGCGCGGTACGATGCGCCCGGCGAGCCCGCCCATGATCGGAGAGGCGAATGACAACACCAGGGGCAGCGGCAGCAGCGCCGCGCCGGCCCCGGCTGCGGCGTAGCCCTTGACCTCGATCAGCACGAACGGGACCAGCACGAGGAGCCCGCCCAACGCGCCGTAGAGCAGAAAGGTGAGCACGGTCAGTCCAACGAAAGTGCGGGAGCCGAACAGGCTGAGCGGCATCATCGCCCGTTCGCCGCGCCGCCCCTCCGCCCACAGGAACGCCGCCATCGCGACCACGCCGACGATCAGCGCGCCAACCGGAGCGACCGTCGGCCCCATCGCGCCGGTGATCTCGGTCAGACCCCAGGTCAGGGCGGCTAGACCCAGGCTGGCGAGGGCGGCGCCGCCAAGATCAAGCGGTTGCGGATCGGGGTCGGCTGGAGCGCGGACAAACATTACGCAGGCAATCATCGCGCCGGCCGCGATCGGCAGATTGACCAGGAAGATCGTCCGCCAACCCACCGCATCGATAAGCCAGCCGCCCAACAGCGGGCCGATCGCCCCAGCCGCCGCGCCGACCGCCGCCCAGGTTCCCACCGCGCGGCCGCGCGCTTCGCCGCCGAACGTGGCGCCTAAAATCGCGAGGCTGTTGGGCATGAGTAGCGCCGCGCCGACGCCTTGAATCAGGCGCCCCGCGAGCAGAAGGAAAAAGCTTGGCGCGGCGGCGCACAGCGCCGAGGCGACGGCGAACAATCCGACGCCGATCAGAAGCAACCGCCGGCGCCCGAACCGGTCGCCCAGCGCGCCGCCGAGCAGGAGCAGGGCGCTCAGCGGCAGCAGGTAGGCATTGACCACCCAGGACAGGCTGATCCCTCCCGCCGGCAGGCTCTTGCCGATGGCCGGCAGACCGACGTTGACCACCGAGCCGTCGATGAAGGCCAGGCTCGACGCCAGGATGGTCGTGACCAGCACCCATCGCGGATGGCCCGCGCTTTCCGAAGGCTCGGGCTCGGCGCGAGCCATGATCTGATCGCAGGAAGGATGGGCCGCGGCGGGCATGCACTCTCCTCGCGGCGGCCCGTTTGGCTTACGTTGCGTCGCGCATCTATGTTTCGATGGCTACACGACAACAGGAGACCCGTCATGGCCGAAGCCTATATCGTCGCCGCCACCCGCACCGCCGGAGGCCGCAAGGGCGGCAAGCTCGCCGGCTGGCATCCCGCCGATCTCGCCGGCAGCGTGCTCGACTCGCTCATGGACAGGACCGGCGCCGATCCGGCGCTGGTCGAGGACGTCATCATGGGTTGCGTGATGCAGGTCGGCGAGCAATCGACCAACATCGCCCGCAACGCCATTCTGTCGTCCCGCCTGCCCGAAAGCGTGCCCGGCACCAGCGTCGACCGACAGTGCGGCTCCTCGCAACAAGCGCTTCACTTCGCCGCTCAAGCCGTGATGAGCGGGACGCAGGACATCGTGATCGCCGCCGGCGTCGAGAGCATGACCCGGGTGCCGATGGGCCTCTCCGTGGGCCTGCCCGCGAAGAACGGCTTCGGCGTTCCGAAAAGCCCCCGCCAGGAAGAACGCTATCCCGATATTCAGTTCAGCCAGTTCGCCGGCGCCGAGATGGTCGCCAAGAAATACGGACTGAACAAGGACCAGCTCGACGAATATGCCTACCAGAGCCATCAACGCGCCATCGCCGCCACTCAGGCGGGCGCGTTCAAGGACGAGATCACCCCTATCGAGATCAAGGACGCCGAAGGCGCGACCAGCCAACATACCGTCGACGAGGGTATCCGCTTCGACGCCAGCCTTGACGGCATCAAGGGCGTGAAACTGCTCCAGGAAGGCGGCCAGATCACAGCCGCCACCTCCAGCCAGATCTGCGACGGCGCTTCCGGCGTGATGATCGTAAGCGAAGCGGGACTCAAGACACTCGGCCTGGAGCCGATGGCGCGCATCCACCACCTGACCCTGGTCGGCGGCGACCCGGTGATCATGCTGGAAGCGCCGATTCCCGGCACTCTGAAAGCGCTGCGAAAGGCGGGCATGAAGATCGACGACATTGATCTCTACGAGGTCAACGAAGCGTTCGCGTCGGTGCCGGTGGCCTGGCTTCAGGAACTCGGCGCCGACCCGGACCGCATCAACGTCAACGGCGGCGCCATCGCGCTTGGCCATCCGCTGGGCGCGTCGGGAACGAAGCTGATGACCACTCTGGTCCACGCGCTGAAGGCGCGCGGCAAACGCTATGGCCTGCAGACAATGTGCGAAGGCGGCGGCCTGTCCAACGTGACGATCGTCGAACGGCTTTAGCGAGCCGGATTAGAGACCTCGATCCTGAACGTCCGCCCGTTCAGCGCAGATCGGGCGGAGTCGCTTCGGCGCTGAGCGCGGCGATCGCCGCGTCCACCTCGGCGATGGTCTGACCGTCCGAGCCTAGCCTGCGTAGGGCGACCTTGCCCTCTTCCGCTTCGCGGCGCCCGACGACGGCAATGACCGGGACCTTGGCGAGGGAGTGCTCGCGCACCTTGTAGCCGACCTTCTCGTTGCGCAGGTCGAGTTCGACCCGCAGTCCGGCGGCTTTCATTTTCGCCGCCGTTTCGCAGGCGTAGTCGTCCGCGTCTGCGGTGATCGTGGCGACCACCACCTGGGTCGGCGCGAGCCAGAGCGGGAAGGCGCCGGCATGGTGCTCGATCAGCACGCCGATGAACCGCTCCAGTGAGCCCAGTATGGCGCGGTGTAGCATCACCGGCCGATGCTTCTGACCGTCCTCGGCGATGTAGGTCGCGTCCAGGCGCTCGGGCAGAACGTAGTCGAGCTGGAGCGTGCCGCACTGCCAGGTGCGGCCGATGGCGTCGCGCAGATGAAACTCCAGCTTGGGGCCGTAGAAGGCGCCCTCGTTCGGCACGCGTTCGACCTCGACACCGGCGGCGTTGGCCGCGCGTTCCAGGGTGTCCTCCGCGATCGTCCACTGCTCGTCGGTGCCGAACCGCTGGTCCGGCCGCAGCGCCAATTTTACCGAGTGCAGCTCGACATCCAGCTCGCGATAGATGAGCTGCAGCAGATCGACGAAGATCTTGGACTCGGCCTCGATCTGGTCGTCGGTGCAGAATATGTGCGCATCGTCCTGCACCATCCTCCGTACACGGAGCAGGCCGAGCAGCGATCCCGAACTCTCGTAGCGGTGCAGTCCGCCGAACTCCATCATCCGGATCGGCAGCTCGCGATATGAGCGTTGGCCTTGGTTGAAGATCTGGACGTGGCACGGACAGTTCATCGGCTTGACCGCAAGCACCTCCCCCTCGGCGGTCTCGGAGAAGAACATGCCGTCGTGGAACTTGTCCCAATGCCCCGAACGCTTCCACAGATCGGCGTCGAGGATCTGCGGCGTCGACACCTCGACATAGCCGGCCTTTTCCGTCCGCCGACGGACGTAGTTCTCCAGCGTGCGGTACAGGGTCCAGCCCTGTGGATGCCAGAACGGCATGCCGCGACCCTCTTCTTGTAGGTGGAACAGGTTCATCGCCCGACCGATCTTGCGGTGGTCGCGGCGTTCGGCCTCCTCCAGTCGTTTAAGATAGGCTTCAAGATCGGCCTCATTGGCCCACGATGTTCCGTATACCCGCTGGAGCTGGGCGTTGTTCTGGTCGCCACGCCAATAGGCCCCGGCGAGCTTGGTCAGTTTGAACGCTTTGCCGACATGCCGCGTCGACGGCAGGTGCGGCCCTCGGCACAAATCCTTCCACGCGCCTTGACGGTAGATGCTGATCGGCTCGTGACCGGGGATATCGCGGATGATCTGGGCTTTGTACTCTTCCCCGATCGACTCGAAGTGGGCGATCGCCTCGTCGCGGTCCCACACCTCGCGCGTGATCGGCTCGTCACGGTCGACGATCTGTTTCATGCGCTGTTCGATCTTGGCGAAATCGTCGAGGCTGAATGGCGTGTCACGGGCGAAGTCGTAGTAGAAACCGTCCTCGACATTCGGGCCGATGGTGACCTGGGTGTCGGGAAACAACTCCTGCACCGCCTCGGCCAGTACGTGCGCCGTATCGTGGCGGATGACCTCGAGCGCTTCCGGCGCGTCGCGCGTGACGATCTCCAGCGCGCCGCCGCCGGGGAGCGGCTGCTTGATGTCGAGCAGCTTGCCGTCGAGTTTGGCGAGCAAGGCCTTCTTCTCCAGCGATTTGGAAATGGAGCCGGCCACTTCGAGGCCGGTGACGCCGTCGTCGTATTGTCGGACGGAGCCGTCGGGGAATTTCAGGTCGATCATGGTCTTCACTTTCGCGGCGGGACGGGGTCGAGGCCCGAGCCACCGAACGGATGGCATCTGGCGAACCTGCGGAGGGCGAGCCAACCACCGCGCAAGGGTCCGTGGGTTATGAGGGCGTCGGCCGCATAGTCCGAACAGGTCGGGCTAAAGCGGCACGAGCGGCCGATCCACGGCGACAGCGTCAGCTTATAGGCGCGATGGCCAAAGCGGACGGCGCGTTCGTAGACCGTCATGCCGACGCGAAGTGCGAGACCGCGCTCAGGCCGCGTCGGCGGGGCTAGTTCGCGCCTGGGTGCGGGCGATCGCCAGCCGGCAAGCCTCGACCGTCGCCTCAAACGCTAGGAGCGTGGAGGCGTGACGAGCTGGGTAATCCTTCACCGGCAAGAGCATGGCGAGTTCCGAAAATCGTCCTTCGGGCGGCGGACCGCCCGTCTTCAACATAGCACGAAAGCCGTCGCGGGCCAGTTCGATCTCCGCCGGCGTGGCGCCGACGACGTGGGCGCCGAGGATCGCGGCCGCGGCCTGTCCCAGGGCGCAGGCGTGCACCTCCTGGGCGAAATCGGCGACGCGGCCGTCTTGGAGGACAATGTCGACGTGCATGGTGCTGCCGCAAAGCTTGGCGACCTTGTCGGCCGAGGCGTCGGGCGAGGGCAGGCGGCCAAGACGCGGCATGTTGGCGGCGAGGGAGAGGATTTTGGCGGAGTAGAGGTCGTCGATCATCGGGGTCGCGGCTTTGCGCCCCCTCCGTCACGGCGCGAGAAAGAGCGCCGCGCCACCTCCCCCGCAAGTGGGCGGGGGAGGATCAAAAACCCTCTACTCCTCACCCGCCGCCTTGCGGGGGAGGTGGCGCGCGGCCATCTTGCCGCGTGACGGAGGGGGCGCAAGGCCGCCGCCCACCTGCTCACCCTCTCGCCTCCACCCGCGCCTTGAGCGCCTCGCCCATGGCCGCGAACCCGGCGCGGAGCGATGAGCGGAAGCGTTTCGCGACGCTGGGACCCAGATAACCGTCGAACAACTCGCCGTTGGTGAAGATGCAGCCGGTCTCTGTGAGCTGCTCGATCTCCAGATACCGCGTCGTCTTCACCAGGCCGCCGAGCATGCGCAGGTTCCAGTGGATTTGATCGTTGG
The DNA here is from genome assembly GCA_965277785.1 of Caulobacteraceae bacterium. Taxonomy (GTDB): domain Bacteria; phylum Pseudomonadota; class Alphaproteobacteria; order Caulobacterales; family Caulobacteraceae; genus Acaudatibacter. Next base: position 389,988 of record CBDIDP010000014.1, read on the forward strand.
GCACCCAGTCGGCGATGATCGGACGGATGGTCCGCTGCGGCTGTCCGGGCACCGCGACCTCGAGGTCGAGCTGGGCCCCGATGCGCAGCACACCGTTAGCGCGAGGGTAAAGTGGGTTCCAGTCCGGCCAGGCCGAGATGTCGGACAGGGCATCCCAGATCGCCGTCGCCGGCGCGGGTATGCCGATCCGGTGTTCGATCTTCACCTTCATCAGGCGCGCTCCTTCAGCCGCCAGGTCGCGCCGGCGGCGGAGTCCATCACTTCGATATCGAGGCTGGTCAGCTCTGCGCGGATCGCGTCAGCCTTGGCGAAATCCTTGGCGGCGCGCGCCGCCATACGTTCGGCCAGCAGGTCTTCCACCCTTGCCGCGAGCGCCGGGTCCGCCCCGCCCTGAAACCACACCTCCGGATCGCCCTGAAGGAAGCCGAGCAGCGCGCCATCCGCCAGCAGCTCTCCCTTGGCGACCGCCCGCTCCCCCGAGGTTCCCGTCTCTAGCCGGTTCGCCAACACGAAGAGTTCGGCGTTGGCGCGGGGTGTGTTGAGGTCGTCGAACAACGCCTCCACGAACGCCTCCGACGGCTTGTCGGTCGACGGGACGACTTCACGGTTCCGCCTCAGCGCGCCGTACAGCTTGTCCAACGCCGACTTGGCCGGCCCAATGCCTTCCTCGGTCCACGCCAGAGGCTGGCGATAATGCGCCGATAGCAGCGCCCAGCGCAGGGCCTCACCCGGCCAGCGTTTGATGAGATCATGGACGAGCTGAACATTGCCCAGGCTCTTGGACATCTTGCGGTCGCCCATGTTGAGGAAACCGTTGTGTATCCAATAGTTGGCGTAGCCACCCGCGCGGTCGGCGCAGACGCCTTGCGCGATCTCGTTCTCGTGGTGGGGGAAGATCAGGTCGTTGCCTCCCCCGTGGATGTCGATCGGTAGGCCGAGGGTCTGCTCGATCATCGCGGAGCATTCGATGTGCCAACCGGGACGCCCCGGTCCGAACGGGCTGTCCCACACCGGCTCGCCCGGCTTGAAGGGTTTCCACAGCACGAAATCCGCCGGGTTCTGCTTGTACGGCGCAATCTCGACCCTCGCGCCGGCGATCATATCATCGAGCGTTCGGCCGGAGAGCTTGCCGTAGTCGGAATAGGCCTCGGTGTTGAAGAGGACGTGACCGTCGGCGGCGTAGGCCGAATTGTTGCGCACCAGCCGCCCGATCATGGCGACGATGGCGTCCATGGTTTGCGTCGCGCGCGGCTCGAACGTCGGCGGCAGGGCGCCCAGCGCCGACATGTCGGCATGGTAGGCGTCCAGGTAGCGGCGGGTGATCACGTCGATGGAGACGCCCTCGCCGGCCGCCTTCTGGTTGATCTTGTCGTCGACGTCGGTGACATTGGCCGCATAGACGACGTGGTCCTCGCCGTAGAGGCGGCGCAGCAGCCGGAACAGCACGTCGAACACCACCACCGGCCGGGCGTTGCCGATGTGGGCGTAGTTGTAGACCGTGGGTCCGCAGACATACATCGTCACTCGCGCCGGATCGGTCGGAACGAAGTCGCGCTTGGCGCGGGCCTGGGTGTCGTAGAGGCGGAGGGTCATGGATCGCCTTATATGGAACGGCGAAGGCGCGAGGAAACCACCGTGGATAGGCAGGACGGAATGAGCACTGTCGATATCGAGCGCGGCGCGGTGCTCGCGCCGCGGTTCGACGCCGCCGGAATGATCGCGGCGGTGACGACGCATGCCGAAACCGGTGAGGTGCTGATGCTGGCGTGGATGAACGCCGAGGCCCTGCGTCTGACGCTGGAGACGCGGGAGGCGCATTACTACAGTCGCTCCCGCCAGGCGCTGTGGAAGAAGGGGGAGACGAGCGGGCAGGTCCAGGCGGTGGTCGAGGTGCGGGTCGACTGCGATCAAGACGCAGTGCTGCTGAGGGTGATCCCCGGCGGCGACGGCGGGGCCTGCCACGTCGGCTTCAGGTCGTGCTTCTACCGTGTGGTCGAGGGCGGCGTGTTGGTCGAGCGGTCGTGATGTTCTTGGTCCGCCGGCGTCTCGCCGGCATCGACCGCAAGAGCCGGCGAGACGCCGGCGGACCAGAAGAAATCCGGAATCGCCCGCGATGACGGAGATCCGTGACATTGAAATTGTTGCATCCGCTCCTCGGCTCGACCGCGCCCTGGCGGACGCCGCGCCCGATCTTTCTCGTGCGCGGATCCAGTCGCTCCTTGGACAGGGCGCGATCACCCGCGACGGCGTGGTCGTCGATGACGCCTCATCGAAAGCCGCGCCCGGCGCTTATCGTGTGATATTGCCCGCGGTGCTCCCCGCCGAGCCTCTGGGCCAGGACATGGGACTCGTCGTCCTCCATGAAGACGCCGACCTGATCGTGATCGACAAGCCAGCGGGGATGTCGGCGCATCCGGCCCCCGGGACCCCGGACGGCACCCTGGTCAATGCTCTGATCCATCATTGCGGGGTCAGCCTTTCCGGCATCGGCGGCGTCGCGCGGCCGGGAATCGTGCACCGGCTGGACAAGAACACGTCCGGGGTGATGGTGGCGGCGAAAACCGACGCGGCGCACCGGGGCCTGTCGAAGCTGTTTGCCGCCCACGATATCGACCGGGTCTACATCGCCCTGACCCGAGGCGCGCCGCGCGAACCGAGGGGCGACATCGGCGGCCGGATCGGCCGCTCGCCGTCGGACCGCAAGAAGATGGCCGTGCTCAGGGCCGGCGGACGCGAGGCTGTGACCCACTACGCCGTCACCGAAAGCTACGGCCCGAACGACAGGCCGCTGGCGGCGCGCATCGAGTGCCGGCTGGAGACGGGCCGCACCCATCAGATCCGCGTTCACCTCGCCCACAAGGGCGCGCCGTGTCTTGGCGATCCGGCCTATGGCTCGGGACCACCAGCCGCGTCGGTGCGGGAGGCCATCGAACAATCGGGCCTAAAGGGTCAGGCGCTTCACGCCGCCATCCTGGGGTTCCGCCATCCGGTAAGCGGCGAGGAGATGAGGTTCGAAACCTCGCCGCCGCAAGACATGAAGCTGCTGCGAGAGCGTTTGCAGGCTCTCTGACGCCGGCGGAAGAAACGCTGCAACACTGTAACCTTAAAGCCGCCGCAACGAATGACTATGTGATGGGTTGTCGAGGGGTGGGAGAGCCGGCGCGCCTGTGCGCGTACCGGCCGAAGGATCTGTAAATGGCAGGCGTGAACGCGCTTTCAGTGATGTCGCCCGATGGCGGCTTGTCGCGGTATCTCACCGAGATCCGCAAGTTTCCGATGCTGGCGAAGGACGAGGAATTCATGCTCGCCAAACGCTGGCGCGAGCATGAAGATCCTGCCGCCGCGCACCGGCTGGTCACCTCGCACCTGCGCCTCGTCGCCAAGATCGCCATGGGTTATCGCGGCTATGGCCTGCCGATCGGTGAGGTGATCTCCGAAGGCAACGTCGGCCTGATGCAGGCGGTCAAGAAGTTCGAGCCGGACAAGGGCTTCCGTCTGGCGACCTATGCCATGTGGTGGATCCGCGCCTCGATCCAGGAATACATCCTGCGCTCGTGGTCGCTGGTGAAGATGGGCACGACGGCGGCGCAGAAGAAGCTGTTCTTCAACCTGCGCAAGGCGAAAAGCGAGATCAGCGCCCTGGAAGAGGGCGACATGCGCCCCGAACAGGTCAGCGCCATCGCCACCAAGCTCGGCGTGCTCGACAGCGAAGTCATTTCGATGAACCGGCGGCTGTCCGGACCCGACGCCTCGTTGAACGCGCCGTTGCGCTCTGATTCCGAGAACGAGTGGCAGGACTGGCTGGAAGACAAGGAACAGGTCAGCCAGGAGACCCGCCTCGCCGAAGACGAGGAAAAGTCCCAGCGCATGGGCCTGCTCTCGGAAGCCATGGTCGAACTGACCGACCGCGAACGCCATATCCTGACCGAGCGGCGGCTGCGCGACGATCCAACGACTCTGGAGACCCTGGCGTCCGAATACGGCGTCAGCCGCGAACGAGTGCGCCAGATCGAGGTGCGGGCGTTCGAGAAGCTGCAGCGCGCGATGCAGGCGGCGGCGGTCGACCAAAACATGGTCAACGCTTAGGGCTCGGCCGCAACCTTCGCTCGATCGCGTTCTAGGAGTCTCCCCAAATCTCCGTCATGGCCGGGCTATTGGGCGCGCGTTGCGCCTACCCCCTGAATGGGTCGCGCATCAGGATAGTGTCGTCACGTTCTGGGCTGGTCGTCACCATGGCGATCTGGGCGCCGACGAGTTCCTCGATGCGGCGGACGTATTTGACGGCGGCGGCGGGTAGGTCGCGCCAGGACCGGGCGCCGCGCGTAGTGCCTTCCCAGCCTTCGATGTCCTCGTAGATCGGAGTGACCCCCGCCTGGTCGCGTGTGCCAGCCGGCAGATAGTCGAGCACGCGGTCACCGAGCCGGTAGCCGGTGCAGATGCGGATGGTTTGGAATCCGTCGAGCACGTCCAGTTTGGTCAGCACTACGCCCTGGATGCCGCCGACGATGACCGACTGCCGCGCGAGCACCGCGTCGAACCAGCCGCAGCGGCGCTTTCTCCCGGTCACCGTGCCGAACTCATGGCCGCGCACGCCGAGCCGCTCGCCCGTCTCATCGTGGAGTTCGGAGGGGAACGGTCCCTCGCCCACCCGCGTGGCATAGGCTTTCATGATGCCCAGCACATAGCCGCCCGCCGCTGGGCCGACGCCGGCGCCGGCGGCCGCTTGACCAGCCACGGTGTTGGATGAGGTGACGAAGGGATAGGTGCCGTGGTCGACGTCGAGCATCGCCGCCTGGGCGCCCTCGAACAGGATCTGCTTGCCCGCGCGGGACGCCTCGTCGAGAACCCTCCACGCCGGCCGGATGAAGGGCGTGACTTTAAGCCCGACGTCTTGGAGCAACCCCAGCAGAGCGTCCGGCGTGACTTCCGGCAGCTCGAGGCCGCGCCGGAGGGGCTCATGGTGCGCGAGAAGGCGATCAATCTTAATCCGTAGCGCGGCTTCGTCGTCGAGGTCGCAGAAGCGGATCGCCCTTCGGCCGACCTTGTCCTCGTAGGCGGGACCGATGCCCCGGCCGGTGGTGCCGATCTTCCCCGCCCCGGCGCGGTTTTCCCGCGCGGCGTCAAGGTCGCGGTGCAGGGGCAGGACCAGGCAGGCGTTGTCGGCGACGGCAAGGATGTCCGGCGTGATCTCCAAACCTTGGCCGCGCACCTGCTCGATCTCGGAGAGCAGCGACCACGGATCGACCACCACGCCGTTGCCGATCACCGACAGCTTGCCCTGAACCACGCCCGACGGCAGCAGCGAAAACTTGTAGGTGCGGTTGCCGACCACGATGGTGTGGCCGGCATTGTTGCCGCCCTGAAAGCGAACCACCACGTCGGCGCGCTCGGCCAGCCAGTCGATGACACGGCCCTTGCCTTCGTCGCCCCACTGGGCGCCGACCACCGTCACATTACCCAAGGCAAAGACCTCCGCGTCCGATCGAAAGCGCCGGATCGTTCAGTGGGCGGCCTTTCCCGGCGCCTATACCGCCTATGCGCGCGTGGGCAAAGTCGATGAAGTCAAAGCTCGAGCTGCTCGCTCAGCATCGCCTCGGCCATGGCGCAGTGCATGGCGATGCCGCGGGCCATGACATCTTCGTTGAGCGTCATGCGGTTGGAGTGCAAGGCGCAGCAGGTGCGGTAATCGCCGCCCTCCGGCGCGGCGCCGAGGAAGGCCATGGCGCCCGGCGTCTTCTGCAGGACGTAGGAAAAGTCTTCCGCGCCCATCATCGGGTTCTTCATGGTGAACCAGCCATCTTCGCCGTAGAGCGCTCGCGCGGTGCGCTCGGCGAGTTCGGCGACACGGCCGTCGCACACCGTGACGGGGAATCCCTTCTCGATCACCACCTCGGCGCGGGCGCCGTGGGCGAGGGCCAGGTGTTCGGCGACGGCCTTAATCCCTTCGTGGGCCTTGGCGCGGGTGTGCTCGGACAGCGTGCGCAGGGTGCCCCATAGCCTGCCATCCTCGGGAATGACGTTGTCGGTGGTGCCGGCCTCGATGTGGGCGATGGTGATGACGGCGGGATCGAAGACGGAGATCCGCCGCGTGACCAGGGTCTGCAGGGCTGTGACGATCGCGCACAGCACCGGGATCGGGTCGATGGCGTCGTGCGGCATGGACGCGTGGCCGCCGGCGCCGATCACCCGGATTCTGATCTTGTCCGACGAGGCGAGGAGGGGACCGGTTCGGCCGGCGAAAACCCCCGTCGGCATGTTCGGCGAGATGTGCAGGGCGAATGCGGCGTCCGGCATCGGGTCGAGCAGGCCGTCGTCGATCATGAACCGCGCGCCGTGATGCCCCTCTTCTCCCGGCTGGAACATGAACATCACCGATCCGGAGAGGCGGTCGCGCCTAGCGCAGAGCGCCCGCGCCGCGCCGACCAGCATGGCGACGTGGGTGTCGTGACCGCAGGCGTGCATCGCGCCGCTGGTTCCGGAGGCGAAGGCGAGGCCGGTGTCTTCAATGAGTGGCAAGGCGTCCATGTCGCCGCGCAGCAGGATGGTGCGGCCGTTGGCGGCGCCGCGCAGAATGGCGACGAGGCCGCTGGTCGACGGTCCCTCGCGTACTTCCAGCGGCAGCCCGGCCAACGCCGCCTTTACCTTGGCGGTGGTCTTTGGAAGATCGAGCCCGAGTTCCGGTTCGGCGTGGATCGCGCGCCGCAGACTGATCGCGTCGGCAAGGCCGGCGTCCCCAGCCGCGGTCCAGGTCGCGGCGTCGATGGTCATGGCGTTCATGGCGGGCTCACAGCAAAGCGGTAGCGACAGAGTTCGGCCTACCCGGGCGAAGAGTCCAGAGCCGGCGCTCGCGTGGCGCGGATCACGGGGCGCCGACCCCGCGGCTCGGTCGACGATAAGCAGTCGGAGCGCCGGTCGGTGTGTCGGCGATGCGTGCTATCGCCGTTTCGAGGGGCTCGATCGCCACCGCCATGTGATGGGCGTTGGCGTGGATCAGGCGGTCCGCGTCGAGCATCATGCCGATGTGGCCGCGCCAGGCGACCAAGTCGCCCGCGCCGAGAGCCTCGCTCGCGACCTCACAACCAAGGGCGGCCTGCTGGTCGGCGTCGCGCGGACACCGCCGCCCGGCCGCGAACAGGGCCTGTTGCACCAACCCCGAACAATCCAGCCCCGCTCCGTCTCGCGCGCCCCAGATGTAGGGCGCGCCGACGAACAGCGCCGCGACCTCCGCCGGCTCGCGAAAATCCGATCCGATCGGCGCGAGCTGACTGGTCGCGATCCAACCCAGTCCCTCGATCCGCGTGAACGCGCCGTTGGTTTCCCCCACCTCGACGAGGGCGTTCATGCCCAGGATCCCTGTCGCCGGCGCCCGGAGTTCCGCTCGGGACAAGATCGCCGCGCGAGGAGCGTTGACGCGGTGGGTCGGTTCGGCTGGTTCAGTCGAGAGCGCGACGGCTTCGACCCAGCCGACGTAGCCGTCCCGCCGTCCCTGGCCCCAGGCGAAGCCGTGTTCGCGGCGCAGGATTTCGAATCGTTCGCCGAACAACAGTTGGCTGACCTGAACGGCGGCGGAATCGGGAGCGGCGCGCATCGGAGCAACGATCGCTCGGCACCGCGCGGACTGGAGTTCCGCGTAGGCGTCTGCCGCGAAGACGCCCTCGCGGTCGCTAGGCGCGAGGTCGGGCCGACACAGCGTCGTTCGCGGATCGATCAAACCGGATAACGCTTTTCGAGCATGGTGAAGATGGCGCGGATCGCCTGCGCTTCGCCGCCCTGGGGCCAGCCGGGGCGCGATCGTGGATTCCAGGCGAAAATGTCGAAGTGGGCCCAAGAGCCCTTCGGCGCGAAACGCTTGAGGAAGAGGGCCGCCATAACCGATCCTGCCTGAGCCCAGGCGTCGGCGTCGTTCTTGATGTCGGCGATGTCGCTGTCCAAGGCCTGCTCGTAGTCCGACCATAGCGGCATCCGCCAGAGCGGATCTCCCGACACTCGCGACGCCTCGATCAGGTCGGCTGCTAGGGCCTCGTCGTCGGTGTAGAACGGCGGCAGATCGGGACCCAGCGCGACGCGCGCCGCCCCGGTGAGGGTCGCGAGATCGAGGGTGAGCTCCGGCTCCAGTTCCGCCGCCCGGGTGAGGGCGTCGGCCAGGATCAAGCGGCCTTCGGCGTCGGTATTGCCGACCTCGACAGAGAGTCCTTTCCGCGTCGACAGGATGTCGCCGGGCCGCATGGCGTCGCCGGAGATGGCGTTCTCTACGACCGGGAGCAGGACGCACAATCGAACCGGAAGGCGAAGCGTCATGATCATCGACGCCAGAGCCAAAGCGTGCGCCGCGCCGCCCATGTCCTTTTTCATCCAGCGCATCCCCGAAGATGCCTTTATGTCCAGGCCTCCGGTGTCAAAGACCACGCCCTTTCCGATCACCGCCACGATCGGGTGGGCCTCGGAACCCCAGGTCATCTCTATAATACGTGACGCGCGATCGGGATGGGCGGCGCGGCCGACGGCGTGTACGGCGGGGTAGTATTCCGCGATCAGGCCGTCGCCGACCGTGACCCTGACCTCGGCGTCGTGTTGCTCCGCGATCGCCCGGGCCGCGGCCTCCAGCTCGGCGGGTCCCATGTGGTTCGCCGGTGTGTTGATCAAGTCCCGCGCCAGGATGCACGCGTTCGAAATTGCCTGGGCGCGCGGCGAGGCGGGGATGTTCAAGCGTGGCCTTGGGCGCCCGGCGGTTGCTTCCCCCTTGTACCGGTCGAAGCGATATAGACCCGCCGCCCATTCAATCGCCACCCTGTCGGGTTCGAAGCCTGCCGGCCAAGGCTCGAGGACATAGTCACCGTCGGGTAGTCTGGCCGACAAGCCTCTTAGTGAAGAAGGACCCGTTACGCCGGCGACGACGCCGCGCAATTCGCCGTCTTCCGTCGTAACAAGGATATGGGCGCCAGGTTCGCCTCGGAATCGCGCCAGCGTCGCCGCCGCCAACTCCTGCTTGGTCAACGACGCCTTGGTTGACACCCAATCGTCGGATTTTACAATTTTGACTGTGAAGCGGTTGGCGGTGGACACGGGTGGCGCTCTGTTATTCGCGCGGAATGATAACATGAACTTCCGAGAGAACCGCCGCTTTCCAGGAACCTTTCCTTTCGCGCAGATTTTCGCAGGGAATTGGGGCGAGACACAAGCTCGACACTTTTGCCACTTTGCGGCCCCGTTAAGGCGGGGTTAATCGGTTTGCCGTCTTTATCCGGGTTGGACTTGGAAATAAGGAACTCTACAGGGTAGACTGCGGCCTCAATTGGCGGGAGTGAGGCAAATTATCGCGGGGTGTGTCCTGTTGGACACTCGAAATCGGGGACGACTTCGTTATAAGTCCGGCGCTCAAATCGATCGCCGCAGAAGGCAAGGAAGGGAATTTTAAATATGAAGGCAAGACTCCTCGCTGGAGCTGCTATCGTCGCGGTCTGCGCCGCTACCGGGGCCTCGGCGTCCGAAAACGGTTGGTACGGCGCGATCGACGTGGGGGCTCACAAGACACCGGGTCAGGCGACGATCCCGGGGACGGTTCCGGATGTCGACTCGGGCTCGTCGGTGCAGAGCTTTAACATCAAGACGAAGGTGGATGTCGCTGCGTTCGCGCGTATCGGCTATCAGCTTTTTCCGCACCTCCGGCTCGAAATTGAAGGAGGCTACCGTCCGGCTTCTATCAAGAGTGTGATCAGTCGTACGGGGAATGCCTCTGTTCTCTGCAATATCAATGGCGGTAATACCTTCAATCCTAGCTCCCCTTACGGCATCGGTGGCGCATGCGGTCGGCCTGACGGTTCGCTTGATACCTACACGGCTATGGGCAATGTCATCTTCGACATCCTGCCGGAATCCCGTTTCGATCCCTTCATCGGCGCTGGTGCTGGCGCGGTTCATGTCAAGCTGCGGGAGCGCGGAACGCTGGTTGGCTTTGGCGTTCCGATCCCCCGCGACTCCACCGTCGACGAGTCGCAGACGGTATTTGGCTATCAGGGTATCGCCGGCGTTTCGTACGCCCTTAACGATCGCCTCAACGTAGATCTGACCTACCGCTATATGAGAAGCGATCGGTTCGACTATCTCGATCGTTCGGTAGATCAGGGTGCGTCCTACATCAACCGCGTTCGGGTGGACGATCACTCCCTGACCCTCGGCCTGCGTTATGCGTTCGCCGCTCCGCCGCCGCCGCCGCCTCCGCCCCCCCCGCCTCCCCCGCCACCTCCGCCCCCGCCGCCGCCGGAAGCTCCGCCTCCGCCGCCGCCACCGGCGTTCACCACGCGGGATTACGTCATCTACTTTCCGTTCGATCAGTACGTCATCACGCCGGAAGCCCAGTCCGTTCTTCAGGACGCGGCCAAATACGCCAGCGACGGTCATGCTCAGCGCGAAGTGGTGGTGGGTCACACCGATACCTCGGGTTCGGTCGCTTACAACCTGCGCCTCTCCGAGCGCCGAGCGAAGGCCACTGCCGACGCACTGGTGTCCCTCGGTGTTCCGCAGACCAGCCTGGATGTCAGCTGGACCGGCAAGTCCGACCTGGCCATCCAGACCGGCGATGGCGTCAAAGAACCGCTCAACCGCCGGAGCACGATCCACATCCAGTTCTAACCCCTGGTCGGATCGAAGAATTACGGGAAGCCCGGCCGAGAGGCCGGGCTTTTTGTTGCGTGTTTACGTGTTGTCCTCCCTCTCGAGTCGTGTGGTCGCAACGCCGGAAAAAATCTGCGGACAAGCTCCGCTCGCGATTGACGGCACTCTCGCCTTATGACCCCATATCATGGGGTCGGTAGAAACTGGCCCACAACATTTAGGACTTTCTTGACCACTTCGGGTCATGGTGATGTCCTGTGGGCGGGTTGGAATGGGGTCGGATATGGCGGCGCAAGCAACACAGATCAGGCAATCCACGGCGCGAGTGGCGCGTGGACCTTGGCCACAGGATCGACCGCGTCTTGCCCTCGTTCGCAAGGTCGAGATCGACAGGTCGCGCGACGCTTTGCTCACCGACTTTGGGCGCACCACGCTCGAGGATCGCTACCTGCTCCCCGGCGAATCGTATCAGGACATGTTCGCCCGCGTCGCCACCGCCTTCGCCGACGACGCCGACCATGCACAGCGCGTGTACGACTACATTTCCAAGCTGTGGTTCATGCCGTCGACCCCGATTCTGTCCAACGGCGGCGCGTCGAGAGGATTGCCGATCTCCTGCTTCCTCAATGCGGTGAGCGACTCATTGGAGAGCATTGTCGGCACCTGGAACCAGAATGTTTGGCTCGCCGCCAACGGCGGCGGGATCGGCACTTATTGGGGCGGCGTCCGGTCCATCGGTGAAAAGGTGAAGGGTTCCGGCCAGACCAGCGGGATCATCCCCTTCATCCGGGTGATGGACAGCCTCACCCTCGCCATCAGCCAAGGCTCGCTGCGACGCGGCTCGGCGGCGGTTTATATCGACATCCACCATCCGGAGATCGAGGAGTTCCTCGAGATCCGCAAACCGTCCGGCGACTTCAACCGCAAGTCGCTGAACCTGCACCACGGCATCTCGATCACCGACGAATTCATGCACGCCGTCCGCGACGGTGCGCCGTTTGCCTTGCGCTCTCCCAAGACCGCCGAGGTCGTCCGCACGATCGATGCCCGCCATTTGTGGCAGCGGGTCCTGGAACTGCGCCTACAAACAGGCGAGCCCTATCTGATCTTTTCGGATGCGGTGAACCGGGCGATGCCGAAGCACCAGCGCGAACTCGGCCTCAAGGTGCGACAGTCGAATCTGTGTTCCGAGATCATGCTTCACTCCGGCGTCGACCACCTCGGCGTCGAGCGCACCGCGGTCTGCTGCCTGTCGTCGGTCAACGCGGAAATGTTTCTGGAGTGGCGCGATCACCCGACCTTCATCGAGGACGTAATGCGTTTCCTCGACAACGTCCTGCAGGATTTCATCGACCGCGCGCCGGCGGAAATGGAGCCGGCAGCCTACGCCGCCATGCGCGAGCGGTCGGTCGGCCTCGGCCTGATGGGCTTCCACTCCTTCCTCCAAGGCCAAAACGTGCCGTTCGAGAGCGCAATGGCCAAGTCGTGGAACATGCGGTTGTTCAAGCATCTTCGCCGGGGCTGCGACACCGCCAGCGCGGCCTTGGCCGAAGAACGCGGCCCGTGTCCGGACGCCGCCGAGCGTGGGGTGATGGAGCGTTTCTCGCACAAGCTGGCAATCGCTCCGACTGCGTCGATCTCGATCATCTGCGGCGGGACCAGCGCCGGTATCGAGCCGATCCCGGCCAACATCTACACTCACAAGACCTTGTCGGGATCGTTCGCGGTGCGCAATCCATACCTCGAGCGTGTTCTGGTCGAGAAGGATCGCAACACATCGGCGGCGTGGAATTCGATCCTCGAGCAGGAGGGCTCCGTCGCCCACCTCGACTTCCTGACCGACGACGAAAAGAGCGTGTTTAAGACCGCGTTCGAATTGGATCAGCGCTGGATCATCGATCTTGCCGCCGACCGCACGCCCGAAGTCTGCCAGTCACAGTCGGTCAACGTGTTCCTGCCCGGCGACGTCGATAAGTGGGATCTGCACATGCTGCACTGGCAGGCGTGGGAGCGGGGAATGAAGAGCCTGTACTACCTCCGCTCTAAATCGGTTCAGCGCGCGTCGTTCGCGGGCGCGGACATGGCGGAATTCACCGGCGCCCGCGCCGACGAAGCGCCCACCGACTATGATGAGTGCCTCGCCTGTCAGTGAACCTCTGAAAAGAGTGAAGCCAGTCCCGCCTCACCCGCACCCGACACGCCCCGCTCGGTGATGATGCCGCTGATCAGGCGCGCGGGTGTCACGTCGAACCCGAAATTAGCCGCCGCGCTGCCCACGGCCGCCAGCAGAATCCGTTCTTGCTTTCCGGCGGCGTTCGGACCGACGGCGTGGGTCACCTCTGTCGGATCACGCTCCTCGATTGGGATTTCGCCGACACCGTCGGCGAGGGCCCAGTCGATCGTCGACCCCGGAGCGGCGACGTAGAACGGCACGTCGTTGTCCTTGGCCGCGAGGGCCTTGAGATAAGTGCCGATCTTGTTGGCGGCGTCGCCGGTGCGCGTGATCCGATCCGCGCCAACAAGGCAGAGGTCGACCCGGCCGTGCTGCATCAGGTGTCCACCCGCGTTGTCGACGATGATGGTGTGATCGACGCCTTGATGGCCGAGTTCAAAGGCGGTCAGCGCCGCTCCCTGCAGGCGGGGGCGGGTCTCGTCCACCCAGACGTGCATCGGAACGCCGCGCTCTTGGGCGACGTAGATCGGCGCGAGGGCCGTGCCCCAATCCACCGCCGCCAGCCAGCCGGCGTTGCAATGGGTGAGGATGTTGACCGTGGTTCCGGTCCGCGCGTGGGCCGCCTCGATCAGCGCCGCGCCGTGCTCGCCGATGCGGCGGCAGGTCGCGACATCCTCCTCGGCCATCGTCTTGGCCAGCGCGTACGCGGCCGCGCCGCGATCGGGAACCTTGAGCCCGCAAACGGCGTCGGCAACCCGCGCGAGCGCCCACTTCAGATTTACCGCCGTCGGTCGGGACGCGGCTAGGCGTTCCACGGCAAAACACAATCCGGCGTCGCTAGCGTCATCTATCAGCGCGAGCGCGAGACCGTAGGCTGCGGTCACACCGATCAGCGGCGCACCTCGCACCCACATTTCGGCGATGGCGCGCACGGCGTCGTCGAGAGAGCGCAGTCGCCGGACTTCGACCGCGTGCGGCAGGCGCGTCTGGTCGATGATCTCGACCGCGCCGTCGTCCGCTGCCCAGATCGTGCGGCGCGGAATGCCGTCGATCAGCATCAGTCGCCGGCTCGCAGTGGAAACCGCTCCGCCCACAGCGCGGCAAGGCGTGGATCGCTTTCCACGCGGCGGACGACCTCTCCGATCCGGGGCGCGATTCGCTCGTGCAGCGCCTCTCGAGGCCCCCAGCGGGACACCACGGTCACATAGAGGTCGAGCACGGTAAGGTTTTCTCCGAGAAGGTATGGTCCCGGCTCGATGCCGCTCTCCATGATCCCCCAGCATGCCGCGATCCGTTCGGCGGTTCGGACCTTGACGAGCGCTCGCGCATCCGGCGAGTCGGCCAAGCGCAAAGGCTCGTCCTGGATCCAGTAGAGGGCGTAGATCGCCGAAGACACGAACGCCATCCACCGTAGAAAGGCCGTCCGCTCGGGCGCGTCGATGGCGGGTGAGAGACCGTACGCGGCGTGGGAGTCGGCCAGCCAGATCAGAATCGCCGCGCTCTCCGTCATCAGTTCGCCGGACGGGAGGATCAGCGCTGGGAACTGCGACATCGGGTTGACCCTCTCGAACGCCGTCCGCCCGGCGGTATCGACAAGGGAGAATTCCTCAACGACGTAAGGAATGCGCAAAAGCGTCAGCGCGGCTTCAATGGCCACCGCGCCGGTCCCCTTCTGGCCGTAGAGTGTCCATGGCGCCACGGCGACCTTATCCCCAGCTTGCGGCGTCGCCTGGGAGGCGGCCGCGAATTAGCGCCTTGGCGAAACGGACCGACCGTTTACCCTCGCCATCCGCCACCGCCAACCTTGGTGAGTCGCGACCGCGAGATTTGCCATGACCAATCTTCTTGTCCGCCCCGGCTTGTTGACGCCGTCGTTCGCTTACAAGCCGTTTCGCTATCCGTGGGCGTACGACTTTTGGAAGCGTCAGCAGCAGGTCCACTGGATGCCGGAGGAAGTGCCGCTCGGCGAGGATTGCAAGGATTGGGCCTCGAAGCTCAACGACCGCGAGCGCAATCTGCTGACCCAGATCTTCCGCTTCTTCACCCAGTCGGACGTCGAGGTGAACGACAACTACATGGAGCGTTACGCCACGGTCTTCAAACCGACCGAGGTCAAGATGATGCTGTCGGCGTTTTCCAACATGGAGACGATCCACATCGCGGCCTACGCCCTGTTGCTGGAGACGATCGGCATGCCGGAGGCCGAGTTTTCGGCCTTTCTCGAACTGGAGGCGCTGAAGGCCAAGCACGATTACATGCAGCAGTTCGGCGTCGGCTCGAACGCCGATATCGCCCGCACCCTGGCGATGTTTGGCGGCTTTACCGAGGGGCTGCAACTGTTCGCCAGCTTCGCCATGCTGATGAACTTTCCGCGCTTCAACAAGATGAAGGGCATGGGCCAGATCGTGTCGTGGAGCGTGCGTGACGAAAGCCTGCACTGCGAGGGCATCGTCAAGCTCTACCACGCCTTCAACGCCGAGACCGGGGCGGTGACCAAGGCGGTGGCCGACGACATCGTCGACTGCTGCAAGACGGTCGTGGGCCTTGAGGACCGCTTCATCGACCTCGCCTTCGAGGCCGGTGAAGTCCAGGGCATGACCCCGGACGACATCAAGGGCTACATCCGCTTCATCGCCGACTGGCGATTGCGTCAGCTCGGCTTGCCCATCGTATATGACGCCAGGGAAAACCCCTTGCCATGGCTGCAGAGCATGCTGTCCGGCGTCGAGCACGCCAACTTCTTCGAGGCGCGGTCAACAGAATACTCCAAGGCCGCCACCCGCGGGACCTGGCATGGCGAGACCGGGGTCTGGTCGGAGTTCGAGCGGATGATGGCGCGCCGCACCGAGACCGCCGCGCATTGATCGGGCGTCGCACGAAGGTCACCAACACGCGTTAGCAGCCGTCGATGGTTCAGAAAATCGCCCTCGAAGGAGTTGATAATTTCCGCGATTTCGGGGGTTACCCGGCAGCCAGCGGCCGGCGCCTGAAGCAGGGCCGACTCTACCGCTCCGCCTCGCACGGCCGCGCCACGGACGACGACCTTGCCGTCATCGCCGGGCTGAACATCACCACCGTGGTCGATCTGCGGCGAAGAGGCGAACGGCTGCGCGACCCCTCCCGTCGGCACGCCGGCTTCGCGGCGACGGTCATCGACAACGACCTCGGCGACGACGAGGAGGACGAGTGGCTCGCCCATCTCCGCGACTCCGACCTGACCGAGCAGTCGTTCCGCGGCTATCTGCTCGGCTACTACGACAAGGCGGCGGCCGATCCGCGCCATATCGACCTGTTCTCGCGCTACTTCAGGGCGGTTGCGGCGAGTGAAGGGGCGGTGTTGATCCACTGCGCGGCCGGCAAGGACCGCACCGGAGTCCTGACCGCGCTTACCCACCATGTGGCAGGGGTCCATCGCGACGACATTATCGCCGACTATCTGCTGACCAATGACGAGGCGCGGCTCGCGCTTCGTGCCCCTCAGGTCGTCGAGCTCATCCACGGGGTCTCGGGGCGCGCGCCGACGATTTCGGCGGTCAGGGTGGCGATGGGCGTGGAGGCGGCGTTCCTCGAACGGGCGTTTATGGCCATCGAACGCGATTTCGGCGGCGTCGACGCCTATCTGGAGTCGCGGCTGGGCGTGGATCGGCGCACGAGGCTGCTTATCGAAGCGCGCCTGCTCGACTGACTGGCCTTAGCCTCGAGGTCCCCGTGGGCGCTGAGTTATGCGAGTGTCGAACTTGGCGTCGTTCGGCGCGCGCCACTCGCCGTGAAAGTTAAAGGCGAGCTTGCGGCACAGCCGCGCCCCGCCGGAAGGGGCGTCTCCAAGGACATCGACGCCGAGGTCGCGTCCGTAGCGTGGCCGGCTGATCGCCAGCCAACCGCGCGTGGAACCTGGGCACAATGCCGCGATCAGCGCGGCGCCGTCATCCGCCGCCTGGACGGCATAGAGGTCGCGGTCAGCGGCCTCGGGTCCCGCCATCGCGGTCAGCCCACGACCGCCAAGCGCGGACCCGGGCGCCGGACTGAGTTCGACGGTGGCGTCCGCTTCGGTGGAGCGGACGCTGAGCATCGTCGGCTTGAGCAGGCCCTGGCGGAATTCGAAAGTCATCGGTCCCGCGGCGGCGCGCGTTTCGGCGTCGGCCGGATCGTAGGAGTACATGTGGATCGCGCCGGCCTCCGCCGCGCCGGCGGCGAGGCCGAAGACGAGCAATCCAGCGACCGCCGTCCGTATCACCGCGATCTCCCCGGCGACCGCGCCGCCTCGGGGTCGATATCCACCAGGCGCCAAACCGTGCTCTCATGGGCGAAGGTGAGCAGGCAGGGCCTGCCCCGCCCGGATATCGCGCAAACCGTTCCCTCCGGCCCGTCCTTGAGCACGGTGGACAGGGCGAGCGGTCCCGGGATCGGCTGGCCCGGGCGGTAGCCGTAGTATTCGGCGACCGCGCGGAATACCGTGGGTTGGATTAACAGGCGGTCGGCGGCGTCGGCCGCGGGGCCTGAAACGAGAATGCCGAGGGCGTCGACGATGCGGCCGCCGTGGACCGATTTGGTCCCCGACACCACCCGCGCCTGCAGGTTCGCCCGCAGCGCGCGCCGGTCGACATGGGCTTCGAACGACGAACGGTCATCATCCCGAACCGCGACCAGGAGAGCGTGAACGTCTCCCGCGGCCGCTAGCGGCCTCGTGGTGGCGCACCCCGCGACGGACGCGGCGATCAGCAGTGCGCGCCACACCTTCATGCTCGGATCCTCGCGTGCGCCATCTCGCTCAAGGGAAGCGGCCGTCCTATCCCGTCAAGCCTTGGCTTCGGCGCCCGGGTAGCGCAGCTTCATCGCCAGCACGGCGGCGGACATCGCCAGGCAGACCGCGTTCGAACAGACGATAGGCCACTTGCCGATCATCACGCCGTAGGCGGTCCACAGGATAAAGCCGGTAACCGTCACGAAATACATCTGAAGCGACACGGAGGAGGCGTCTTTCTCCTTCCATATCTTCACGAGCTGGGGCGCGAAGCTGGCCATCGAACAGCCGGCGGCGCCAACGCCGACCACTGTCGTCAAAATGGATATGTCCAAAGGTTCCTCAGAAAATCGACCGGCCAGCGATCCGAATATCGTAGCGCTGTTCGCCGGAGCGGAAATCGGCGTCGCCTTCAAGCGCGACGTAGGAGTATTGCGAGCCCCCCTTGAGGGACACGCCGATTGTCGCCCATCCGCCGGTGTCCGGGTCGGGAGCGAGCGAAAAGGCCGCGCCGCCGGCGAAATTGGCGACGGTGTCGCCGATATTACCCGACAGAACCTCACGATAGCCGCCGCGGACTTCGGACCGCAGCCATTGCCCCTTGCCGAACTGGGTTCCGAGCACGAGGATGGCCTGGCCGCTCAGGCGTGTGCTGTTGCGGTTGGCGATATTGAGGTCGAAGGCCGCGTCTCCGCCGGTCTCCGAATGACTGTCTTCGTGGAGCCGGAGGTAGTCGGCGGAGAGTTCCGGCCGGGCGTAGAATCGGCCGAAGCGCTGCTCGTAGGCCACGCTGGCGTGGCCGCCAAAGAAGTAGCCTCCCCAGTTCGCATTCGCGGTCTCCGCCACGTCGGGCGCGATCAGCCGCCGCTCCTCGGAGAACCACGCATATCCTCCCGCGCCGCGGACGGCGACCGTAAGGTTCCCCATGGCGCGGCGATAGTAGGCGCCGGCCTCGAGCAGCGACGCGGTGACACCGCCGCCGACCGGTTGGGCGGTCTCGTCTTCCTCGGCGTTGTAGTAGGCAAGGGTGACGCCCGCCGCGCCGCCCGCCGGACCCATGCGTTCGTATCCGCCGATGATCCCGAGCAGCTTTGAATAAGACCCTTGGGTCTCGATCCCGGTCCGCCGCACCCGCTCGTTCACTTCCTGCAACCAAAGGCTCGAACCGGCGACGCGCGTTCCGGCGTCTGGATTGGTCGAGGTCATGGCGGAAACCGACTGCGCCGCCTTGTCGAGCGCGTCGAACAGACCTTGGCCCTGACTGGGCAAGAGTTGATCGTAGACGCCCTTCAGTCCCGCCTGAGTGGTTTGCGTCAGGATCGCGTTCTCCACCGCCGAATTGGCCGGCGCGGCCGTGAGCACCGCGTTGAGGGCGCTTTGTTCGGCGTTGGTGAACCCGAGTTGCGACTGGCTCTTCAGATCCGCGGTGACCGTGATCTCCGCCGGGGTTCCAACGCCCGCCGGAACATAGTTGGCCTGCTCGGTGTAGAGGAACGGAGCGACGCTCGCGCCGCCCGTTGCGAAAGTTCCGGCGCCGATTGTGCCGGCGCCCGTTGTCTGCACGACGACATAGGTCTCGCTGGCGGCGCTCTGCAGGGTCGACAGCGTCACACCAACCTGCGCGCCCTGGGCGAATGTCGAGGCTCCGGTTACCGTGAACTTCGGCATGCTCGGGTTCAGTGGATTTCCCTGGGCGAGCAGGGCGCCCGTGGCGCCGACGTTGATGCTGTTGGCGCGCACCGTGCCGGGGTTCGTGCTGCTGAGGACGCCGCCGTTCACGTTCAACGTCAGTGTGTTGACGCCCGCGTCCATCAGATTTCCAGAGACCACGGTGGAGGCGCCATTGATATTGACGGTATTCTTGCCGGCGCCGAGGTCGATCGTATTCCCGATGATGGAGCCGGAATTGACGGTGAGCGTCGTGCCGCCGGAACCGAAATAGACCGAGCCGCTGATCCCGGGTGTGACGGCGCCGATCGCGCGCCATACCGAGGGGGTCGTCGATGGGTCGACTCCAATTCCCGCGGCGGTCAGCGCTTCATAGACGACGCCGTTCTCGCTCACCTGGGCGCCGACGGCATAGCTAGCCGTGGTGTCGAAGGCGACGACACCCGCGAACGCCGGATTGGCCGATTGTGTGAGAGATTGTGGCCCGACGCCCTTGGACAAATCGATCGCCGTCAACGAGGCCTGAAGAGGCGACGTTATCAGGCTGTTGGTCAATGCCGCGCTTATCGTTCCCGTGTTCACCACCGAAGCGATCGAGCCCGACCTGTCGATAATCCCGCCGACCGAGTTTAGAACGCCGCCGGAGCCGGTGATATTGGCCATGATCGTGCCGTTGTTCACGACCCCGCCGATATTCGCGCCGCTCTCGATGACGACCGCGTTGGCGTTCAGCGGCGCCACCCCGGAGCCGCTGGTCGCGGTGGCGACCTGGGCCACCTGGGCGGAGATCAGGCCGTCGTTGAGGATCGTCGGCGTCGTCGCGCCGCCATGGATGTGGATTGCGGTGGCGTCGGCCTGATAGGATTGGGCTTCGATCCCTCCCGTGTTGTGCACGCCTCCGGCGATGTTGACGATAGCGGCGGGCTGGGCGGGCGCCGCCATCGTCGCCGGGGTCGCGGGCGCGCCGATCTGAAACGCCGTCGCCGAGACTGGGTTTGGCAGGTTGGGCGAGGTGATTTGATCGAACACGCCGTTGCCGATCACCGTGCCCTGAATGACCAGTCCATAGCCGTTCGCGACTTGGCTCGTCCCTGGTCCCACGTTGGACGTCAGCCCCGCCGCGCCGATCTGCAGGGCGGGCGCCGAGCCGTAGGAAGCAATCTGTCCCGTGCCCTGCAGAGCGTCGGCCACGCCGTTATTGTCGAGATCGGGGTTGGTTGAACTGAGCACCAGCGGCGGCGCGCTGACCAGTACGCCGTTTGCCACCGAACCCCCTATGGTGACGGCCGCGCCGTTCTGACCGCCGAAGCCGAGTTCCTGGGCGGTGTAGAGCACCGAGAGGGCGGGGTTGTTCGAGCGGGTCGTCGTTCGATAAGCGGTCGAACTCACGGCCCCGGCGAGCTCGACGCCGCCGCCGACCGGGCCGTTGACGACGACGCTCCGAGCTCCGATGCCGGTAGCGCTGATGGACGACAGCCGGACATTTCCGCCCACGCCCCCCGTGGGCGCGACGTAGAGTCCGACATCGCCGTCGCCGAGCACCGAGATCGTTCCGTTGGTCACCGTCGCCGCGGTCGTGCCCGTCGCCAGGGCGGCGTTGATCATCTGAAAATCGCCCGTGATCGGCGCTCCGATCAAGACCCCGTACGATCCGTTGCCGTGCACGGTTATCGTGCCTGTTTCCGAGATGCCGCCCGTGAACGGCGAGTTTCCGGACACGACGATGCCGTACCGGTTTCCGCCCGAGGCGAAGTTGCCGTCGATCAGACCATCCAGGTTGCTGTCCGTCGGCGCGTAGGTCTCGGTTATGGTGATCTGTCCGGTGTTGGTTACGGAACCTGTATTGCCACCCTGAACCAGGATTCCCGTAGCATTGTCGATGTCCGTAAAGCCGATCTGGCCTTCGTTGCTGACCGTGTTGTTGCTGTTCAGCGTGACCGCGACACCAGGTTTGGTCACTCCAATCGAGCCGGTGGTGGTGACATCGATATTGCCGGGACCGCCCGATACGGCGGTCGCTGTCGTCACGGGCGTGCTCGTGGCCGTGGAGATCGACAGTTGGGCCGACGCCGGGCCGCCGAGCATCAAAAGAGGGGCGCTCGCCACGGCCGCCACGAGGATCGTACGCTTCATCAACAGGAGACTCGCAAGGGCCGATCTTGGGCGGATGTCCGATCGAAAAAGCTTCTAGCCTAATCCGGCCCGGTTATTACGACCGCATTTGGGCGCCGTTCAAGCGACATAGGACTAAGCGGCCCGGTGTCACGCGGCGGACACATCACGAGACTGGAATGATCCAATGAGTGATTCGGCGAAAGACAGGGTGTCTTCGCGATGAGTGAACCCGCGACGGACCGGTCCGCGCGAGAGCGGCCGTGGCCGGTGATCGGGATTGGCGGTCTGGCGGTCGGCTGCACCACCGCGCTTGCGGTCGCGGGTCTCGCCAACGCCCAGGCGGCGTTTGTCTGCGCGCTTCTCATCGGCCTTTGCGCCGCGGCCCTGGCCATCCGGCCGGTTCGTCGCCGGCCGTTCGTCGAGGATACCGGCGCGCCCGCGCGTACGCCTCCGTTCGCGCTGATGATCGAAAACCTGGGCGATCCCGTCCTGCTGGTGTCCGGCTCCGATCCGCTCGACTATGGCGATCGGCGGTTCGTCTTCGCCAACGCCGCCGCGCGCGATCTTCTCCGACTTCAGCGCGAGGAAGGGCCCCTGACCACGGCGATGCGCGCGCCCGAGGTTCTGGCGGCGGTGGAGGAGGCCCTGTTTTCCGGCGTGGCGGCCCACGCCGCCTGGCATTCGCGGGGCGCCCAGGAGCGGTTCTGGCAAACCAGAATCGTGCCCTTGCCTTCCGTCGCGGCGGGCGTCTTGTCGGGACCGGCGGCGCGCCTCGCCCTGCTCACCTTTCATGACGAGACCGAGATCCGCCGCAGCGAGTCGACGCGCGCCGATTTCCTCGCCAACGCCAGCCACGAACTCCGCACGCCGCTCGCGTCGCTGACCGGTTTCGTCGAGACCCTGCGCGGCCACGCCCGCGACGACCCGGCGGCGCGGGACAAGTTCCTCGCCATCATGCATGGCCAGGCGGAGCGCATGCGCCACCTCATCGACGATCTGATGAGCCTGTCGCGTATCGAGCTGATCGAACACATCCGGCCGTCGGGGCGGATCGACCTCACGACGGCGGTGCTCGACGTGATCGACGGACTGTCGCCCCAGGCCAGTCAGAGGGACGTGAGCTTCGATCTGGACCTGCCGCCCGCGGGGATGGCGATCGCCGTCGGCGATCGCGATCAGATCGTCCAAGTCGCCCAGAACCTGATCGAGAACGCCATCAAATACACCACGCCCGGGGGTCTGGTCTCGGTGACTGTCGAACAAGACGTCGACGCCCGATCCGCGGCGGCGCCCCGCGAAGCCGGTCACGCCCACCTCTCCCTATTGACGCCGGACCGGACGCCCGACCAGCGCTACATCGCTCTGCGGGTGCGCGATAGCGGCGCGGGCATCGCCCGAAACCACCTGCCGCGCCTGACCGAGCGGTTTTATCGTGTCGAAGGGCAGAAGGCGCGCGAACGCCCCGGCACGGGTCTGGGATTGGCGATCGTCAAGCACATCATCAACCGGCATCGCGGCGGAATGGCGGTGGAAAGCGCGCTGGGCGCGGGCTCGGCCTTCACCGTCTATGTTCCGACTCCGAACGAGACGGAGACGCCCAGTCCGCCACAGCCGGCGGCCGCGCAGTTCGCCTGATCGCGGCGCCTGGGTCGCGCCGTCGGCCGGCGCATGTAGAATATCACCGATGAACATCCTGCTTGTGGGCTCCGGCGGCCGCGAACATGCCCTGGCGTGGAAGATGGTCCGCTCCCCCCTGACGACGCGGCTGGTCTGCGCGCCCGGTAATCCGGGCATCGCCAGTCTTTGCCAAACGCGGCCGGTCAAGGCGGACGATATCGCCGGCCTCGTCGCTCTGGCCGAGGAGATGGCGGCGGATCTCGTCGTGATCGGGCCGGAGACCTCGATCGCGGGCGGATTAGCCGATCGCTTGGCCGAGGCGGAGATCGCCTGTTTCGGTCCGAGCGCGGCGGCGGGACGTCTCGAGACCTCGAAGGCCTTCGCCAAGGACTTCGCCCGGCGCAACGGCCTGCCCACCGGACGCTTCGCGGTGTGCGACGATGCGGCGTCGGCGAAAGCGGCGCTGCGGGCGAACACCGCGCCCTACGTCATCAAGGCCGACGGCCTCGCCGCGGGCAAAGGTGTCGTGATCGCTCCCGATCTGGCGGCGGCCGAGCACGAGATCGAC
Source organism: Caulobacteraceae bacterium (assembly GCA_965277785.1). GTDB lineage: Bacteria > Pseudomonadota > Alphaproteobacteria > Caulobacterales > Caulobacteraceae > Acaudatibacter. The sequence goes on from CBDIDP010000014.1 coordinate 413,481, forward strand.
GACATTTTCGATGGCCGTTTCGGCGTGGCCGGGTCTCGGGTGCTGGTGGAAGAATTCCTCCACGGTGAGGTCGTCTCTCTGTTCGCACTGTGCGACGGCGAGGCGGTCGTCATGATCGGCGGCGCTCAGGACCACAAGCGGGCGTTCGACGGCGACGTCGGCCCCAACACCGGAGGAATGGGCGCCTACGCGCCGGCGCCTGTGCTCAATCCCGCTACGGTGGAACGGATATGCCAGCGCCTGATCGCGCCTACGGTCGCGGCCATGGCGGCCGCGGAGACGCCGTACCGCGGCGTTCTGTTCTGCGAGGCGATGATTACCGCCGAAGGTCCGAAACTCATCGAATTCAACGCCCGCTTCGGCGATCCGGAAGCCCAGGTTCTGATGTTCGCGATGCGGAGCGACCTAGTGCCGTACCTCGCGGCGACCGCCAAGGGGGAACTGGGCTCGCTGCCGCCGATCGAATGGACCGGCGACGCGGTGATCTGCGTCGTTATCGCCGCGGAGGGGTATCCGGGGCCTCCGACGGCCGGCGATGTCATCGACGGCGCGGAGTTGGATTACGGTCCGGATGTCGTGGTGTTCCACGCCGGCACGGCGAGGCGCGGCGACGGCGCGCTGGTTTCGGCGGGCGGACGCGTGCTGAACGTCTGCGCGAGGGCGGCGACTCTTACCGAGGCCGCCACCCGGGCCTACGACGTGGTCGGTCGGATACGGCTTCGCGGCGCCTTTCACCGCACCGACATCGGCTGGCGCGGCCTCGCCGCCGAGCGCGGCTTGGCAACGCCGCCGCCCTCGGGCTAACTCCCCCGAAAGAACAGGGAGACGCGCATGACGCAGGCCAGCGTTACCGCCGAAAGCGAGCGCGAAGCTCTCAACACCGGTGTCAAGCCGGTCGCCGAGAGCCACCGGTTCGACGAAGCGCGCCTCGCTGAATGGATGACGGCGAACGTCGATGGTTACAAAGGGCCACTGACGGTTCGCCAATTCAAGGGCGGCCAGTCGAACCCGACCTATCAGCTCGTCACCCCGGCGAAGACCTACGTCATGCGGCGCAAGCCGCCGGGCAAGCTGCTGCCGTCGGCCCACGCCGTCGACCGCGAATTCCGGGTGATCTCCGCCTTGTATCCAACCGGCTTCCCCGTGCCGCGACCGTACGCTCTGTGCACGGACGAAACGGTTATCGGCACCATGTTCTACGTCATGGACATGGTCGAGGGCCGCATCCTGTGGAACCAGGCCCTGCCCGACTACAAGCCGCTCGAGCGGCACGCCATCCACATGGCGGCGCTGAGGACCCTGGCCGACCTTCACAACACGGACTATCGCGCCGTCGGGCTGGAGGGCTTCGGTCGCGAGGGCAACTATATGCAGCGGCAGATCGCCCGCTGGACCAAACAGTACAAGGCTTCGGAAACGGTCCATCTGGACAAGATGGAGCGGCTGATCGACTGGCTGCCGCGCACCGCGCCGGCCGACGACCAGACCACCATCGTCCACGCCGATTACCGGCTCGACAACATGGTAATGCACCCGACCGAGCCGCGCGTCGTGGCGGTCCTCGATTGGGAACTCTGCACGCTCGGCAATCCCCTCGCCGATTTTTCGTACGTGCTGACCCAGTGGGTCAACGGCTCGCTGTCCACCATTCCCGACCTCGAGGCGCGCGGCATTCCGACGATGAAGGAGTACGTCGCCGCCTATTGCCGATGGACCGGCCGCGACGGCCTTCCCGACCTCGACTGGTACTTCGCCTACAACAGTTTCCGCCTGGCCGGCATTCTCCAGGGCATCGTCGGCCGCGCCCGCGACGGCACCGCCAACAGCCCCCAGGCCGCGGCGATGGAAGCGCGGGTGCCGCTGCTGGTCGATTCAGCGTGGAGTTTCGCGGAGAAGGCGGGGGCGTGATTGCTAGCGGATGAGGGCTCGCGCCAGAGCCGTCCGCACCTCGGCTTCATCATCGAAGCGCACGCGCACCTTGAACACAGCCACCCGTTCGCGCCATTCGGCGGGCAGGCGCACCCAGTCCTTTTCCGTGGTCACCAACCCCGCGTTCATCCTCCTGGCGTGGCGCGACAGCTTGCGCAGCGCGGCTCCCGTCGTCGGAGAGTGATCGGGGAAGGCCTCGAAGCCGACGAGGTCGCACCCCGCGGCGCGCAGGGTTTGCTCCACGCGCCAAGGCTTGGCGACTCCGGCGAAGCCAAATTGGCGGCCGGGTGGCGGGGATGTGGCGACGGTCCATCGCGCGGTCCACACCTCTCTCGCGCCGAACAGCGCGCGCAGTTCCGGGTCGATGTCGGCCACGTCGATGGAAAGGATAACGGCCACCGCGTCGGCTCGGGCGAGCCCGACTTCGAGCGGTTCGCGCATCGGACCGGCCGGAATCACGCCGCCGCCTCCGAACGGCCAGTCGCCACCCCGGGTCTCGCCATCGACGGTCACCAGGGAGAAGGCCTTCTTCAGCGCCGGGTTCTGATGCCCATCATCCATCACGATGACCTGCGCGCCCTCGGCGACCGCGAGGCGCGCGCCCGTCATACGATTGCGCGACACCGCGACAGGCGCGGCATGGGTCAGCATCATTGCCTCGTCGCCCACGTCGCGCGCGCCGTATCGTGACGTATCGACGAGAACCGGTCCCTTCGAGCGGCCGCCGTACCCCGACGACAGGATGACGACCCACTTTCCGCCATCGGCGAGCAGACGCGCGAGCTCGATGGCCACCGGCGTCTTACCCGATCCTCCCGCGGTCAGGTTGCCGACGCAGACTACTGGAACCCCCGGGTCGAAGGGGGTCGTCGACCTTATTCTGGCCGCGGTTCTATTCGTCCAAACCCGCGACAACGGCGTCAGGACGACTTGCGCGATCGGCGGCGGCGGTCGGCGATACCACCAGCGCGGCGTACCCCAGCGGATCACGAGAGTAGCGCCAAGGTTCGGTCTAGACCGGCGACAACGACGCCATCACGCTCGGCGACGAAGGCGCGCGCCCGCTTCGCCATGTCCTTCAGTCGGGCCGGGTCTGCCCAGACAAGGCTCATCGTTCCCGCCATTCCGTCCGCCGACACGACGAGCGCGGCGTCACCGTCCTCGAGTTCCAAGTACACCGGCCAACCTTGCGTGTGAGGTCCGACGACGATCGGGCAGCCCAGCCGCGCCGGCTCAAGCGGATTGTGCCCGCCGACCCCCCGGACCCAGCTTCCGCCGACGAGCGCGAGGTCGGCGAGGGCGTACCAGGTTCCAAGCTCGCCGATGGTGTCGGCGACGAACACCGCCGCCTTGCCGGGTTGCTCGCCCGCGCCCTGTCTGGCCGTGCTGAACCCGGTCGCGCGAGCCAGGTCCGCTATGGCTTTTCCCCGATCCGGATGACGTGGCGCGATGATCAGGACGGCGGCGGGACCAGATTTCACCGCCTCTCGAAACGCCGCCAACACCAGTTCGTCCTCGCCAGGATGGGTGCTCGCCGCGAGGATCACCAGACGGTCGCCCCAATCGGTGTGGAACCTCTCCGGAATCGTAGGGTCGGTCTGCAAGACGGCGGCGCCGAACTTGAGGTCCAGCCGACCGTCGACCCGCGCCCCCAAGCCGGCAAGACGTTTCGCCTCGAAATCGTCGCGGGCGAGGATCAGATTAAACGCGCCGAACACCGCCCGCGCCGAAGCCGGGACTCGGCTCCAGCGCCGGGCGCTCGTCGGCGACAGTCTCGCCGAAAGCAGCGCGAGCACTGCGCCGCCGGCTTTTGCCGCCGACAGCAGGTTCGGCCAAATCTCGCTTTCGACGAACACGCCGAGGTTCGGACGCCAGTGCCGGATGAACGCGCCCGCGGCGTCGGGTGTGTCCATCGGGGCGTACTGATGAATCGCGCCCGCCGGCAGGCGGCGCGCCATCAGCTCGGCCGCGGCGCGCGTGCCGGTGGTCGCCAGGATGGAGACCTCCGGCCGCGTCGCCCGCGCCCGCTCGGCCAGCGATAGAAGCGCCACACTCTCGCCCACGCTGGCGCCGTGCAGCCAGAGGAGCTTGCCCTCCGGCCGCGCCGCCGAAGGCCGTGCCCACCGTTCCGCCAGCCGCGCCGGGTCTTCCTTGCCGCCGCGGGTTCGCCGCGAAAGCCACAGTCTGAGGGCCGGAGTCGCCACGCGGGTCGCGAGAGCATAGGCGCGCAGGCCGGCTGTCGTCATCGAGCGGCCAGAACGTATTCGGCGCGGCGTTGAGCGTCGTGCATAAGCGCCTGCCAGCAGCCTCGCGTTTCTTCGAGTTCGGTAGGTCCTAGCTGGCGGGGCGCCCAGAGTGGTCCCTCGACGATCAGCGCCGCCCGCGCGAAGGGCAGCGGCAGCCGTCCGCCGTCCCAGCTTTTCATCGCCAGCGACGGTTTGGCGGCGAGGCCCATCAGAAAAACCGGGCATTTCGCCGCCTTGGCGAGCTGGATCGGGCCGGCCTGCAAGATTTCCCTCGGCCCGCGAGGTCCGTCCGGCGTCAGCAACATGACTCCGCCGCTACGAATTACCGCCATGGCCGCGCGAAAGGCCGCCGCGCCGCCCTTTTCCAGGCCGCCGTCGCGCCGACCGGTCGAGCCCCTGATCGTCGGTATCTTCAGCCGCACGGCCGCATCGGCGATGAAGGCGCCGTCGCGGGACATCGAGATCATTACCGCCCTCGGCTTGTCGCCGAGCACGGGCCGACAGGCCATCGCGTGGGCGATCCGGCCATGCCAGAACAGCGCGATCAGGCCGTCCTCCGACGTCAGGGCCTCCGTCGCCGGCCCCGCGCCCGGCGTGCGCCAGCGAAGAGTGGCGATGATCAGCTCGACATAGGCCCAGACCAGGCGTGCCAGGATGGCCTGGACCCACGCGCCGCGTAACAGGCGCTTCAACCGCCGGGCTCGGGCAGATGGGCAAGGTCCTGCGTCTGGGCGAGGCGGGAATAGAGGCCGCCGGCCCTGATCAACTCGTCGTGCGCGCCCACCTCGACCACGCGGCCGGCGTCCAGCACATAGATCCGGTCTGCGTCGCGCACCGTCGAAAGGCGGTGGGCGATAACCAGCGTGGTCCGCCCGGCCATCAGCCGGTCGAGCGCCAGGCGGACCTGAGCCTCGCTCTCGGTGTCCAGCGCACTGGTGGCCTCGTCCAATAGGACGATCGGCGCGTCCTTCAGAAAGGCGCGAGCGATGGCGACGCGCTGGCGCTGGCCGCCCGACAGGCGGACGCCCGCCTCGCCTACCATCGTGTCATAGCCCTCCGGCAGCGCGGTGATGAACTCGTGCGCCGCCGCGTCGCGCGCCGCCGCCTCGATCTCGCACCGGCTCGCCGTCGCCCGCGAGTAGGCGATGTTGGCCGCGATGGTGTCGTCGAACAGGAACGGCTCTTGGGTGACCAGGGCGATTGCGCCCCGCAGCGAACCGAGACCCGCGCACCGCACGTCCTGTCCGTCGATCGACAGTATCCCGCCGCTCACGTCGTAGAACCGCGGGATCAGGCCGAGGATCGTCGTCTTACCCGCGCCCGACGGCCCGACGAGGGCGACGGTCTCGCCGCGCCGCGCCTTCAGATTGACGCCGTGAAGCACCCGCGCCGCTTCGCCGTAGGAAGCCGCTTCGCCGTAGGAAAAGGAGACATCGGTGAACTCGACATCGCCAACGGTGACGCGCAGCGCCGGCGCGCCGGCGGCGTCGCGGATTTCCGGGCTGACGTCCAGCGCCATGAACAGCCGCCGCCCCGCCGCCAACCCTTGGCTGACCACGGTGCTGAGGTTGGAGACCTGACGCAAAGCTTGTCCGGCGGTGAGCAGGGCGAAGAAGAAGGTGAAGAAGGCGCCGACATCCGGATGCTCGGTCAGCGCCCGCCAGCCTTTGTAGCCGAGGATCGCCGCGGCGATGGCGATCGTCAGGATTTCGCTGGCGGGCGCCGCGACCGCGCGGGCGTCGGCGCCGTGGACGATGAAGCGCTGACGCGCCGCGACGACCTTGGCGACGCGGGCCTCCTCGTCCGCCTCGCGGTTCTCCATTTTGACGACTCGGACGCCGTCCAGTCCCTCCAGCATGGCGGTCGAAAGATCGCCGGTTGCCCGCATCGCGCCTTCCGCGGAGGTGATCGCCTGGCGCAGGAACCGGCGCAGGACCCAGACCAGCAGGGGCGCGGCGAGCAGGACGGCGAGGGACAGCCGCCAGTCGCTGATGAACATGATCACCCCCGCCCCGACCAGGGTCAGGGATTGCTGCACCAGATTGACCCCGCCGGTGGACGCCGCCTCGCTGATCAGGCTGGTGTCGTAGACGACCTGGGAGACGAAGCCTCCGGTGTGGGAGGCGCGCAAACGCGCCAGGTCGGCGCGCATCAGCTTGCCGTAGAATTCGACCTGGATATCGCCGACGACCCCGGCGGCGGTGCGATTGACCAGCAGGCTTTGGCCAGCCTGAATCACGCCGCGCGCGATGGCGACGCCGGCGATGGTCAGGGGGATGACCCAGATCGACCGTGCCTTTGGCGCGACGAGCAGGTGGTTGATCGCCGGCTTGAGCAGGCTGACGAGGTACGCCGAAAGCCCGGCCGCCGCCGCTGCCAATACCAGTGCGACCGCCAATCCCCTCCAGCGGGGCGCGAGATAGCGAAAAGCGATGCGAGCGGCGACCTTTCGGTTCGTCAACGCTTCGGGAGTTTCGGTTTTCACGTCGCGCTCGGCCCTTGGTGACCCGCGCCTCTCGCGGCCCGGCCTATGCGCCGGACGATCACCCTACTTCTTGACGAAGCCGCCGTACTTGGCGTTGAAGCGCGAGACCCGGCCGCCGCGATCCGTCAGGTGTTGATTGCCGCCGGTCCACGCTGGATGGGTCTTCGGATCGATGTCCAGATTGAGCTTGGCGTCGGCCACGCCCATGGTCGACCGCGTGCGGTACGTCGTCCCATCGGTCATCGTCACGGTGATGAAATGATAATCGGGATGGATATCTTGCTTCATGGCGTGCTCGGACCGATTTGGCCTGTCTGAGGCCAAACAAAAAACCCGCCGACGCGGCGGGCTCGATTGGATGCGCCGTATACACGACAGCGCGACAAAAAGGCAAGCATAGGCATGACCGCCGAACCGAGTGCCGTGGGCGATGGCCGCAAGCGGCGTGACCTGACGCCCCTGGCCAGGCTGGGTCCGCTGTTGAGGGCGCGGCGCGGCGACGTCTGGGCGGGCGCTTTCGCCTTGCTGATCTCGACCTCGGCCACGATCAGCTTGACCTTCGCGCTACGCTGGCTGGCCGACCAGGGCATCGCCTCGCACACGACGGCGCTGATCGGCCGATACTTTCTTTTGGTCGCGGCTGTCGTTCTCGTGTTGGCCCTCGCCACGGCGGCGCGGTTCTACTTCGTCACCCGCCTGGGCGAGCGCGTTGTCGCCGACCTGCGGGTCGCGCTGTACGCGCACGTGATGACCCTCGATCAGGCTTATTTCGCCGCGACGCGGACGGGCGAAGTCCTGTCGAGGATGACGACCGACCTGACCCTGGTGGAAAGCCTGATCGGCGCGACCATCCCCGTGGCGATCCGCAACCTGTTGACGATCATCATCGCGCTCGCGGTGATGATCGTGGTCAGCCCGGCGCTGACGGGATTCGTCGCCCTCCTCGCGCTCCTGGTCGTGGCGCCTCTCTTCGTGTTTGGGCGGCGCGTCCGACGGCTCTCCGAGCGGGCTCAGGCGGGGTTCGCCGACGCGGTCGGCTTGGCCGGCGAGACGCTGGACGGGCTCGAGACCGTCCAGGCGTTCGGACAGGAAAGCCGCGTCACGGGGCGGTTCGCATCGGCCATCGAGTCCGCTTTCGAGCGATCACGCGCGCGGATAGCGGGACGGGCCCTTCTGTCGGCTTCGGTCATCGTCATGGTCTTCGGCGGCGTGGGCCTGATCCTGTGGCGCGCATCGTTGGCGGCGTTCGTAACCGGTCGCATGACGCCGGGCGCCCTGCTGCAGTTCGTTTTTCTCTCGGTGCTCGCCGCCGGCGGCGCGAGTTCACTGGGCGAGGCGTGGGGCGACATCCAGAAGAGCGCCGGCGCGATGGCCCGCGTGTCGGAGATTCTCGATGCCCGGCCAACGATCGCCGCGCCGGCCAACCCAAGGGCCTTGCCGACACCGGCGCGGGGCGCGTTGGCTTTCGAAGACGTTCGCTTCGCCTACCCCAGCCGTTCCGACGCCTGGGCGCTGGACGGCTTTGATCTGGTCGTCCGGCCCGGCGAGCGCGTGGCCCTGGTCGGCCCCTCGGGCGGCGGCAAGAGCACGGTGCTGCGTCTGCTCTTGCGCTTCTACGACCCCGACGAAGGGACCGTCCGGCTCGACGGCGTCGATCTCCGCGACGTGGATCCCCGCGCGGCGCGCGACCGGATCGCCTTCGTCGGTCAGGAGGCGGCGCTGTTCTCCGGATCGGCGACGGACAACCTGCGGTTCGGCGCGGCCGACGCGGATCACGAGCGGCTCATGTCGGTCGTCAGGGCCGCCGAGGCCGACCGTTTCCTTGAGGCCTTGGACGGTGGACTGGACGCACCCCTCGGTGAGCGCGCGAAATTGCTGTCGGGCGGCCAACGACAAAGGCTGGCGATCGCTCGGGCGTTGTTGCGCGACGCCCCCATCCTCTTGCTCGACGAAGCGACCAGCGCCCTCGACGCCGAGAACGAACGCCTGGTGCAGGCGGCCTTGTCCGAAGCCATGCGCGGACGGACCACCCTGGTGGTGGCCCACCGTCTGGCGACCGTGCGCGGCGCCGATCGAATCGTGGTGGTCGACGGCGGGCGGGTGGTCGAGGAGGGCCGCCACGACGAACTCTGGGGGCGTGGCGGCCTCTACGCCAAGTTAGCGAGGCTGCAGTTCGGCGAGGCGGCGTAGAGCGGAAACCCTCTCGGGATCATGTCTCCCCGCGCGTTGCACTTGATCTTTGCGCGCGACGCGGGGTATCACGATCAAGTGTTCGTGAACGGGCGGGTGCTGGCGGCTTCCTCAACGGATCGCCTTCGCGTCTGCAGCCCGGAATCGAAATCTCGACGTAAGCACTCTCCAAAAGGGACATCCACAATGACCACCGACCTCTTCCGTAAGGTTCTGATCGCCGGCGCCGCCGTGGCCGCTCTGTCGGTCGCCGCCTGCCAAAAGCCCGCCGACAAGGCCGCCGACGCCGCCGCCGACGCCTCGAAGTCCGCTGACGCCGCCGCCGCCGATGCGTCGAAGGCGACGACCGACGCAACCGCTCCGGTCGCGGCGCCCGCGACCGCCGCCGCCACTACCCCGGCTGCTCCGGCCGACGCCTCCGCCGCCGCCAACGACGCTTCTAAGGCGGCCGCCGACGCTTCGAAGAGCGCCGCGAAGGCCTCCGACGCCGCGATGGACGCCAGCAAGAAGCAATAGTCTTCTTTTAGGATCGAGCGATCAGGGGCCGTCCGAAAGGGCGGCCCCTTTTTCGTGGGGCGGGTGGGCGACTCGTCCGAGCTTCGCGACCAGCAGGCGCACCTCCCGCTTCAGCGCGGTCCGCCGCCGCCAGGGTCGCCAGGAATCCGACGGGTTGATCGGGTCGCCGAGATGGAAGGTCGCGATAAATCCCGCGATCGGGCCAAGACGTTGCGACTTGATCGGCCGCAGTCGGCAGAGCCCCCGATCCCGCAGGTTCTCGATCGCCGCGCCCAGGCAACCCTCCGCCTCCGTGGTCCTCTCGACCGAGTCCTGAGGGCAGCCGAACCAGTGCGACACCAGCCGGTGGCGGATTCCCGCGATCGCCCGCCGGGTCGCGGAGTCGCCATCCTCCGCCTCGATAGACAGGTCGCACTCGGTGTCGAATCCAGAAGACCGGTTGTTCATGTTCGACGACCCGATCCGCAACAGAGTGTCATCGATGATCGCCAGCTTGGCGTGGACGATGATGGTGCGGCCGAGCGTCGTCACCGGGCTGTAGACCCGCAGACGGCCGAATTTATCCGACCGCTCGAGCCGGGCGATGAACGCAGAGCGGGTCCGATCCATGGTGAGCCGGTCGAAATAGCTGGGCGAGTGCTGCGTCGACACCAGCACCACCTCCGGCCCGTCCGGTTCCTGGAGGCGCGCGCTCAGCGCCTCGGCGACGATCGGCGAGGTGAAATACTGGTTTTCCAGGTAGATGCAGCGCTTGGCCACCGCGATCGAGGCGAACGACAGGGCCTCGCTTTCGCGAACCGGGCGGTATTTGCGCCAGCCCGCGATGGTCCGCGACAGGCCCACCGCGACGTTGTTGAAGCCGGCGCCGACCTCGTGGGGCCAAGCGTCCGGGTCGAGATCCTCCGCCGGCGGCATGACCTCGCCGGTCGCCCGGCGCCATCTGTCGCGGAACAGCTCGCCGAGCGACTTGGCCGGCGGCCCGTCCACCAGCGCCATCATCTCGTGCCGCGAATCGAAACACCGGTTGTCCGCCGGGGTCTTCTCCCGACGCGAATCGTTGTCGAGGTGAAGGTCGGTGTCCCACCGATCCCGCCCGATATCGCCGCCGCCGCAAAAGGCCAGCGCGTCGTCGACGATCATCATCTTCTGATGCTGGCAGGCGCCGAGCGGCACCTTGCCGTCCAGCACGAATTTTACGCGCGAACCCCGGAACGTGACGCGATCGGCGATGGGGAAGAAGTTCTGGGTCGCCGCGATCGGGAGGGAAGAACGCCAGCACAGCAGGCGGACGTCCAGATGCGGATTGTCTTCCGCGAGAGCCTTGAGGAATGGGCCGAACCGGTCGCTTTGCGGACCTCCGCCGCCAGGCTCCGGATCGAACACGGTGTCAGCCTCGAACGCCCAATTGAGCAGATGAACCGAGCGCCTGGCGCGGCTCATGCCCTCCTTGGCGGCCTTGAAGTAGTCGGCCATGTCGATGAAGACCGCGGCGCGCGGCGCCGTCTCCACCCGCCAACAGGTTTTCCCAGGTGTCAGCAGCACGAAACGCCCCCGCTTGATCTCTCTTAGCGCCGGCGCGACATGTCCCGACCAATCGCGGTGGAGGTAAGCCCTTGTCCGAACGGCAACGCAACTTCGGCGGCTCCCTGGAAGGCCGCGTCGCTATCGTCACCGGCGCCAGCCGGGGGATCGGCGAGGCCATCGCCGCGCGCTTGGCGATGGAGGGCGCGCGCGTCGCCGTTTCCGCGCGCACGGCGGAGGAAGGAGAGAGCCGGCTGCCCGGAACGCTCGCCGCCACCGCCGCTCGCCTGCGCCGCGCGGGCGCCGAGGTGCTTACCGTCAAGGCCGATCTCGCGGTGGCGGCGGACCGCGAGCGGCTCGTGGACGAGGCGACGGCGGCGTTCGGAGCTGTCGACATCCTGGTGAACAACGCCGCGATCACCTATTTCGCGCCGATCGCGGCGTTCACCGAAAAGCGCTTCAAGCTGATGATGGAAGTCCAGGTGTGGGCGCCGCTCCATCTGAGCCAGTTGGTCCTGCCGGGAATGAAGGAGCGGGGAGCGGGGTGGATCGTCAACATCTCGTCGCCGGCTGGCCGACATCCGGCGCAGCCCTATCGCGCGGGCGCCACGGGCGGCACGGTCTACGGGATGTGCAAGGCGGCCTTGGAGCGCCTGACCACCGGCCTGGCGTCCGAAGTCCACCAGGATGGCATCGCCGTGAACGTTGTGTCGCCCGGCCTTGTGGACACGCCCGGCGTCGCCGTCCACGGCCTGATCAACGACGCGACGCGGGACCGCGTTCAGCCGATCGAAGTGATTGCCGAGGCGGTCTATCGGCTGGCCAGCGGCGATCCGCGCGTGCTGACCGGCCGCATCGCCTACGCCGCCGAATTCCTTCAAGAGCTCGGCCTGTCGCCGAGCGAGCTGCTGCCCGCCTGAAGCCGATCTAGCTGGGGTGACGCTTGAGCCAAGCGGCGGCGTAGCCGCAGATCGGCACGATCTCGACGTTTGTATCCCGGGCATGTTCGGCGATGAGCGCCATCAATCGGCCCGCCGCCCCCGAGCCGCGCAGAGCAACCGGCGCCTCGACGTGGTCGATGTAGAGACGCCCCGCGGAGCGCCGATAGTCGGCGAACACCACCTCTCCGTCTTCCGCCATTTCAAAGCGGTCGAGATTTTCGTTATCCATCAGTCTTGCGGCCATGGTCTTTTCGCCTCAGCGTGATTTTAGCGGCCTCCGTGGAATTTCGTTCCGCCGGCCACCGTTGAAGGGTTAGGTGTTTATGGCCGCGCGACGGGTGAGGGGAAGCCGGTGATGCGCGGTGAGCGCGTGATGATGGGCTGCCTCGTCTTTGCCCTGACGGGGTGCGACCGGCACGCCGACGGCCCGTCCAAAACGGCGCACCCGGTGGCTGGCATACGCAGAGAGGGGCTGTGGCGGCAGACCGTCACGCGCGACGGCCGGACGGCGCTGTTCGGGCAGATGCAAGTGTGCGTCGACGCCGCCACCGATGCGCGGATGACCCTGATCGGCCATGCCGTCGGCGGGTCGCGCTGCACCCGCGCCACCGCTCCGCGGCCCGATGGCGCGATCGACTTCCACGCCGTTTGCAGCTTCGGCCGAGCGGGCGTGATCGACTCGACCGGGGCGGTACGCAGCGACTTCTCCTCGACCTATCGGCTTCACGCCGTCAGCAAGGTCCGCGGCTCGATCTATAGCCCGATGAACGGCGCGCACGTCACCGACATCAGCGCGAACTACGTCGGACCGTGTCCGTCCGGCATGTCGCCGGGCGAGATCATCGTCGGCCCCGGGATCAAGCTGAACCTCGATCGCGTGCCCATCGCCGGAGCCGCCGCCGCGCTCGGTTGAACCCCGTTTCATTCCTCAGAGCCGCTCGATCGCCATGGCGACCGCCTCCCCGCCGCCGATGCACAGCGAGGCCAGGCCGCGCTTGGCGCCGCGGGTCTCCAGCGCCGCCAGCAGGGTGGAGAGAATGCGGGCGCCGGACGCGCCGATCGGATGGCCGAGGGCGCACGCGCCGCCATTCACATTGAGCCGGTCATGCTCGATGCCGAGGTCGCGCATGGCGATCATCGCCACCACCGCGAACGCCTCGTTGACCTCGAACAGATCGACGTCGTCCAGGCTCCAGCCAGCCCGCTCCAGCGCCTTGCGCATGGCGGCAACCGGCGCGGTGGTGAACAGGGCCGGCGCCTGGGCGTGGGCGGCGTGTCCGGCGATCCGCGCCAGGGGCTCGAGCCCGAGGCGCTCGGCTGTCGAGGCGCGCATCAGAGTGAGCGCGGCGGCGCCGTCGGAAATGGACGAGGCGTTCGCCGCGGTGATCGTCCCGTCCTTCGAGAAGGCGGGCTTGAGCGTCGGTATTTTCGCCGGGTCGGCGGTGAGGGGCTGCTCGTCCTTTGAGACGGTTGTGGTTCCCTTGCGGCCGGCGACTCCGACCGCAACGATCTCGCTGTCGAACGCCCCACTCTCGGACGCCGACTTCGCGCGCCGCAGGCTCTCGGTCGCGTAGGCGTCCATCTCGTCGCGGGTGAACTGATAGGCCCGGGCGGTGTCCTCGGCGAATGAGCCCATCAGGCGTCCGGGCTCGTAGGCGTCTTCCAGTCCGTCGAGATACATCGAATCGAGGATGCGGTCGTGGCCGATGCGGGCGCCGGCGCGGTGCTTGGCCAGCAGGTAGGGCGCGTTGGTCATGCTCTCCATGCCGCCGGCGACGAGGATCTCGACCGAGCCGGCGAGGAGGGCATCGTGGGCCATGATCGCCGCCTGCATCCCCGAGCCGCACATCTTGTTGACCGTGGTCGCTTCGCAACCTTCGTCGAGCCCGGCGCCGAGCGCCGCCTGACGGGCCGGCGCCTGGCCGAGGCCCGCTGGCAGGACGCAGCCCATGAACGCCGCGTCGATCTGGTCGGGCGTAAGTCCGGCGCGCTCCACCGCCGCCCTGACCGCCGTCGCGCCGAGGTGGGTCGCGCTCGCGCCCGCGAGGGAGCCCTGGAACGAGCCCATCGGCGTCCGGGCGTGGGAAACGATGACGATGGGGTCGGCGTGCAATGTCGGTCTCCTGGAGATCAGCGTGTGATGAAGCCGCCGCCGAGCAGGCGGTCGGGATCGGCGGCGTCGTACAGCACGCACGCTTGACCGGGCGCGATGGCCTCTTCCGGCGCATCGAATACGACGCCGATGCTGTCGTTGTCGCGGAGGCGCAGGGCGGCCGGAGCGGGCGGGCGGGTCGAGCGCACGCGGGCGAGTACGCGCTTACCCGCGGCGGCGGCGGCCTCGATCGTGGCTTCGTCGCCGAGCCAGTTGATTTCCTTCAAGGTCAGGCTGACGGAGAACAACGCCTCGCGCGGGCCGACCACGACTTCCCGCCGCTCCGGATCGAGGCCGACAACGAACAGGGGATCGCCGACGGCGACGTTGAGGCCCCGGCGTTGTCCGACGGTGTAGCGGTTGACGCCCTGGTGTCGGCCGAGGACGCGGCCGTCGAGGTGGACGATATCGCCCGCCGGGCTCGCGCCCGGCCGTAGCCGGTCGATCACCGTGACGTAGCGGCCCTCGGGCACGAAGCAGATATCCTGACTGTCGGGCTTGTCGGCGATGTCGAGGCCGAGCGACCCCGCGACGGCCCTGACCTGATCCTTGGTCATGTCGCCGAGAGGAAAGCGCAGGTAGTCCAGTTGCGCGCGGGTGGTGGCGAACAGGAAATAGCTCTGGTCGCGGCTGGGATCGCGGGCGCGGGCCAGTCGCGCCGCGCCCAGTCCCGCGACGCGCCGGCTGTAGTGGCCTGTGGCCAGCGCCTCCGCGCCCAGATCGCGCGCGACATCGAGCAGGTCGCGGAATTTCACCGTCTGGTTGCAACGGATGCACGGCACCGGCGTCTCACCCCGCGCGTAGGTGTCGGCGAAATCCTCGATCACCGAGGCGCGGAACCGGGCTTCGTAGTCGAGCACGAAATGCGGGATCGACAGCGTCTCGGCCGCCGCGCGGGCGTCGAGGATGTCCTGCCCCGCGCAGCAGGCGCCCTTGCGCGAACTCGCCGCGCCGTGGTCGTAGAGCTGAAGGGTGACGCCGACGACATCGTAGCCGGCGCGCTCGAGCAAAGCGGCGACCACCGTCGAATCCACCCCGCCGGACATCGCCGCGACTACGCGCGACCCCGCTGGCAGGGCGACAGCGTCCCGCGCCGCGCCGATCGCGCGCTCCATGAGTTCGACTGTCGACATGGCGTTCATATAGCACGTCGAGCGCTCCCCGCCGAGGCGCCGCGCCCTTAGAGGCTTGACCATTGCCGCGCGCGCCGCCCGCTGATAGCCAGCCCTTTGGCGGGACGATCGTTGGAGGTGAGGCATGGTCGCGATCGAGCCGAGGCGGGCGGGCGCGCGCGCCGCGAAGCGCGGCGGCCGCCTGTGGGACATGCTGACCTTCGATCGCCTCATAACCGGGCCGGTCATTCATCTGGTCTACTGGTCCGGCCTGGGCGTGATCGTCATCGCCGCCTTTTCCGTGGTCGGCGCCTCGATCGGCGTGGCGTGGCGCGAGGGAAGCTGGGCGGCGCTTTTGCTCGCCGCGCCCGTCCTCGTGGTGGGACTGTTGGTCGTCTGCGCCATGGCCTTGATCTGGCGCGCGTTCTGCGAATTCTTCGTCGCCGTGATGCGGATCGGCGACGACCTCGCCGCCTTGAGACGATCGTCGGACGCGGGCGTGACCGATGGGCGGGATCGCCCCTTGCGTTTCTGAGGGTTGGCGCCGTTACGCAAATCGGCTTACCCCAATCGTTACCGGCCGTTAACCATTTCATCGCCAGACTCGGCCGTCGAGACGCCGCCGCTCGCGGGAGACGGACTTCATGCGCATTCTTTTGATCGAGGATGACCTGGCTGTCGCCAAGGGCATCGACCTGACCCTGAGGTCCGAGGGCTTCAACGTCTACACCACCGATCTCGGTGAGGAGGGCGTCGACCTCGGCAAGATCTATGACTATGACCTCATCCTGCTCGACCTCAACCTGCCCGACATGAGCGGAATGGACGTCCTGCGCACCCTGCGGGCGGCTAGGATCGATACGCCTGTGATGATCCTGTCCGGCAGCGCGGAAATCGACACCAAGGTGAAGACCCTGAGCGGCGGCGCGGACGACTATCTGACCAAGCCGTTCAACCGCGACGAGCTGATCGCGCGCATCCACGCCGTTATCCGACGCTCGAAAGGACACGCTCACTCGGTCATTCACACCGGCGAGATCGCCGTTGATGTCGGCAGCAAGACGGTCGAGGTCCGCGGCGCCAGGGTGCATCTCACCGGCAAGGAGTACCAGATGCTGGAGCTCCTCTCCCTGCGAAAGGGCGCGACCCTGACCAAGGAGATGTTCCTCAATCATCTCTACGGCGGTATGGACGAGCCCGAGCTGAAGATCATCGACGTCTTCATCTGCAAGCTGCGCAAGAAGCTGAAGACCGTGGCCAGCGATCATTGCATCGAGACGGTGTGGGGCCGGGGTTATGTGCTCCGCGATCCCGAGACACGGGACATCGCGGCCTAGCGAGGCGGATCCGTTCCTCCCCCGAAGCGGGGAGGGCGACTCCCGCCTTCAGGGCGGGAGCGGGTTGAGGGAATGGCGCGGTGTTCGGGGATTCTCTCTTCCGAAATCTTGCCAGGGCGCCCGATCTCGCGCTCGACCCCCGCTCGGAGGGCGGACGTCTCGTCCGCCGCTTTCGCGGCGACAAACACGGACGGGACGTCCGCGCTTCGGAAGCCCGCGCGTAAGTCCGGGAGGTCGGGGCGCTCGTACTCGACGAGACGTTCGCGGTCGAATTCGGGCTGATTTTCGCGCAAGGCGCCCGGACTCTCGCCGTGCGGTTCCTCGGCGTGGCCGCGCGCGGGCGATCCCGCCCGCGGCGCCGGACCGGCGCCGACCCAACCCGCCGGCATTCGGCCCTTGCGCAGCGCAAGGATCACCGCATCGACCCGCGCCTCCATGGCCACGGTGAGCCGCACCGAGCGGGAGACGGTGGCGAACGCCCGGGTGGGATCGCCGCCATTATCCTCGTTGATCGCCGACATCGCCGCCGCGGCATGGGCGCCCACGCCGCACGCGAGGTTTATGCCGATCTCCCCCAACTCCACGAGCCTGATCCGCCGGCGCTCGGCCTGGGCCAAGGCGGCGGCGATGTGGGGGTCGGAAGCGGGATCGGCGGAGTGAGGCGACATTGACGTCTAATATTGCATAACGCAATCAAATTGTCAAGCCCGCGATGACGGAAAAATTATCCCACGACCTCTTGCAAACCCTCGCGCGACTTCGATATATCGGATTGTACGATATATCTCGTACGTTCAGAAAGGTATCTATCTTGTTTCATTCACATCACAATCACCAACACGGACCCCGGGGTTTCGCTCATCCTCGCGGCGGACGCTTCGGCCACATGATGCATGAGGGCATGCGGCGCGGACGCCGGCACGGCGGCGATGCACGGCTGTTCGAACAGGGCGATCTGCGCTGGGTGATCCTCAGCCTGATCGCCGAAAACGACAGCCACGGCTACGAGCTGATCAAGGCCATCGAGGAGCGCGCCGGCGGCGCCTACAGCCCTAGTCCGGGCGTCATCTACCCCACCCTGACCCTGCTCGAAGAGATGGGCTACGTCGCCGAGGCGGCGTCCAGCGGGGCCAAGAAGGCCTTCGCCATCACCGACGAGGGCCGCGCCGCGCTGGAGCAGAACCAGGCTTCGGTGAAGGCCATCTTCGACCGCATCGCGGCCTTCGCCGAGCGGGCCGGCGGCGGACCCTCGCCCCAGGTCGTGCGCGCCATGGAAAACCTGCGCGTGGCGCTGCGCCTCAAGCTCGAGGCCGGCCGGATGACCGAGGACCAGGCGGCGAGTGTCGCCAAGGCGCTGGACGAGGCCGCCATCGCCATCGAGCGGAGCTGAGGCTCACAATCACGCCTCGGTGGGACGCCGCCGGGCGTGAGATTGCGCCGCGACCATGGCGACGTGATCAAGCGGGAACATTCGCAATCTAAGTAGCAAAACGTTCCCCAATCGCCGTTTTCCCGCGCGCAGCGTAGCGCAGTGGAGCGGAGACGCGGGATCCAGTCCGCTCTTTCCGGAGAGACCTGGCTGGGCCCCTGTATGTTCGGGATGCTGACAGTGTGGTTCTGTTGGCGCGGCGACAGTGGCGCGTTGGACCCCTGGGCTTGATCCCGAGATGCGGCAAGCGTGCGGTCGCCGGTTGTGGAATGCCGCATCTTCGCTCCGTTGCACTTCGCTGCGTGCGGGGTGACGGCGGATTGAGTTTTGGCAGTATTCCAAGCCTGGAATAGGTGCAAACGGCTTTACCAAGCGGCTGATCCGGTCATGGACGATAGAGCCGACGAGCGGGTATGTTCTCCTCGTCCGTCAGCACCCATGCTTCAGCGCAGCCTAGGGATTTTGCGTGCGATAGAAGCTCTCGGAGAACCGCTTTGGCGAGCCCTCGGCGGTGGAACGCAGGGGGCAACGCCGACCTCGTTGATCCATAGTTCCGTAGGCTTATCGGGGTGGACGTAGTGGACCGCGGGCGCGAAGCCGACGACGCCGCCATCTTGGATGGCGGCGCAGATATGATGACGCCGATCGGCAAGGAATTCGGAAACGGTTGCCCGATCGACGTTGTCGAACACATCTTCGGCTGCGTTCTCGAGGGCAGCCAGGTCAGCGATCGTCAGCAGCCGGATTTCGGTCATCAACCAACCCTACGCGTCGAACACGATCACGCTCCGCGCGATCTGCCCCGTCTTCATCTCGGCGAAGGCGTCGTTGACCTCTTCCAGCTTGATCCGCCGCGACACCATCTCGTCGAGCTTGAGTTTGCCGGCGAGGTACATGTCGACCAGCCTCGGCATGTCGACGGGGAAGTGGTTGGAGCCCATCAGGGAGCCTTGCAGCTTCTTTTCGCCGAGGAACATGTAGCCCGGCACGGTGATGCTCTGGCCGATCGGGATCATGCCGATGATGTTGGCGTCGCCGCCGCGTTTGACCATGCCGAAGGCCTGTTCGGCGGTCTTCGACAGGCCGACCGCCTCGAAGCTGTGATCGACGCCGCCCTTGGTCATTTCCAGGACGGTCTTGACCGCGTCGCCGGCGCTGGCGTCGACGAAGTCGCTGGCGCCGAATTCGCGGGCGAGGTTGTCCTTTCCCGGGCCGACATCGACGGCGATGATCCGGCTGGCGCCCGCGATCGCCGCGCCGTTGATCGCGGCGAGGCCGACGCCGCCGCAGCCGATCACCGCGACCGTCTCGCCCGGCCGCACCTTGGCGGTGTGGAACACCGAACAGACCCCGGTCAGGACGCCGCAGCCGATCAGGGCGGCGCGGTCCAGCGGCATGTCCTTGCGGATCGGGGTGCAGGCGTGTTCGTGGATCAGCATCATTTCCGCGAACGACGACAGGTTGAGGTACTGCTGCATCGGGCCGTTCGGCTGGGAGAGGCGAGGCTCGTCCTTTTCGCCGCGCTTGGTCTCGGGGCTGACGCACAGCGACATGTGGCCGGTGAGGCAGAACTCGCAGTGGCCGCAGAAGGCGGAGAGGCAGGTGATCACATGATCGCCCGGCTTCACCGTACGCACCTCCGAGCCGACCTGTTCGACGACGCCGGCGCTCTCGTGGCCGAGCACCGCCGGCAGGACGGTTGGGTAGGAGCCTTCGATGAAATGAAGGTCGGAGTGGCAGACGCCGGCGGCGGCGGTGCGGATGAGGACCTCGTGAGGACCGGGTTTGCTGATCGACACCTCCTCGATTTGAAGCGGCGTCTTCACCTCGCGCAATACGGCGGCCTTCATCGTGCGATCTCCCTGAGCTTTTCGAATTTGTCCGCCTTATCGCCGCTCGGGCGGCGAGCGCCAAGGGTCAATGCGCCGTTGCCCGCGACGTGCGCCGGTTCTAGGTTCGAGCCATGACAGGATTATTCCGATCCGTGTCCGCGCTCGTCGTCTGCGGCGCGGTCGCGGGCTGCGCTTACCAGCCGATGGGGCCGCAGAACCCCGGCCCGCCGTCCTATGACATGGGTACGCCCGGCCCGTTTCAGCCTTCGGACTTCGTCTGGTCAACCCGGCGAGGAGAGTCGTCGATCGACGGCGTTCTGGCGTATCGCGGCGGCGGCGGCCGCTTCACCTGCGACGGCGGCGACGTCATCCTCACCCCGGAGACCGCCTGGAGCCGGCGGCGCATGGTCATCTTGTATGGCTCCGCCAACGCGGCGGCGGTTCCGGTCTCGATCGTGCGGGCGCGGACGCCAGGCGCGCCGGCGGGCGACTATGCCCGGTTCGTGCGCAAGGTGACCTGCGACGGCGCCAATCGTTTTCGTTTCGACGGACTGCCCGAGGGGTCGTGGTTCGTGATCACCATCGCCAAGCCGGTGGACGGTCAGGGCGAAACGGTGGCCGTCACCCGCCGGGTCGAGACGCGCGGCGGTTCGCGGTCCATCACCCTCAACTAGGCGCGTTCCAGCGCCGATCCGGAATAGAGGCTGAGATGACCGAGTCGTTCCGCGCCGTGCGCCTGTTCAAGACCGAAGGCGGGCAGGAAGCGCGCGTCGTCACCCTGACGGACAGCGATCTGATGGACGGCGACGTAACCGTGCGGGTCGAATGGTCGACGATCAACTACAAGGACGGGCTCGCCCTGACCGGCAAGGCGCCGGTGGTCCGGGTCTGGCCGCTGACGCCGGGGATCGATTTCGCCGGCGTGGTGGAGTCTTCGGGCAACCCGGATTTCGCGCCGGGCGACCGAGTCGTGCTCAACGGCTGGGGGGTGGGGGAAAGCCACCACGGCGGACTCGCCCAGCGCGCCCGGGTGAAGGGCGATTGGCTGGTCAAACTGCCGGAGACGATCTCGACGCGGCAGGCGATGGCCATCGGCACGGCGGGCTATACCGCCATGCTGGCCGTTCTGGCGCTGGAGCGGAACGGTCTCACCCCAGAGCGCGGCGACGTTCTGGTGACGGGCGCGGCGGGCGGCGTGGGGAGCGTGGCGATCGCCCTGCTCGGCCGTCTCTGCTATCGGGTGATCGCCTCCAGCGGACGAAAATCTGAGCAATCGCGTTACCTGGAGGAGTTGGGCGCCGCCGAGATCATCGATAGGGCGGAACTGTCGGCGCCCGGCAGGCCGCTCGGCAAGGAGCGCTGGGCCGGCGCCGTGGACTCGGTGGGCAGCCACACCCTGGCCAATGTGCTGGCCCAGACGCGCTATGGCGGCGTGGTCGCGGCCTGCGGTCTGGCCCAGGGCATGGATCTGCCGGCCAGCGTCGCGCCCTTCATCCTGCGCGGGATCACCCTGGCCGGCATTGATTCGGTCATGCGGCCGAAACCGGATCGGGAGGCGGCGTGGTCGCGGCTGGCGCGCGATCTGGATTTCGACGGGCTGGACGCGATGATCGTCCCGGCGTCGCTGTCGGATGCACCCCGATTGGGCGCGGCGATCATCGCTGGCGAGATCCGTGGGCGGGTCGTGATCGACGTCAATGGATAGCATTGCCGCGGCCCGGCTTCAGCCAAGCGCTCATCTCCTTACACGCTTTCCCCGCGAAGGCGGGGACCCAGTTTAGCTGGACGCAACTCGTAGGAATGCAGAGTACTGGGCCTACGCCTTCGCGGGGGAGGCGGCTCGATCAACCGCTCAGATCCTACTCCACCACCCTGAACCGCGAGCCGTCGAACACCTTCAGCACCTGCTCGAGCTCGTGGCCGCGCCTCAGAATGAGGCCGCCATGGGCGAGAACGCTCCACGCGCCCTGGCGGCGAGCCATGGCCGGACGTTTTTCGACCCGGTAGAGCGGCACCTCCGAGGCGCGACGGTAGACCGCGAACTGGGCCGCCTCCCGCAGGCCATCGATGGCGTAGTCGCGCCACAGCCCCTGGGCGACCATCCGGCCGTAGAGATCGAGAAGGCGGTTGAGTTCGCCGCGGGTGAAAAACACGATCGGCGTCGCGGACAGCGGATGAGGATTTGGGACTGTGTCGTATGGCATTCCGATCAGGATAGTTGCGACCCGTGTCGTTTGCGAGCGCCGACGAGTCGCCAAATCACCTTAGTTCGGCCTCGCGCGCGCCGGCTTGCAAGGCGACAGTTTGAAGGTCGGTCGATCGGAAAGAACGCGGTTCCGGTCTCTGAACAGCCCCCCCAGCCCTCGGGATCGCGGGCCGATCGGCCGACAACCCCCTCACTGTTGATCGACCGGCGTCGCGGCCACGGCGACGACCGGCCCGCCGTTGGCCTCCTGAACGATGACGACGGTGGACAGTCCATCCTCCGGCGACGGCGCGGCGCGATAGGTTTTCGGGCGACCCGCCCACGATCCCAGGCGCACGAGCTGGCGCACCACGTTGCGCTCATTGACCGAAGCGCCGCGATTGTCGCCTTCCTTCACTTCGACCGCCGGCTCGGTCGGGCTGTAGCGGACGAGCCAGACATCGCCGCCGCCTCGCGGGCGGCGGCCGGAACCCACCGCGATTCGGCCCGATGGGGAGACGGCGATCTGGGGCTGTGCGATCGATCCCCGCCGAGCCCGCTTGATCAGATCGTCCAGCGCGTCGGCCTTGTCGCCGGCTTGCTGCACCACACCGCCGACGACGATCTGCGGCGTGGAAACGTCGCGAAAACCGAAGCGCGTATCATAGGCTCTCTGGCGATCGGCGAAGGCCGGCTGAGCGTATGTGTCCTTCCAGCCGAGATAGTCCCAATAGTCGACCGACCATGTCAGCACGATCACGCCAGGGCGATCGATCCACCGGGCTACCGAGGCATTGGCCTTGTTGCACGTCGCGCAACCTTGCGCCGTGAACAGCTCCACCAGCGTCGCCCGCCGCGCGGCAGCGGCGGCGGGAGCCAGGAACAGAAGCGCCAGAACCGCCGCCACTTTTTTCATGCAGCGCCAGATAGTCCCACTTCCACCCGGCGTGATCTCACGAAATTGTGTACGCGCGGCGGTCAGGCCGCGGCCTTGGCTAGATTTCGCAGGACGTAGTTCAGCACCCCGCCATTGGTGAAGTAGGTCAGCTCCGTCGCCGTATCGATCCGGCAGCGCACCGGAAAACGCGCGATCTTGCCGTCGCTCGGGCGGTAGAGCTCCACCATCAACTGTCGGCGCGGTTGCACCGAGGCGAGGTCGCGAATGGTCACGATCTCCTCGCCGGTGAGGCCGAGGCGTTGCCAACCGTCGGCGACGAATTGCAACGGCAACACGCCCATCCCGACGAGGTTGGAGCGGTGAATGCGCTCGAAGGTCTCGGCGATCACCGCGCGGACGCCCAGCAGCCGCACGCCCTTGGCCGCCCAGTCGCGTGACGAGCCGGTGCCGTACTCCTTGCCGGCGAAGATCACCGAACCCCGGCCCTCGGCCTTGTAGCGCATCGCCGCATCGTAGATCGGCATCACCTCGCCGGACGGGAAGTGCCGGGTGACGCCACCCTCGATGTCCGGCGTGATCTTGTTGCGCAGGCGGATGTTGGCGAGGGTGCCGCGCATCATCACCTCATGGTTGCCCCGACGCGCGCCGTAGGAGTTGAACTCGCCGACGCTGACCTGGTGTTGCGACAGGTAGTCTCCCGCCGGGGAGGTCTTGCGGATGTTGCCGGCCGGGCTGATGTGGTCGGTGGTGATCGAGTCGCCGAAGATGCCGAGCACCCGAGCCTCGATGATGTCGGCGACGGGTTCGGGCGTCATCGACAGCCCTTCGAAGTAAGGCGGGTTCTGGACGTAGGTCGAACCGATGTCCCATTGGTAGGTCTGGCCGCCGGCGACCTTGATGCCCTGCCAGTTCTTGTCGCCCTTGAACACGTCGCCGTAGCGTTCGGCGAACATCGACTCGTTGACAACCTTGCGCTGAACGTCAGCG
Organism: Caulobacteraceae bacterium; assembly: GCA_965277785.1. Classification (GTDB taxonomy): domain Bacteria; phylum Pseudomonadota; class Alphaproteobacteria; order Caulobacterales; family Caulobacteraceae; genus Acaudatibacter. Next base: position 437,241 of record CBDIDP010000014.1, read on the forward strand.
ATCTGCTCGTTGGTCGGCCAGATATCGCGTAGAAAAACGTCCTTGCCGCCCTTGCCCTGGCCGAGCGGCTCGGTGGCGAGGTCCGTCAGCATCGATCCCGCCAGGGCATAGGCGACGACAAGCGGCGGCGAGGCGAGGTAGTTGGCGCGCACGTCCGGATTGACGCGGCCCTCGAAATTGCGGTTGCCGGAAAGCACCGACACCGCCACCAGATCGCCGCTCTGGATCGCCTCGCTGATCGGCTCGGCGAGCGGGCCGGAGTTGCCGATACAGGTCGTGCAGCCGTAGCCGACCAGGTTGAAACCCAGCGCGTCGAGCGGCTTCGTCAGTCCGGCCTTGTCGAGATAGTCGGTCACCACCTGAGAGCCGGGGGCCAGCGAGGTCTTCACCCAAGGTTTTGCCTTGAGGCCCTTGGAGACCGCGTTCTTGGCGAGAAGACCGGCGGCGATCAGCACGCTGGGGTTTGAGGTGTTGGTGCAGGAGGTGATCGCCGCGATCACCACGTCGCCGTTGCCGACATCGTGGTCATGGCCGTGAACCGCGACGCGGGCGTCGCCCGCTTCGCCGTGCTTGCCGAACTCGCCTTGAAGAGCCTCGCGGAAGCTGGCGGCGGAGTCGGTCAGCAGCACGCGGTCTTGCGGCCGCTTGGGGCCGGCTAGAGACGGCGCCACCGTCGAAAGATCGAGTTCCAGGACTTCGGTAAACACCGGCTCGTCCGTGCCAGGCTCGACCCACAGGCCCTGTTGCTTGGCGTAGGCTTCCACCAGAGCGACGCGCTCGGGAGAGCGCCCCGTGGCGGCGAGATAGTTGATGGTCGAGCGCGTCACCGGGAAGAAGCCGCAAGTCGCGCCATATTCGGGAGCCATGTTGGCCAGCGTGGCCTGATCCTCGACGGTGAGGTGTTCCAGGCCAGGGCCGAAATACTCGACGAATTTCCCGACCACGCCCTTCTTGCGCAAGATCTGGGTGACGGTGAGCACCAAGTCGGTCGCCGTGGCGCCCTCGGGCAGGACGCCGGTCATGCGGAAACCGATCACCTCGGGGATCAGCATCGGGATCGGCTGACCGAGCATCGCGGCCTCGGCCTCAATGCCGCCGACGCCCCAGCCGAGCACGGCGAGGCCGTTGACCATCGTGGTATGGCTGTCGGTGCCGACGACGGTATCGGGATAAGCGATTGCTTCGCCGTCGGTCTCCTTCACCCACACCGTCTGGGCGAGGTTCTCGAGATTGACCTGGTGGCAGATACCGGTCCCTGGCGGGACGACCCGGAAGTTGTCGAACGCCGCCGATCCCCAGCGCAGGAAACGATAGCGCTCGATGTTGCGCTCGTATTCCCGCGCCACGTTCTCCGCGAAGCTCTTCGAGCCGCCGGAATAGTCCACCATCACCGAATGGTCGATCACGAGATCGACCGGAATCAGCGGGTTGATCTTCTGGGCGTCGCCGCCGAGCTTGGCCAGCGCGTCGCGCATCGCGGCGAGGTCGACCACGGCCGGAACGCCGGTGAAGTCCTGCATCAGAACGCGGGCGGGCCGGAAGCTGATCTCGTGCTGGATTTGGCCGTTGTTCTCGACCCAGGTCGCGAACGCCTTGAGGTCGTTCTCGCCCACGGCGATGCCGTCTTCGTTGCGCAACAGGTTCTCAAGGAGAACCTTCATCGACACGGGGAGGCGCGAGATGCCGTGCAGGCCGGCCGCTTCGGCCGCGGCCAGGCTGTAGTAGGCGTAGGTTGACGAGCCGACGTCGAGTTGGCGGCGCGCGCCGAGACTATCGAGGGATGGCATGTTGTGGTCCTTCTTCGCTGCCGGTCCTTCGGGCGGGGAGGCGGGGCGGCGCGCGGACCAGAGAGGACACACAGCGTTCCCTCGGCGCGGCGCACACTCCGCGTGCGGCGGACGGCGGCGCTTCTCATAGACTGAGGCTCAACTCTCGTCCATGCGAGGCGAATGGCGCGATTGACTCGAGTGGAGGTGGAGAAGCTGTGCCTCTCGCGGGGGTCGCGCACGCTCTTTCGCGGCCTGTCCTTCGCCGTCGAAGCGGGGTCGGCGGTGGCGCTGGTCGGGGAAAACGGAGCCGGCAAGACGAGTGTGCTGCGGGCGATCGCCGGGCTTCTGGAGCACGACGCCGGAACCATCCGCTTCGCCGCCGGAGATGATCATATGGAGCCGCGGGAGGCGATCCGCGATCACTCCCACCTCGTGGGGCATCTGGACGGACTCGCCGGATCGCGCGGTGTCGGCGCCGAGGTCGAGTTCGCGACCGCTTGGACGGGCGGGTCTGTCGATGTAGCGCGGAACACGGCTGACCGGCTCGGCCTGTCGAGGGTTCTCGACCTGCCGGTGCGCAAGTTGTCGGCCGGTCAGCGCCGGCGGCTGACGATGATCCGCCTGGTGGCCTCTCCGCGTTCGCTTTGGCTGTTGGACGAGCCGACCACCGCCCTCGACGCGGCGAGCCGCGACTGGATGGCGAAAACCATGCGGACGCATCTTGACTTTGGGGGCCTGATCATCGCGGCGGCGCACGATCCGCTGCCGATCGAGGCGGCCCAACTCGTGGTGAGACCGTGACTCCACTCGCCGCGCTCGCGCGACGTGAAGTCGCCCTTGCCTGGAGCGGAGGCGGCCCGTTTCTGGCGGTGGGATTCTTCGCCGCCGTAACGATCATGCTGCCGCTCGGCCTGGGGGCGGCCCCCGCTCTGTTGTCCGCGGTAGCGCCCGGAATCGCGTGGATCGCTCTCGTCCTGGCGAGCCTGCTGTCGTTGGATCGGATGTTCGAACGCGACCTGGAGAGCGGCGCGCTGGATCTTCTGGCGCTTTCCCAGCTCCCTTTGGAGGTTGTCGCACTGATAAAATGCGGCGCGCAGTGGCTGGTCTGCGCCGCGCCCTTGGCTGTTGTCGCGCCGCTTGGCGTGTTGGCCCTCGGCGGACCGCTATCGGCTTGCCCGATGGCAATCGCCGCGGCGCTGGTCGGGGGCGCCGCCTTCGCCTTCGTCGGGGGCGCCGGCGCCGCGCTGGCGCTGGCGAGTCGCCGGGGCGGGCTGTTGATTGCCTTGATTGTTTTGCCGCTGTTGACGCCGCCGGTGATCTTTGGCGGCGCGGCTATCGAGCGCGCGGCAACCAGCGGTTCATGGGGCGCGAGCCTCGCCTTGCTTAGCGCCTACAGCCTGGCGGCGATCGCGACAGCGCCCTTCGCGATGGCCGGAGCTTGCCGGAACGCTCTGTCGTGATCGATCGCCACGACTTGCCGCATGTGAGCTCCAAGCCTAGTCACCCGCCATGATCACCCGCCTGGCCAATCCGCTCCGGTTCATGGCGTTCTCGCGCTGGGCCGTTCCGCTTTTCGCGGCCGCGGCGGCGGCCTTGACCGCCCTGGGTCTGTGGCTGGGATTTTCAGCGCCACCCGATTATCAGCAGGGCGAAACGGTCCTGATAATGTTCATCCATGTTCCGGCGGCATGGGCCGCCCTTCTGGCCTATACCTGTTTGGGAGCGTCCAGCTTCGTCTCGCTGGTGTTCCGACACGCCCTCGCCGACGTCGCGGCCCGGGCCGTCGCGCCGCTTGGCGCGGTCTTTACCCTTATGGCTCTCGTAACGGGATCGTTCTGGGGCCGCCCTATGTGGGGAGCGTGGTGGGTTTGGGGCGACGCGCGGCTGGTGTCGATGCTCGTCCTGTTCTTGCTGTTCCTCGGCTACATGGCGCTGCGCGCGGCGATTGACGACGAGGCGAAAGCCGCTCGCGCCGCCGAGATTCTCGCCATTGTCGGCTTGATCAATTTGCCGGTGATCAAATTCTCCGTGGAGTGGTGGAACACGCTGCATCAGGGGGAGTCGATCATGCGCTCCGGCGGTCCCCTGATGGCGCCAGTCTATCTCACCCCGCTTTTTCTGATGGGGGCCGGCTACGCGACGGCCTTCGCGGCCCTCTGGTTGGCGCGCATGCGTGGCGAAATCTGGCGCAGGAGAGCGCTGAATCTGAGGGATCGCGCTCTCGCATGATCGATTTGGCTCACGCGGCTGGAAAGTACGGCGCCTACGTCTGGCCCGCCTATGGCGTCAGCCTCGCGGGCCTGATCGGCATGATTACCGACACCTTCGCGAGGGCTCGACGCTGGCGCCGCGATTTCGATCGGCGCCGTGGAAGCCTATCGTCCACCGAACCGGAAGACCGGTAGAGCGCGACCGGATGAGGTCTCGAGGCTCCAGGCGCGTGACGGCTCGCCGCGGGGTTTACATCCCGCGCCATCCGGGCAATCAGTGACGCCGAAGTTAAGGACCGGGCGCTGACGCGGCGCTCTTCTTAGGAGTTATCGATGGCGGCGAAGATCGGCGGCGGCGGCGGCGGGAAATTCGATCTCGGCCAAAACAGCGACATGAACGTCACGCCGTTCGTGGACGTCATGCTGGTCCTGCTGATTATCTTCATGGTCGTCGCGCCCTTGGCGACGACATCGATCCGCATCGATTTGCCGCCAGCGACCCCGCCCAAGGACGACAAGGGTAAGCCGCCGACGTTCATTTCGATTCAGGACAGTGGCCAAATCTTTGTTTCGATGGGCAAGAGTTCGCTCAAGCCGTCATCGATGGCGAGCCTCGCCTCCGACCTCCCAATGTCCCTTGGCGTCGCTAACCCGACCAACGAGCGAATCTTCATTCGCGCCGACCGTCATGTGCGCTACCGACAATTCATGGATGTGATCAACCAACTGCAGCTCGACGGCTATTACAAAATCGGGTTGATCGCGGAAAACCTGAGCGGCGCGACCTAAGCATCGCCCCCGACGATCGTCGCGGCCCGATCTTGACACTTCGGCTCTCGGTCATCTAGAGAACCGCCCTCGCCCGCGGGTCTGCTCGCGGGCGTTGTTGTTTCCGCAATTCGTCGCCACCGCCTGGAAGTTCGAGACATGTACGCTGTGATCAAGACCGGCGGAAAACAGTACCGGGTTCAGGCGGGCGACCTGCTCGTGGTCGAGAAACTCGAAGGCGAGTCTGGGGCCGAGATCGCATTCGGCGAAGTGCTGATGATCGGCGAAGGCGCCGAGGTTACCCTCGGTTCGCCGATAGTGGACGGGGCCAGTGTCAGCGCGACGCTGATCGAGACTCGCAAGGGCGACAAGATCAAGGTGTTCAAGAAGATTCGGCGCCAGGGCTATCGCCGCACCCGTGGCCACCGCCAAACCCATTCTGTTCTGCGCGTCACCGGCATATCCGGCGATGGTCGTGAAGCGAAGTGGGATGGCGCGGTCGACCTGACTCCGCTCGCCACGCTCAATGCGCGCGCCAGGAACTTGTCTCGCGGAATGGAAATGGCCGAAAGCCGGGTGTCGGAACGGCGCGCGCGCAAGTCGCAGACCACCTGATCCCTGACAGACCTGGAGACGAGACCATGGCTCACAAAAAATCAGGCGGTTCCTCGAGCAACGGCCGCGACTCCGCCGGCCGGCGGCTGGGCGTGAAGAAATTCGGCGGTGAAGCGGCGATTGCCGGCAACATCCTCGTCCGCCAGCGCGGCACGAAATATTGGCCGGGCGAGAACGTCGGGATAGGTAAGGATCATACCCTGTTCGCCAAGGCCACGGGTGCGGTGAGGTTTGTCACCAAGCGCAATGACCGCACTTATGTCGAGGTCATCGCCGCTTCGGCAGTCGCCGCCGAATAAGTCCGTGTTTCGCGGGCGCCGATTGGGGCTGACAAGCCGCCGGTCGCTTGCTATATGGAGACTTCATCGTCCGTTAGCGCTGGATGGCGTTTACGAGCGGCGACCCTGGGAAGGGTCCGCCGCTTTTTCTTTGATCTACGGAAAGAACCAATCGTGCGCGGCAAGACCGCTGAAGATCATCAGCTTCTAGAACTTTTGGACCCGGTGGCGGAAGCCTCCGGATACGAGATCGTTCGCCTGCGCTTGATGGGCGGAGATCACGCCCGTCGCTTGCAGATCATGGCCGAGGATTCCGATGGATCGATGGTCGTCGAGGATTGCGCGCGTCTCGCGCGCGCCCTGTCGTCCGTCATGGACGCCGCCGATCCGATCGCCGGAGAATACACTTTGGAAGTGTCCAGCCCAGGCATCGACCGGCCTTTGACCCGCCTGAAAGATTTCGTCGCCTGGGAAGGCTTCGAGGCCCGGCTAGAGATCGATAGGATCGCTGAGGGCCGAAAGCGTTTCAAAGGCGAACTCGCGGGCGTCGACGGCGATCTCGTCGCGATCAATCTCGATGGTGAAGCCGAGACGGCGATGCTCCCCTTCACGTGGCTGACCGACGCAAAGCTCGTCGTTAACGATGCGCTGATGGCCGCCGGCGCCCGCGCCCGGGCCGCCAGGCTTTCCGCGGAGAACGCGGTGGCCGACATACCGCCTTGTGAATTTCCACCTGATTACGACCCCGAGGACGCCCGCCCATGAGCACCACCGGTATTTCGGCAAACCGGCTCGAACTTCTCCAGATCGCGGACGCGGTCGCCCGGGAGAAGTCGATTGAAAAGGAGATCGTCGTGGAGGCGATCGAAGAGGCCATTCAAAAGGCCGCCCGCGCTCGCTACGGAGCCGACCACGACATCCGCGTGCACATCGATCCCAAGACCGGCGAAACAACGATCACGCGCGTCGTGACCGTCGTTTCCGACGACTATATGCCCGAGAGCCTGGTCGAGGATGAGCCAGCGGTCTTCAACGACTACGCCCAGCGGCGCCTGACGGATGCGCTCGCCACCGACCCCGACGCTGTCATCGGCAAGACTTACACGGAGACCTTGCCGCCGTTCGAATTCGGCCGCGTCCAAACGCAGATGGCGCGCCAGGTCGTGACCGGAAAGGTTCGGGAAGCCGAGCGCGAGCGCCAGTATGAGGAATTCAAGGACCGCGTCGGCGAGATCGTCAACGGCGTGGCCAAGCGTGTCGAATACGGCAATGTCATCGTCGATCTTGGCCGGGGCGAAGCGATCATGCGACGCGATCAGTCGATCCCGCGCGAGGCTTTCAACGTCGGTGATCGGGTGAGGGGCTACATTTACGACGTCCGCCGAGAGGCCAAGGGGCCGCAGATCATGCTTTCGCGGGCCCACGGCGGATTCATGGCCAAGCTGTTCGCCCAAGAGGTCCCGGAAGTCTATGACGGTGTCATCGAGATTCGCGCCGTGGCGCGCGATCCGGGGAGCCGGGCGAAAATGGCGGTCGTTTCGAACGATAGTTCGATCGACCCGGTCGGCGCGTGTGTCGGCATGCGCGGATCGCGCGTCCAGGCGGTGGTCGCGGAACTGCAGGGCGAGAAGATTGATATCATCCAATGGAACCCCGACGAGGCGACCTTCCTGGTGAACGCGCTCGCGCCCGCGGAAGTCACCAAGGTGGTGATGGACGAGGAAGAGGAGCGGGTCGAGGTCGTGGTCCCTGACGAGCAACTCTCGCTCGCGATCGGCCGCCGCGGCCAGAATGTTCGATTGGCTAGCCAGCTCACCGGTTGGCAGATCGACATCATGACCGAAAGTCAGGAAAGCGAGCGTCGCCAACGCGAGTTCGCCGAACGCACGGCGTTGTTCCAGGAAGCGCTGGATGTCGATGAAGTCATCGCCCAGCTCTTGGTCACCGAAGGTTTCGTGTCGGTCGAAGACGTCGCCTATGTCGAGGCCGATGAGATCGCGTCCATCGAAGGATTCGACGAAGACACCGCCGAAGAAATTCAGGCTCGCGCCAGGGACTACCTCGATCGTGAGGCTGCTGAATTCGACGCGAAGCGTCGAGAGCTTGGGGTCGATGACGCGGTGCTTGATGTCGAGGGCGTGACCCTGCCCATGGCGGTGGCCCTGGGTGAAGGTGACGTAAAGACGATCGAGGACTTGGCGGGTCTGGTGCCCGATGACATTCGCGGATGGTACGAACACAAGGCGGGTGAACGCGTGCGGGAAAAGGGCATTCTCGAGTCGTTCAACATGAGCGCCGAGGACGCCGAACGCCTGGTGATGCGCGCGCGTGTCGCCGCCGGCTGGATTGAACCCGAAGCGGAAGAGCCTGAAGCGGATTTGGAGGAAGTGCCGATCGACGAAGCGACGGCGGTGTTCGGCGAGCGTGTCCGAAGCGCCTGATCTCGGACCGCCGCCAACGATGAGCGTCCCCCCGGGCACGCTTGCGGCAGCCTCGCGACAACGCCGGGATGTCGTGTCCGGCGCCGTCATGGAAGAACGCCGTCTGGTTCGCTTTGTTGAAGCGCCCGATGGTTTTATCGTCGCCGATCTTGGCCGGAAGCTTCCGGGAAGGGGGGTTTGGGTGGCCGCCGACCGGGCCTCGGTTGAGCGGGCGCGAAAGCAGGGACTATTCGCGCGCGCTTTGCGGAAGAAGGTGCTTGTCGCCGCGGATATCGCGGATCGCATCGAGACCCAAATACTCGCCCGGCTGCTCTCCGCCTTGGGTTTGGCTCGAAAGGCCGGCGACATTGTTATTGGCTTCGAGAAAACACAGAGCACGATTGTCTCGGGTAAAGCCGCCTTTCTGATCGAGGCCCTTGATGCCGCGGCGGACGGGCGGCGAAAAATGTTTGACGCAAGACGGCGGTCCACATCGCGGCCGCGCGTGGTCGGTCTGTTCAGCTCCAACGAATTGGGTTTGGCTTTGGGGGCCGAGAATGTGGTACACTTGATCTTCCTTGCCGGGCGAGGCGCCGAACGCTGGTCAAACGAGGTCGATCGCCTCGCGGGTTTTCGTCGGCTCTGTCCCGAGGACTGGGATTTCTAAGGAACTTCGGTCTGGGATTTGGATAACGGGATCGGCGCGGGCAATCGCGCCGAGCCCATGGTGTTTTGGGATAGCCGGGCTCCAAGGGCCGCCGGCAAATGGTAATCAAGCGAGCGCATGACGGACGACAACGATAGCAATAGGCAGGCCCCAGCTTCCGGCGGTCGAGCGCCCCTGACCTTGAAGCCGAGAATCGGTGGCGCTGTCAGCGCTGGCGTTGTCAAGCAAAGCTTCAGCCATGGTCGATCGAAGACGGTGGTTGTCGAGACCAAGCGGCGACGCGCGGATACGCCTATAGCGGCGCCTAATCTCGCGGAACGGCGGCCTGCTCCGATCGAAGGCAATATCGCCCCGCCGCCCTCGGCAACGGCCGAGTTGGCTCCTTCGGGCGTGTCTGGGGGATTGTCCGAGGACGAGCGCCGCGCTCGTCAACGCGCGATCGAGTTGGCGCGCGAGCAACAGCAGCGCGCGGCCACGCAACGTGAGGTTAGTCCCGTCTCGCTTCAGCCGGTAGTCGCCGAAGCCGCGGCTTTGCCACCTGTCGCCGAGACCCCAACGCCGTCAGTGGAAGCTCCGCCGCCCGAGCGCATGATCGCGCCCGAGCCGCCCGCTGCTTCCGCGGCGCCCGAGCCAGCGCCTCCGCCAATTCGCCCTCGCCCGGCCGCCGTGGCTCCCGTCCGCACACCGTCGACTAACCTTCGGTCGCCCGATGCTCAACGGCCGGCGGGTCAGACGCGGAGCTATGAACCGAGTCGTGAGCGGCGTGATGACCGGGCGAGCACCACGACTTACCGGCCCGAGCGGTCCAGTAGCAGTGTCGCATTCAACCAGCGCACGGCTCGACCCGGGGAAGCGGCGTCCTCCACTCAGAGGTCGGAAGCGCCCCGCGGCGTGGCGACCGGACCCGTTCGAGATCGCCCCGCTCGCCCCGGCGAAACGGTGCGATACTCGGCGCTCGCGCCGCGGCCGCCTCGCGATGGAGTTCCACGTAGCGGCTCGGTGCGCCCTGGAGCGGGCCGCCCCGTTGCGGCGCCCGATGGGACGCCAGAAGTCCAACGCGCCACGCGCCAGGCTCCGCGTTCCGGGGCCCTCAGCTTAGACCGCCGTCCCGATTTTGACGAGGAAGACGCCGCTCGAAAAGGCAAGCCCGGCGCCGGCGGCAAGGCGGTTTCGCGCACTAAGGGCGAACCTCGCCGTCGCGAAGGGCGCCTTACGATTCAGGCGGTGGCCGGAGACGACGAGGGCGCCGTCGAACGGATGCGTTCGCTCGCCTCCGTCCGCCGCGCGCGTGAACGTGAGCGCGAGAAGCGCAAAGGCGGCGGCCAGGAGGGCGCCAAGACGGCGCGCGAGGTCGTCATTCCCGACGTCATCACCGTCCAGGATTTGGCTGGGCGCATGGCGGTCCGCGGCGTCGAGATCATCAAATTTCTCGTACGCGAAGGGATGATGCTGAAGATCACCGATGTGATCGATTCGGACACCGCCGAATTGGTGGCCGCGGAGTTTGGCCACTCGGTGCGCCGGGTTTCCGAGAGCGACGTTGAGACCGGCTTCCTTGCTGACGAGGATGTCGACGATCATCTCGTGAACCGTCCGCCGGTCGTCGCCGTCATGGGCCACGTCGACCATGGCAAGACCAGCCTGCTGGACGCTTTACGCTCGGCGGATGTTGCTTCTGGAGAGCACGGTGGGATCACCCAACACATCGGGGCGTATCAGGTGCGACTCGCCGATGGCGAGAGGATCACCTTTCTCGACACTCCGGGTCACGCGGCGTTCAGCGCCATGCGAGCGAGGGGGGCGAACGTAACCGACCTCGTCATTCTCGTTGTCGCGGCTGACGACGGCGTCATGCCGCAGACGATCGAGGCGATCCAGCACGCCAAGGCGTCCGGAGCGCCGATGATCGTCGCCATCAATAAGATGGACAAGCCCGGAGCCGACGCCACGCGCGTGATCAACGAACTCCTGCAGCATGAAATCGTGGTCGAAAGTTTGGGGGGTGAAACCCAGGCCATCGAGGTCTCTGCGCTGCAGAAGACCGGTCTCGACGACCTTGTCGAGGCCATTCTGCTTCAGGCGCAGGTCATGGACCTGAAGGCCAACCCCGACCGAACCGCCGAGGGCGTGGTCATCGAGGCCAAGCTCGATCGCGGACGAGGCGCCGTGGCGACGGTTCTTGTAAAGCGAGGGACGTTGAAGAGGGGAGACATCGTTGTCGCCGGGGCGGCTTCCGGCCGCGTACGCGCGCTGATCAACGAGCGGGACGAGCAGGTGTCCTCGGCTGGTCCGTCCGAGCCGGTGGAGATCCTGGGACTGGACGGCGCCGCCGATCCCGGCGAGCCGTTCGCGGTCGTGGATAACGAGGCGCGCGCGCGTGAACTCACCGACTACCGTATTCGCCTGAAGCGGGAACGGTCGATGACGTCGGTCGGCTCCGGCGCTTCGCTCGCCGACATGATGGCGAAGCTCGCGGACAAGAAGGTCTCGGAACTTCCGGTTCTCGTAAAGGCGGATGTTCAGGGCTCGGCCGAAGCGATCGTCGGATCGCTGGAGAAGATCGGCACCGATGAAGTGCGCGCTCGGATCATTCTTTCGGGAGCCGGTGGGATCAACGAGAGCGATGTGATGCTGGCGAAGGGCGCCGGCGCCTCCATCCTAGGGTTCAACGTACGCGCCTCGAAACAGGCGCGTGAATTGGCGGAGCATGAGGGCGTTGAGATTCGCTACTACGCCATCATCTACGACCTGCTGGACGACATTAAAGGCGTTCTGTCGGGAATGCTCGCGCCGATCCAGCGGGAAACCTTCCTCGGCGCCGCGGAGGTCCTGCAGGCCTTCGACATCTCCAAGGTCGGCCGCATCGCGGGGTGCCGTGTCCGCGAGGGCGTCGTGCGGCGTGGCGCGCGGGTGCGGATCATCCGCCAGGATGTCGTGGTCCTTGAGCTTGGGACACTCCAGACGCTCAAGCGCTTCAAGGACGAGGTCACGGAAGTCACGGCGGGCCAGGAATGCGGCATGGCGTTCGCCGGCTTCCAGGATATCAAGGAGAAGGACTTCATCGAGTGCTTCACCGTCGAGGAAGTCAAACGCACCCTTTAGCGAGAGGGCTGCGGTAGGCGCGAGGTGACCGAGGACGCGGTTGTTAGATGGCGTGATTTTCTGACGCCGATCTATCTCCCCCGCGCTGCTCTCATCTTGCTCGGGATATGGCTCAACGCCGCCGATGGCTTGGTAACCGTTACCTTGATGCCGAGTGTCGCCCGAGATCTCCGGGGCACGGCTTACTACGGCTGGGCGGTGGCGTTCTTCCTGACCGCTTCGATCCTCGCGGGCGCGAGCGCGGGCCAGTTCTCTCAGCAGGTGGGTTTGCGCGGCGCCACGCTCCTGGCGTCTATCGCCTACACGGCCGGATGCGTCGCGAGCGCATCGGCCAGCGGAATCGCCGGATTCCTGATCGGGCGCGCGCTTCAGGGCGTCGGCGCTGGATGGATCGTGGGATTTTGCTACGTCGCCATCGAGGCGAACTTCCCCAAGTCGATGTGGGCGAGGCTGTTTGCCGCGGGTGCGGGGGCGTGGGGCATCGCCAGCATCGCCGGACCGCTCATTGGCGGTGTTTTCGCGGGGGGAGGGTCGTGGCGCGGCGCATTCTGGATGTTCGCGGCGCAGGGCGTCGTCTTCGCCGTCGCCAGCGCATACTTGCTGGATCGGCACAGGTCGTCGATAGACCCGATACCACCAATGGCGTGGCGGACCTTGGGCGCGCTGACGCTTTCGGTAGGGTTGATCGCCGCGGCCAACATTACCAAAGGCGTCCTGGCTTCGTGGGGGTTTCTCATCGCCGGGACAGTCGCGTTCATCGCAACGCTACGGATCAATCAGTCGGCGGGGCAGGGCTTGCTGCCGAGGGATGCCGCGCGTCCGTGGACGATCAGCGGCGCCGGGTACGCGATGATCTTCGCGCTCGAGGTCGGAACAGTCGGCCTCAACGTCTATCAAGCCGCCATCTTGCAAGCGGTCTATGGGGTGTCACCGTTATTGGCCGGTTACGTCGTCTGCGCGATGGCGATGGGCTGGACGGCCGCGGCCTTTTTCGTGTCCGGCGCACCCGACAAGCGGCACTCCGCTCTAATTCTGATTGGCGCCGGCGTGATCCTGATCGGGTATTCGGCGCTGACGGTCACGATTGCCCACGCGCCGCTCGGCTGGGTGGCGGCTTCGGGGTTTCTCATGGGGATTGGTTTTGGGTTGGCCTGGTCCTTGCTCACCCAGCGCATCGTTAGCTGTCTGCCCGAACAGGATCGCACTCTCGGCGCGAGCGCCATCCCGACCACGCAGCTCATGGGCGGCGCTTTGGGGGCGGCTGCGGCCGGCGCCTTGGCGAACATGCTGGGTTTGGCCCGCGACTTCGGTGCGCGGCAGGCCGAGGCGTCCGCGCCGATCCTGTTCGCGGCCTTCTTGCCGTTCCTGATCATGGGCGGGTTGGCGGCCGTTCGTGTCGCGAGGGCGCGCGTCTGATCGCCCGCCTTGTCTCAAGCTTTCTTGAGTAGGCCAGCCGCCGCTTTCGCGTGCTTGATCGACAGATCGAGCGCCTCGTCAGTAGGGTCGAAGCCAGTGACCGCTTGCGCCGGAATGCCTTCGCTTTCGAGGGCGGGCGCCAGGTGAGCGAGAATGGAAGGCCGCTGGTCATAGGGCACGTTGCTCAATCCTACGCCGATTGCTCCCAGCAGTTCCGCCCGACGACCCGCTTGGTCACGCTCAGCGCCACTCAAGGTCGCGAGCGGCCCGGCCGTTGCGGTCGCGAGAAACTCGGGGACGGGGTTCGGCCGCGCCGACGGGGTCAATCTTTGTCCGGCTCGAAAGGCATTCAGGTAGTCGCCAACATGATCCGGCGCGGTTGTTCCGCCGGTCTCGCTCGTCTCGTTGAGCATCTCTCAACCTCCCGGGGCGAATGCGTTGGAAGCGCCGCCGAACGAACTCTGGCCGCGCGTCATGGTGTAGGCGTTGACGCCCTTGGCGATCAACGCGTCGATCGCGTTGGCGCTGGTGAGTCCCGCATTGGCCGAAGTCGCCGCCGCGCTGGCATTACTCGATTGTTGTTCATTGGCGTTGTTCACGGCGGCGCCCGTGAGCGCATTGATCGCGCCGGCTCCAGTCTGGGCGACGCCCGCGAGGCCCGAAGCGTAGGATTGACCGTAGGTCCGCGCTAGTCCCGATCCGTAAGCGTCCAGCGCCTTCTCGGCCGCGCCTGAATTGTAGAGACCTTCAGCCGACTTCGATTGTTCGACCGCGTTCAGCCCCTGTTTGAGGTCGAACTGGTAACCAGTGCTGCCGAGATAGGTCTGGAGCGCGGCTTGCGCTTTGGCAGGGTCGTCGCCGAGGCCGAGAAACCCTTGGAGTTCGTCCGCCGCCGCCGCGCCACGATCGATCTCGGGTTGGATCAGGGCCTTGTTCGACTCATAGGTCTGCTGCTGCAACGCATCGTTGCGCGCGGCCGCGGCGGTCGCGGCATCGCTGGCATGGCTCGCCGCGTTGGCCGATACGGCCGCGCCGGCGACACCCGCCGCGCCAACGATCAAGGCAGGAATTAGTGCAGGCATTTCAGTCTCCTTGCCGGACTCGCATTCCAGGCTGTGGGGGTGAGCGTCCAAAGCCGCAAATCGCCGAGCGGTGTCGCCCGCCAGTCGGCGGCCTGGACGAAGCCAAAGGTTCGCGGCGGCTTGCTTCTTGCATTGGCGCGGACTTCAAAGGTCAAAATCGATTGGTAACCCAGCGCCCAGACCGCTTCGAGCGCTTGCACCCCGGCGGTCAGCGCCTCCCGTCCCCATCCCTCCGGCGTGAAAAGCGTGTGGAGTTCGCAGACGAAGCCGAGCGCGTCCAGCCGTCCGAACAGGAAGCCACCATGGTCGCTGGCGAAAGGGAGCATGTCTGGTCGGCCGGCGAGCGCGCCGACCTTTTCCGCCGGCAGCCCCATCAGCATCGGGGTCACTTCGGGATGCGCGGCGACCCGCGTCCAGAATGCCGGGTCACGTTCGATCCGGATCACATCCGCACCCCGCGGCTCGAATAGAGTTCCTCAATATAGACCCGTGAGTAATCGTGACCCTGGTAGCCGTCGGCGTGGCCGTCTTGGTCCAAGTGACGAAAGCTGAGCCGGGCTCCGTTCGGCCAGGTGAATCGCGACTTCTGTTCGGTCCATTGAGCGCCAATGAAGATCTGCCGAGCTCGCGCGATCGTCGGTTCGAGCGCCACGCGTGTGCGACGCACCAGCAGACCGCGAGCGCCCTCGCCATACTTCTCGGCATGAAGAGCGAATTCGCCCAGCGCGGCGTCGGTCTTGCCGCCGCCGCGAGCGCCGCCGTAGACCACCTCGAAAACGTCGCTCTCGACAAACTTTTTCTGAGGTCCAGGCTGTGGAGCCCAGCTAGGCGATCCCGGCTCGGGAGGATTTCCAGTTTCCATATTGCAACATATTCTCGACCGGGCGTCAAGCCACTTTTGAAATTATTTCCGAGTCGGGCTTCCCGAGAATTTACGCACTCCAGCTCAGAGGCGTCATCGTGTTGGATCTTGGAAGCGGCGCCGGGGTCTGCTAAACCTCTCCGACATTGCATATTGCACCATATTTCAACCGGCCCGTCAACCCTTGATCGAGCGGAAATTCGCGGATCGCGCCGCAGGTCGCGTTAGACCTGGAACTCCCCTAATGCGGCGGGGCGCCAAGAGTTGGCGACTGTTCGCCGGCCCCTTCGCGAAACAGGGTCACAAGATGCACGGCCATGGCGATGGTGGCTGTGAACGCCAGAAGCATCATGAAACGCCACGGCGTCAGGCGAACACGTCCGGGCCGCGGCGCCCGCGCGCCCATCCAGCCGAAGGTCACCGTCAGCAGAAGGCAGATCACGGCGGCCGCGGAGGTCGAGGCAAAATTCATTGGACCTCGTTCCGGACTTGGACGCGAATGTCAGTCGCGCTTTCACCAATGAGTCTGAGACTGAATGCCTGACGAGGTTACCGACCGCTACCACAATCGCGAAGAGGACTCCCCGGAGGCCCTGCGTCGTTCGATAGACGCGCTCGCCGACGCTGTTTCCGCGCTTGACCGCAAGCTCGACGACGTCGCCCTTCGTCTCGGGACCGATATCGACGGAGCCAGAAGCGTCACCCGTCATCTCGCCGGCGATGTCGCTCTGATGGGCGAGGCGCTCGTGAGGCGTATCGAAAACACCGCGCCCGCCGAGGCCGCCACGGTCGCTCCCCGTCGGCGCAAGAAACGCGCGGCGGTTTGGATCATGATCCTGGTGCTCGTTTCGGGCGGTGCGGTGGCGGCCATCTGGCTGACGCCTCACGAGGTGGAGCGTCGTCCGACCACGTCAACGCGCGTCATTCCGGCGCCCCCCGCGCCAGCGCCGCCGACGCCGATAATCCTCGCGCCGCGGTCTTCCGCCGACGCCACCGCGAAGTTCCGCCACGCGTCCCGAACTTTCACAGGTCGCGGACACCACCTGCATCACCCCTGGCGGCCTCCCGCCTCCGAGTCCATGCCGGAGCCGTTGCCCGATGCATGATCCAGCAGGCCTTTAGTCGCCTTCGAGGCTGCCCCATCCGATGGCGTGAACTCTGCCCGCGCCCATCACCGCCGCCAGCGGCCGGCGTCTCAGCAACTTGGCGAACGCGGCGTCCCGGACATTCAGGCCGCCGGCGTAGGCGCCGAAAGCGGGTAGGATCACCCGCCCGCCATCGGTGATGAAACACCGCCGGCGAACCACGGCGCCCTTACCGCGCACCTTGGCGCACGGGTGCAAATGACCGGCGACTTCAAAGCCGTTCGGCTGTTCGGCGGGTTCGTGGACGAGATCCAGGCCGGCGACGCTGTGAGCATCCGCGGTGTCTCCGGGAAGGGCGCGAGGCGCCGTTCGATCGTGATTTCCCGCCAGCCACAACAGGGTGCGGCCCAGCGCCAGCGCTTCGATGCGGCGCTGGTCGCTCGTTTCGAGCCGATCCTCGCCGCCGGCGTCGTGAAAGGTGTCGCCAAGGAGGACGAGCAGGCGTGGCGCGAGCACGGCGACCTCCGTTTCGAGCCTGGCGAGCGTCTCGCGGGTGTCGTAGGGCGGCAACATTTGACCGCGCGCCGCGAACGACGAACCCTTTTCCAGATGGAGGTCGGCGACGATCAGAACGCCGTGGGCTTCGACCCAGAGAGCGCCGGCCGCACGGCACACAATCTCGACCTCACCCAGACGGAGACGCAGCCCGCCACGCTCGTGTTCGTTGAAATCGTAGCGGTACGGCGCGCCCTTCGCCCAGGTCATGCAATCGCCTCGGCGATGAGGTCCTCCGCTGCCTCAGCGAGGATCATTTCGCCGGCGCCGCCCGGCGTTCGTTGCCGGCCGATCTCGAGGATGACCGATACGGAGAACGGCGAGAGATGGTCCAGCTTGGAATGCAGAATGCGTCCCTTGATCCGCGCGAGCATCTGGCCGAGCCGCGCGACATCGATCAGGCCCTCCGCCGCGTCGTCGCGCGCGCAGCGCAACAGCAGGTGATCCGGCTGATGGCGGCGAAGCACGTCGTAGACCAGGTCGGTGGAAAAGATCACCTGTCGTCCACTCTTCTGGAGTTTCGGGAAGCGCCGCTCGATCAGGCCGGAAATGAGGGCGCATCCTTTGAAGGCCGCTTTCATCATGGGCGATTCGGCGAGCCAGGCTTCCAGGTCGTCGCCCAGCATGTCCTCGTCGAACAGGTCGGCGAAATCGAGGCCTTCCATCGGTTTGAGCGACCAGACCGCCAGCGCGTAATCGTTGCAGACGAAACCGAGAGGACCGACCCCGGCGCGCTCGAGCCGTCGGGTCAGCAGCATGGCCAGCGTGGTGTGCGCCAGGCGCCCCTCGAACGGATAGCAGACCAGGAAATTGCGGTGACCGCGAGGAAAAGTTTCGAGGAGCATGTGGTCGCGCCCGGGGATCAATGACCGATCGCGCTGGATTTCCAGCCATTCGCGCACGTCCATGGGCAAGACCGACCAAGTCGAGTCGTCACTCATCATCATGCGCACCTTGGCGGCGAGAAAGGTCGACAGCGCAAACTTCGAGCCGCCCCATGAAGGCAGCTTGGCTTCCTGTCCGGGCGCCGGACTCACCAGAACGTCGACGCCCACGATGCCCTGCAGCTTCCAGACCTGTCCGGCGAAGATGAAGGTGTCACCCACCTCCAGCATCTCCAGATAGCCTTCCTCGACCTCGCCGATCTTACGTCCCGGAGGTCCGCCCCTGCGCCCGACCAGGCGGACGTTCATCCGCTCCGGCGAGACGATGGCGCCGATATTCAACCTATGGCGCAGCACCATCTCCTGATTGCGCGCGCGCCACAGCCCGTCGGCGCCCTTCACGATCCGGGCGAACCGATCGTAGGTTCTCAGGGCATAGCCGCCGGTCGCGACGAAATCGACGACGTTCTCGTAGTCCTCCCAAGACAGCGCACGATATGGACCGGCGGCGAGGATCTCTTCGTACAGCGCGACGAGATCGAACGGTTCCGAGCACGCGCAGCCCATGATGTGCTGGGCGAGCACGTCGAGCGCGCCGGTCCTGGCGACCTCGGGGTCGAAAGCGTTTTCGGCGATCGCCTCCCGCGCCGCTTGGCACTCGAGCATCTCGAAACGGTTGGCGGGCACGAAGAGCGCATGGCTGGCTTCGTCCAGCCTGTGGTTCGCCCTGCCGATCCGCTGAACCATCCGCGACGCGCCCTTCGGCGAGGCGAGCTGAATCACGAGGTCGACATCTCCCCAATCGACGCCGAGATCGAGCGTTGAGGTGCACACCACCGCCCGAAGTTCCCCCCTTGCCATCGCAGCCTCGACCCGCCTGCGCTTCTCGGCGGCCAAGGATCCATGGTGGAGGGCGATGGGCAGGTTGTCGTCGTTGAGCCGCCAAAGCTCTTGAAAAGCGAACTCGGCCTGGAAGCGGGTGTTGACGAACACCAGCGCCGTCCGGGCTCGCCGGATTTGGTCATAGACGTCCGGCATGGCGTGCTGGGCGGTGTGGCCGGCCCAAGGCACCCGGCCTTCACTCAGCAGCACATCGACCACCGGCGGCGCGCCGCCGGTTCCTCGGACGATATCGACGTCCCCACCGTCGGTCGGCGACATCCACCGGCGAATGATCTCGGGATCGTCGACGGTCGCCGACAGTCCGACGCGTCGCGTCGCGGGAGCGAACATCGCCACCCGCGCCAGCCCGAGCGCGAGCAGATCGCCCCGCTTCGACGGCCATACCGCATGAATCTCGTCGAGAATTACACAGCGCAAGTCCTCGAAAAACAAACGCGCGCCTTCCCAGGCGCAGAACAGCGCGAGTTGTTCCGGTGTTGTGAGCATGATGTCCGGCGGCTTGATCCGCTGTCGTTGCCGGCGCGAGACGCCCGTATCTCCGGTCCGCGATTCCGCGGTCACCTTCAGTCCCATCTGCTGGATTGGCGCCATCAGGTTGCGTTCGACGTCCACAGCCAGCGCCTTGAGCGGCGAGATATAGAGGGTATGAACGCCGCGCGGCGTGTTCGCGGGCGGACGTTCGGCGATCTCGATCAGACTGGGCAGAAAGCCCGCCAGCGTCTTGCCTCCTCCCGTCGGGGCGATCAGCAGAGCATGACGGCCCTCGCGAGCTTTTTCGATCATTCCGAGTTGATGCTGGCGAGGCGACCAGCCGCGCGAAGCGAACCAGGAACCGAAAGGTTCGGGCAGGATGATCACAAACCCACCCTTAAAGGCAGTACGGCCGCCTGTGAACGCAACGTTCCCGTTCCGTTTTCGCGCTTGCTCCCATAACGTGTCGGTGTGAACGCGCCGACACCAGCCGTCGATCTCGCCGCCGCATTGGTGGTCCTTCCTGGCTCGCGGGCGGCAGCGGAATGGAACGGTGAGGCGAGGCCCATACCGGCGCAAGAGGCGCGGCGGCTGTTCGAGCAGGGGCCGGTGATCGTCGCCCACGCCTCAATCACAGCTCGCCGTCTCGGCATGCCGCCGCCGCCGCGATCATCAAGACTGCTGGATGTGCTGGAACTGTTCGCCTTCGTCCGACCAGCCCAGTTCTGCGCTCCATCCGCGGTGGGGTTGGCGATCGCGGTCGGCCTATCGGATCCAGCGGATGCGGCCGCCCAGGCGAGCAGCCTGCGGAAGGTCACGGAACTTCTTCTGGCCGACCTGGCGGCGGCGCCCGCGGCGGCGCGCGCTTTGGCGCTGGCTCAGGCCGAGGCGATCGGCCGCGCCGGCTGGTCGTGGGCCGCGGCGGTCATAGGCGCGTTGACGTCGCAGCCGACGGGAAGGCCCTGGCGCAACGACGGCCTCGACGTTTGGGCACGTCTTTGGGAGTGGGAGGACCAGGCGCCCCCGGGCGACGTCGGCTCGAAGCCGATCGATCCCTCAGCCGCCGCCGCGCGGCTCGTCACCTTGCTCGAGCGCTCGGGGCTCGACGAACCCCGTCCGACGCAGTCGACCTATGCCTCGGAGGCCGCACACGCCTTTCAGCCGAGGGACCGCGAGGGCGAGCCGATGATGATGCTGGCCGAGGCGGGCACCGGCGTCGGCAAGACGCTAGGCTACCTCGCACCCGCGTCGCTCTGGGCCGAAGCCAACGGCCCCGGGGTGTGGATCAGCACCTACACCCGCGCTCTCCAGCGGCAAATCGAGCGCGAGAGCCACGCGGTCTATCCCGACCCGGCCGTCCGAGCGGTGAAGGTGGTGGTGCGCAAAGGGCGCGAGAACTACGCCTGCCTGCTCAACTATCAGGACGCGCTGAACGCCTCGCGACTGGGCGGCGGAGACTTCGTCGGTCTGGCGCTGGCGGGGCGGTGGATCGCGGCCGCGCGAGATGGCGATATGACGGGTGGGGACTTTCCCGCCTGGCTGCCGACCCTGTTCAACACTTCGCCCCAGGCGCAGGCCAGCGCGGCCAACCTGGTTGATCGGCGCGGCGAGTGCATTCACGCGGGCTGTCCGCATTATCGCGTATGTTTCATCGAAAAGGCTGTGCGTGGATCGCGGCGCGCCGACTTGGTGATTGCCAATCATGCCCTCGTCTTAACCCAGGCCGCGTTAGACGGAGCACGCGCGGCGCGGGGGCAGGCCGGCGACACCGAAACCTCGCGCCTGCGGCGGATCGTGTTCGACGAAGGACATCACTTGTTCGACGCGGCCGACAACGCCTTTGCCGCCGCGCTTTCGGGAGCGGAGTCGGCCGAGATGCGACGTTGGATCCGCGGGCCCGAAGGACGCGGCCGGCGCGGTCGGGGACTCGAGACCCGGTTGATGGAGGTTCTCGGCGGACGGGAGGACTCCCGCGCCGCCTTGCTCGCCGCGGTTCGCGCGGCCGCCGTACTGCCAGGCGAGGGGTGGTCGGGCCGGATCGCCCCGGGAACCGGTGACGTCAGCCCGTCCGGGCCGATCGAGTCCTTCTTGGTGGCGGTGCTGGAGCAACTTCGCGCCCGAGCGACCCCTTCCGACATCGGTATGGAGTGCGCCGCGCGCCCGGCCCTCGATCTCGTTCGACGCACCGCGCGCGCCGCGGCGGAGGCGCTCGCGGCGCTCGAGACCCCACTTCTGACGTTGGCCCGTCAACTCGAGGGGGTGCTCGACGACGAGGCCGATACGCTTGAGACCAGCGAGCGGGCGCGAATTCAAGGCGCGCTGCGCGGGCTCGACCGCCGGGCCCGTATGCAGCTTCCCGCATGGCGCTCGATGCTGACGGCGATCGACGAAAACGCCGAGGACGACCCAGACTTCGTCGACTGGTTCGATGCGACCTTCCTCTATGGACGCGTCGTCGACGCGGCCTGCCGCAGACATTGGGTCGATCCGACCGAGCCGCTCACCGCCGCGGTGATCGCCCCGGCGCACGGCGTCCTGGTCACCAGCGCGACACTGGCCGACAGCACGCTGATCGATCCATTTGCCCTAGCCGAAATGCGTACCGGCGCGGCTCGCCTGCCGGAACGGCCGAAAACGTTGCGGCTCGCCTCGCCGTTCGACTACGGCCGCAACGCACTGGCGTTGGTGGTGACGGATGTCGGCCGAGACGATCCGCGTCAGGTCGCCGCGGCAATGCGCGAGCTGTTCCTCGCCGCCGGAGGCGGCGGATTGGGAGTCTTCACCGCCATCCGGCGCCTGCGCGCCGTGCACGAAAAGATCGCCGGCCCGATGGCCGACCGTGGCTTGTCGCTGCTGGCCCAGCACGTCGATCCGCTCGAGGTCGGGGCGCTCGTGGATATTTTTCGGGCCGAGATCGACACCTGCCTGCTCGGCACCGACGCGGTGCGGGACGGCGTCGACGTGCCGGGACGATCGCTGCGCCTTTTGGTCTTTGACCGCATTCCGTGGCCGAGGCCCGACATCCTGCACAAGGCGCGGCGCGTCCGGTTCGGCGGTAAGACCTATGACGACTCCCTCGCCCGCGCGCGTATCGCCCAGGCGTTCGGTCGGCTGATACGCCGCGCCGACGACAAGGGGGTGTTCATCATGCTGGACGCCGCGGCTCCGACGCGCCTGTTCTCCGGCTTGCCGGACGGCGTGCGCCTTGAACGTGTCAGCCTCGTCGAGGCGATCGAGGCGACTTCGAACCATGTGGGATCGTGACGCAGGGGTCTCTTAACATTTCCAGGCTATGAACGCCCGTCGTCGGTGGCGGGAACGACGGGGACCCTTGGCGACGCTCGCGCATTAGTCGTTGCATGGAGTGCCTTGTGAAGTTTCGGTTCCCCGCCGTTCTTTTGGCGATAGTTCCCATCACCTCTACCGCGCGCGCCTGGGCGCCGAGCCAAAGCGAGCAGGCGGTGCTCGTCTCCGGAAAGCCCTTTTCCGAAGTTCTCGCCTCCACGGACGGCGCCGGACAGATTCAGGCGGCGATCGATATCGCCGCTCCGCCTAAAACTGTTTGGCTCGTCATGAATGACTGCAGCGGCCTGAACCGGATCGTCGCGAGCCTGACGAGCTGTAGGATCCTCCGCGCGGATCCCCACAACGGCTGGGATATTCGCGAGCAGGTCACCAAGGGAAACATGTTGGTGCCGACGATCCACAACGTGATCCGGAATGACTATCAACCCTACAGCCTGATCAAATTCCGAAAGGCCGGCGGCGATCTCAAGATCGAGGAAGGCGAGTGGCGGCTGGAGCCGCTCGCGGGAGGCGCCGGAACCCGCGTTATCTACGTCAATCGCGTCGCCGCCAACATCGTTGCCCCTGCGGGTTTGGTCCGCGAGGGTATGAAGCGTGACACCGCCAAGGTCCTGGTCAACCTGCGTCGTGTATGCCTCGAAGCGGCAAAGTCAGGCGCCTAGATCCCCTTGGCCGATAGCGCGCCGCGCACTGGCTCTGAGCTTCTCACTTTCGCTCTTCAACTGGCCACAAGCGGCGAGGATGTCGCGACCGCGCGGCTTGCGGATCGGCGACGCATAGCCGGCGGTGTTGACGATGTCGGCGAAAGCGTGAATTCGGTTGCCGCTCGAACATTCGTAGGGGCTGCCGGGCCACGGATTGAACGGGATCAGGTTGATTTTGGCCGGAATGCCGGACAGCAGCCTCACCAAGGCGCGCGCTTCGGCCGGGCTGTCGTTGACCCCCTTCAGCATCACGTACTCGAAGGTGACGCGCTTGGCATTCGAAAGTCCAGGGTAGGCGCGGATCGCGGCCATGAGTTCCGCGATCGGGTACTTGCGATTGATCGGCACCAGTTCGTCGCGCAGGGCATCATTCGTGGCGTGGAGCGAGATGGCCAGCATGGCGCCGGTGCGTTCACCGAGCGCCTTGAGCTGGGGGACGACACCGGAAGTCGACACGGTGATGCGGCGGCGCGAAATACCCAGCGCCTCGTTATCGCTGACGATGTCCAAGGCATCGGCAACCGCGTCGAGATTATACAGCGGCTCGCCCATGCCCATGAAAACCAGGTTGGTCAGCCGCCGCTCGCCCGGTGGCGCGCGCCATTCGCCAAGGTCGTCGCGCGCGACCTGGACCTGGGCGACGATCTCGGCGGCGGTCAGATTGCGGACCAGGGCCTGGGTGCCGGTGTGGCAGAAGGTGCAGTTCAACGTGCACCCGACCTGACTGGAGACGCAGAGCGCGCCGGCGCCTCCGCCGACCTCCGGGATGAAGACAGTCTCCGCCTCCACTCCCGGAGCAAACCGTATCAGCCACTTCACCGTTCCATCGCTGCTCTGCTGGCGATCGACGACCTGTGGCCGATCAAGATCGAAACGTTCCGCGAGGGCTGCCTGGGTCTCCTTGGCGACATTGCTCATGGCGTCGAAGCCGGTGGCCCCGTGATTGTGGACCCAGCGCCAAATCTGGCCCGCGCGCATGCGCGCCGCGCGCTCCGGCACGACATCGTCCTTGATCAACGCGGCTAATAGTTCCGCTCGCGTCATTCCCGCGAGGTTAGGGCGCGTCGAGACGGGAGGGGTGCGTTCGAGGACGAGGGTCACGATCCCGCGTAGATGGACGCGCTCGCTCCGCGATACAACCTTGCGTTAGGAAGGCTTCAAACGCCCAACGACTTGTCACATCACGAGGAAACGCCATGCCCTACGCTCCCTTCGATCTCTCAGGAAAGGTCGCCCTGGTCACCGGCGGAAATCGTGGGATTGGTCTTGGCATGGCGCGCGCCCTTGCCCAGTCGGGCGCTGACATCGTCATTTGGGGCACCAGCGACGGCTTCAACGAGAGTGCGAAGACGGAACTCGCCGCGTTGGGCGTGCGCGTGAACGCTCAAAGGGTCGATGTCGCCGACGAAGCTGGCGTGGTGCGCGGGATGAGCGAGGCGGTCGAGGCCATGGGCCGGATCGATACCGTAATCGCCAACGCCGGTATCGGCGCGGGGGCGCGGTCGTTTTCCGAGATGACGGTTGAGACGTGGCGAAAAGTGCTGTCCGTAAATCTGGACGGGGTCTTTTTCACCTGCCGCGAAGCTTGCAAACACATGGTGGAGCGGGCGAAATCTGGCGACGCGGGGGGTTCGATCATGGTCACGGCGTCGCTCGCGGCGATCGAGGGGGCCGCGCGGAACGAGGCTTATGCGGCTACCAAGGGCGGCGTCATCTCGATGATGAAATCCGTCGCCGTTGAACACGCGAGATATGGCGTGCGGGCCAATTCGATCTTGCCGGGCTGGATCGCCACCGACATGACCGCGGGCGCCCAAGGCAATTCTACTTTCTCCGAAAAGGTCATTCCGCGCATACCCGCGCGACGGTGGGGAGAACCGGACGATTTTGGAGGCGTCGCGGTCTATCTCGCCTCAGACGCGTCTCGATATCATTCTGGTGACTCTTTCGTCATCGACGGCGGGTACTCGATTTTCTAGGACGGTCCGGCTCGGTTCTAACAGGGTCGCTAGGCTCAAGGCCCGCGCCCACGGGTTTCGTCATCCCTTCGGGAATTTGAGGATCGGCCTTTTCGGCTGACGTCCGATTGCCGGGGCCGTTTTGCGCGGAGCTTCGCCTTTCTCGAACACGGCCATGCTGTCGTAGAAGCTGATTGCGAAGGTCTGTCGCGTGAAGTTGTCCGCCTCCAGTGCGCCATGGGTGTGATCGGCGTTAAGGCGATCGATCAGTCCTTTCGCCCGATTGATGAAGCTCGTCGGCGCCTCCAGGCCACCGCCGAAATCGGGCCAGTAAGCGGTGTGCAGATCCTCAACGATATAGACGCCGTTTTTTGAGACCTTTGGGTAGAGGTGCTCAAACGTAGCCCATAGATCATCCATTTGATGACTTCCGTCGTCGAGAACTAAATCCGGCGCTCCGAACTCTTCCATGACCCGATCGAGAAACAGGATGTCGGACTGGTCGCCGATGCGAACGGACACGCCGCTCTCCTCATGTTCCTGGCATCGCGGGTCGATATCCAGCCCTACGATCGTGGCGAGTGGACCGAAATATCGGCGCCACATTTGCAACGACCCGCCTCGCGCGACGCCGATTTCGATAAACGTCAGCGATCGGCCTTTCCACGGCGCCAAGTGGCGCTCGTAGGCTGGGAAGTAGTGTTCCCACTTGTGGATCACCTTTCCCTGATTGGTGAGAAAATCGCGCCAAAGATCCATTGAATTTCCTCAGTCGTCGGCGCCGCTTGGTTTAGGATCCACGAAGTCCCAGTCGCCGTCGGCCGCGCGGATCCAGCCCGCGGCGGCCATCACGGTCTTCGCGATCCGGGCGTCGCCATTGTCGATCATCAGTCGCATCGGAATGATCGATGTCCACAGCGTGCCAGCGGCGCGGTCGAAGACCACGGCCGTCACCCCCGCGGCCGACAGCAGAGCTTCGGCTGCCGACAGCTTCACCGGATCGGTCGTCGTCAGGAACGCTATCATTCCGGCCTCTTCGAACTCGAACCGTGCCCGAGCAGCTCAAATCGCTCACGTGCCGTTGGGATTGGGTGGAGAAAAGACGAATGAAGCCTTAGTAGCTCGCGGTTCGCGGCTCTTGTATGCCGTAGGCGAGACGTAAATCCATGCCACCCGGCGTCACCGCGCCCTCCGCCACCTCCCGCAACGCCCTGGTCATCATCGCGGTGATCCTGACCGGGATGGCGGCCAAGTGGATGGTCGACATCATTACGCCCCTGCTTCTGGCGATGTTTCTCGCGGTGATGGTGGACGGGTTTAGCCGGGTGCTCCGGCGGCGACTGCCTAATCTTCCGGGCGGAGCCGCGACGCTCGCCGCGGTTGTCTTCTCGCTCGCGCTTTTCGCCGCTTGTGTTTTGGTCCTGGCCAACAACGCCGGCGGATTTCTCATCACGCTTGCCAAGGGCGAGCCGAAGCTGAACCGCCTGATCATGCAAGCTCATCATACATTCCACCTCAAGGGGCCGAGGTCGCTGGCCCAGGTGCTCGCCCGCCTGCAACCCACGCAATATTTAGGCTCGGTCGCCTTGGCGCTGCAGGGGGTAGCGTCCAACGCGCTGCTGGTAATCGTCTATCTTGGATTCCTCATTGTCTCGCGGCGGGCATTCGAGCGTAAGGCGGTCCGCCTATTTCTCTCCCGGGAAGAGCGTCACGAGGCGCTCCAGGTCTTCCTTCGCGTTCGCGATGGCGTGGAGCGCTATCTGTGGATCCAGACCGTCACCGGTCTCATCATCGCGGCCGGTTCATGGGCCGTGATGGCGCTTGTCGGTCTCGACAATGCGGTGTTCTGGGCCTTTCTGATTTTTATCGTGAACTATATCCCGATCGTGGGGGCGGCGGCGGCAATCGTCCTGCCGGCCGTGTTCGCCTGGGTTCAGTTCGATGGCTACGTCCAGGCGCTGATCGTATTCGGCGGCCTGGGACTGATCACCGTTGTCGTCGGCAATATCCTCCTGCCGCGGATGCAGGGTGACAGCTTGAACATGGACCCGCTCGTGGTTCTGTTGTCGCTGGCATTCTGGGGCGCGCTTTGGGGCGTGACCGGCATGTTTTTGTCCACGCCCTTGACGGTGCTGGTCATGGTCATCCTCGCGCAGTTCGAGGGGTCGCGCTGGATCGCGGTCCTCTTGTCGGGCGACGGGGATCCTCAGGGGTTGGGCCGCGGTTCCCATCGGTCTCCGGACGAAAGCGACAGCTCCGTCGCCGGGCGAGCCGCCGATAGGCCGGCTATCGGCCCATGACGCAGGCGCGAATTCGACGGCTTGGAGAGGCTCCATGAAGTTCGGCTCCGGGCTCACGCGGGCTTTCATCGCGGCGCTGCCTCCGGGCTCGAACACGATCGGGCATGAGGTCTTTCTCGATCGCGTGATCGAGGACTACCGCCCAGAGGAGCTTCCGGATGTTTCCGAGGCCGATCTCGCACATGTGCTCGCGCGTTTCTGGCGCTTTGGCGAACAGTCGACATCGGCGGTCGCCGACGCGCGAATCGTTTCGGCGGTGGGCGTCGATGGTCGAAGCCTCGGAAGCGATCTGCTCGAGATCGTCCAGCCCGACGCGCCCTTTCTTGTCGATAGCGTGATGGGCGAACTTGGCGATGCCGGCATTGCGGTCAAGGCGATGTTTCACCCCTTCACCGGGCAAGGCGAAAGCCGCCGGTCGATGATTCAGGTCTGGCTCGAGCCGATGATCGAGGCCCGCCGAACCGCTTTGATCGACAATGTGCTTGCAACGCTCCGAGATGTTGCGATCGCCGTCCGTGACTTCACGCTAATGCACGAGCTTTTGAGCCGGTCGATCAGCGATCTCGAAGCAGCCGCGCCATCGGGGAAGAGCTGGTGCGACGAGATCGAGTTTCTCCGTTGGTTGGAAGCTGGTCACTTCGTCTTTCTGGGCGCGAGGACCTACGCCTATCCGCTCACCGCGGAAGGTCACTATGCGGCCGAAGAGCCGCTCTATCAGCCCGACGAAAGTCTCGGCGTCCTTCGTGATCCGGCCAGGCTCGTTCTCCGGCGCGGAAACGAACCGGCCATTCTTTCAGCGATCCTGCGGCGGGAACTTGAGGCCGGCGAGCCGGTGGTGGTCGCCAAGTCCAATCTCCGATCCCGCGTCCATCGCCGGGTCTACATGGACTACATTGGTGTCAGGCGCTTCAGCGAGAGCGGCAAGCCCACCGGCGAGGTGCGGTTTGTCGGCCTTTTCACGGTCCAAGCCTATGATCAAGCCGCGAGGGACATTCCTCTTCTTCGAGGCAAGGTCAGCCGTGTTCTGGCGCGGGCCGGCTTTCTGAAGGGAAGCCACAATTCAACTCGCCTCGCGAACATCCTTGAGACCTTCCCGCGTGACGAGCTGTTTCAGATCGGCGAGGACGAGCTTTTCCGCATCTCGCTCGACATCCTGCATCTGTTCGACAGGCCTCGGGTGAAGCTGTTCGTCAGGATCGATTCTTTCGATCGTTTCGCTTCGGCTCTGCTCTACGTTCCGCGTGATCGATACGATTCCAGGTTGCGGCTTCGCGCCGGCGAGCTGCTCGCCAAGGCCTTTGGCGGCAGGGTCTCGGCCTACTATCCCAACTTCTCCGATTCACCTCTGGCCCGGGTTCAATTCATCATCGGCATGACGCCGGGCGATCACCCCACACCTGATCTCGCGGAAATCGAGGACAAAATCGCCAAGGCCGCCCGCACCTGGGCCGATGACCTTGACGCTGCGGTTCGCGGCGGTGTGCCCGACGCCGCGCGCGCGACCGCTCTTCTTCTATCCTACGCCGATGCCTTTTCCGTCGGTTACCGTGATCGCTACGACGCCCGGGAGGCGCTGACCGATATCGCAATCATCGAGACCCTTGGGGCTGATGACGACCTCGGCGTCAGGGCCTTTCGACGCCCTAGCGACTCGACGCTACAGTTCCGTTTCAAACTCTATCGCTTCGGCGACACTCCGGCGCGCTTGGCGCGCGTGACGCCGATCCTTCAGGACATGGGCTTGAGCGCCCTTGTCGAGGAAGGCTATGCGGTGCGACCGGCAGCCATGAGCGGCGGTCAGCGGTGCGTCTGGGTGCACGAATTCCTCGTCGAGGACGAGAACGGCGGCCACATAGCGTTCAGCGACATCAAGGAACCGTTCGAAACCGCGTTCGCGGCGGTTTGGGACGGTCACGCTGAGAGCGATGGCTTTAATCGTCTGGTGTTGGAGCTTGGCGCGCATTGGCGCGAGGCCGCCCTCGTCCGGGCGCTTTGCCGTTACCGAATCCAGTCGGGACTGGACCCCGCGCCGGCCCTTCAGCAATCGGCGCTCTCGGCCTATCCGGCGATCACTCGGCGACTCATCGATCTCTTTGCCCTGCGTTTCGACCCCTCGACCGGCGTCCCGATCGACGTGCGACGAGACAGGGCCGCGACCCTCGCGCTCGAGATCGAGAATGCCATGCGCGATGTTGGCGGGATAGACGACGACCGGGTGCTGAGACGGCTAGCCGCACTGCTGATGTCGATCACCCGCACCAACTACTATCAGACGGACAGCAGCGGATCGGCGAAGTCCTACATCAGCTTCAAGGTCGCCAGCCGGGAACTGCTGGACCTCCCGTCGCCAAAGCCCTACCGCGAAATCTTTGTCGCCAGCCCGGTCGTGGAAGGCGTGCATCTACGGATGGGGCCGGTCGCGCGCGGAGGTCTGCGATGGTCCGACCGGAGGGACGACTTCCGTACCGAGGTGCTCGGCCTCGTCAAGGCGCAGCAGGTCAAGAATGCGGTTATCGTTCCCGTGGGATCGAAGGGCGGCTTCTTTCCGAAACGGCTCCCCAAGGGTGGATCGCCGGAAGCCGTCCGCGCCGAGGCGATAGGCGCCTATAAGGTGTTTCTGAGCGGCCTGCTCGATCTGACGGACAACCTGGTGGCTGATGGCTCCATTGCTCATCCCAAGGGCGTGATCGCCTACGACCCGGTCGACCCTTATCTCGTCGTGGCGGCCGACAAGGGCACCGCGACGTTCTCGGACATCGCCAACGGTGTAGCCCAAGATTACGGATTTTGGCTCGACGACGCCTTCGCCTCCGGCGGATCGGCAGGATACGATCACAAGGCGATGGCGATTACCGCGCGGGGAGCGTGGGAAAGCATCAAGCGTCATTTTCGTGAATTGGGAAAGGACATTCAGCGGCAGCCGGTGACCGTGGTCGGCGTGGGCGACATGTCCGGCGATGTGTTCGGCAACGGGATGTTGCTGTCGAAGACTTTGAGGCTTAGGGCCGCCTTCGATCACCGCCACATCTTTCTCGATCCGGACCCGGATGCAGCGACCGCGTGGGCTGAGCGCCGGCGGCTGTTCGACTTTCCGCGATCGTCCTGGGACGATTATGACCGCAAAGCGCTCTCGATGGGCGGCGGTGTCTGGCCGCGCGCGCTGAAGTCCGTTCCTTTAAGTCCGGAAGTTCGCAGCCTGTTGGACGTCAAAGCGCATGAACTGTCTCCGGACGAGCTGATCGAAGCGATCCTCCGATCACGGACGGAGCTGCTGTATCTCGGGGGTATCGGCACTTATGTTAAGGCGGCTATCGAGAGCAACGCCGACGTCGGCGACAAGGCCAATGACGTCCTGCGCGTCAACGGCGCCGACTTGAAGTGCCAAGTGGTGGGCGAGGGCGCCAACCTCGGTTTTACTCAGGCTGGACGGGTGGAGTTCGCCCTGAAGGGCGGCCGGATCGACACCGACGCGATCGACAACTCCGCCGGGGTCGACACCTCGGATCACGAGGTCAATATCAAGATTCTGACCGGGCTTGCGATCCGAGGCCGTGCCCTGGCCCCGTCCGACCGTGACCCGCTTCTCGCGTCGATGACCGACGAGGTGGCGCGGCATGTGCTGGCCGACAATTACGACCAGACCCTGATTCTTTCGATGCTGGAGGCGGATGCCCCGCGCGAACTCCAGGGGCAAGCGGCGTTCATGGTTGCTCTCGAAAAGCGTGGGCGTTTGGACCGCGAGCTCGAGGGATTGCCTGACGCCGCCGCTATCGATGAACGCGCCAAGGTGGGGAAGGGGCTGACCCGCCCCGAGCTGGCTGTTCTTCTTGCCTATGGTAAGATTGATCTGTTCGACGACATCATCGCCTCCTCGGCGCCGGACGATCCGGCGCTGGTCGCGACGCTGCGGGACTATTTTCCCAAAGGCCTCTCGCGGTTTCATGAAGAGATGAGCCGCCATCCGCTGCGCCGGGAAATCATCGCCACGATCGTCGGCAACGCGGTGGTCAACCTGTGTGGGCCGACCTTCCCCGGGCGCCTACGAGACGCCGCGGCATGCGACACACGCGCCCTTGTGTCGGCCTTTGAAGCCGCCCGCCAGGTGTTGGAGTTCCAGGAGACTTGGCGAAGCGTCGAGCGGCTGGACGGCAAGGTGCCGGCCGCCGCGCAGACCGCGCTGTTCAATGAACTCGCCTATCTTCTTCGAAGCCAAACCTATTGGCTGGCCCGTCGATCGGGGCGTGAATCCATCGGTATCAAGGCCCTGGTCGCAACGTATGGACCGGCGGTGGAGGCGCTCAGAACGCTTGTGCCGGCGGTGCTGTCGCCGTTCGAACGGCGGGCCGCCGTGCGGCGGGCGAACGGCTGGACCAAGCTTGGCGCGCCGAAAGCGATCGCCCACTCGATCGCGCTCATGCGGCCGTTGTCCGTGGCGGCGCCGCTTGCCGAACTGGCGAAGGCCCGCGACTGGCCGATCGCCAACGCCGCATTCATCTACCACCGCGTCGGAGGGGTGTTCGGGTTTGATCGGCTTCGCGCGGCCGGGGCTTCGCGGGACAGCGGTGACGCTTACGAACGGCTGGCGATGCGCCGGCTAGTCGAGGACATGTTGAACGAGCAGGCGGCGATCGCCGCCGCCGTCATGGCGCACACTAAGGCGCCGTATTCGCTCCAAGACCCAGAGCGCGATGTGGCCGCTGTTACGTCCTGGTCGGCCGCTCACGCGGAAGCCGTCAGGCAGGCCAAGGCAACCCTCGAGGAGATCGAAAAAGCGGGTGGCGGGTGGACGTTCGCGAAACTGACCATCGCCAACGCCACCTTGCGCGAGCTTTCGGCGCTGACGACCGCCTAGGGCGCCCGAACCTTTGCCAAGCGGCGCGACCCTTCCGCTAACGCACATGATCCACCAGAGCGCCCGTTCTAAGCTGATCGCGCAAAGTCTCGCGGTTCAGCGTGCCCTCCCAGCGCGCGATGACCAGACTTGCGACGCCGTTGCCGATCACGTTGGTCAGGGCGCGGCATTCGCTCATGAACCGGTCGACCCCGAGGATCAGCGCCATGGCGGCCACCGGGATCGTACCGACCGCGCCGAGCGTGAGCGCAAGGACGATGAACCCTCCCCCCGTTACGCCCGCCGCGCCCTTGGAGGTGAGCATGGCGGTGAAGAACAATATGGCGATCTGGCCGAGGTTGAGCGGCGTGTTGGTGGCCTGGGCAAGGAACATCGTGGCCAAGGTCATGTAGATGTTGGTGCCGTCGAGGTTGAACGAATAGCCCGCCGGCACCACCAGTCCGACAACCGGCGCGGGCGCGCCCAGCCGCTCGAGCTTGGCCATCAACTGCGGCAGAACAGCCTCCGACGACGAGGCGCCCAGCACGATCAGCAACTCCTCGCGAATGTAGATCAGGAAGCGCCACAGAGAGAATCCCGTCGCCCAGGCGATGAGGCCGAGCACCACCACGACGAAGATTATCGAGGCGCCATAGACACAGGCCACCAGCGCCGCGAGCCTCAAGAGGGCCGCCAAGCCATACTGGCCGATGGTGAAGGCCATGGCGCCGAACGCCCCGACCGGGGCCGCGCGAACCACGATACGAATGATGCCGAAGAAGATCTGGCCCGCTTTGTCGAGGGCCTCGGCGACCGGGACGCCGCGCCGTTCCAGGCTCGCCATCGCGAAGCCCGTGAGCAGGGCGAGCAGCAGAACTTGCAGCGCCTCTCCCGTTGAAAAGGCCGATACGAAGGTGTCCGGGATCAGGTGCAGGAGCCAGTCGGAAAACGAACTCATCCTCCGCGCTTGGCTCACGTACTGCGACACCGCGCCGGCGTTGAGGGCCGAGGGCGTGACGTTGAAACCGGCTCCCGGCTTGAACAGCAGGGCGACGCCAAGCCCAATCAGAAGCGCGAGGGTCGAGACGGCCTCGAAATAGATCAGCGCGCGGCCGCCGATCCGCCCGACGCTCCTGACATCGCTCATCTTCGCGACGCCGCCCGCGACCGTGCAGAAGATGATCGGCGCTATCAGCATCTTGATCAGCTTGACAAACGCGTCACCCAGCGGCTTGAGGGCCACCCCGAAGCCCGGCCAGAACACCCCAACGGCGATGCCGAGCGCGATGCCGATCAGAACCTGCGCGTAGAGCGACCTAAACACCCGCAAACCCGCTCTCCGCGTTGTCGAAAACTCGCCGGGGACGTATGACACGCCGCGATCACGTCTCGTTAGCTCAGCAGGATAGAGCATCGGTTTCCTAAACCGGGGGTCAGAGGTTCGAGTCCTCTACGAGACGCCACCACCCGCCAGTCGCGGATGCAGGAACTGGTCGAACGCGGAGGCGGGTGGCGGCGCTCTCGAGATCGTCCTCGCGGATGCTGAACATCCCGTCGCGGTAGCGCCGCGCGACGGGCCGCAAAAAAGATCGGCGTCTTCGCGGGAAGCCCGATACAAACCCGCCGCGCGGGACCGCTGGGATATTGTGGTGATCAATGGCCGACGAGCCCCCGCTGACAATGCCGGCCGAGCAGACTCCCCGCCGGACGTCGCGGCGGTGGCCGGTTGTCTGGGGTATTGCCCTTGGCCTGTTTGCCCTGTGTCTCCTCGCGGCCATCCGGCTAACTTCAGCGTGGCTCGCCGATGTTCCGCAAATTCCGGAGCGGGACGCCCTGTGGCAAATGCGCCGGACGCCGGGCATGCGGTTTGTTGACCACGACGGCGTCTTTATCGCCGCGCGGGGGGCCAAATACGGATCACGCGTCGCGCTGGGTGAACTGCCGCCCTTCGTCAAGCTTGCCTTCCTCGCGGCGGAGGATCGGCGCTTTTACAAGCATGGCGCTGTCGATCCGCTCGGCATCGCGCGCGCGGCGAAACGCGACATCCTGCTCGGCCGCGCGGCCGAAGGCGGCTCGACCCTGTCGCAGCAACTGGCGCGCACCCTGTTCCTCAATTCCGAGCACAGTCTGAAGCGCAAGGTCCAAGAGGCGGTGCTCGCCTCGCGGCTGGAGGACATGCTCGGCAAGGATGGCGTGTTCGAACTCTACCTCAATCGCGCCTACTTCGGCGCCGGCGCGTATGGCCTCGACGCCGCCGCGCGCACGTATTTTGGCAAAGGCGCGGCGGCCCTGACGCTTCCGGAAGCGGCGGTTCTGGCGGCTCTGCCCAACGCGCCGACGAGGCTCGCGCCGACGACCAACATGGCCGGAGCGTGGTCGCGAGCCCGACGGATCCTGGCGACCATGGCCCAGGAGGGCTGGGCCACGCCGGACGAGGCCGCATCCGCCGAGGCGTCGCCGCCGGATCTTGTAACCGCGTCCGCGGGTGAGGGCGACTGGGGCTACGTTCTCGATCAGGCGGCGACCCAGGCCGCCAATCTGACGGCCGGCGCGGCGACCGACCTCGTCGTCCGCCTGACGGTGGACTCGAAGCTGCAGGCCGCCGGCCTCTCCTCGGTTCGCGCCGGGGTGCTGGGCGCCGGAAAGGGACGCGCGGTGTCGCAGGGCGCGATGGTGGCGCTGGCGCCGGACGGGGCGATCCGCGTCATGGTCGGCGGACTCGATCACGGGAAGAGCGCGTTCAACCGCGTGACCCAGGCGAAGCGCCAACCGGGCTCGTCGTTCAAGGCCTTCGTCTTCGGGGCGGCGTTGGAGGCGGGCGACAAGCCGACCGACACCCGTCAGGACGCTCCTATCGCCTTGGGCGAATGGACGCCGGAAAACTACGGCCGACACTTCACGGGAACCGTCACGCTCGCCAAGGCGCTGGCGCTGTCGATCAACAGTGTCGCCGTTCGCCTCACTCTGGAGGTGGGGCCATCCCAGGTCGCCGCCTTCGCGCGGCGTTGCGGACTGTCCGACATACCGCCCAACCCCGGCGCGTCGATCGCGCTGGGTGCCTACGAGGTGACGCCGCTCCAGTTGGCCACCGGCTATCAGGTCTTCCAGACCGGCGGCCTCTCGACAACGCCCTATCTGATCGAACAGGTGTCGGATACTCAGGGCCACAGCCTCTTTACCCATGTAGCCCCGACCGGAGTGCAGGTGCTCGACCCGCTGTACGCCTCGCGCATGGTTCGGATGCTGGAGGGCGTGATCACCGAAGGCACGGGAACGGCCGCCGCGATCGATCGTCCGGCCGCGGGCAAGACCGGCACCAGCCAGCGTTGGCGCGACGCCTGGTTCGTCGGTTTCACCCCCGACCTGCTGGCCGCGGTTTGGGTCGGCAACGATGACGGTCGGCCGATGAACAAGGTCACCGGCGGCGAACTTCCGGCCGCGATTTGGAAGCGCTTCATGACGGTCGCTGAAGCCGGCAAGCCGGCGGTCGACTTCACCTGGCTGAAGCCCGAGCCCGACGAGTCGCCTCCGGAGGACGACGCGAAAGACATGACCGATGGGGAGCCGCGCCTTGATGAGCCGGCGACAGCGCCGGAGCTTCCTGACATTCGGCCGAGCGATCCCCCGGCCGCGTCGACCGCGCCCAACGTCGACGAGGACAGGCGCGAGCGCGATCTGGACGTTGCTCCGCCGCCCCGGATCACGGACGCCGACCCAGCCAACAACGATCGACCGTTCCGACTTTCGCCGCCGCCTCCGCCGCCCTAGATTGCCCGGTCAGCTCGTTCGGGGAGTTTCTTATGACCAACACCTGGATCAGCAACGGAGCGGTCTCCTTGCCGCCCCGATCTTTGGCTTACGCCGCAGGCGCCCTAATCTGCGCGATGGCGATCGCGGGCGCCGGAATGGGCTTCCGCGCCGCCTGGCGTGCGCCGTCGGAGCCTGACGCCGCGTTGGACAACGGCCGCGACGCGACCGCCGATGGTGAACTCATGGCCCATCCGATCGTCGAGATGCCGGCGCCGGTTGTCGCGCCTGCTGACAAGGCCGATGACGCCGCCGCCGACGCCGCCACCGACGCGGAAGTCGCCAGTGAGTCGATCGCCAGCAAGGCCGCGGCCGCCCAAGCGGTGCAGTCCAAGCCCTCAAGCCCGTCGGGAAACATCGACGACATCCTCACCTCGCCGCAGGAGAAGCCGCCAGCTCCGGTGAAATCGCCCGATGAAGAGGCTCCGCCGTCGGCCCCGGTGAAGAGCGACGTGCCGTTCTGATTTAGTGGACGGAGGCGAAGACAGCGAATACGGCCGCTAAGCCTCCAGTTCGATGTCCCAATAGAGGTAGTCGAGCCAGCTCTCATGAAGGTGGTTCGGCGGGAACCGGCGGCCGTGATCCTGCAACTCGTACATCGTCGGGCGCCGGGGGATGCGACGTGGAGTCATGCCGGCTTCCTTTGGCGTGCGGCCGCCTTTGCCCAAATTGCACGGCGCGCAAGCGGTGACGATATTTTCCCAGGTGGTGCGGCCCCCGCGCGATCTGGGGACGACGTGATCGAAGGTCAGGTCCTCGGCGCGGCCGCAATACTGGCAGGCGAACTTGTCGCGTAGAAACAGGTTGAACCGAGTGAACGCCGGAGGACGGTCCTGCGCCACATAGCTTTTCAGCGCGACCACGCTGGGCAGCCGCATCTCGAAATTCGGCGAATGGATCAGGGTGTCGTAGGTCGAAACGACGTCGACCCGTCCCAGGAAGACAGCCTTGATAGTCTCCTGCCATGGCCAGAGTGAAAGAGGATAGTAGGACAATGGCCGGAAGTCGGCGTTGAGGACCAGCGCCGGCGCCCCTGAGGGCGGACGGCTAAGAACCTGCATGGGACACCCCCGCGGGTTTTTTGCCGTGACTTGCATCGGGGCGCTTGACTGAACTGAAGGCGAAACTCCTCGGGATCTCAGGTTCGAATCGCCCAATGCGACCTTGTCAGTCAAGCATAGTTAGGAACTCGCGACATCTCCATGACGGAGAGGGCGACGAAAAGCATCGCGTGTCCCGGAGGTCCGGCGTTCCTCCCGGGGCTCCGCGATCGATCACGAGGCCGTTCTCAGCCGCCAACGACGGTGGTGGCGCCGGCCATCACCGCGCCCAGGGCGAGGAGGATGAACGAGGCGGAACGGTCGAACATGCGTCCGAAAGCGAAAAATTTGGCGAGGGACATGACAGTGCTTCCTTTTTGGTGGAACCTCTCGACAACCGAGAGGCCGTCCTATCTGGACAACGCTTAGATAGATGTCCATCTAAGCGATGTCAACATCAATCTTTACAGCGCTAAAATAAATTTGTAGGGAGTCTGTCATGAGCCAGGTCGCCACCGTTCTCGAACAAGTCCGCCGAACGGAAGCCGAGCCGGCCGTCAGCGACGATGGCGGCTCGTCGCAACGGCCCTATCATCATGGCGACCTGTCCCGCGCCTTGGTGCTGGCCGGCCGCCGTATTCTCGAAAGCCAGGGTCCGGCTGCCTTGTCGCTCCGCGCGGTGGCGCGGGAGGCGGGGGTGAGCCCGGCCGCGCCGTATCACCATTTCAAGGACAAGGGCGAGCTGCTGGAAGCGGTGTCGAAAGAAGGTTGGCGCGAACTCGGCGAAGCCATTGCGCGAGTCCGCTCCGAAGCCGCCAACGCCCATTCCGCAATGACCGAGATCGGTGTAGCCTACGTCTGTTTCGCCCGTCAGAACCCAGCCCTCTACCGCATCATGTACGACTCGGCTTGCGATCGCGAAACGATGCTCGACCATGCGAAGGAGGAAGACAGCGGCTGGCGCCATGTCGCCGAAGCGATTGTCGAAGCCGGTGTCGACCCCACGGATCAGCGGGAAATTGAACTGACCACCATCGCGGCGTGGTGCACGGCGCATGGCGTGGCGGAAATGGCCGCCTTCAGGGAGTTCGACCATCTCAAGGAGGCGCTCGGCGGGGAAGAGGCCTTTGTCCGCGCGATCCTGAGCCGGGTTGGAGCATACGGACGGCGCGTCCACCACGCTTAGATCGGCCAAGCCGGTGAACGGCGGCTTTGTCACCCGCTTCGCACCGTCGCCCACCGGTTATCTCCATCGCGGCCATGCGTTTTCGGCCCTCACGGCGGCGCGCGCCGCGAAAGAGGCGGGAGGCCGTCTCCTCCTGCGCATCGAAGACATCGACGCCACGCGATGCCGCCCGCGGTTCGAGGCCGCGATCGAGGACGATCTGGCGTGGTTGGGCCTTGAGTGGTCTGAAGCCGCGCACCGCCAGTCCGATAATCTAAAGGTCTATCGGGAGGCGCTGGCGCGCCTGCGCTCGCAAGGGTTGATTTATCCGTGCGATCGCACCCGCCGGGAAATTCTTGAGGGGATTGAACGGGCGCCGCAGGACGGGGATCCCGATGACGAGCGAACGACGCCTGGCGACGGTCCAATCGCTTGGCGACTATCAGTCGGCGCCGCGTGGCGAAAGCTGAGCGGTCGGGGTCTCGCCTTCATCGAGGAAGGCGCTGGACCCGCGGGGCAAAGCGGCCCGATCGCGGTGGACTATGACGAGATCGGCGACGTCGTTCTCGGCCGCAAGGATGTGGGCGTGAGTTACCATCTGGCCGCCGTCGTGGACGACGCGGCCCAGGGTGTGAGTCACGTCATTCGCGGAAACGATCTGTTCGCCGCCACTCATGTCCAGCGCCTCCTTCAGGCGCTTCTCGACCTGCCGACCCCAATCTACCGTCACCACCGCCTGATCGTTCGACCGGATGGTAAACGGTTCGCCAAGCGCGACACCGCCGAGACTCTGCGCGACCTGAGATCGCGGGGCGTGAGCCCAACCCAATTGTGTTGGGAACTCGGAGTCTAGTCGCTCAAGACTCCCGCAGGAGGTGATCGATCACCTTACGCGCGTCGGGACCGGACCAGTCCGCCCCGCCGGACATGCGCGCGCGCTCGACCCCCTTCTTGTCGTAGATGATGGTCGTCGGCATGTTCTCGACCACCGGGCTGAAGGCGAAGGCGAGCTTGTACGTTGGTTCGCTGTAGAAGGTGAGTGGCGGGTTGCGATCAATAAAAGCATGTCCCGCGGGCTCGTCGTCGCCCTTGCCGACGCTGATCGGAACCACCGCCACCGGCTTGCCGACGTATTCGGTCTGCAGCTTGGCCAGGCTGGGAATCTCGGCCTTGCACGGCGCGCACCAGTTGGCCCAGACGTTCACCACCGCGATTTTGCCCCTGAAGTCGGCCAGGGTGTGCGCAACGCCGCCGGCGTCGTGAAACACCGTTGTCGGCGCGATCGCCGGATGTGTCGTCATCGTCAACTTCGCCATCGCGCCGCTGTTCAGCGGTTTGGAGCAGCCTGCCAAAATCGCTAAAAGCGCCGCCGTGGCGACGACAGCCGTGCGCCGACCGGCGGAAAGGTCCAGATCCATTGTGAGCGAGAACTCCAAAAAGGGCGGGCATTCTCTATGGGGTGGCCGCTTCTCCGCCAAGCCCGCCGACGTGATGCGATCGATCAACGCCTCGATCGGTTTCGACCAAAGGTTGGCAGCCGAAGATATCGCTGGCTCCCGGGCGCACGCCGCGATGCTTGGCGCGCGGGGTATCATCTCGCCTGCGGACGAGGCGGCGATTCAGAACGGTTTGCAACGGATAGAGGCGGAGATCGCGGATGGCGCATTCGCGTTTCGCGAGGATCTCGAAGACATTCATATGAACGTCGAGGCCCGGCTGACGGCCCTTATCGGTCCCGTCGCCGGCCGGCTTCACACCGCTCGCTCCCGCAATGACCAGGTCGCGCTCGACGTCCGCCTCTGGACGCGTGGAGCCTGTGATCGCGCCGGCGACGCCTTGCGCAGTCTTCAGCGCGCTCTGGTCGCCAAGGCCGAGACCCACGCCGCCGACCTAATGCCGGGATTCACTCATCTTCAGTCGGCGCAGCCGATCACCTTCGGACATCACCTGCTGGCCTATGTCGAAATGTTCGGGCGCGACGCCGGACGCTTCGCCGACGCGCGCGCGCGGATGAACGAGAGCCCCCTCGGCGCCGCCGCGCTGGCGGGGACGTCGTTTCCGATCGATCGCGACATGACCGCCAAGACCCTCGGCTTCGATCGACCCACGGCCAATTCCCTCGACAGCGTCTCGGCGCGCGATTTTGTTCTGGAGGCGCTGGCCGCCGCGGCGATCTGCGCGACCCACCTGTCGCGCCTGGCCGAGGAAATCGTGCTGTGGGTGACCCCACAGTTCGGCTTCGCGGCTCTGAGCGACGCCTGGACGACCGGCTCGTCGATTATGCCTCAAAAACGCAACCCCGACGCGGCGGAACTCGTCCGCGCCAAAGTGGGGTCGATCCTCGGCGCGCTGGTTTCGCTCACCGTGGCGATGAAGGGTCTGCCTCTGGCCTACGGCAAGGACATGCAGGAAGACAAGGTCCCGCTGTTCCAGGCTTTCGACGCCCTCGACCTTTCGCTCTCAGCCATGACCGGGATGATCGGCGACCTGACCTTCAACGCCGAAGCGGCCGAGGCGGCGGCCGGCGTCGGCTACCCCACCGCGACCGACCTCGCCGACTGGCTCGTGCGCGTGGTCGGGATTCCATTTCGGGAAGCCCACCACATTACCGGCACTGCCGTGAAGCGCGCCGAGTCCCTCGGGTGCGAGCTCTCTGACCTGTCGCTGGAAGACCTCAGAGCGTTGGAGCCTCGGATAACCTCCGGCGTTTACGACGTGCTGACGCCCCGCGCGTCGGTCGGCAGTCGGGTCAGCCATGGCGGAACCGCGCCGGATCAGGTACGCGCCCAAATCGCGCTTTGGAAAGATCGCTTGTCATGACCCGCTCGCCGCACATCGTCGCGCTCGCCGCGATCATCGCACTCGGAGCCTGCGGAAAGGTTGGCGCGCTGGACCAGCCCGCGCCGCTCTATGGCGCCAAAGCGAAGGCGGACTACGACGCGCGCAAGAAGGCCTCCGCCGACAAGTCGCAGGCGAAGAAAGATCAGGATCAGATCGAGCGCCTGCCGACGGAAAAGCCATACGATCCCAACGCCGATCCGGCGCCCTCGCGGATGGTGCCGGTGACCGGTGAACCTCCGGCCCCCAACGCCCCCCCGCCGTCGCCCGGCGTCTTGCCCGATCCGATCAACCAACCGCCGCGATGAACCACTTCGAGGCGCGGGAGGGCGCGCTCTGGTGCGAAGGCGTCCCGCTCGCCGCTGTCGCGGCTGAGGTGGGAACGCCGGTCTATGTTTATTCGACCGCGACCCTGGCCCGGCACTATGAAGCGTTTAAATCGGCGTTGGAGGAACACCCCTCCCTGGGGTCGCCGTCGATAGCCTATGCGGTCAAGGCGAACAGCAATCTTTCCGTGCTTTCAACCTTGGGACGTTTGGGCGCCGGGGCGGATACGGTTTCCGAGGGCGAGATCAGGCGGGCTCTGCTTGCGGACATCCCGGCCTCAAGGATCGTCTTCTCCGGAGTCGGCAAGACCGACGCAGAGTTGCGCTACGCGCTGGAGATCGGTGTCTCTCAGATCAACATCGAGGCGGAAGCCGAATTCGACCGGCTGTCGCGGATAGCTCGCCAAAGGGGAATACCGCCGACGGTCTGTTTCCGCGTCAATCCCGATGTCGGCGCTGGCGGACACGCGAAGATAACGACCGGCGCCGCGGACAATAAGTTCGGCGTTTCATTGGACCAAGCCGAGAAGCTCTACGCGGCCGCCGGACAAGCGGGTCTCAACGCCGTCGGGCTAGCCTGCCACATCGGCAGCCAGATCACCGATCTGGAGCCGCTGGCGAGCGCGTTTGGCGTAATGCGCGATCTGGTGGAGCGATTGCGATCCCGTGGACTCCGGGTCAGCCGGCTGGATTTGGGCGGGGGACTGGGCGCGCCCTACTTCAATGCGCCCGACCCGCCATCGCCCGCCGACTTCGCCGCCATGGCGGCGCGGACCGTCGGCGGCCTGGATATCGATCTGGCCTTCGAACCAGGGCGGGTGATCGCGGCGAATGCCGGTGTCCTTGTCGCCAGCGTCATTCACGTCAACAACAGGCCGGATGGCCATCGCTTTGTGGTGTTGGACGCCGGGATGAACGATCTCGTTCGGCCGGCGATGTACGATGCGTTCCACGACATTCGAGCGGTCGTCCCGCGGACGGGCGAACCCGTCATCTGCGACGTCGTCGGGCCGGTCTGCGAATCCGGCGACACCTTCGCGAAGGGCCGGGTGATGCCGCCCCTCGAACCGGGCGATCTCGTCGCCTTCATGACGGCGGGAGCTTATGGCGCGGTGATGGCCAGCGAATACAACAGTCGACCCCTGATACCCGAGGTTCTCGTGAACGGAGATCGATGGGCCGTGATTCGGCCGCGGCCAAGCTATGCCGAAATGCTAGCGAGGGAATCACTCGCCCCTTGGCTGCGCTGAGCGGCAAAAGCCTCTCACGAGGTTCGCCGCGACCGTGTCAACTCCGGGGGTCGGCGCTTTTCACACCCAGCGATTGATAGAATGACACGGAGGCTGGAAACGTTCGTTCGATCGCCGGCTGAAATACAAGGCCGCCGACGATCACCAGAAAGAGCATCACAACCAAACCCAACGCCCACGATTTCCCGGCGTTTTTCCGCTTGGCGCCCCGATTGGCCGCGGCGCGTTCGACGAACAGCGGAGCGATCGTTTCGGCCTTGGCTTCGGCGTCGTGGCTGGTTTCGAGCGGAAGCTTCGCGTCGGCGCGGGCTTCCTCCGACATTGCTTCGGCCGGCGAAGAGACCGAGCCCGTCCAAACTTTCCCGCAGGCGTCGCATTTGACCCGGCGGCCGCCCGCGCCGATGGCTTGGTCGTCGGCGAAGAATCGGGTGGCGCAGTTGGGGCAGGTCAGTATCATCGCGGCTTTCCGATCGTCGGAGCGGATCGCATGCGAGGTCGCCGATTTCCCAACGGATGTCCAGAAACCACGTCACCGTCACACAGTTCGCGATCGACGATGCGGTGGTCGTCGTCGACGGCTTGGAGCTGTCGCCCACATCGCCGGCGAAGCTGAGTTTCACTGTCGCGGCCAAGGCCGTCTTCTTCCTTGTTGGACCCTCGGGGTCCGGGAAAACGGCGTTGCTCGATCTGATGTCGTTCCAGGGCTTGCCGTTTAGGGGGCGCATCGAAGTACTCGGCGTCGACCCGGCCCGTCTCGCGCCCGGCGATCGCCCGAGCCTGCGCCGTCGTATCGGCGTTGTGTTTCAGAATCTGCGCCTGCTGGATGAGTTGGATGCCTTTGAGAACCTCGCCCTCGCCGCCCGGGCCGTGGAACGTCGCCCTCGTGACTATGCCGACGAAATCCACGAACTCCTGAACTGGGTCGGCCTTGGAACGCGGCGGGCCGTTCCGGTCTCGAGCCTCTCCGAGGACGAGCGGCGAAGGCTTTGCGTGGGGCGGGCGCTGGTCAACCGACCGGACCTTCTGCTGGTCGACGAACCGACCGGGCGATTGAGCGAGAAGGCCGCGGGAACCGTCCTACGCCTGATCGCCGAAGCCAATGGGGCCGGCACGCCAGTTATTTTCGCGACGAGAGACGGGGACTTGGCGCGAAGTTCCGGCGGCGTGGTCTACGACATGCCCGTGCGCGAGTTCTCGTGAAAACACCCCCGCGAACGTCGGGCGGAGACGCTCTAGGACGCGGTGTGTTCGCGTCCGGCGAACTGTTTGCCTTGACGGCCGCTGTCGCTTTCGTGCTCGCGGTGTTGGTCGGCGCGGGAATATGGGCGGCTCGCGTGGGCGAGGTCCTGGAGCCGCGCCTCTCCGGCGATGTCACCGTCGTCGTCTGGGGGCGCGGACTGGAAAGCGCCGACGCCGCGACGGCGCGCGCGGCGGAAATTCTTTCGGCTCAGCCCGGGGTTACGGCGTCGGCGCTGGAGCCGGACGTCAGCGATCCCTTGATAGGCAAACTGATCGGCGGCGGGGGACCCGGAAACGACGGGCTTCGGCTGATTGCCGTCAAAACCACGTCTTTGAACATCTCGCCCCCGAGCCTGATCGATCGCCTACACGCGGAGGGTATCGAGGCTGCTGCTGATGAACATCGCAAGGCGAGGGGACCGTTGGAGCACCGCATCGTTTTGAGCGCGCTGATCGTCGCTGGCGGCGTCCTCGTGGCGTGCGCCGTTCTACTCGCGGGCTCTCTGCTATGCGGTCGCGCCATGGTCGCTCGCCGAGAAATGCGCATCGCTCTGATGTTCCGACTGGGCGCGAGCCGCCGCTCTCTGACCTCGCTTGTATGGCGGAGGGCCGCCGTCACGGGAATCACCAGCACCCTCGTCGGCGCTGGGATCGGCGCGATGGCGACCGCGACCGCGCTTCGGATGAAGACCGTCGGCGCGGACATCCCCGCACGCCCGACATTCGTGGATGGCGCCGTCGTTCTCGCCTGTACGCTCGCGCTGGTTCTGATCACCGCCACCGGCGCGGCTTTTGGAGCCGGACAAGCCCTCGGCCGGGTGGAGCGGAACAATTAAGGGACTTGCC
Organism: Caulobacteraceae bacterium; assembly: GCA_965277785.1. Taxonomy (GTDB): domain Bacteria; phylum Pseudomonadota; class Alphaproteobacteria; order Caulobacterales; family Caulobacteraceae; genus Acaudatibacter. Next base: position 481,938 of record CBDIDP010000014.1, read on the forward strand.
GCCATCCTGGTCGTACTCGCGACCTGGCTTGCCGGGTTGGCGGCTTTCGCCGACCGGGTCGCGCGGCTCACCCCGGCGCGGTCTCCCGCCGAAGCCGACGGCATCGTCGCCCTCACCGGCGGCTCCGATCTGCGGCTTCAGGCGGCGGCCGATCTGCTGGAGGCGGGCAAGGCGGGCCGGCTGCTGATCTCGGGCGTCAATCGCCGCGTCGGAAGATCCGATCTTCAGGCCCTCACCCGCGCGCCCAAGCCTCTTTTCGATTGCTGCGTCGATCTTGGGTTCACCGCGGAAGACACCGTCGGCAACGCGCGCGAGACGGTGGAGTGGGCTCGCGGCATGCACTACTCGAGCCTGATCCTGGTGACCGCCGACTATCACATGCCCCGCGCGCTTCTTGAACTGCATGCGTCCGCGCCGAACATCGCGATTGAAAGCTACCCCGTAGCGACCTCCGAACTGGACGCCCGTCGCTGGGCGGCGACGACAACGGGCGCTCGCCGGATGATGGCGGAGTATTCGAAATACCTCGCCATCCTCACGCGGGAAACCTTGGTCGGTATCCGAGCGCCGCGCCGTGTGACCGCGTCGTGACCGCGGTTCGTTCCCTCCTGTTCGTGATTTCATTCTACGCTTGGTCCGTCATGGTTGGCATCTGCATGCTGCCTCTTTTGCTTGGACCCAGTCGGTGGATGTCGGCCGCCATGGACATATGGGCGCAAGGCATCATCGCCCTCCTGCCGATCTGCGGCGTCCGCGTGGAGTTCCGTGGGTTGCAGCACGCGCCTCGGGGTCCCGCGCTCATCGCCGCCAAACATCAGTGCATGTTCGACACCATGGGTCCGCTCGTCGTTCTTGAGCGTCCTTGCTACGTGATGAAGAAGGAACTCACCCGGATCCCGTTTTACGGCTGGTTCAGCGCGAAATCGAAGGCGATCGTCGTCGATCGGGAAGGAGAGGCCAAGGCCCTGCGTGGCCTCCTGACCGACGCGAGGGAGCGAGTGGCGGAGGGCAGGCAGATCCTGATTTTTCCCGAAGGGACCCGGACGGAGCCGGGCACTCGCGGGGGATACCAACCTGGCGTAGCGGGCCTCTACCGGACGTTGGGACTGTCTTGCACGCCGATGGCGACGAACTCCGGAGTGCACTGGCCGGCGCATGGATTTCTGCGCAAGCCGGGCAAGATCGTCTATGAGTTCCTTGAGCCGATTGCGCCCGGTCTTCGGCGCGAGGCGTTCATGGCTGAACTCGAACGTCGCATCGAAACGGCGTCGGATCGGCTTCTGTCCGAATAATCTTCAGGTCGAGCCCTCCCGCTCCCTCGCCTCGACCATCCGCAGGAGACGTTCCATCGCGGCGTCGGAAATGCCCGCCTCGCGTAAATGGCCGATGAGGTCGCTGAGGTAGTCCACATTCCGGCCGGACAGTCCGCTTGCTCCCGCGATTAAGTCGGCTTGGGCCTCCAGCGACAGGTCACCGGCCCACTGCGGGTGAGAGCGGTCGGACAGAAACGACAAGGCGGTGACGCGCCGCCCATCGTCCAGGCGCAGCCCGATCTTGCCTTCGATGTAGGTTTCGGTCGGTTGTTCGCGGTCTAGCAGATAGGCGTGGACTCCCGCCCACGCCTCCTCCGTGATCCGGTAGGCGGCGCCCCGCACCGCGCCGCCGGGCGCGAGACCGAGCACCAGGCCGGGGCGCTCGGGCGTGCCGCGATGGTGGACCGAATAGATGCAGAAGGCCCGCCTCCGGCCATGGTGGAGCGCCGGCGCGCGCTCTACAAAGTCGAAACCCGGCCTCCACATCAGGGAGCCGTAGCCAAACACCCATCGGCTCCATGACGCCGGTGGACTCATCCAAATTCTCCCCCGGGCCAGTCCAACCACGATGTCTCTGCCTCACTGGACGCCGGCCCGCAAACCACGACGGCTTGGCCTCTGGGCGCCGTTCGCCCTTGCGCTCGTCGGCTTTCTGATCCTCAGCGGCGTCTGGTTCTGGATGAGCGGGGAGGTCGCGCGGCGTATGGACGAGGCTCGGGCGCGAGTCACCGATTCGGGATGGACCATGGCCTGGCGTCACCGGTCGGTTTCCGGATTTCCGTTTCGGCTCGACGTCAAGCTCGACGACGTCAAGGTGCGCGAGCCGTCGGGCTGGGGTCTGTCAGTCCCAAGCTTGAACGCCGAGGCCTTTGTCTTCACGCCCACTCACTGGGTCGCCTTCGCCCCGGACGGGGCGACGATCATCAGGCGAAAGGGTGGTCCCTTGATCGTGCGGGCGAGGGTTTTGCGCGCGAGCGTGTCCGAGGCGTCCGCCGCCCCGCCTCGCATTTCCGTCGAGGGGCTCGGACTGGCGTTTTCCGTCCCGGCGGGCGCCGAGCCCTTCCTTCTGCGTAGCGCGACGGAGTTCCACCTTCACACCAAGGCGGGCCCGGACAACCAGGGCGCCATCTATGTGGAAATCGACGGCGCCTTCGCCCGGCTGACCGGCCTGCTCGCCCGCATCGCCGACGGTCGGCCGAGCAGCCTCGTCCTCGACGCCATTTTCACCGACGCGTCGGCGTTGCGCGGCCGCGACTGGACGGCGGCGCAGCGCTCCTGGGCCCGATCGGGCGGGCAACTGAATGTCCGCCGAGTTCGGATAGCGGCCGGGCAGGCCGAAATCGACTCCCGCGCCGGCACGGTTGGTGTCGGCGGCGACGGCCGACTGCGCGGCGGCCTCGACCTCGTGCTCCGGCATGCCCCGCGAACGATAGGAGCCATGGGAGCCGAGGGGGCGCTGCCTCCGGAAACCACGCGCGCCGCCGCCACCCTTGCCGGAGCGGTTCAAGACGGTCCGCTCGTGTCTCTGCCTCTGTCGTTTCAGGCCGGCAGGACAACTCTGGGGCCGCTCGCTATCGGGCCCGCGCCGCGCATTTATTGACACCCCTTGGAACCCGCCGCCAATGGCGGCGCATGAGCATCCAATCGCCCACCGACATTCTCAAACCGTCGCCCCGGCCGACAATCCTGGACATCACGCCGTATGCGCCGGGCAAGTCGAGCGTCGAAGGCGTGGTTAATCCGGTCAAGCTCTCCGCCAACGAGAACATCCTCGGCTGCAGCCCGGCGGCGAAGGCGGCCTTTCTCGAAGCCGCCGCCGATTTGGCGGCCTATCCGGACGGACGCGGCTCGGGATTACGGTCCGCTCTGGCAAGACACTATCGGCTCGAGGAGTCGCGGATCATCCTCGGCGCGGGGAGCGACGAGATCTTTGCTCTTTTGTCCCAAGTCTTTCTTGGCGCCGGGGATAACATCGTCCAAGGCGAATACGGTTTCGGCGCCTACGCCATAGCGGCGCGCGCCAACGAGGCGGAGGTCCGTCTGGCCGCCGAGCCCAACCATCGGATCGATGTCGATGCGATGCTGGAGCAGGTCGACGAAAGCACCCGCATCGTGTGGATCGCCAACCCGGCGAACCCCACGGGCACGTTCGTTTCCGATACCGAGGTTCGCCGTCTCCACGCGGCGCTGCCGGGCAACGTCATGCTGATTCTGGACGGGGCCTATGCCGAATTCGTTGACGATCCGACCTACAGCGACGGTATCGATCTCGCGCGCGGCGAAGCCAACGTCGTGGTCACCCGCACTTTTTCCAAGCTGCACGGCCTCGCCGCGCTTAGGGTCGGTTGGGCGTACGCCCCTGAAGCGGTCAGTGAGGCGGTGAACCGCATCCGGCCACCCTTCAACACCTCCATCCCAGGGCAGGTTGCCGCGATCGCCGCCCTCGCGGATGAAGCCTTCCAGAATGAAGCGCGCGCCCATGTTCAGCGGTGGCGACCTTGGCTAACTCAGCAACTTGGCGGTTTAGGTCTGGAGGTCACGCCATCGGCGGCCAACTTCGTGTTGGTGGGTTTTTCAAGGCGGAGCGGCCGCACAGCGGGAGAGGCGGAGGAATTTCTGGCCCGACGCGGACTGATCGTCCGTGGTGTCGCGGGATACGGGCTGGCGGACCATCTTCGGATCACCATCGGCTTGGAAGAACACAACCGCGCGGTGATCGATGCGCTGGCGGAGTTCATGAACGGCCGCCCCGCCTCGTGAGCCCGCCAATTTATGAGCGGATGGCAATCGTCGGCTGCGGCCTGATCGGCTCCTCGATCGCCCGGGGGGCGCGACAGAACGGCATTGTCACGGAAATCCACGTCGCCGACGCGAGCGGTTCGGTGCGCGAACGGGTGGAGGCGCTCGGCATCGCGGACAGGGTGATCGCCGACGCCTCCGAAGCCTGCCGCGATGCCGATCTGGTGGTCTTCGCGGCGCCACCCCTGTCGATCGGCGACATCGCGGCGACCACTGCGGGAGCGATGAAATCCGGCGCGACAATTACCGACGTCGGCTCCGTCAAGGCGGCGATCGCGACAGCTCTCGCCGACTGCTGTCCGGCGGACGTGTTCGTCATTCCAGGACACCCGATTTCAGGCTCGGAAAATTCGGGACCCGACGCCGGCTACGCCAAACTGTTCCAGGGACGCTGGACGATTCTTACGCCGCAGCCTCGGACTGACTCGGCTTATCTCGGCGCTGTCGAGCGTCTGAGCGAGTTCTGGCGAGCGCTCGGCGCCCACGTCGACCTGATGGACGAACGCCATCACGACCTCGTCTTGGCGGTGACTTCCCACCTGCCTCACCTGATCGCCTATAACATCGTGGGCACCGCCGCCGACCTTGAAGAGGTCACCCGCGGCGAAGTGATCAAATACTCGGCCGGCGGCTTCCGGGACTTCACCCGCATCGCCGCGTCCGACCCGGTGATGTGGCGCGACGTGTTCCTGGCTAACAAGGACGCGGTTCTCGAGATTTTAGGCCGGTTCACCGAGGACCTCCAGGCGCTGTCCCGGGCCATCCGCTGGGGCGAGGGCGACAAGCTGGAGGAGCTGTTCACCCGAACTCGCGGCATCCGGCGCAGCGTGGTCGAGGCGGGCCAGGAAACGCCCGAACCCGACTTCGGCCGTCGCACCCACTAGGAGGCGGATGACAGGGCATGCGCCGGCCTCGGCTGCCCGACTGGTCGATATACGCGGTCGTCGCCGCATGTCTAATGGTGGCCGCCGTGCTGCCTTTCGGCGACCGAAGCGCGCGCCATGTGCAACCGGACGCCGTTGGATTTCCCCTCGGGCCGTCGACGCCGTTCGACCCGAAGGTCGTCGTCCCGGCCGACGCCCGCGGCGCCGGAGCGGGGACGGCGTTCTCCATCGACAGCCGGGGCGTCTGGCTCACCGCCCGCCACGTTGTCGAAGGCTGTTCGCGCGTCGTCATTGTCACCGGTCGCGGCCGTGGCGTCGCCGCTCACGCCAGGCTCGATCCAGCTAGCGAAAGCGCGCTGCTGTTCACCTCGGGCGGCGCACCCGCCCTTCCCATCGTCGCCGAAGCCCAGCTTCGACGGGGAGCGATCGCCTATCACCCCGGATACCCGAAGGGGCGGCCGGGAGAGGTCGCGTCACGCCTGCTTCGGCGAGAAACCTTGATTCTTCCGCATCGAAGCGAACCGGTGCTGGCTTGGGCGGAGATCGGACGCTCGCCATTTCTGTGGGGGAGTCTCGCGGGGCTGTCGGGGGCGCCGGCCCTTAATCCCGCGGGCGAGGTGATCGCCGTGACGGTCGCCCAGGCTCCGCGTCGTCGACGCCTGTACACGACAACGCAGGCCTCGATGGCGGCCTTTCTCGATGCGGCGGGCGCGCAACCGGAGAGACGGGGCGCGCGGCCGATTGCGAGTAACACATATCATGCGACAGCCGACCGTTTGCGCGGCGATCTGAGCGTCGCCCAGGTCGTCTGTCTGAACGACTGATGACCCGCGGTTCGCGGATCGCGCGGGAGGCGTCAGTCCTCCCCGCCGTCGTCGGCTTCGTCGGCGATGCCGGGTTCGAACTCGACGAGGTCGCCCGGCTGGCAGTCGAGTTCACGGCAAAGGGCCGCCAGCGTGGAAAAGCGGATGGCCCTCGCCTTGCCTGTCTTCAGGATGGAAAGGTTGGCGATGGTGACCCCGACCCTGTCGGCCAACTCCGTGAGCGACATCCGGCGCTGCACCAGAATGCGATCGAGACGGATGCGGATCGGCATCGGCTAGATCGTGAGTTCCGCTTCGCCGCGAAGGCGCGTGCCCTCGCGAAAGACTTCGGCGAGGACGACGACAACCAGAACGGAGAACCAGGCCGTTAGGCTGATTCCCCCATCCCAACGCATCGCGGCGTGACCTCTGAAAATTGTGTGGAAGACGGCGGCGGCGGCGTAGCGCCCGATCTCCATGGCGGCCATGGTGACGCCGATGACGCGAAGGCGGCGAACGTTGTCGGGGTGAAATGGGTCGCCGGCGACCAACGTCTGGAAGATGCGGCGCAGGCGGCCGACGATGACGATCGCCCCGGCGAAATAAAGATCGCTGCCGATGAGCACGGCGGCGGCCGCCGGACCTAGCCAGCGGCCCTCGAGGTGATAGCGGTCGATGATCGCCGTTCCCCGGAAGACTTCGGGCTCGAAGCTCAGGAGAAGGACGGCCAGGGCGCCGATGGTGATCGCGGCCCCCGCGATCCACAGGATCAGGTTGACCACATCCAAAATGACCTTGAGGACGCTCGAAACCGAGCCTGGTCCCAAGGCGCGCATGATCCGCGGGCGCTCCGGTAGCGAGGGAATGGACCGCGGCTCCATGTTCGGATTGCGCCCGGCTCGGGATGCCGGGCGGTCGATCCGGAAGGCTTAGCTTGCGAACGAGCCGACGAGAAGGGCGGCCGCGACCAGCGGAAGCCCACCCAGAACGGCGGTGTTGAACAGGCCGAGAGCGACTTTGTCGAATGTGCGGATGACGGTGTTGATGGCCATGATGACGATCCCCAATGTTGCGGTTGCGAAATAAACCCCGAGATCGTCGCCCTTCGGAGTGCCTCCAGGCGGCGTCGGATTGACCGCTATATCCTCCCGCATCGTTTTTCGATCAAGTTAAACATCGTTTATCAATATTACAGTTTCGCAATGCAGCATTTTGTGTAAGGCTCGCGGCGGCTTATCGTTGTGGCCATGACCCTGCGCTTGCCCCAAGGAGCCACCCTCGTCGCCGCGACCCACAACCCGGGAAAGGCGCGGGAGCTCGCCGCTCTCCTGGAGTCGCGCTTCAAGGTCGTGACGGCGGCCGCGCTCGGGCTGGCCGAGCCGGACGAGCCGGAAACCACTTTTGTCGGCAACGCCGTAGTCAAGGCGCGCGCGGCGGCCGACGCCAGTGGGTTCATCGCCATCGCCGATGATTCAGGGTTGGGTGTAACGGCCCTCGGCGGCGCGCCTGGCGTCTATTCCGCGCGGTGGAGCGGACCCGACCGCGACTTTTCCCACGCCATGGCGCTGGTCGAGGAGAGGGTGAACGAAACCGGATCGGACGACCCGGCCGCCTGGTTCGTCTGCGCGCTTGCGGTGGCGTGGCCGCGCGGGCCCGTGGTTGCGGTGGAAGGCCGCATCGACGGAACGCTGAGCTTTCCCCCGCGGGGCGGACAAGGCTTCGGCTATGATCCGATCTTCGTTGCCGATGGCGAGATGCTGACCTTCGGTGAAATGGAGCCGGCGTCGAAAGACGCCATGAGCCACCGCGCGCGCGCCTTCGCCCTCCTCAAGGAGGCTCTTTTTTGACTGGATCGGCCGGAGCGGACCTGGGCGTCTACATCCACTGGCCCTATTGCGCGCGCGTTTGCCCGTACTGCGACTTCAACGTCGTGCGCGAGCGAGGCCGCGAGGCGGAGAAGGCGGATTTGGTCGAGGCCATCGTCGATGACCTCGCCGCCCACGCGGCGCTGACCGCCGACAAGCGCCTACGATCGATCTTCTTCGGCGGCGGCACGCCCTCGCTGATGGCGCCGGAGGCGATCGCGCGGATCGTCCAGCAGGCCAAGCGGCTGTGGCGCACCGCAGACGATCTGGAAATCAGCCTCGAGGCCAATCCTACCGACGCCGAGACTTCGCGTTTTTCCGAGATTGCCGGCGCGGGAGTCGAACGGCTGTCGTTGGGCGTGCAGTCGCTTAACGACCAGTCTCTGACGTTCCTTGGACGCAACCACGACGCCCGCACCGCCGAACGCGCCATTCAACTCGCCAGAAACGTTTTCGAGCGGTTGTCGATCGACTTGATCTACGCTCTTCCCGGCCAGACCGTGGCCGCGTGGTCCCGCGAGTTGCGAAGAGCAATCGCCACCGGCTGCGAACACCTCTCGCCTTACCAGCTCAGCATCGAGCCGGGCGCGGCGTTCCACCGAGCCGTGCGACGGGGGGCATTCACTCCGGCCGCACCTGAAGTCGCGGCGGATCTCTACGAAGCGACACAAGACATCCTCAAGGCGAACGGCTTCGACGCCTACGAGATTTCGAACCACGCGCTTGGCGCTGGGGCGCGATCGCGGCACAACCTGATCTACTGGCGAGGCGCGGACTACATCGGCGTCGGCCCGGGCGCTCACGGCCGATTGACGATCGACGACGTACGCTGGGCGATGACCGCCGCCGACCGGGTCGCCGACTACATCGCGAGCGTTCGCGAGACAGGCTTTGGCTCGGCGCGCGAGACCTTGAGTTCGGAGGACGCGGCGATCGAGCGACTGGTGATGGGACTGCGCACCACGGATGGCGTGAGCCTGTGCGAGGTCCGGCCGTTGCGTATCGCACCCTCCACGATCGCCGAACTGAACCCGTTCGTCACTGTCCACGATGGTCGGCTGACCGCGACGCCGGCGGGACGCCTCGTCCTCGACCGCGTCCTCACCGAGCTGACGTCGGGTTCCAAGCAGTGAGCGATCTCGCTCCAGGCCTCTATCTCGTCGCCACGCCGATCGGAAATCTGCGCGACATCACCCTGCGCGCCCTCGACGTTTTGGCGGCCTCTGACCTGGTGCTCTGCGAAGACACCCGAGTCGGCGGCAAGCTTCTGGCGGCCCACGGCATCAAGGCGAAATTGCTCCGCTACGACGAACACGCGGCGGAGCGGACGAGGCCTCAGGTTCTGGCGGCGCTCGCCGGAGGCGGCCGCGTCGCCCTGACATCCGACGCCGGCACGCCGTTGGTGTCCGATCCAGGCTACCGGCTGGTGCGCGAGGCGATCGACGCCGGTGCGCCCGTCTTTCCCATCCCCGGAGCGTCGTCGGCGCTGGCGGCGCTGATGGTTGGCGGACTGCCTACCGACCGCTTCTTGTTCGCGGGTTTTCCTCCGCCGAAGCAGACCGGCCGCCGCGCGTTGTTCGCCGAGTTGAAACCGATACGGTCGACCTTGGTCTTCTTCGAAGGCGGGTCGCGCTTGGCGGCCTGTCTCGCCGACATGGCGGAAGTGTTTGGGCCTCGCGAGGCGGCTGTGGCGCGGGAACTGACCAAGCTCCACGAGACGGTCACTCGTGGGCCGTTGCCACAGCTCGCGCTTGATCCTCGCCTGGACCATCCAAAGGGCGAGATGGTCGTCCTGGTAAGCGCGGGCACGGTCGAGGCGGCATCCGACGCCGAGGTGGACGCCGCCTTGCTCGAAGCGCTCTCGCGCGGCGCGCCCGGCGGCGCGGCGGCCGAAGTTGCGAAGAGCCTCGGTCTTTCCCGTCAGGACCTTTACAGCCGGGCGTTGGCTCTGCGCACCGCCCGATGACCGAGGTTCGGGCGCGCCGTGGGACGGCAGCGCGAAGGTCCGGTCGGACGGCCGAGGTGTTCTGCGCCATCTGGTTGATGCTCAAGGGCTACCGGCTGCTCGGCTTCCGGCTGCGCACGCCGATGGGCGAGATCGACCTCCTCGCCGCCAAGGGCCGCACCCTCGCCGTGGTGGAGGTGAAGCGCCGCTCCGACATCGCCAGCGCCCTGGACGCGGTCACCTTCCGTCAGCGCGAGCGCTTGCGCCGCGCAGCCCAGTCGATTGCGTCGAGCCGACCGGCGTTTCGTAACGCCGACATTCGCCTCGACCTTATCGCCCTCGCGCCCGGCCGCTGGCCGCGTCATATTCGCGATGCCTGGCGCGGCGACTAAGGCCCGCGCCCACGTCGAGGACCCCATGCCGCTTCAGGTCGCCATCCAGATGGACCCCCCCGAAGGGATCAACATCGCCACCGACACCACCTTCATGTTGATGATGGAGGCTCAGGCGCGTGGCCATTCGCTGTGGGTCTATCCACCCGAGCGGCTGGCCATGGAGGATGGCCGGGTCTCGGCGCGCGGGCGTTCGATCGCATTGCGGGGCATCAGCGGCGATCACGCCACGTTGGGTGAAATCGAGCGTGGCGATCTCTCGGGGTTCGATGTCGTGCTCATGCGGCAGGATCCGCCGTTCGACATGGCCTACATCACCGCGACACACCTTTTGGAGGCCATTCATCCGCGCACCTTGGTGGTCAACAACCCGGCGGAGGTGCGCAACGCGCCGGAGAAGATCTTCGTCACCGGCTTTCTCGGCCTCCAGCCGCCGACGCTGATCACCAGCGACCCCGTCGCCATCGAGGACTTTCGCGAGCGCCACGGCGACATGGTCCTCAAGCCGCTCTACGGCGGCGGCGGCAGCGGTGTGGTGCGGCTGACGGCTCACGACCCCAACCTGGATGCGCTGCTGGAACTCCACGCCATGATCGGCCGCGAGCCGGTCATCGCCCAGAAGTTCATCCCGGCGGTCTCAAAAGGCGACAAGCGCATCCTGCTCGTCGACGGCGAACCGATCGGCGCTATCAACCGGATACCGGCCGACGGCCAGGTGCGATCGAATCTCGCCAAGGGCGGCCGCGCCGAGGCGGTGGAATTGACCAAGCGGGATCTGGACATCTGCACGACGATCGGACCCGCTCTCAAAGAGAGGGGACTGCTCTTCGTCGGCATCGACGTGATCGGTGACTACCTGACGGAGATCAACGTGACCTCGCCGACCGGAGCCCAGCAGTTGAAACGCTTTGGCGGACCGGACGCGGCGTCGGCGTTGTGGGATTGCGTGGAAGCAGTACGCGCGGCCCGATCGTTATCATAACGTCTTGATTTCCGGTTAAGTTCCTGTTTTGTTCGGGAAACGACCTGAGCGGCCATGCGCGGCCTGTGGATAAGTCAGGCTGGTGCTGCATCTTAAGAGGTGGGGTTTATGGCGGCTCGGGTCGTGTCGGTGGCTTTCGAAGGCGTGGAAGCTCGGCGTGTCGATGTTGAGGTTCAGCGTGTCGGTGGTCTGAACGCCTTCATCGTTGTCGGCTTGGCCGATAAGGCGGTGGGCGAGGCGCGGGAGCGCGTCAGGGCCGCCTTCGCCGGTCTCGGACTGGCCCTACCGACCGGGCGGGTCGTGGCGAACCTCGCGCCGGCGGATTTGCCCAAGGAAGGCAATCACTACGACCTGCCCATCGCGCTGGCGATGATGGCGACCATGGGCATCATTCCGCAGGATTCCCTCGACGGCTGGGCGGCGATCGGCGAACTCAACCTCAACGGCGAAATCGCGCCCGTCGCCGGCGCCTTGCCGGCGGCGATGGCAGCGGGGGCCATGGGTCTCGGCCTGATCTGCCCCGAAGCGTGCGGCCCCGAGGCGGCGTGGGCGGGCGACACCGCGATCCTCGGGCCGCGTTCCTTGATCGCTCTCGTCAATCATTTCCGCGGCAGCCAGGTTCTGAGCGCGCCCAAACCGGGCCCGATGGTGGAGGCCGCGCGCGGTCCCGATCTCCGTGACGTCAAGGGGCAGGAGAACGCCAAACGCGCGTTGGAAATCGCCGCGGCCGGCGGGCACAACCTCCTGTACATTGGGCCGCCGGGCTCGGGAAAGTCGATGCTGGCGCAGCGTCTCCCGGGCATCCTCCCGCCGCTTACCGCGGCCGAACTGCTGGAGACTTCGCTCGTCCAGTCCATCGCCGGGCTGATCGCGAAGGGCGCGCTGACCCGCTCGCGCCCCTTCCGCTCGCCGCACCATTCGGCGAGCATGGCCGCGCTCACCGGCGGAGGGATCCGGGTCAAACCCGGCGAAGTCTCCCTGGCGCACAATGGCGTGCTGTTTCTCGATGAACTTCCCGAGTTCAGCGCCCAGGCGCTCGACTCGCTTCGGCAACCGCTGGAGACGGGCGAGGTCACGGTGGCGCGGGCCAATGCCCACGTGCGCTATCCGGCTCGAGTCCAGTTGGTCGCGGCGATGAACCCATGCCGCTGCGGGCAGGGCGGCCTCGGCCGAGGCGCGTGCGGCAAGGCTCCCCGTTGCCAGCAAACTTACCAGGGGCGGGTGTCCGGTCCGTTGATGGACCGGATCGACCTCATCGTGGAGGTCCCTCCCGTGACCGCTGCCGACCTGACCCTGCCGCCTCCGGCGGAAGGCAGCGCCGAAGTCGCCGCCCGTGTGGCCGCCGCGCGCCAAGTCCAAAGCGCGCGGGCGGACGCCGCGCCGGATGACGCGGATGCGGCCGAGCTCAACGCCCGCGCCGAAGGCGCGTGGCTGGAAACGATCTGCGCGCTCGACGCTCCGGCCAAGGCCCTGATGGCGAGAGCCGCCGAGGCGAGCGCGCTCACGGCGCGGGGCTGGACCCGCACTCTGCGTCTGGCGCGAACGATCGCCGACCTCGAAGGTTCGCCCGGCGTGCGGCGGGTGCACGTCGCCGAAGCGCTGATCTATCGCCGCGTCGCGCCGGGAGCCGACGGGGTCGCCTCGGCTAGGCCAAGTGTGTTCGCCGCGTGACGTCCCCGCGATCGAGAAAGAGGAAGCGGATGAGATCGAGACAACCACGTTCCTGAGGATCGAGCGCTCTTCTGTCCGCGACAGGCCGAGCCTAAGCCTTGGTCATGGCCGTCTCAGATCCCGTGATTGATTCGCCGCCCGTCCGGGCTCGCCGCCGCACCCTGCCGGAGGTTCTGCGCGCGCTGTCGCGGCCGAAGGTCGCGATCATGCTGGTTCTCGGCTTTTCCTCCGGCCTGCCGTTCATGCTGATCGGCAACACGCTCGGCTTCTGGCTGGCCGAGGACGGCATCAAGCTGGCGGTGATCGGCTTCGCCTCGTGGATCGGCCTGACCTACACCGTCAAGTTCTTGTGGGGCGCCGTCGTCGACCGGGTAAGGCCGCCTCTGCTCGGATGCCTCGGCCGGCGGCGTGGCTGGATGGTGACGACCCAGCTCGGCGTCGGCGCTGGTTTAATCGGCATGTCCCTCGTCGATCCGCGCCCGCATATCGGCGGCCTGATTGCGTTCGGCCTTCTGACGGGTGTTTCGGCGGCGGCCCAGGACACGGTGATCGACGCCTGGCGCATCGAATCGGCCGCCGATCCGGACGAACTGGGCCTGCTGACCGCCGCCTACAGCCTTGGCTTCCGTGTCGCCCTCATCGCCACCGAAGCGTGGATCCTCCTCGTCGCCACCGCCGTCGGCTGGCCGACCGCCTATGCGATCTACGGCGGGCTGATGAGTCTGGGCGTCCTGGCGTCGCTGATGGCCAAGGAGCCGACCCGCGCCGACATGACCATGGAACAGCGAGATGGTTCAATGAAGCGCCATCCCTTGGCGGGCTTGGCCGACGCGATCGTCGGGCCGTTCCTCGCCTTCTTCCGCGCTCAAGGCGCGGCGGCGGCGGCGCTGACGCTTGGCACGATTACCCTGTACCATCTGTGCGACTATCTGCGCGGTCCGATGAGCAATCCCTATTATCTCGCGCTCGGCATCCACAAACCCGAAATCGCCTACGTCAGGACGACCCTTGGTCTGGCCGGTTCCTTCGCCGGTATCGCCCTGGGCGGGTGGTCGGCCCTTCGGCTCGGCAATCGCACGACCCTGATCGTCGGGGCGATCTTGCAACCGTTGGCCGTCGCGGCCTTCGCGGTTCTCGGTTTCCACCGCTCCGACTTCGACCTCGTCGCCGCGGGCCCGCTTCACCTGACCGCGTTCGGGGCGATCATGGCCTGCGACTCCCTGATCATGGCCTATTCCGGCGTCGCTCTCGTCGCCTTTATGTCGACCCTGACCAGCCTCGGCTACACCGCCACGCAGTACGCCTTGCTAACCTCGGTACTGACCTGGACGGGCAAGACCCTGAAGGGCTTCTCGGGGGCGATCGTCGAGTCGCTGCAGCACGGCCGCACCCTGCTGGATGCCTATGCCATCTTCTATCTACTGTCCGCCGCCATAGGCCTGCCGGCCGTCGTTTTGTGCCTGCGCATCGCGCGCGGGCCGCCGCCACCGCGCCCGATCGCAACGTGATCAGGCGGCGGCCGAATCCACGGCGGCTCTCTGCAGGCCGATCAGCGAGGCGATGCCGTCCCGCGCCAGAGAAAACAGCGATTCGAACTCGTCCCGGCTGAACCCACGCTTTTCGCCGGTGGCCTGAATCTCGACGATGCCGCCGTCTCCGGTGAGCACGAAATTGGCGTCGGCCTCGGCGTTGCTGTCCTCCTCGTAGTCGAGGTCGAGCACCGCGGCGCCATCGTGGATGCCGCAGGAGATCGCCGCGACATGGTCGAGGATCGGGTCGCGGGCGATCACGCCCTCCGCGAGCAGGTGGTTCGTCGCCAGCTTGAGCGCGACCCAGCCGCCGGTGATCGCCGCCGTCCGCGTGCCGCCGTCGGCCTGAACCACGTCGCAGTCCAAGGTGATCTGACGCTCTCCGAGGGCCTTCATGTCGACCACCGCCCGCATCGACCGGCCGACGAGACGCTGGATCTCCTGGGTGCGCCCCGACTGCTTGCCCTGCGCCGCCTCGCGGCGTCCCCGGGTGTGGGTGGCGCGCGGCAGCATGCCGTACTCGGCGGTGACCCAGCCCTGGCCGCGCCCGCGCAGAAACGGCGGCACGCCCTCTTCCAGGCTCGCGGTGCACAGGACGCGGGTGTGGCCGAAGGAAACCAGGCACGATCCCTCGGCGTAGCGGTTGACGCCTGTCTCCAGGCTGACAGCGCGTAGCGCGTCGGCGGTTCGTTGCGATGGGCGCATGGCGGGCTTCCTATCGGCCTCGCCTTGCGCGAGGTCGGCGCGCGCTTATCCTGTCGGCAGAGGCGCGTCCATGACCAACCCAATGCTCGGCCTGATCCCGCCGTCCGGCGCGTCGCTGTCGGAGCTGGATTCTCGCGCCCGGGATATCTTCCGCCGCATCGTCGAAACCTATCTCGAAACCGGCGAGCCGGTCGGCTCGCGGACGATCTCGCGCGGCGGGATACAGCTTTCCCCCGCGTCGATACGCAACACCATGCAGGATCTCGCCGAACTCGGTCTGCTGGGCGCGCCGCACATCAGCGCCGGGCGTCTACCGACCCACGCCGGTCTTCGGCTGTTCGTCGACGGCCTGCTGGAAGTCGGCGATGTCGGCGAGGCGGACCGGCGCAGCATCGAGGCGCGGCTGTCGGCCCATGGCCGCACCTTCGACGACGCGTTGAACGAGGCCAGCGCCATCCTGTCCGGCCTCGCGGGAGGCGCGGGCGTCGTCGTCTCCCCGGTGCGCGACGCCGGGGTCAAGCACGTCGAGTTCGTCGCCCTCGGCGACGATCAGGCCCTTGCCATCATGGTGTTCGAGGACGGGCTGGTCGAAAACCGCCTGATGCGGCGTCCTCCCGGCGTAACGCCCGCGGCGTTGCAGGAGGCGTCCAACTTCCTCAATGCCCGCCTTCGTGGAAAGACGCTGGGCGAAGCCAAGGTCGATGTCGTCGCCGAACTAACCCGCGCCCGCCGCGAACTCGATCAGGCCGCCGCGGGGCTGATCGAAGACGGCTTGGCGGCCTGGAGCGGCGGAGAAGGGGCATCCCGGGCCTTGATCGTCCGCGGCCGGGCAAATTTGATTGGTGATCAAACCGCAGCGCTTGATCTCGAGCGTGTGCGCATGTTGTTCGACGACTTGGAACAGAAGGAGCAGCTCATCGGTTTGCTCGATGACGTTCGCGACGCCCAGGGCGTACGGATTTTCATCGGAGCGGAAACCCGGCTCTTCTCCCTGTCGGGTTCCGCCCTGATCGCCGCGCCCTATATGTCGGGCCAGCAGAAGGTCCTGGGCGCCATCGGCGTTATCGGGCCGGCGAGGCTCAACTACGCCCGGATCATCCCTCTGGTGGACTATACCGCCAAGGCGCTCGGGCGAATGGTGGATGGATGAGGACGCATGAGTGAAATGAACGGCCAAGACGACTACGAGCCGGAAGCGGGCGGCGCGGACCTGGAGGAAGACGGCGGCGCCGATGTCTTGCGCGCGGAGATCGCCAACCTGAAGGATCAAGCCCTGCGCTACGCCGCCGAGGCGGAAAACACCAAGCGGCGCGCCGAGCGCGAGGTCAACGACGCCCGGGCTTACGCCATCTCGAAATTCGCCAAGGACCTGCTCGGCGTCGCCGACAACCTCGCCCGCGCACTCGAACACGCGCCGAAAGACGCCGCCGCCGATACTCCGGCGCGTAATCTGACCGTCGGTCTGGAAATGACCGAAAAGGCGCTGCTCACCGCCTTCGAACGCAACGGTCTCAAGCGCATCCAGCCCGCGCCGGGAGAGAAATTCGACCCGCACCAGCATCAGGCGATGATGGAACAGAGCTCCGACGCCTTCGGTCCCGGCGCGGTCATCCAGGTGCTACAGGCCGGCTACGACCTGTTCGGCCGCAACGTGCGTCCGGCGATGGTGGTGGTCGCGGCCAAGGATTCCACGGGCCGACCAGCCAACACATTCGACGCCGCCTCCGAGGGCGAAATCGAGCTGGAAGACGCGGCGCCCCCGCTTGGCGCCACCTAAGCACGCCAGCGGCGACAGGTCCCGCCGTTGAAGAGTGGTTTTTCCGGAGCCGAAATCGAACCTTATACGAACCGCCCTTAAGCGTGACCACAGAAGGCCCATGGCCGTGATCCGATGGACGCGATGCGGTCGGGTTCGGTGAGGAGGCGGTTCCAGGCGTCGCAGACGGCGTCGAGGATGTGGTCGTAATCATCGAAGATGTGGTTGGAGAGCCATCTCTGGCGCAGATATTCCCAGACGTTCTCGGCGGGGTTGAGTTCCGGCGATCTGGCGGGGAGCGGCAGGAGGGTGAGGTTGGCGGGGATGCGGAGCTTGGCGGTGGTGTGCCAACCGGCCTGATCGAGCACCAAGACGGCGTGGGCGCCGGGGGCAACGGTGACGCTGATCTCGTCGAGGTGGTGTTGCATGCCTTGGGTGTCGGCGCGCTGCATGACGACGGCCGCGCCGGTCCGTCGCTGGGGACAGATGGCGCCGAACAGATAGGCGCAGCCGGTTCGAAGATCGGTGACCTGCCGGGGCCGCGTCCCTCGTCTGGCCCAGACGCGGGTTCGTTGGGTCTTCTGGCCGACCCGCATCTCGTCCTGGAACCAGATCTCTAGGGGTGTGCCGGCAGGCTGCGCCGCTTCGATCGCCGCGATCGTCGACGGGAAGTTTTTTTAAAACTCTCCAGGGCGTCCGGGTCCTGGCGGTAGTGCCTGGGACGGGTGGTGATGTGAGAGAAGTTCAGCCGGTCCAGCAGCTTGCCGACCGTGCGTTCGTGGTAGACAACGCCCCAGCGCTCCTCGATCAGCGCCTTGAGGTCGAGGCAGCGCCACCGCGCCAGGTGGCCGAGCCCGGCCGACGCCGGACCACCCTCGACGAGGGCATCCAGCTCGGCCTCCTGTTCCTGCGTCAGCCGACGGGGGTTGCCCGGCGCGGCGCGGTTCACCAGACCCTCCGGCCCCCCGTCGTTGAACCGATGAACCCAGTCCCGCAGCGTCTGGCGGTCCATGCCCGCCAGCCGAGCCGCGTCCTCGCGGCTCATCCCCTCATAGACCGCGGCGATCGCCAGCAGGCGACGCGCCTGGTCGGCGTCCTCGGCTCGCCGCGCCAAGGCGCGAACGCTCACCGCATCATAGTCCGAACGCAACCGGATCGCCGCCATCGAAACCTCCTCCGCAATCAGGAGGATGAATCACTGTTCGCCGATCAAAGGAATCCCCGCCGAGTCACCGTCACGGGCGTTTGGTATTATTTCCAACTTACCGACGGGACTCGGCGCGTTCAGAGCGTGCTAATAGAGTTCTTGGTGAGGCAGGGGATCTTGGGTTGGGGCTACGAGCGAAGTTCAACTTGATGCTTGCGATCGTCGCCCTTGCCGGGGTGGCGCTCTTCGCCCTCGCGGCGACGCCGGTGCTCAATGGGCTGGCGAAGGACGAGATGCTTCAGACATCTCGGATCATGATGGCCAGCGCGGCGGGCGCGCGGAAGTACACCGCCGAGGAGATCGCGCCTCTCGTCAGTCGTGAACAGACCGCCAGCTTTCATCCTCAGGCGGTGTCGGCCTATGCGGCGAAGAAGTCTTTCGGTGTGCTGCGTAGCCGTTTCAGCGACTATTCTTACCGCGAAGCGGCGCTGAATCCGACCAACCCGGAGGATCAAGCCAGCGTCTGGGAAGCCGACATCATCGACGACTTCCGCGACCATCCCGATCGGCAAGAGGCGGTGCTTGTCCGGGACACCGCGGCGGGGCCGGTCCTCACTCTGGCTCGGCCGCTCGTCAACGCTTCGGCCTGCCTGCAATGCCACTCGACCCCCCAAGCGGCGCCGCCGTCGATGCTGGCGATCTATGGACCGGATCACGGGTTCGGCTGGAAGCCCAACGATATCATCGGCGCCCAGATCGTCAGCGTCCCGATGTCGCTGGCCCGGGCGCGCGTCGATCAGGTGCGGCTTTTGTTCCTCGCACCCTATGCCGGAGTTTTTCTACTGCTGTTCGTGTTGCTCAACGTGCTTTTGAACGTAATGGTGATCGGACCCATCGACCGCATGGCGAAGAACGCGGAGGCGGTGAGCATGGGCGACTTGACCGTCCCGGAATATTCACGTTCGGGCCGCGATCAGATCGCCTTGCTTTCGGCGTCGATCAATCGATTGCGCCGCAGCCTTCAGGAAGCATTGCGCATGCTTCCTGACCAGGATGTCTGACCGCCCGTGAGGTGGGACGAGGGGATGACGACCTACTTCCTCAGCTATGCGCGCGCCGACGCCAAGATCGCGCTGCGCTTCGCCGACGATTTGATCGGGCGGGGCGTATCGGTCTGGGTCGACCAGTACGACATCCCGCCCAGCCAGCACTGGGACAGGGCGGTGGAAGCCGCCGTGCGCGGTTGTCAGGGATTTATCATCATCCTGTCTCCCAACGCCGTGGCCTCGCCCAACGTCGCCGACGAGGTATCGGTGGCGATCGACGACGGCAAGGCGATCGTGCCGATCATGATCGAGTCGTGCACCCTGCCGCTGCGCATGACCCGAATGCAGTTCATCGACGCCACGCGCGACTATGACGCCGCTTTGCGGCGCTGTCTCGCCGCGGTCCAGGGTGGTTCAGAGACGGGACCAAGGCGGTCGCCGCCGATCGAGTCGCCGGATTCAGCGCCGACGCCGCTATCCAGCGAGGTGCTTGCCGAGGCGGAGCGTCGTCTGACCGGCTTCATCGGTCCCATCGCCGAACGCTTGGTGCGGCAAGCCGCCCGCCGCGCGCAAACCACACAGTCTTTCTTTCAAGATTTGGCTACCAGCCTGGCCGACCCGGCGGAGCGCGCGGCCTTTCTGGGCGGGGTGGCCGAACCTCGGCCGGCGGATCGCGTCGCGACGCCGCGTCGGGACGCAATTGGTCCCACCGAGGCGGCGCTCGAACTCATCGCCGTCGCGCTCACACGTCGCCTCGGTCCGATCGCGCGCCAGCTCGTCAAACGGGAACAAGGTCTCGGAGCCTCCCGAGAGGAGCTTTGCGAGCGGCTGGCTGCGAGAATCCCGACGGAGCGCGACCGCGCCGCCTTTCTGAAGGATGTCGCGTCGATAAGGTAAGTCGCTGTCGTGGCGGTCGCGGCGCCCGCCAAACACCCCCTCTTCCTCACGCCGCCAAATTCGCTAGTCTGCCAAGTCCCTCATTCATGCCGCTCGCGGGATTCGCTCGCACGGTCCCAGACGGACGCCCACATGAAGCTGACGATCGAACGCGCCGCCCTGCTCAAGGCCCTAGGTCACGTGCAGAGCGTCGTCGAGCGTCGCAACACCATCCCCATCCTGTCCAACGTCCTGTTGACCGCGGGCGACGCCGGCCTCGCTTTCTCGGCGACCGATCTCGACATGGAGATCATCGACTCCGCCGAGGCTCATATCGAAGGCGCGGGACAGATCACCGCGCCGGCCCACACCCTCTACGAGATCGTGCGCAAGCTTCCGGAGGGCTCGGAGGTCGCCCTGAACTTCAGCGGCGACGATCCCCGGCTTCAGGTGCGCGCGGGACGGTACAAGGTGAACCTGCCGGTGCTGCCCGCCGGCGACTTTCCGGTCATGCCGCCCGAGGGACTCTCCGACCGCGTTGAGGTCGAGACCGGCGGGCTAATGCGGCTGATCGACCGCACGCGATTCGCCATCTCGACCGAGGAGACCCGCTATTATCTCACCGGGATCTACCTGCACACTCTGGTTCAGGATGGCCGGCCGATCCTCCGCGCCGTGGCCACCGACGGTCACCGTTTGGCGCTCGCGGACATGCCCGCGCCGGAGGGCGCGACGGGCACGCCCGGCGTCATCGTGCCGCGCAAGACCATCCAGGAAGCGCGCCGCCTGATGGAGGACGCCGGCGAGAACATCGACGTGCAGTTGAGCGCGCAGAAGGTGCGTTTCGACTTCGGCCGCGCGGCCCTGACCTCGAAGGTGATCGACGGCTCGTTCCCCGATTATACCCGCGTCATCCCGCGCGAGAACAATCGCGTCATGACGGTGGACAATGCGCTGTTCGCGGAGGCGGTAGACCGTGTCGCGACGATCTCCTCGGAGAAAAGCCGCTCGGTGAAGCTGAGCGTCGAGACCGGCAGGGTGGTGCTGACCGTGCGCAACATGGAAACCGGCCAGGCCGTCGAGGAGCTCGAGGTCGACTACGAGGGCGAACCCTTCGAGATCGGCTTCAACGCCCGCTATCTGCTCGACGTCAGCTCGCAGATCGCCGGAGAAACCGCCGAGTTCCGCTTCGCCGACCGCGCCGCGGCCGCGACCATGCTCGACCCGGTCTTGGTGCTCGACCCGACCGACGCCGGCGTGCAGTACGTCCTGATGCCGTTGAGGGCTTGAGATCGCATTTGGGGTAGCGGCCTTGCGCCCCCTCCGTCACTCGACGCGAGAGGGCGTCGAGCGCCACCTCCCCCGTGAAGAGGCGCGGGTGAGGATTAGAATAAACCTACTCCTCCTCCGCCCTCTTGCGGGGGAGGTGGCGCGGCGCTCTTATCTGCGCCGTGACGGAGGGGGCGCAAAGCCGCGACCCCGCTGCTAGATGCGCTCCGCCGTCCGATCTCTCCTCCTCACGGACTTCCGCTCCTACGCGCGGGCGGAGTTGGTCGTCGGCGGCCGCTCAACCTACCTTTTCGGACCCAACGGCGCCGGTAAAACCAACCTTCTTGAAGCGATCAGCCTGCTGTCGCCGGGGCGGGGCCTGCGCGGATCGTCGTTCGCCGAGGTCGGCAGGCGTCTTTCCAGCGAGGACGTCGGACGGCCTTGGGCGGTGTCGGCGCTCGTCGTCGGCGAAAAAGGCGAGACCCGGATCGGCACGGGCGCCGAAGTCGCCGGCGCGTCTCGTCGAATCGTGCGGATCGACGGCGAGCCGGCGCCGCCGGGGCGCATGGCCGATCACGTGCGGCCGCTGTGGCTGACGCCGGCGCAGGACCGGCTGTTCCTCGACCCCGCCGGCGAGCGGCGGCGGTTCTTCGACCGCTTGGTGTTCGCCGCCTACCCGGCACACGCCGCCCATGTCCTCGCCTACGAGCGCGCGCTGCGGGAGCGAAGCCGCCTGCTCGCCGACGGGTGTTCGGATGCCGTCTGGCTGACCGCCCTTGAAACGCGGATGGCCGACGCCGGCGCGCTCATGGCGATGGATCGAGCACGGGCCCTCGGGGAACTTGTCGCCGAGATCGCCGCTCGCGGCCTGGGCGCGTTCCCGCGCGCCGACGTGGCCCTCTCCGGCCGTTGGGAGGCGCTGGCGATGTCGGGGTCGGACGCCGACGACATCGGACCGCGCCTGAGCGCGGCGCTTGCCGCGTCGCGTCCGCGGGATCAGGCGGCGGGCCGTGCGCTGGAGGGTCCCCACCGGGGCGATCTCATCGTGCGGCACCATGCCAAGGGCCGTCCGGCCGCGGAATGTTCGACCGGAGAGCAGAAGGCTCTGATCCTCAATCTGATCCTCGCGCAGGCGGCGAGACTTTCACGTGTCAAATCCGCGCCGACTCCTATAGTATTGCTGGATGAAGTCGCCGCGCACCTCGACGCCGATCGAAGGGCCGCGCTGTTCGACGAAATCGAGGCGCTCGGCGTCCAGGCCTTCCTTACCGGCACGGACCAGACGCTCTTTGCAACGCTGAGGGGTCGCGCGATCGGGGTCCATGTGGACGCCGGCGCCCTGACCGTAACGGAAGACTAGATGAGCCAGGAATCCGAAGACGAGTCCCGACACGAAGCAGCCGCCGAATACGGCGCCGATTCGATCAAGGTGCTCAAGGGTCTCGACGCCGTGCGCAAGCGGCCGGGCATGTACATCGGCGACACCGACGACGGCTCCGGCCTGCATCACATGGTCTATGAGGTGGTCGACAACGCCATCGACGAGGCCTTGGCCGGCCACGCCACGCGGGTCGAGGTGATCCTCAACGCCGACGGTTCCTGCACCGTCACCGACGATGGCCGGGGCGTGCCGACCGACATCCATGAAGGCGAGGGGGTCTCCGCCGCCGAGGTCATCATGACCCAGCTCCACGCCGGCGGTAAGTTCGACCAGAATTCCTATAAGGTCTCGGGTGGCTTGCACGGCGTCGGCGTCTCGGTGGTCAACGCCCTGTCCGACTGGCTCGAACTGAAGATCCACCGCGGCGGCAAAGCGCACGAGATGCGCTTCGAGCGCGGCGACACGGTCACGCCGCTGAAGATCACCGGCGATTCGCCCAAGCGCGACGACGGCTCCTTCCTCACCGGGACGGAGGTCACCTTCCTGCCGTCGATCTCGACCTTCGCCCATATCGATTTTGACCGGAAGACGCTGGAGCACCGCCTGCGCGAACTGGCGTTCCTCAACTCCGGCGTGGTGATCTATTTCCGCGACCTGCGCGACGCCGAACCGTTCGAGGAAATCCTGCACTACGAGGGCGGCGTCGAAGCCTTCGTCCGCCATCTCGACAAGGCCAAGACGCCGATCCTCAAAGCTCCCCTGGTCATCCGGGGCAAGCGCGACAAGGTCGAGATCGACCTCTCGTTGTGGTGGAACGACGGCTATCACGAGACGATGCTGTGCTTCACCAACAACATCCCGCAGCGCGACGGCGGCACCCACCTGTCCGCCTTCCGCGGCGCCCTGACCCGCATCGTCACCGCCTATGCGGACAGCTCCGGAACAGCCAAGCGCGAGAAGGTCTCGGTCACCGGCGAGGACGCCCGCGAGGGGCTGACCTGCGTGCTGTCGGTCAAGGTGCCCGACCCCAAGTTCAGCTCGCAGACCAAGGACAAGCTGGTGTCGTCCGAGGTCCGCCCGGCGGTCGAAGGCCTGGTCGGCGAGGGCATTGCTCAATGGTTCGAAGAGCATCCCAACGAAGCCAAGTTGATCATCCAGAAGATCGCCGAGGCCGCCGCCGCGCGGGAAGCGGCGCGTAAAGCGCGCGAACTCACAAGGCGCAAGTCCGCGCTCGATATCTCCTCACTTCCCGGCAAGCTCGCCGACTGTCAGGAGCGTGATCCCGCCAAGTCCGAAATCTTCATCGTCGAGGGCGACTCGGCAGGCGGCTCGGCTAAACAGGCGCGCAACCGCGAGAACCAAGCCGTTCTTCCCCTGCGCGGCAAAATCCTTAATGTCGAGCGCGCGCGGTTCGACAAGATGCTCGGCAGCGAGCAGATCGGCACCTTGATCACCGCGCTCGGCGCGGGCATCGGCCGCGACGACTTCGATATCGAGAAGCTACGCTACCACCGCATCGTGATCATGACCGACGCCGATGTCGACGGCGCCCACATCCGCACCCTGCTGCTGACTTTCTTCTATCGCCAGATGCCGGAGGTGATCGAGCGCGGCTACCTCTACGTCGCCCAGCCGCCGCTGTACAAAGCCGCCAAGGGCAAGTCGGCGCGCTATTTGAAAGACGATGGCGAGCTCGAAGCCTTTCTCATTGACGAGGGTCTCGACGGCGCTGAACTCGATCTCGCCTCCGGCGAGCGGATGACCGGCCGCGATCTCGCCGATCTCGCGCAGACCGCGCGCCAGGCCAAGGCCAACATCGAGCGTCTGTCCGCCCGCGCGCCCGCCTTCGCCATCGAACAGGCGGCGCTGGCTGGCCTGCTCGGCAATTCCGACGACATGGCCGAGGGCGCCCGCCGGCTCGACCTCTATGCCGAGGAAGGTGACGGGCCGTGGTCGGGCGAGCGCGCCCAGAGCGGCGGATATCTTTTCACCCGCACCAAGCGCAGCGTCTCCGAACGCATCGTGCTGGAGGAGCAGATGCTCCACTCCGCCGACGCCCTGCGGCTCGCCGAACGCGCCGCGAAACTGTCGGAGACCTTCTCGACCCCCGCAACCTTCCGCCGCCGCGAGCGCGCGTCCACCGTGCGCGGGCCGCTAGACCTCGTCGCCTGCGTGTTCGACGCCGGCCGCCGCGGTCTGAACATCCAGCGCTACAAGGGTTTGGGCGAAATGAACCCCGACCAGCTCTGGGAAACCACCCTCGACCACAACGCGAGGACGTTGCTGCAAGTGCGAGTCGACCACGCCGACGACGCCGACGACCTGTTCACCCGCCTGATGGGCGACTTGGTCGAGCCGAGGCGGGAGTTCATCCAGGAGAACGCGCTGGACGCGGAGGTGGATGTTTGAGCGATGGCCTTGTGTGAGCCGACTTCTGTTACAGGAAGCTGCCTCTGCGGCGGCGTGCTTTACGAAGTCGCCCTGCCGCCCAAAGCGTTCTTGAACTGTCACTGTTCACGGTGCCGTAAGGCCACTGGCGCAGGTTACGCGAGCAATCTTGTGGTTGTCCCCGCTGCATTCCGCTGGACCAGAGGCGAGGGTCTGGTGGAACGGTATAATCTGCAATCGGCTAGGAGTTTCGCGACCTCGTTCTGTCGTGTTTGCGGCTCTCCGCTTCCGCACGCGACCCGAAGCGGTCGAGAAATCATTGTTCCGGCTGGAAGTCTCGACGACGATCTAAAGTTCTTGCCGGACGGCGACGAGTTTCTCAACGAGCGGGCTACTTGGTCGCGGTAATTGTGCTTGGGGCGACACGATACCCGTATAGAATCTCTTTGCGATCCCCTGATGCTCCCAAGCGCCAGCTCGCCGATGACGAATGGGTGGGTCAAAATGCGACGGGTATTTAGAAGGGCCGCAAAGACCGGGTTTGGCTTGTGAAGGTGGTTGATCCAAACGGATGTGTCGCCCCAGGGTCACGCCGGACGAGCGCGTCGCCGAGGCGGCGCTTTGGCGTCGGGTTGCGTTCCGCCCAGCAGAGCCAGCCGTCTGCTTGCTTCCCGCTCGACCAACGCGACCAAAGCTTCGCGGACGACGGCGGACGTCTTCTTCAATCCCGTATAGCTTTGCGCGAGAGCCAGAAGTTCGTCATCCAGAGCGATGGTCGTGCGCATTGCTGGTCTCCAAAGAGGACCAGGAATTTAGCATCACACTGCGCCAGTCTAAACCGCGGTCGCGTTGCCGGCGTTGGCTTCCCGAGAGCGGAACGTTATCAGACAATCGATGAGCGCCCTGCTGGAAATCGCCGTCTCATGCGTTGCATGATCAACTATGCCGAGAAGCCTGCCGCTGAGTTAGCTGACCATGCGCGACATGGACGCTCATCCTGGTGAGACCGCCGGCGGGGCCATGACGCCGCGTCGCGTCCTCATGGTTTTTCCCAGGTACGAGCCCTCGTTCGGCACCTTCGAGTACGCCTATCCTCTCGTGGGCGCCAAGGCGTTCATGCCGCCTCAAGGCCTTCTGGTGGTGGCCGCCGTGTTGCCGAAATCATGGCCGGTGCGGTTCGTCGACGAGAACCTCGTCGAAGCGACGGCGGACGACTTTGCCTGGGCGGAGGTCGTCTTCGTCAGCGGCATGCACATTCAGCGCCGCCAAATCGACGGCATCCGCCGGCGCGCGCACGCGGCGGGGCGCACCACGGTCCTGGGCGGGCCGTCGGTATCGGCTTGCCCGGACTACTATCCGCTGTTCGATTACCTCCACGTCGGCGAGATCGGCGACGCCACCGACGCGCTGATCGCCCGCCTGAGCGCCGACCCGTCGCGGCGCTCGGCGCAGGTGGTGCTGACCACACAGGATCGGCGCGACCTCGCCGATTTTCCCGCGCCGGCCTACGAACTCGCCGAACTGCCCAAGTATTTCATGGGCTCGATCCAGTTCTCCAGCGGCTGTCCCTACGATTGCGAGTTCTGCGACATCCCCGCGCTGTACGGCCGCAATCCGCGGCTCAAAACACCGGCGCAGGTCTGCGCCGAACTCGACAAGCTGCGCGCGTGCGGCCTCGCCGAGGCGATCTACTTCGTCGACGACAATTTCATCGGCAACCGCCGCGCGGTGCGCGAGCTGCTCGCCGCCCTGATCGAGTGGCAGAAGGCGAACGGCTACCCCTATCGCTTCGCCTGCGAGGCGACGCTCAACATCGCCAAGCGTCCCGAGATCCTCGGCCCGATGCACGAGGCCGCCTTCCAGACCGTGTTCTGCGGCATCGAAACGCCGGAGCCGGAGGCGCTGCGCGCCATGGACAAGGCGCACAACATGATGACGCCGCTCCTCGAAAGCGTGCGTACGATGAACGGCTACGGCATGGAGGTGGTGTCCGGGATCATCATGGGCCTGGACACCGACAGCGTGGACAGCCCCGCGCGCATCCTGGAGTTCGTCGACGCGAGCCAGATCCCGGTGCTCACGATCAACCTGCTTCAGGCGCTTCCCCGCACCCGGTTGTGGGACCGTCTCGCCAAGGATAACCGGTTGACGACGGACGAAGACCTGGAGTCGAACGTGGTCTTTCGCCTGCCCTACGCCGATGTCGTGGAGGGTTGGCGCGCGTGCATCGAGCAGGCTTACGACCCGAAGGCGCTGTTCGCCCGGTTCGATCATCAAATCGAGGCGACCTACGCTCACCGCCTTGTCCAGCCGCGCAAGGTCACCTTCGCCGACATCAAGCGTGGCGTGGCGATCCTGAGGCGGGTGTTGTGGACCTGCGGCGTCAAGGCCGACTACCGCCGGGTCTTCTGGAGATTCGCCTGGCCGAGGCTGAAGGTGCTGGACATCGAGCGGGTCATCAGCGTCGGCGTCGTCGCCCATCACCTGATCAGCTTCGCCCGCGAAGTTCGGCTGGGGCACCAGAACGCCTCGTTCTACTCCGAGAAGCTGCGCGATAAAGCGCGCGCGGCCGCGCCGCCCGCCATTAAGCAAACGCGGACGCGAACCGCGGCCTGATACCTGAGCGAGCGCGACCCCATCCACGCTTTGACAGGTCGGCGCCAAGAGGCGAGGGTTCAGCGTGTCATTTGGGAGCTTCGCATGAAGTCGATCCGCCGCGCTCGGTTTGCCGTTGTCGCTTTTCTTGGGACGGTGGCGTCGGCTTCGGCGTGGGCGGCGAATGACGCAACGCCATTCGGCGCATTCGAGGCGGTCTGCCTGACGCCGAACGCTGGCTTCGCCGGGGTTCAAGCGGCCGCGGGTGGTTGGCACGACACCGAGGTCACGGGAGCCAGCACACTTCCCGGCGTCACCGTGAGCGACCACCTCTCCAAAGCGTCGAAAGCCGGTGGCGTGCCGGTCACCTTGTTCGCGTGGACCGGCACGACCAAGTCGGGCGTCCATGTCAGCGGTTGCACGGTGCGCATCGCCAAGCCTGCTTTCGACGAGCTGCAAGGCGCGGCGGCGGCCTACACCGGGTTCGCCGCGCAAGACGCCTCTCCGAAGAAGGCCGTCTTCCGCTACACGCCCGCGGCCGCCAAGCCGACCGCGCTCGACAAATCGGGCTTCGACGCCGCCGCCGCCGGCGAGGGAATGGACATCCTGACCGTCACTGGAGACGTTCACGGCGCGGTGCTGGATCTCCTGAAGATCAAGAAATAGCGCGCTTCCGCCGGTCTGTTCCACCCCGCGAAATGGGGTATAGCCAGCGCCTTTCCCCGCCAAGCCACCGCGAGACCGCCCGCCCATGTCCATCCTGATCGGCCACGACACGAAGGTGATCTGTCAGGGCGTGACCGGCGCTCAAGGGACCTTCCACACCGAACAGGCGATCGCCTACGGCACGGCCATGGTCGGCGGCACGTCGCCGGGAAAAGGTGGTTCGACCCATCTCGGACTGCCGGTGTTCGACACTGTCTCTGAAGCCGTGGACGCCACGCACCCCGATGCGTCGGTGATCTATGTGCCGCCGCCCTTCGCCGCCGACGCCATCCTGGAGGCGATCGACGCCGAGATCGGGCTCATCGTCTGCATCACCGAAGGGATCCCGGTGCAGGACATGATCGTGGTGAAACGCGCGCTCTCCGGCTCGAAGTCGCGCCTGATCGGCCCCAATTGCCCAGGAGTGCTGACGCCGAACCAATGCAAGATCGGCATCATGCCAGGGTCGATCTTCAAGGCCGGCTCTGTCGGCGTCGTCTCGCGATCCGGCACCCTGACCTACGAGGCGGTGTTCCAGACCACCCAGGCCGGGCTCGGCCAGACCACGGCGGTCGGCATCGGCGGAGACCCGGTCAAGGGAACCGAATTCATCGACGTGCTGGAAATGTTCCTCGCCGACCCCGCGACGGAGTCGATCATCATGATCGGCGAGATTGGCGGCTCGGCCGAGGAAAGCGCCGCCGAGTTCATCCGGCTGAATACGACGAAGAAGCCGATGGTCGGCTTCATCGCCGGCGTCACCGCCCCTCCCGGCCGTCGCATGGGCCACGCGGGCGCGATCATCAGCGGCGGCAAGGGCGGCGCGGGCGATAAGACTGACGCCATGAAGGCGGCGGGGATCCGCGTGTCGCCCTCGCCCGCGGCGCTCGGGACGACGCTGCTTGAGATCTTGAAGGGATAGGCCGCCGGAGCGCGGTCTCCGAGCCCGTACGCGTTCAAGTCAGCTCCCCTCTCGTTTTCATATCCTCGGCGATACTCTGAACGAAGTTCATCAACTCCATGTTCATCGGGGCCATCGGCGCAAGCGCGGGATCGGCGAGGGCGTCGCGCCAGACTTCGGCGGCCTTGCGGTTGAGTTCGCGGTCGCCGCCGGTAAACAGTTCGGTCATCACCTTCCATCGCCGGACCATCTCCTTGGCGCGAGCCGAGGTGCGGTCGTCGGCGGCCATGAGGGCGCGGGCCTCGCCGATGAGGTCCTCCCAGGCTTTGGGGAAACTCTCTTCATCCCATCCGGAGAAAGCTTCGAGCTTCCGAGCGTCCAGGCTGTCGATCTCCTGTTGAGTGAAATGTTTGCGCGTGATGGGCTCCATCCCTTTGAAGAAGGCTTCGGGGTTTTCGGTTGTCATGGCGGTCTCCTTGGTGAGCGCGATCAGATCGTCGATGGACAGGGGCTGTCGGCGAATGCGCTGGCGGGCGCGAGCGAGCGTGGTCAGAGCGGCGTGAGCCTTCTTCTCCTGGCTTCGCAGCAGCGCCTGCTGCAGCTCCAAAACGGCGTCGAGGTCGGCCAGTCGACCCGTCAACAGCTCGCCGATCCGCTTGAGCGAGAGGCCTAGCGATTTCAGCACCAGAACCTGATGCAGCCGCGCCATCTCGGCCGGTCCATACTGACGCCAACCGACCTCGGTTCGGCATGGACGCACCAGACCGTGGGCCTCGTATAGCCGCAGCGCCTTGACGCCTATGTTAAGGGCGGCGGCGGTTTGGGCCGGTGTGAGCGGGCGAGTCATGCCATGTTTGTGCGGCCGACCCTTAGGGACGGCGCAAGAGGTTATTTCGCCTGCTTCGCGCTAGGGCTTCATCGAAAATCCACTTTGGCGTAACTATTTGACGTTCGGCCTGTCAGATCGACGGGCGCGAGGCGAGACTCTTCGAATGGCGGACGACTCCGGGCGGCTGAACGAGGTTCTGGCCGAGACTTCCTTTTTGTTCGGCGGCAACGCTGAGTTCGTCGAGGCGCTGCAGGCCAGGTGGGCGGCCGACCCCTCGTCGGTCGAGCCGTCGTGGGCGGCCTTCTTCACCACGCTTTCCGACAGCGCCGATAGCGTAAATCGGCTGGCGGAGCCGCCGTCGTGGGCGCCCGAGGACGACGGTCGGGAGCGTCCGGACTGGCTCTCGGCGATCGACGGGGTGTGGCCGGCGGTCTCGGCGAAACTGGAGCGTCGTATCGTCGAGACGACGCCCGCCGCCAGTTCGGACGAGGTTCGCGCCCGCACCCTCGATTCCCTCCGGGCGATCATGATGATCCGCGCCTATCGCATGCGCGGCCACCTCAAGGCGAAGTTAGACCCGCTGGGCCTCGCGATCACCGAGGGCGACGCCACCGAACTCGATCCGGCGACCTATGGCTTCGCCGAGAGCGACTACGACCGGCCGATCTTCCTCGACTACGTCCTTGGGCTGGAAACCGCCACGGTCCGCGAAATCCTCGAACTGCTGAAACGCACCTACTGTGGCACGGTGGGCGTGCAGTACATGCACATCACCAACCCGTCGGAGAAGGCCTGGCTTCAGCGCCGCATCGAGGGGCGCGACAAGGAAATCAGCTTCACCAAGGAAGGCAAGATCGCCATCCTCAAGAAGCTCATCGAGGCGGAAGGCTTCGAGCAGTTCCTCGCCAAACGCTATCCCGGAGCCAAGCGCTTCGGCCTCGACGGCGCCGAGTCGTCGGTCCCGGCGCTGGAGCAGATCATCAAGCGCGGCGGAGCGCTGGGGGTGAAGGACATCGTCATCGGCATGCCGCACAGGGGACGGCTCAACGTCCTCGCCGCCGTCATGGCCAAGCCGTACCGGGTGATCTTCCACGAGTTCCAGGGCGGCTCGTCGCTGCCGTCGGACATCGAGGGGTCGGGGGATGTGAAATACCACCTCGGCGCCTCGTCGGACCGCACCTTCGACGGCAATCAGGTTCACCTGTCATTAACGGCTAACCCCAGCCATCTGGAGATCGTCAACCCCGTCGTGCTCGGCAAGGCGCGCGCCAAGCAGGCCTTCGCCCTGCGCGACAATCCGACCATCGGCCGGGGCCATGTCCTGCCGTTGCTGATGCACGGCGACGCGGCCTTCGCCGGTCAGGGCGTGGTCGCCGAATGCTTCAATCTGATGGGTATTCGGGGTTACCGCACCGGCGGGGCGATCCACTTCATCGTCAACAATCAGATCGGCTTCACCACCAGTCCGCGCTACAGCCGGACCAGCCCCTATCCGTCGGACAGCGCCCTGATGGTCGAGGCGCCGATCTTCCACGTCAACGGCGACGATCCCGAGGCCGTGACCTTCGCCGCCCGCGTCGCGGTCGAGTACCGCCAGCAGTTCGGCAAGGACGTGGTCATCGACATGTTCTGCTACCGCCGCTTCGGTCACAATGAGGGCGACGACCCGACGATGACCCAGCCCTTGATGTATAAGGCGATCAAGGCCCACCCGTCCACGCGGCAGGTCTACGCCGACCGTCTGGTCGCCGAGAGCGTCTGCACCGCCGCCGAGATCGATGGCATGGCCGCCGATTTCGCCGCCTTTCTCGATGCCGAGTTCGACGCCGGCGCCGGCTACAAGGCGGACAAGGCCGACTGGCTCGACGGCAAGTGGTCGGGCCTCGCCCTCCCGGAGTCCGAGGAGCGCCGCGGCGCGACGGCGGTGCCGATGCAGAAGCTACGCGACCTCGGGCTGAAGTTCACCACGATTCCAGAGGGTTTCGACGTTCACAAAACCGTGGCCCGGGTCATCGAGTCTCGTCGCGCGGCGATCGAGTCGGGCGAGGGATTGGATTGGGCCACCGGAGAGCACCTCGCCTTCGCCAGCCTGCTCGACCAGGGTGTTCCGGTCCGGTTGTCCGGCCAGGACAGCGTTCGCGGCACCTTCGTCCAGCGGCACTGCGACCTTATCGATCAGACCACGGAGCAGCACTACACGCCGCTCTCCCACCTTCGTCCGGGCCAGGCGCATTTCGAGGCGCTGGACTCCGCGCTCTCGGAAGAAGCGGTCCTGGGGTTCGAGTATGGGTTTTCGCTGACCGACCCCAATACTCTTACCCTGTGGGAAGCCCAGTTCGGCGATTTCGCCAACGGCGCCCAGGTGGTCATCGACCAGTTCATCTCGTCCGGCGAGCGCAAGTGGCTGCGGATGAGCGGTCTGACCATGCTGCTGCCCCACGGCTACGAAGGGCAGGGGCCCGAGCATTCCTCTGCTCGGCTCGAGCGCTACCTACAGCTCTGCGCCGAAGACAACATGCAGGTTGCTAACTGCACCACACCGGCCAACTACTTCCACATCCTGCGCCGGCAGATGCTGCGGGAATTCCGCAAGCCGCTGATCATCATGACTCCGAAGTCGCTGTTGCGGCATAAGAAGGCGGTGTCCAGCCTCGCCGACATGGCGGAAGGATCGTCGTTCCACCGCGTGCTTTGGGACGACGCCCAGCGCGAACGGAACACCGAAGTCCGCCTCAGGCCCGACGCCGAAATCCGCCGCGTCGTGCTGTGCTCGGGAAAGGTCTACTACGACCTGCTCGACGACCGCGAGAAGCGCGGGATCGACGACATCTATCTGCTGCGGCTCGAACAGTTCTACCCCTGGCCGATGAAGACCCTGTCCGGTGACCTCGCCCGCTTCAGCAACGCCGAATTGGTCTGGTGCCAGGAAGAGCCCAAGAACATGGGCGGCTGGACCTTTGTCGAGCCCTGGCTGGAACTCACCCTGGCCAAGCTGGACATCAAGGCCAAGCGCCCCAGATACGCGGGACGCCCGGCGACCGCTTCGACCGCGGCCGGGCTGATGACCCGCCACACCAAGGAACTGCACACCTTCCTCGAGCAGGCGCTGGGCTGAGGCCGCGTTCGAGCGGACAAGGCCAAGAAGGAGCTGAATTCTCGATGACCGATATTATGACCCCCGCCCTCGGCGAATCCGTCACCGAGGCGACGGTGGCGCGCTGGTCGAAAAAGGCCGGCGACGCGGTCAAGCGAGACGACGTGCTGGTTGAACTGGAAACCGACAAGGTCAGCCTCGAAGTCGTGGCCTTGGCCGACGGCGTTCTCAGCGACATCGAAGCCGAGGAGGGCGCCACCGTCGTGCCCGGCCAACGCCTGGGGCGTTTGGGCGAACGCTCAGGCGCCGCCACGGCCCCCGCGACCGAAGCCCCCGCGACCGAAGCCAAGGCCGCGACACCGCCGGCGTCGCCGCCGAAGCCCGCCGCCGCAGTTGATTCCATTCCCGAGCCGTCGAAGGCCCCCCCTTCAGCGCCGACCCCCAGCCCGCCACGGCGGGATCTGCCGCTCTCCCCTTCCGTGCAGCGCATCGTGGCCGAGTCCCATCTCGATCCAGCGAAGATCGTCGGCGGCGGTAGGGATGGCCGCATCACCAAGGGTGACGCCCTGGCCGCGCTGGAAGCCCGGGCCGAAGCGCCGCCGGCGCAACAGCCTGTTCCGGCTCGGGAGGTTCACGAGCGTGAAAACCGGGTGCGGATGACCCGCCTGCGCCAGACCATCGCCCGGCGACTCAAGGAGGCTCAACAGACCGCCGCCATGCTGACCACCTTCAACGAAGTGGACATGACCGCGGTGATGGCGCTGCGTGGTCAGTACAAGGACGCTTTCGAGAAACGCCATGGCGTGAAGCTGGGCTTCATGGGATTCTTCGTAAAAGCCTGCATCGCGGCGCTGAAGGATGTCCCCTCGGTCAACGCCGAGATCGACGGCCAGGACCTGATCTTCAAGAACCACTACGACATCGGTGTCGCCGTCGGCAGCGAGCGCGGCCTCGTGGTTCCAGTGGTGCGCGACGCGGACATGTTAAGTCTGTCCGGCGTCGAAAGCGCGATTTCCGCGCTCGGCAAAAAGGCGCGGGACGGCACGCTCGCTATCGAGGATTTGCAAGGCGGCACCTTCACCATCTCGAATGGCGGGGTGTACGGATCATTGATGTCGACACCGATCCTCAACGCGCCCCAATCCGGCATTCTCGGCATGCACAAGATTCAGGATAGGCCGATTGTAGCGGATGGTCAGATCGTCATTCGGCCGATGATGTACCTCGCGCTGTCCTACGACCACCGGGTCGTCGACGGGCAAGGCGCCGTGACATTCTTGGTCAAGGTCAAGGACCACATCGAAGATCCGCGTCGCCTGCTCCTCGAGATTTAGCGCCGTCCCTTGACGCCGACAGCCGCCGTTCGTATCTACGACGTGTAGCAACGAGCGGACCTTATTGTATGTCTGGCGTGGAAGAAGTCGGAGCCACGTTCGAGGGGCCAGTAACCTTGGCCAAGCTGTTTCGCCATGGTGGAAGCCAGGCGGTCCGTCTGCCGAAAGCGTTTCGTTTCGAGGGTGAGGAGGTCACCGTGCGTAGAGAAGGCAATGCGGTGATTCTGGAGCCGGTTAAGGTGTTCAGACCGAAGACGCCCGCCGAATGGGAGGCGTTCTGGGCGGAGATCGACGCCAATAGTGATGGCGAATTTCCGGACATCGAAGATCTTCCGATGCAAGAACGCGACCTCGACTGGTGACGATTTCGGTTGATACGAGCGTTTTTATCGATGTTCTTCGCAGGAGAGGCTCAGCGGCGAGGCAGGCCTTTTCCACGTTGGTCTCGTCGAACGAACACCTCGTTGCGTCCCATGTCGTATATCATGAGCTTCTCGTCGGCGCGGAACTCCATGGCGACCGGCTTGGACAGCTAAAGAGCATTAATCGTGCGTTGCAACAGGTCGAGCTCGAGCGGCTTGAGTTGGGAGATATGGCTGGAGCCGCCAAAGTTAGAGTCGATCTGCGGCGTCGCGGCATCGCTATCGGGGCCTTTGACCTACTGATTGCATCCCAGGCTCTGAGTCGCGGATGGAAGGTGGTCACGGGGAATCGGCGTGAATTCGAAAGAGTCGCCGGACTGGAAGTGATCGACTGGAACGGCTCGGTCCTCGAACACAGCGGAAACGCCTGAAATGTCCCCTTATGACGTCATCATCATCGGCGGCGGACCGGGCGGCTACAACGCCGCGATCCGCGCCGGTCAGCTTGGCTTGAGTGCGGCCTGCATCGAAAGCCGTGCGACCCTCGGCGGGACCTGCCTCAACGTTGGGTGCATCCCGTCGAAGTCGCTGCTGCACGCCTCGGAGATGTTCGAGGCGGCCGGCAAGGATTTCGCCGGTCTGGGCATCGACGTGACGCCATCGCTCAACCTTCCGACGATGATGAAGCAGAAGGCGACTTCGGTCGATCAGCTCACCAAGGGCGTCGAATTCCTGTTCAAGAAGAACAAGGTCGAGTGGGTCAAGGGGACGGGCAAGCTGGCCGGCGCCGGCAAGGTCGATGTGACCGCTCCGGACGGCTCGGTGAAAACCCTGGAGGCCAAGTCGATCGTGATCGCCACGGGATCGCGCCCGGCCAGTCTGCCGGGGGTTGCGGTCGACCAGGATCGCATTGTCGACTCCACCGGCGCGTTGTCCTTTCCCGAAGTCCCCGGCCACCTCGTGGTGATCGGCGCGGGGATCATCGGTCTGGAACTTGGGTCGGTCTGGCGGCGCCTGGGGGCCAAGGTCACGGTGGTCGAGTTCCTCGACCGCATTACGCCCGGCCTCGACGGAGAGATCGCCAAGGCGTTTCAGCGAACCCTGACCCGGCAGGGAATGGTCTTCCGGCTTGGATCGAAGGTCACCGGCGCGACCGTGAACGGAAATGTCGTCGATCTGACTTTCGAACCCGTCGCCGGCGGCGCGGCCGAGACGATCCAGGCGGACCGCGTGCTGCTCGCCATCGGCCGCCAACCCGTCACCGACGGCCTCGGCCTGGAGGCGGTCGGCGTCGCGGTGGACAAGCGCGGTTTCATCGAGACCGATCATTTCCGCACCAATGTCGCGGGGATCTACGCCATCGGCGACGTGACCCGTGGTCTGATGCTCGCCCACAAGGCCGAGGACGAGGCGGTCGCCTGTATCGAGATCATCGCCGGCAAGGCCGGCCATGTGAACTACGGCGTCATCCCCAATGTGGTGTATACGCATCCCGAGGTGGCGTCGGTCGGCGCCACCGAGGAAGACCTCAAGGCCGCCGGGACGGCCTACAAGGTCGGCAAGTTCCCGTTCACCGCGAACGCCCGGGCCAAGGTCAACCACGAGACCGACGGCTTCGTGAAGGTGCTGGCGGACGCCACCACCGACCGGGTGCTCGGCGTGCACATGATGGGGCCCGACGTCAGCGAAATGATCGGCGAATACTGCGTCGCCATGGAGTTCGGCGCGGCGTCGGAGGATGTCGCGCGGACCTGCCACCCACATCCGACCCGGTCCGAAGCCCTGCGCCAGGCGGCGATGGGGGTCGAAGGCTGGACGATGCAGGCCTGAGACTCACGCCCGGGGATGCGCGCCCGCGTAGGCCTTGAGCAGTCCCTCGGCGTCGACGGCGGTGTAGCGTTGCGTCGTCGACAGCGACGCGTGGCCGAGCAGTTCCTGGATCGAACGCAGGTCCGCTCCCGCGCCAAGCAGATGAGTGGCGAAAGAGTGGCGAAGGGCGTGTGGCGTCGCCCGATCCGACAGGCCGAGCCGGCCGCGAAGTCTCTGCATCGTCGCCTGGGCGTGCCTCGGCGTCAGCGCACCGCCTCGGACCGCGCGGAACAGCGGCTCGGCGGCGACCGCCGGAAAGGGCGTCGCGGCGAGGTAAGCGTCCATCGCCTCGCGCACGGCGGGGAGCACCGGCGCCAGCCGCATCTTGCCGCCCTTGCCGGTGATGCGCAGAACCTCGCCGAGCGGAACGTCGCTTCCGCGAAGCGCGAGCGCCTCGGAGATGCGCAGCCCGCAGCCCCAGAGCAGGGTCAGCAACGCTTGATCGCGCAACCCAGTCCACGCCCCCGCTTGTTCGCCCTCTCCGGCCTCGGCGATGAGACCGCGCGCCTGATCCTCGGAGACGGGGCGGGGCAGGCCGGGTTTCAGCCTTGGCCCGCGCACCTGTTGCACGGCGACATTCGGCGTCGCCAGGCGCCGCTCGAGGAAGCGGTGAAAGCCGCGGACCGCGGACAAAGATTGCGACAACGATCGTGGGCCGAGGCCGCGCTCTCCGCTTCGCCTGAACGCGAGAAAGGCGCGCAGATCGGCGGCTTCGACCCTGCCCAACCGATCGAGATCAATCGCTTCGCCCGCATGGTTTTCTAGGAACGCTAGATAGGACGACACGCAGGCGCGGTAGGCCGTCAGCGTGCGCGGGCTCGACCGGCGTTCGAGTTCGAGGTGCCGCAGCCAGGCCTCGAGAGCTGCCCGACCTGTCACGGCAGCGGCCAGCGTTCCGCCGTTCGCTCGAGAACCCGCGCGAGGAAGCTGACGAGCTCCTCACCCATGTCGGCGGTGAACGCGTCCGCGTCCAGCGATGCGAAACCGATTACCCCCTGCCGCGCCGGCTCCTCGATCGCCAGCCTCACCAGGGCGACGCTGCCGATGACCGGAGCGAGGTCGCCGAACAGCCCGCGCGCGGTCGGCGCGATCCCCATCCGCGCCAGGCTGCGCGGTCCGAGGATCAAATCCACCTGACCGTTCACCAGAGCGACCCATCCCGGCGGCGCCTCTCCTGGGCCCTCCAGCGCCACCACGCCGGCGGCGAGTCCGAAACGCAGCCGGGCCATATCGTCGACCCTGCGCGCCAGATCGGCGTGGTTGCGCGATTCCAAGAGGTCGATGACGGCCGCGTGGGTCTGGGCCTGGGCGGCGAAGTTCGCCCGCGCCGTGGCCTCCAGCCGCTTGCGTTCGCCGCTCTCCCGGGCGTGGGCGGCGCTGATGCGCGACAGCGCGATAGGGCCGAAATCGATGATGTTGGCGACGTCCAGGCGCAGGCCGAGAGCGGACAGCAGTTCGGGATCGCCGCGCAGGCGCTCGCCGTGTTCGCCGACGAACCGCTCAATATCTTCAGAGGGGCTTTGGGAGTGGCGATCAGCGTCCGGCATCTTGCGTTCCTTTGCCCAGATCATGGCGCGGGGAGGTTAACGGGCGATTGCGGGCGCGCGGACGTGGAGCGGCGAAGAGGGCGGACCGAAAGGGTTGGCGGCCGAATGGCCGCCGTGGCTATGTCCCTGGAGATGCCGCATCCGCCACAGCCCGTGTTCGCCGAGCCGCCGCCGGCCAAGGTCGCGAGCGTTCTGTTGCCGCTGCCGCTGCCCGAAGCCTTCGACTACGCCGCGCGGGCGGAAGCGGCTCTTCGGGTCGGCGATATCGTCCATGTCCCTCTGGGGAAACTCGTCTCGACAGGCGTGGTCACGGCCGTCCGCGACGGCGGCGGCGTGAACCGGCCATTGAAACAGGTCCTCGAACGACTGGACGAGCCGCCTCTTCCGCCGAGCACCTTGGAGTTCCTGGCCTGGGCGGCGCGCTATGCCGTCGATTCGCCTGGCATGCCGTTGGCGATGGCGCTTCGGGGCCTGCGGGCGCCGAAGCCCAGGCTGGAACGCCGGCTCGTCGCGACGGATGTGGCTCCCGCCAAGCCGACGCCGGCGCGGACGCGCGTGCTGGCCGCCGCCCGGGAGCCGATCGCCCGCGCCGACCTCAAGCGGGCGACCGCCGCCTCGGACGGCGTGGTCAAGTCGCTGATCGAGGCCGGCGCGCTCGAAGTGGTGCATGTGCCGCCCGACCGCGCCGATCCGCCGCGTTCGCCGCCGTGCATCCCGCGGTTGAACGCAAGCCAGTCGGCCGCCTTGGACGCGCTCGGCCGGGATGTCGGGCGCGGCGTCTTTTCCGCCGCGCTCCTCGATGGCGTCACGGGATCGGGCAAGACCGAGGTCTACCTGGAGGCCGCGAGCGCCGTGCTCGAAGCGGACGGCGACGCGCAGGTGCTGATCCTGCTGCCGGAGATCGCCCTCACGCCGGCGGTCCTCGAGCGTGTCCAGAGCCGCTTCGGCTCCGCGCCCGCCGCCTGGCATTCGGGCATGACGCCGGCGCGGCGGCGCGAGGTCTGGGAACAGGTCGTCGCGGGAGAGGCGAAGATCGTGGTCGGCGCGCGTTCGGCGCTGTTCCTGCCGTTCGGAAACCTCCGGCTGATCGTCGTCGACGAGGAGCACGACGGATCCTACAAGCAGGAGGACGGCTTCATCTACCAAGCCCGCGACCTCGCCGTCGCCCGGGCCAAGATCGAAGACTGCCCGGTCATCCTGGTGTCCGCGACGCCGTCCCTGGAGAGTCTGTGGAACGCCCAGGCCGGGCGATACGCCTGGATCCGGCTGTCGGACCGGCATGGCGCGGCCGAGCTTCCGACCATCGAGCTGGTCGACATGCGGGCGAGTCCTCCCGCGCTTGGCCATTGGCTATCGCCGCCGCTGATCGAGGCCATACGGGAGACCCTGGCGCGCGGCGAGCAGTCCCTCCTGTTCCTCAATCGGCGCGGTTACGCCCCGATGGTGCTGTGCCGCGCCTGCGGAGAGCGGATGCGGTCGCCGGACAGCGACTCCTGGCTGGTCGAGCATCGCTACAGCGGGCGGCTGGTGTGCCACCTCACCGGCTTTTCGATGCCCAAGCCCGAGCACTGCCCCTACTGCGGCGCGCGAGAGTCGCTGATCGCCATCGGCCCTGGCGTCGAGAGGATCGAGGAGGAGGCGAAGACCTTGTTTCCCGACGCCCGCATCGCGGTGTTTTCATCGGACACAACCTTCGATCCCGGGTCGGCGCGGGAGATGGTCGAGCGGATGTCGGCGGGAGAGTTCGACATCCTCGTCGCCACCCAGGCCGCGGCCAAGGGCCATGATTTCCCCAACCTGACCCTGGTCGGCGTGGTCGACGCCGACCTCGGCCTGCGCGGCGGCGACCTGCGGGCGGCGGAACGCACTTATCAGTTGCTGACTCAGGTTTCCGGCCGCGCGGGCCGGCGGGATCGACCGGGGCGGGCGCTGGTGCAGACTTACGCCCCCCATCATCCGGTGATGCTCGCCATCGCCGCCGGCGACCGGGACGCCTTCGTCGCCGCCGAGCTGGAGGGCAGGGAAGCGGCCGGCCTGCCGCCGTTCACCCGTCTCGCCGCGATCATCGTGTCCGGCCCGGACGCCGGGGTGCTGGACACCTTCGTCCAGGCCATGGCGCGCGCCGCGCCGAACGCCGAAGGCGTCACCCTGTTCGGGCCTGCCGACGCGCCGCTGACCCTGGTTCGCGGCCGACGCCGAAAACGCTTTCTCGTCCGCGCGGAACGATCGGTCGATCTTCAGGGGTTCCTCGGCGCCTGGCGCGCGCGGGTCAAACCGCCCGGCTCGGTCAGGATCACCATCGACGTCGATCCCTACGGTTTCCTGTGAGGCGCCCTTGTCGCAGCTTCTGAACGGCGGCGTGCTGGCGTCCTTCCTCGCCCTTACCTTCCTCGAAATCGTGTTGGGCGTGGACAACATCGTCTTTCTCGCCCTCGCCGTGGATCGGCTGGAGCCAGAACAACGGGGGCGCGGCCGCCGGATTGGCCTGATGCTGGCGATGGTCCTGCGCATCGCGATGCTGGCGGGTCTGGTGTGGATCACCCGGCTCGACGTGGCGCTGTTCACGCTGTTCGGACATCATTTCACGATCAAAGACCTCGTTTTGATCGGCGGCGGCCTGTTTCTGCTGTTCAAGGGAACCACGGAAATCCACGACTCTATCGAGGACGAGCCGGATGCGTCCGCCAAGGCGGGGTCGGGCGGCGCGGCGTTCTTCGCCGTGATCCTCCAGATCGGTTTCATCAACATCATCTTCTCGCTGGACAGCGTGGTCACCGCCGTCGGCATGACATCCAACCTTCCGGTGATGGTGGCCGCCGTCATCGCTTCCACCGGCGTGATGCTGTTCGCCGCCAAATCGGTCGGAGACTTCATTCAGCGGCGGCCGACAACGAAAATGTTGGCTTTGTCCTTCATTCTGCTCGTGGGCATGGCCCTGGTCGCCGACGGCATCGGCTTCCACCTGCCAAGGGGTTACATCTATTTCGCCATCGCCTTTTCGCTGTTCGTCGAGCTGCTCAACGGCGCCTACAGGCGGGCACGGCGCCGCTGACCCGGAGGCGCCCGCTTGCGACGCATCGCCGCATCTCCGGGCGATTTGCGTCGGAATGCCGCCTCATCCGCGATTTTCAGCCGGCGACTCCGAAGTCGTTAACGCGCAAGTGCGGGCGCTCAAAGCGGGCGGTTCGTTACTGCCAGCCGGTGGGTCGACGCTTTGGCGGCCCCGGACGGATACCGCCTTCACGGATCGTTACAAAGTCGAAACAAGCTAGAAATCGAGTTTAAATCCAGGGTGGAGTTTCACCTCTAACAGTTGCGCGAACCTCGTGTGGGCGATTACCAACAGTAGACTTCCGATGGCGGCAGAATTGACGTTCGGAGACTTGAGGCTGAACCGTGCATCAACGATGATCCTAAGCCGCGCCGCGGCGCGAGGCATGGAGGCTGCTCAAGGTCAACTCAATTCGCGTTCACAGAATCGCGAGCTTTATGCGGCATCAACACTCTTTTCATCCTCTGGGGCCACAGCTAGGCCAACCGCAGTAACCGGGAGTGCTTCTTCGCATGCGTCATCGCCTCAGAACCGTCGCGGCTTCCATCGCCGCCGCTCTGGTGTTCTGCCTGAGCCCCGTGGCCGCTTCCGCCGACGACTACTGGCAGTGCGTTCCGTTCGCCCGCCTCGTCTCGGGCATCCAGATCTTCGGTGACGCGCACACCTGGTGGCAACAGGCCGCTGGGCGCTACGCCACCGGCTTCACGCCCAAGACCGGCGCGGTCCTTTGTTTCAAGCCCACCGGCCACATGCGCCTGGGCCACGTCGCGGTGGTCAGTCAGGTTCTCACCGACCGCATCATTCAGATCACCCACGCCAACTGGTCGATCATCGACGGCGGCCGCGGTCAGGTGGAAAAGAACGTCACGGTGATCGACGTATCGCCGGCCGGAGACTGGAGCGAGGTCAAGGTGTGGTACGATCCGTCCCGCGATCTCGGATCGACGACCTATCCGACGTTCGGCTTCATCTATCAGGACGCCGCCGCCAGCCGGTTCGCCCAGGCCCAGCACGCCGCCGTGGTCGTGGCCCAGAACGCCGCCAACAAGGTCGTCGCGGCCATGCGCCCCGGCGCGTCGCCGATGCAGATGCTGGGTCAGGTCGCCGACTCCACAGACCGCATCGCGGCCTTGATCGCGCTCGCCACCGGCCAGGGCGGCGCGGAGAAGCACTAGACTTCGAGAGCCGACCGACGCCGCGTGGAAAGCTTCCATGTCGCGCTGCCGGCGCGGGGCGGATCTATGCACGCCCTCGCATGGGGGCCGCGCGAGCGACCGGTCGATATCGTCTTTCTCCACGCTAACGGCTTCAACGCGCTGACCTACCGCGCCATTCTGGAGCCGCTGGGCGCGAACCTGCACATCGTCGCCTTCGACCAGCGCGGCCATGGCCTGACGGCGTTGCCGACAGTGACCGATGGACGCGGCGACTGGCTCGATCTTCGCGACGATATCCTGGAGGCGTTGAAGGTTCTGGGGATCGAGAACGCCGTGATGTCGGGTCATTCGATGGGCGGCACGGTGTCGATCCTGGCGGCGGCGAGGGAGCCGCGTATCGCGCGCGCCCTGGTGTTGTTCGATCCGGTGGTGATCATCGGCGCGCGGCCGTCGGACACCGCCGACTCCCCGATGGTGGACGCCGCCCGCCGCCGCCGCGCCGTGTTCGACAGCCGCGTCCAGGCCTTCGCCTCTTACCGGGGCCGCGGCGCCTTCCGGACCTGGCCCGATGAAGTCCTGACCGACTATCTCACCGACGGCTTGCGCGACCTGCCGGGCGGTCAGGTCGCCTTGAGCTGTTCTCCGGCTTGGGAGGCGTCGGGTTACGCGGCTCACGGGCACGACAGCGCCGCCGCCATCGCCGCGCTGAGGTGTCCCACGCGCGTACTAAAGGCCGAGCAGGACAGCACATGCCGCCTCGAGCCGGGCGACTTCGCGCCCCCCGGCGGCCTGAGCGTCGAGGTCGTCCCGGGCACGACCCACTTCCTGCCGATGGAACGGCCCGAACTCGCGCGGCGGGCATTGATCGCCGCCGTTTCGGCTAAAGCCTGAGCCCCGCGATCACGCGCCGTTGAAGCAGGGCGCGGTCCTGGTCGCTGATGTCGACGATCTTCCGCGCATCGAGGTCGAGCGCCACCGCAACCGCCTCGGCGCTGCCCCAGGCCTCGCCGGTGGCGGGGTCCAGCATCCAGTGCGCGATCCGCTGCGTCCGCGCGTCGACGTCCGCGAGACCCGAACGGATCTCGAAGCGGTCGCCGGCGCGGGGGTAGGCGCGATAGGCGATACGGTATTCGAGAACCGCGCCGCCGATGTTACCCGGACGAACAGGGGCGTCGGCTCCCCTGAAGGACGTCGCGAGAGCGGGAACGCCGTCCGACACCCGACCGATGAAAAAACCGGTGCGCGCCCGGCCGAACACGTCGCAGTCGTCGCTCGAAACCGCGCCGGAGCCGAGGCGGACCAGACCCAGGCGGTCGGCCGCCGCAATGCTGGCCGCGCCGCTCGGTGGGCCAAGGTCGAGGCTGCGCGGGCGGCTCTTGTCCGGCGCCGAAACCATCAGCGCGGCGGCCAGCGCCCTTGTCTTCGCCGACCAGGGGAAGGATCGCTCGTCGTGCGCCGTCGCGTGAACGACGACGTTTTGAAAGCTGGCGGCGATCTCGCCGGTCGCGGTGTGGATCAGCAGTTGCAGGACGCGCGCCTCGCTCTCACCGATCTCGAGAAGGCCGGCGACCATGTGCAGCGCCGCGCGCGGCCGGGCCTCGCGCAGAAAGCGGATATGCTGATCCTTGACCAGGAGCGTCGCGCCGACGTTGGCGCGGAAGGCGTCCGGCAAGCCCATGGCAGCGGCGACGGTCACCAGTCCTTCCATGGCGCGCGACACATAGAAGCGGACGTTGAGATGTCCCATCTCGTCGCACTCCCAGGTGTTCACCCCGCCGCGCCACACCTCGAGTCCGCCGCCGTCGAGCTCTCTTGGTTCGTCCACGTCGTCCCTCCGCCACCCTCCGGATAGGCAAGAGCCGGCGTCAACGCAAACCGGCCGCGACCACCGCGAGAACCGCCTCGCCATAGCGGTCGAGCTTGCCCTGGCCGACACCGTTGGTCTCGGCGAGATCGTAAAGCGTCAGGGGCTTGGCGCGCGCGATGTCGGCCAGGGTTTGATCGTGGAAAATCACATAGGGCGGCACGCCCTGGCGCGCGGCCTCGGCCTTGCGCCACGACCGCAGGCTTTCGAACAGCTCGGCGTCCTCGCCCACAGCCGTCCGCGCCGTCGCCACTCGCCGGCGCGGGTTGCCGGACGGCGTGCTGTCGCCCTGCGCCTGAGGCGCGGTCATCATCTCGATCCGCCGTTCGCCGCGATAGACCGCGCGCACACCCGCC
This sequence comes from Caulobacteraceae bacterium, assembly GCA_965277785.1. Lineage (GTDB taxonomy): Bacteria > Pseudomonadota > Alphaproteobacteria > Caulobacterales > Caulobacteraceae > Acaudatibacter. The sequence goes on from CBDIDP010000014.1 coordinate 526,354, forward strand.
GCGTCGCCCAGGCCGATCAGCGGCCGGCCGTCATTGGCCTGTTCGACCAGCAGGGTCTCGAACATCAACTGGTCGATCACCCCACGCCAGCCGGCGGGACTGAATTCCTTGCCCACGCCGAAGGTCGACATCCCGGCCTCGTGCGCCGAGACTTCCTTGGTCTTACCGAGCAGGTGGTCGACCACGCGCCCGCGCCCAAACCGCCCCCCCAGGCGATGCACCGCCGCGAGCGCTTTCTGGGCCGCCACGGTGACGTCGATCCCCTTGGGCGGGCGAAGACAGCGGTCGCAGGCGCCGCACGCTTCGGCGTCGGTTTCGCCGAAATAGCGCCGCACCGCCGCGGCGCGACAGCCGGCTCCGTCGAGCATGCCGTAAAGTTCGCGCACCTTGCGCGCCTGGACTTCGGTGACCGCCTCGGGCGCGTCGCGCCGGCGAATGCGCTCCAGCGCCCACGACATGTCGGACGCGCCATAGAGCGTGACGCCCTCGGCCGGCTGTCCATCGCGGCCCGCGCGACCGATCTCCTGCCAATAGGCCTCGATCGAGCCGGGCGGATCGGCGTGGATGACGAAGCGGACGTCGGGCTTGTCGATGCCCATGCCGAAGGCGATGGTCGCCACCATGACCGCGCCGTCCTCGGCGAGGAACCAGGCCAGCCGGTCGTGGCGGACCTGCTTGTCCAGACCGGCGTGATAGGCGCGCGCCGGAACGCCTTCACCGCGCAATCGCTCCGCCAGGGTCTCGGCGCCGTCGCGCGAACCGGAATAGACGATCCCCGACTGGCCGGGCCGCGCCTTCACCAGCGAGACGACGCGGTCCGCTCCGCGCCCGGTCTTGCGTTCGGCGTTCAGTTTCAATTCCGGCCGGGCGAAGCTGGCGACGAATTCCGTCGCGTCGCCCAGCCGCAGCTCCTGACGGATGTCCTCCCGCGTCCGGGCGTCGGCGGTCGCTGTCACGGCCAGCCGGGGAACGCCGGGGAACACGCCGGCGAGGCGGCCGAGCCCCCGGTACTCGGGGCGAAAGTCGTGGCCCCACTGGCTGACGCAGTGGGCCTCGTCGATGGCGATCAGGCTGAGCGGCGCAGCGGCGAGGCGCTCCAGCACATTGCCGGTCATCAGCCCTTCCGGCGAGAAATAGATCAGGTCGAGATCGCCGGCCATCAGCCGCCGCCACGTCTCGTCGCGCTCGTCGTAGGTCTGGCCCGAGTCGAGGCGCGCCGCGGCGACGCCGAGCTGTTTGAGCGCCTCGACCTGGTCGCTCATCAGGGCGATAAGAGGGGAGACTACCAAGCCCACGCCCCGCCGGAGCATGGCCGGAATCTGGTAGCATACGCTCTTGCCCCCGCCCGTTGGCAGGACCGCCAGGGCGTTGCGGCCGGCCAGGACCTCTCCGATCACCTCCGCCTGGCGCCCGCGAAAATCGGGGTGTCCGAAGGTGTGGCGCAGGACATCGCGGGCGGCGTCGAGGTCCGGACGAGGAATCGCGTTCATCAGCTCTAATACCGGAGCGCGGGCTCCCAGCCCGCACAAAAGATGCGGGCTGGAAGCCCGCGCTCCTGGACGGTAGGCGCCTTAAGCCTTCCTCAATCGCGTTGCATCACACTGCGTGTCGACGTCGACTGCACGGAATCCTTGAAGCATGGCCGACGCCGGCGGGCGCGAGAGCAGGCGTCGCACTCCGCTCGGCGCGACCCTCTACTGGATGATCGTGCTCGGCGTCTGGGCCTTGATCTTCGTCGTCGGCGCGCTCGCGGTGTTCGCCACCGATCTGCCGGATACCTCGAAGCTCTACGACGTCCACCGCCAGCCCTCGATCACCTATCTCGACCGATCCGGCGCGGTGATCGCGGTCAGGGGCAGCGAGTATGCGCCGCCGGCGGACATCGACGCCTTGCCGTCCTATGTCCCGGCGGCCTTCGTCGCCATCGAGGACCGCCAGTTCTACCACCACCTCGGCTTCAATCCGTGGGGCATGGTCCGCTCGGCGGCGCACAACCTGACCCACCCGGGATCGAACCTGCAGGGCGGTTCGACCATCACCCAGCAGCTCGCGCGCAACCTCTTTCTCACCCCGGCCCAAACCTATCGCCGCAAGGCGCAGGAGCTGATCCTGAGCGTGTGGCTGGAGACGCACTTCAGCAAGAAGCAGATCCTGGCCCTCTATCTTAATCGGGTGAATTTCGGCGGCGGGGCCTTCGGCATCGAGGCGGCCTCGCAGCGTTATTTCAACAAGCCGGCCGCGGGACTGACGCTCGGCGAGGCGGCGCTGCTGGCCGCGACGATGAAGGGGCCGTCGCGCTATAATCCCGCGGCGAACAGCGAGCGGGCCGCGCGGCGGGCCACGGTGGTCCTCAACGAAATGCAGCGCATGGGGGCGATCACCGCGGAGCAACGGGCCCAGGCCTTCGCCTCTCCCGTCCGGGTGTCGGCGCGCCTCGCCGACCAGAGGGCGCAATATTTCGTCGACTGGCTCGACGCCCAGGTCCGCTCGCAGTTCGGCCAGCCGACGGAGGATCTCGTCGTCGAAACCACGCTCGACCTGCCGATCCAGGCGGCGGCCGAGCAGGCCGTGCGCGCCGGCGTCGCCGCCCACGCCAATCAGGGCGTCCAACAGGGCGCCCTCGTGGCCATGGACGGCGAGGGCCGCCTGCGGGCCTATGTCGGCGGCGCGGTCTATGCCGAAAGCCAGTTCGACCGCGCCACCACCGCCCGGCGCCAGGCGGGGTCGGCGTTCAAGCCGTTCGTCTATCTGACCGCCATGGAGACCGGGCACACCCCGGATGAGGGCGTGGTCGACGAGCCGATCACCATCGGAAACTGGACGCCGCGCAACTACACCGGCCGCTATCTGGGTCCGATCACCTTGCAAGCCGCTTTCGCGGAGTCGGTGAACACGGTCGCGGCCCGGCTGGCCAATGAAGTCGGCACCGCCAAGGTCGCCGACACCGCGCGGCGCCTCGGTATCAGCTCGCGGATACAGACCGACCCGTCGATGGCTTTGGGCGCGGTCGAGGTCAGCCCGCTGGAAATGGCGCAGGCCTACGACGCCTTCGCCAACGGCGGCTTCCGCGCCCACGCGTACGGCATCGAGCGTATCCGGACCGCGGCGGGGCGCGTCTTGTACGACCACGGCGCCGAGCCGCCCGTCCGCGCCCAGGTCATTGCTCAGCCGGCCCTCGGCTACATGATCCAGATGATGCGGACGGTGATCGCATCGGGCACGGGCGCCCGGGCGCGGGTGACGGGCTATGATCTCGCCGGAAAGACCGGCACGACCAGCGATTATCGCGACGCCTGGTTCGTCGGTTACACCGGCGGCTTCGTCGCCGCCGTCTGGACGGGACGCGACGACAATACCGCCATGAGGCGCGTGACCGGAGGCGGCGCCCCGGCCGATATCTGGCGCGGGTTCATGTCCGCGGCTCTCCCCCGCCTCGCCGCTCGCCCGATCCCCGGCGGTCTGGCGGAGCCGAATGCGGGCGCCGACCAAATCGGCGACCTGCTTTCCGGCTCCGCGCCGGAGGCCTCGCCGCCTCGTTCGGAAGATCCGCCGCCGGCGAGCGATCAGCCGGTCCCTTACTGAGCCGCTTTGTTCCTTAGCGGACAAAACCGTGCAAAAGGCCGCTGTGACGTTATTTTTCCTTGCGAAATCAGCATGTGCGCTCCTATCAGGATTTCATGGCGCTGTACCGAAACAAGGTTCTGGGCGCTCTGCTACAGGAGGACCTGGGCCTCATTCAGAGCGACCTGGAGTGGTTCGACTATCCCGTACGAACCTTCGTCGAGCATTCCGGTCAGCCGATCGAGACCATACACTTTCCCGAAACGGGCTTTATTTCCGTCGTCGCGGCCAATGGCCCGCGTCACCGCATTGAAGTCGGGATGGTCGGCGCGGAAGGCATGACGGGCATCGCCATCGTGCTGGGCGACGATCGTTCACCGAACGAGACGTACACGCAGGCCGCCACGACGGGACATCGGTTGAACGTCACGGCCTTTCGCAAGGCCTTATCGAACAGCGTGTCGATGTCGCTCTTGATGCGGCGCTATGCCTTCGCGTTCCTTGCTCAGACGACCCAGACGGCGTTGGCCAACGGCCACGCGCGAATCGATCAGCGGTTGGCGCGCTGGCTGTTGATGGTGATGGACCGGCTGGTGACGGCCGAGCTTCCGCTGACCCACGAGCTTATGGCCCTGATGCTCGGCGTTCGGCGCCCCGGAGTGACCGACGCCCTGCATCGCCTGGAAGGCGATGGCCTGATCCGCGCCCGTCGGGGAATCGTCACGATCCTGGACCGCGGCGCGCTCGAGCGGAAGTCAGCCGGCTCCTACGGTGTCGCCGAGGCGGAATACCATCGGCTGATGAGCTGACCCTACATTCGATGCAGCGCGGCGCCGTGCGTCCTCAGCCAGAGGCGGTGCGGCCTGGCCTCTCCGACCAGATCGCGCACCAGAGCCCAGAACCGCGCGCCGTGGTTCGCTTCGATCAAGTGGGCGCACTCATGGGCGACGACGTAGTCGGCGACGTCCGGCGGGGCGAGCATCAGCCGCCACGACAGGCGAATGGACGCGGAGCGTCCCGGTCTGGCCGGCGAGCACGACCCCCAACGCGAGCGGGTGTCGGTGATCGAGACGCGCGGAACGGGCGCTCCAAGCCGCTCGCAGTGACCTCGGGCCAAGTCGGTGAACACGCCCAGCGCCTGGCGCCGCGCATCGCGCGACGCGGCGGCCGAGAGGGTCTCGACCGGTTCGGCGAGCGCCGCGAGGCGCTGCAGCAACCAGCTCCGGCGTGTCCTGGCGAACGCGACGGCGTCGTCGAGCCGGGCGCGGGAGGGAGCCACGGCGACGGCTTCGCCCCGGATCGGGTCGATCCTCAGAATCACGCGTCTGGCGCGGGGGTTGACCCGCAGCCTGACGCCGAGGCCATCGAGGTCGACGCGGTCGCCGTCCGCGCGCCGCGGCCTAAACAGGTTCACGCGGTGTGGAACGCGCTTTCCCGACGCGCGACGAAATCGCGGACGCGCGGGTAGATCTCCTCGACGAAACGGCGGCCGTTGAACACGCCGTAATGACCGACGCCCGGCTGGACATAGAGTTCCCGCAGGGTCTCCGACACGTTGGGACACAGGCCGTGCGCCGCCTGCGTCTGGCCGACACCTGAGATGTCGTCCTTTTCGCCCTCCACGGTCATGAGCCCAATATCGGTGATCAGCCCCAGATCGACGAGCCGGCCGGCGTGGACCAGTTCCCCTTTCGGAAGCACGTGGCGCTGGAACACCAGATCAATGGTCTCAAGGTAGAATTCCTCACTGAGGTCCAGCACCGACAGATACTCGTCGTAAAACGCGCGGTGCTTGTCGGCGGAGTCGCCGTCGCCCGCCACGAGATCGTCGAAGTAGCGCTGATGCGCCTTGCGGTGAAGGTCGGCGTTCATCGACATGAAGCTGTAGAGCTGCACGAAGCCCGGATAGACCCGGCGCACCATGCCGACATAGGGCGCCGGTACGGTGTAGATCATGTTCGACTGGAACCAGGCGAACGGCCGCTCCTCCGCGAGAGTGTTGGTCACCGTCGGCGAAAGGCGCGCGTCGATCGGCGACCCCATCAGGATCAGGCTGGCCGGCCGCGCCGGATCGCCGTCCTCGGCCATCAGCGCCGCCGCCGCCATGACCGGAGGTCCGGGCTGACAGACCGCCACCACGTGCGCGCGTCCGCCGATGCGCCGCAGGATCTCCATGATCGTATCGATATAGTCGTGGAAACCGAAGCGGCCTTCGACCAGCGGGACGTCGCGGGCGTTCGACCAGTCCGTAATCCAGACGTCGTAATCCTGCAGGAAGGCCTCGACCGTCCCGCGCAGCAGCGTCGCGAAGTGACCCGAGAGCGGAGCCGCGATCAGCAGCGGCGGCGCGGGTTCCGCGCGGCCGATGCGCGCCATATCGTCGGGGTTCCGGCTGAACCGGCGCAGGTTCACCCAGGGCGAACGCCAGACCACCTCGTTGGCGACGCGGACGCTTTCGCCTCCGATCATAACCTGGTCGATGCCCCACGCGGGCCGGCCATATTGCTTGGTCAGATTCGCGAAGAGGTCGGCGGAGGCATAGAGCGTCCGCCCGAGCTGGGAGTTGACCGCCGGATTGCGCGGAGACCGCCAGAAGTCCCGAGACGTCTCGGCCGCCAGCCGTAAGGGAACCGCCGCCCGATAGGCGGCTTCGTGAAGAGCGTAGAGCATTGCGCCTCTTTATGTGCGACGCACCATATGGTCGCGCGGAAAGGCCGAGTCCAGCGCATGGTCTTCAACGGGCTCGCGTGAGCCGCCTTTCCGGGCCATCTTCGCCGCCATGGTAACCGCCGTTACAGGTCCCAATCCACCGCCGCCGGAGGCCGAGGCGATCGACCGCGGCGTCTCGGCCGGCCGCTCCCCCGCTCGCGTCTATCTTTGGATTCGAACGCTGATGATCGTCGGCGAGATCGTCGGCATCGTCATCGCGGGCGGCGTGCTCCACATGCCGATACGGCTCGGCCTGTGCGTCGCCTTGGTCGGAGCCCTGGTGGCGATGACGATCGCCCTCGGGGTCATGTCGTCGGACGGGCGCAACGCCCGGCCGTGGGAAATCGGCGGCCAACTGGCCTTCGACGTGCTGCAGTTCGGCACCTTGCTCTACCTTATGGGCGGACCCAATCCCTTCGGGCTGCTCCTGATCGCCCCGGTGACGATCGCCGGGGCGATGCTTCGGCGCGGCGACGCCTTCGCCATCGCCGGCCTCGCGCTGGCGTGCCTGGTGCTGGTGGCGGTCCTGTCGATGCTGTTCCCGGCGGTTCCCCATGTCGGTCCCGTCCTTCCGACGTCGTTCAGGCTGGGCGCGGTCGCCGCGTTCGCGGTGGCGATCGCCTTCGCCTCCGGCTACGCCTCGCACGCCGCGTCGGAGAGCAAGCGGATGGCGCTCGCCCTCCACGTCACCGAAACGGTTCTCGCCCGCGAACAGCGTCTCAGCGCGCTGGGCGGGCTGGCCGCCGCGGCGGCGCACGAATTGGGCACCCCCCTGGCGACGATTACCATCGTGGCGCGCGAACTGGCGCGGGAACTGCCCGAGGGCGCGACGCGCGACGACGCCCTGTTGATGGTCGAGCAGTCGAACCGCTGCCGCGAAATCCTCAAGCGCCTCGCCGAGGCGCCCGAGGTGGTGGACGAGGTGCATGAACGAATGACGCTCTTGCAGCTCGTCCGTGAAGTGCTCGCGCCCTACGCCAAGGACGCGGCCGCGCCCGGCGGCGTGCGCGCCGAAGCTGTGGTGACCGGTCCGCCGGGCATCACCGCGCCGGACCTCTGGCGTCGGCCCGAGGTGCTGCACGCCCTGGCGTCCATCGTCGAAAACGCCTTCGATTTCGCCAAGGCCGAAATCCTGGTTACAGCGAGGTTCGACGCCGAGACGATCGCCGTCGAGGTGCGCGACGATGGCCCGGGTTTCGCGCCCGAGGTCGTCGCTCGGTTAGGTGAGCCCTATGTCACCAGCCGTCCGGGGGCGGAGGGATCGCGCACCGGCCATGTCGGCATGGGCCTGGGTTTTTTTATCGCCAAGACCCTGTTGGAGCGCACCGGCGGCGTCGTGTCCTTCCGTAACGCCAAACGCGGGGCGGGCGCGATGGTGACCGTACGCTGGCCCCGCGCCTTGATGGAGGCGCAGGAGGCCGCAAGGGAAAGGGCTTGAACTGGCGTGACGAACCACGGCTAGGTGAGGAGGGGGGTCACCGCAAGGATATGCTTGATGAGTGACATGGACTTGGCCGTCGAGGCGCTGCCCGATCGCGACCTTCTTTTGCTCGACGACGACTCCGCGCTTCGGGTTCGTCTCGGCAGGGCTCTGGAATCGCGCGGCTTTCAAGTCCGTCAGGCCGACAGCGTCGAGGCGGCCGAGGCCGCCATCGCCGAGGCCGCGCCCGCCTTCGCCGTGCTGGACATGCGTCTGGAGGATGGATCGGGGCTTTCGGTGGTCGAGACCCTGCGCGCGGCCCGCGCGGATGTCCGCGTGGTGATGCTCACCGGCTACGGCAACATCGCCACCGCCGTGGCGGCGGTGAAGGCCGGAGCGGTGGACTATCTTGCCAAGCCCGCCGACGCCGACGACGTCGTCCGCGCCTTGATGGCCGCCGCCATGGGCGAGGCCGCCCCCGCGCCGCCGGAAAATCCGATGAGCGCCGACCGCGTGCGGTGGGAGCACATCCAGCGCGTCTACGAACTCTGCGCTCACAACGTCTCCGAGACCGCCAGGCGGCTCAGCATGCACCGGCGCACGCTGCAGCGCATCCTGGCCAAACGCGCGCCGCGGTAGGCGAGGCGTAGGACTTCAGCCCGCACCCACCCGCATCGCGGCCAGCCGCGCGAACGCGAGGGTCAGCGCCTTCCTGCGCGGCCCGCTCAGCGGCGTCGGCGCCGCCTCCCGCAACATCGCGCCGTCGAAGGCGTCGGCCACGATCAGCCCGGCGTCCTCAGGGAGGACCGCGCGGGGAAACTCCGGCGCCACGGCAAAGTAGAAGGCGTCGCAGAACGGCAGGTAGTCACCCCATTTCCGATCGACCCGATAGTCCTCGAAGCTCGATTTCACTTCGACGATGGCGATCTCGCCGCGCGGTCCCAGCGCCATGATGTCCGCGCGCCGCCCGTTGGGCAGGCAGATCTCCAGCAACGGCGCATAGCCCATGGCGCCCAGCATCCGCGCCGTTCCCCGCGTCACCGCCAGGGTGGTGTCGGGCCGGCTGAAGGTGAACACCACCGCGTCCATCTCCACGGTTTCGTTCCGCTTTGGTTCCGCGTCAAGCGGAACGAGCGGTGTCCGAAGCGGTCAATCGTATTCCAGGCGGCCCGTCGGATAGCCGAGCGCCGCGACTCTGGCGATCACCACGGCTTTTTCGCGCGCGGCGAGGGAAGGCTGTCGGCTGAGCACCCAGACGTAGTGCCCGCCCGGCGTGCCCATGATCGCCCAGCCGCCGCCGGGCGCGATGTCGAGGATCCAGAACTCCGGATGGATCAGGCCGCCCAGCAGGCTCATACGAAACTTGGCGTTGCCGGAGCCCTGGATCAGCGCGGCCTTGGTCCTGGTCACGCTGGGCCGCCCGGCGCCGCGGCGGCAGGTCTCGGTCACCGCGAAGACGCCTGCCGCCATTCCGGAGAAATCGCTGGTCCCCGCCCGACAGCCGTGTTCCTTCAGGTTCGGCGTGCGGGCGATTTCATACCAGCGTCCAGTGTAGAGCCCGATAGGCACCGGCTTGGCCGGCTGTGGCGCGGCCGCCATGGCCGCCGTCGGCAGGGCGGCGGCGAAGGCGATCAGCAGGGCTGGGTTCATGGAAACGGCTCCGGACTTGCGATCCGGAGCCGTGACTAGTCCCGCCGAAGTGACGTTCGGATGAACGGCTATTCGGCGGCCATGGCGAAGGCGCTCGCCATCGAGCGGTCGCGGAAGTTGATCGTCTTGAGATAGGCGATGCCCTCCTCGGCGATGTCGTCGCCGACCATGCGGTCGCCCTCCAGGCGCAGCTCCTCCATGTCGACATACATGCCGTAGAAGCCGCGGGTGCGGTCGGTGATGATGCCGGCGTTGAGCAGGGTCTTGATCAGGACACGGAAGATGTTGGTGGCGTTCTTCATGTCCTCGCGGCGGGCTTCGTCGGTGGCCAGCTTCTGGATCTCGGCGAGGACGATGTCGGGATCGAGGCCGAACTCTTCATAGAGGTCGCGCTGCTCGCTCGGTGAGACGAGGTTGAACAGCACCGCCTGGAAGCAGTGCGCGGCCCAGTCCTCGACGATCGCGTGCTCTTCCGGCGAAAGCTTGGGCACGGTGCGGTCGGCCCAGATCTTTCCGAACTTGTGATGGAAGGCCTCGTCGGTCATCACCAGCTGCATCAGCTTGCGGCCGAGCGGATCGTTCAGCTTCTGGAAGAAGGTGGCGAAGGCGCCCATGGCCAAGCCTTCCACCAGCATCTGCATCCCGATGATCTTCTTATAGACTTCCGGCGCGCCGATGATCTCGACCAGCAGGTTCTTCAGCACGGCGCTGCACTCGACGGGACGGCCCCAGCGCGCCTTGATGTACTTGGCGAAGGCGGTGACGTGGCGGGCTTCCTCGCGGGTCTGGTTGGCGGCGTACTCCTGCGCGCCCTGGTCGTAGAGCACGTGGCACAGCGAGGCGGACAGGTTCAGCGCGCCCTGTTCGCCGTGCAGGATCGAGGAGAAGCTGCGCAGCAGGGATTTGTTGACGAACTGGGCGCGGATGGCGGGGTCGGTCAGCCGGCTGGAAACGTACTCGGTCTGGATCGCGATGTTGAGGTCTTCGTCGACCAGGGGTTGAGTAAGCATGTCCCACGGCTCGTCGAAGTCGATGTATTTCTTGTCCAGCGGATCCCAGAAGTGGTCGTGGGTGGCGCTGATGATCTTGTCGAAGGCCGTCGACCGCTGGCCATAACGGTCGAGGTTGAGCATGGACTCGAAATCGTCCGGCGCCACGGCGTCGTACATGGAGTCCTTGGTGATGTTACCGTCGGCCACGCGCATCTCTCCCGTTTCAGATGTCTTCGCCATATCCATGCGCCGCTCAGATCGACGAGTCAACGAAATTGACGGGGGCGTCATTTTCATCCTCGCATAGCCATTTGGCGAAGAGCAAACGCGGTTCCAACACATAGCCCAGCCGTTCATAGAAGCTGGCGGCGGCGGTATTGGTCTCGCGAACCATGAGCATCAGTTTCGGCGCGCCGCGTTCGCGCAGCCAAGCTTCCGCCGCCGCCATCATTCGACGGCCATGTCCGCCGCGGCGAGCTTCCGGATCGACCGCGAGATAGTAGATCCAGCCGCGATGCCCGTCGAAGCCGACCATGACGGTCGCGGTCACCACCTCGGCGACATGGCCGACAAGGATCTCGGCGTCGGCGGACCGCGCCGCGAGCGCGATGTCGGCGCGCGGATCGTTCCACGGCCGGGTCAGGCCGCACCGTTCCCACAGGGCGATCACGGCGTCGACTTCGGCGTCGGTGATCCCGGTGATCCGCATGTCGCGGTGGGACGAGGCGTTGGCGAGGCCCGAGGGGATGGTCGGGGAGTGAGCGCTCAAGGCTTCACGCCATACTTCGCCGCCTCGGTCGCGATGTTCGCGTTGCTCGCGAGGGCGGCCGCGACGTCCGCCTTGCCACCATCGGCGTCGCCCGCCTTCATCTTGGCGATCCCTCGGCCGTACAGCGACCAGGGGACTTTCGGACGCAGCGCCAGGGAGGCGTCGTAGTCGACGATCGACCTGGCGAACTCGCCCCGCCTCAGGAACACCAGCCCGCGGCTGTCGAGGAAGCTGTAGACTTTCGGATTTGCTCTCAACGCGCCGTTGCAGTCCGCCAAGGCCTTGTCGAGTTCGCGGTTCAGCAGCGCGCGGGACCAGCAACGGCCGTTCAGCGCCTGCGGGCGGCGGTTGTCGTCCGGGTGCGCGGCGATCCAAAGGTTGAACTGCGCGAGCGCCTGTTCCGGACTCTCTCCGCGTTCGTAGAGCATCCCCAGCGCGAATCTGGCGTCGGCGGCGGGAGAGGCGGACGTGGCGACCTCGTCCAGATCGGCGAGGGCGCCCTTCTGGTCGCGTCCGTTGAAACGCAGTTGCGCCCGCGCGAGATGGGCCGCCTGATCGTTGGGCCGGAGCTTGAGCGTCTGTTCTATGTCGGCCATGGCCAGGAATGGTTGGCCCGTGCGCAGGCGCAAGACCGCGCGCTGGTAGACGTAGTCGGCGTTGGTGGGCGCCAGTTCAACCGCCTTGTCGAGGTCGACGATCGCGTGGGCGAAGTCGCGGCGGCTGGCGTAGACCTCCCCTCGACGGCTGAACCCGGCGGCGTCGGCCGGCTCGCCTTCCTGGGGCTTGGCGTCGGGCGACGACGCCGCGGCGGCGGTCGAAGGCGGCGCCGCGTTGATCGGTTGCGCGACCAGGCTGAACACCGGTCCGCCGTTGTAGGTGACGTAGACCTTCTGCTGACTTTTGGCGACGAACACGCGGTGCGACAGGAAGAAGTCCGCGCCCAGAAGCATGTCCGTATTCCGCAGTCCGTTGTCGATCACCCTGATCTTGGTGTGCTTGATCTCTTCGTCGCCGATCTTGATGCTCTCCAGCGGAGCGACAAAGCCGCCGACCATTCTGCGGCCGATGCCGCCGGACATGCCACGTTCGCTCAGTTCCGCCCCCGTCGTCGGAACGCCCGACCGCTTCGCGGCGGCAAGCATGAGCACCGAGGTTTGCGCTCCGGTGTCGAGCGTCGCCCTCAGCCTCACCCCGTTGACGACGACGGGCACGGTGACCGGCGGCAGCTTTTGCGCGTCGAATTCCATGTCCAGGATGTCGACGGGTTTGCCGGCCGCCCAATAGGCCATGACGCGGGCGCCGCACCCCACCGGCCGCATCAGGCGAATGACGCTGTTGGCCAGGTCGTATTCCGTGTCGACGTAGCTCAGCACGTTACGGCCGAGCACCCCGCCCAGGTCCTGGCGGATTTCGCTTCCGCCGACGATGAAGTCGATGTTGTGCAACGGAATGGTGTCGAGGACGAAGTCCTTGGCGGTCGTGAACCGCACGTCCGTCGCGCCGCCGACGCCGGTCATATAGAACCCGGCCGGCGCGGGACGGGTGGAGAGTTTGAGCTCCGCCGCCGTGCCCGGCGAGATGACGCTGTAGAAGGCGCCGCTGTCGGCGAGCAGGCGGAGGTCCGACCCGTTCACCTTGGCGTGCACGTAGGGCCGCAGCTCCGACATGGTGACCGGCAGTTCCGCGAGGCGGCTGACGACGCACCCGGCGTGGGCGGCTTGGCCGGCGACGGCGGCGAACAGGGCGATGACGGCGAAGATGCGGTTCATCCGCGAAGACTTAGGTCCGATGCGGCCGGCGCGGCAAGGCGCGGCAAAGCTTGCCGCCGCGCTTTCGGCGTCGCACTGTCCGGACGAACGCGGGAGACGCCCATGGCCTTCACCGACTACGCCGACTACGACGGCATCGGCCTCGCCGAACTGGTGGCCAAGAAGCGGGTCACCCCTTCCGAGGTCCTGGAAGCGGCCATCGAGCGGATCGAGCGGCATAATCCGACGCTCAACGCCGTGGTCCACAAGGCGTATGACGAGGCCCGCGCCGTCGCCGCCGGCCCGCTGCCGGACGGGCCGTTCAAGGGCGTGCCGTTCCTGATCAAGGACCTCGGCGCCCGGGTGAAGGGCTGGCCGCGCAGTTCCGGCTCGATGTACGCCCAGGAGCCGTCGGACATCGAGGACAGCGAACTGGTCCGGCGCTACCGCGCTTCCGGCGTGGTCCTGGCCGGCAAGACCAATACGCCGGAGTTCGGCATTCCCGGCGTGACCAATTCCGAGCGCCTCGGCCCGTGCCGCAACCCGTGGAACCCCGACCATATCAGCGGCGGCTCCTCCGGCGGGGCGGCCAGCGCCACGGCGTCGGGCATGGTTCCCATGGCCCACGCCAGCGACGGCCTGGGCTCGATCCGCATCCCCGCCGCCAACTGCGGCCTGGTCGGGATGAAGATCACCCGCGACCGCACCCCGATCTGCGAGATCGGCGACGGCGCCATGGGTTTCTCGGTCCACCACGTCGTCAGCCGCACCGTGCGCGACAGCGCCGCCATGCTCGACTTCACCGGCTATCCTCAAGCCAACGACCCGTTTCAGGCCCCGGCCAAGGCCGGCCCCTATCTCGACGAGGTGGGCAGAAGCCCTGGAAAGCTGCGGGTGTTCTGGTCCGCCGAGACGCCCAGCGGCCGGCCGATCGACCCGGAGGTCGAGCGCAAACTTCAGGACACCGCCGAGCTGCTCGAACGCCTCGGCCACGAGGTCGTCGAGGGCGGCCTCGGCGTCGACTACCGCAAGATGTACCGCGCTCAGGCCCTGGTCAGCGCGTCCAACTTCTCCGCCGCCATGTTGGAATGGGTCGAGCGCCTCGGCCGCGAGCCGAACCCCGGCGAACTCGGCCCCCTGGCCCAACGCGCCTACGACGGCGGCCGGCGCCTCACCGGCCAGCAGGCCCTGAGCGGCTGGCGCCAGCTCCGCCTGTTCAACCGCCAGATCCTTGAACGCTTTATTGACCAGGACGTCTATCTCACCCCGACCATGAGCACGCCGAGCCCCCGGGTCGATTGGCTCGACCCCAACACCACCGACCTCAAGGAATTCGACCGCCGCCAAGCCGCCACCTACGCCACCACACCGCCGTTCAACTTCACCGGCCAGCCGTCGCTGAGCCTGCCGCTGTGGCAGTCGGCCGGCGGCCTGCCGATCGGCATGATGTTCACCTCCAGGTTCGCCGACGAGGCGACGCTGTACCGTCTGGCGGGGCAACTGGAAAAGGAACTGCCGTGGAAGGACCGGCGGCCGCCGATCTGGGGCTAGAGGCAATATCGATCCTCCCTCCCCCGAAGTGGGGAGGGCATTCACACGTGTGGCGGAGAATCGTACGCGATCCTTCTCCCCTTGCGGGAGAAGGTGGCCGCCGTAGGCGGTCGGATGAGGGGTCGATGGAACCCATCCGTTCGCGATCTTTTCGGAACCACGCCAATCACCGCGTTCAGCGCGACCCCTCATCCGACCCGCTACGCGGGCCACCTTCTCCCGCAAGGGGAGAAGGACCATGTGTCTGGGATCGAGGTCGTTCGTCACTGCCGCCTGTGGAGCGCCGGGCGTTTGGCGCGGGCGGGCTCGGGGGGCGGCTTCTTGGCGCAGAGCATCGTCCAATCGACGCGGCGGCGGCCGGGCGGGGCGACGAAGCCGGTGTCGTCGGTCCACAGGCTCCAGTCGGGGCTCAGCCCGAGATCGGCGCAGATGGCGGCGACGACGTCGCGGAGGGGAAGGTTCAAGAGGACGTCATAAGACTCGCTGTCGAACAGGCGTTCGTGGAGGGCGTCGAGCCGTTCGTGGGCGTCGGCGATGCTCTCGACCTCGAGGTGGATGACCTCGCGCACCGCGATGTCGGCGCGGTCGCGGCGCGGGTCTGGCAGTTTGACGACGGGCTGCGATGTCTCGGGTTCCGCGGTCTCCGCCGCCGGCGCGCGGACGCGGCGCGGCGTGGGAACCTCGCCCCGGCGCAGCGCCAGGATGTGGTCGTCGAACCGCGCCTCCAGCGCCAGGGTCATGCGCACCGCGCGGGACACCAAGGCAAACGCCCGGGCCGGGTCGCCGGCGCGCGCCTCGTTCACCGCCGCCCCGGCGGCCGCGGCATGAGCGCCGACCTGCTCCGCCAAACCCATGCCGATGTCGGAAAGCCGTTCGAGCTTGTCGCGCCGCCGCTCGGCGCGGACGATATGGGGCTCTTCGGGGGCCGGATGCGGAGGGTTGATCGACATGGACACATCATCGCATTATGCAATTATAAAGTCAACCCTCGGCTGCAGGCTGCCCTAGAAACCCGAACTTCCGCCCTTCATATTGCTAGATTATTCGCCAGCTAACCGGCAACGTTCCTCGACCGCCGTCATCCCGCGCGCGGTGGAGCGAAGCGGAGCGGAGATGCGGGAACCAGTCCGCTCTTTCCGGAGAGACCCGGCTGGACCCCGCGTCTCCTCCCGGATCAAGTCCGGGACCGTTGCACTTCGCTGCGCGCGGGGTGACGGCGGCATGGTGGTTTGACTCGACTCATCTGACGATCGTGCTACATCGCCGGCGGCGGGAGCACCCGGGTATTGTGGAACGCCGCGATGCTCCACCGATCGCCCTCCCGCACCGCCACCACGTTCATCAGCGTCGGCATCACCCCCGCCATTGGTCCGCTACGCACCTCCAGCCGGGAGGAGATCACCGCGTGGATCACGTCGGGGGTGAGGGCGCGCGCCGTCACCGCCTGGAAGTCGACCACGCTGTCCTTATAGATGGTGGTGAAGATGAACTCGTGCTGCGCCGCGACCGCCTCGCGCCCGACGAACAGCACGCCGAAGATGTTGATGAACTCGGCGTCAGGCGCGAACGGCGCGGCGAAGGCGGCGGAGTCGCCGGTGTTCCACGCGGCGGTGAAGGTCGCGGCGATGTCGCGGGCGATGGCGGCGGGGTCGGTCATGATCGGCTCCGAGTGGCGTCGAACGTCCTTCAACTCTTACACCGGCCGGCTTGGCGGCGATATTGAGGGAGACAAGAACAGCGAAGCGCGGAATATCCGCGAAGTTCACGACCGACGGAAGTGATGACATGACAAGCGCGACCGACACAACCTTGGCGTGGGATGCCGCCGAGTACCTGAAGACCGAACTCGACGAAGCCGAGTATCTGGCGGCGGCGTCGGAGACCGGCGACCTCGAAGACGTGCGCCATGCGCTGGCGATAATCGCCCGATCGCACGGGACGAGTCAGATCGGCTCGACTTGATGTTCGAAGCGCTAGAAGCCCGCGGCTTTCAGATCGATTTTCAAAACCACGCGCGAGCAATCCTCGCCTCCGATTTTCCCGACGCGCTTGTCGAACTCGAAGCCGCACTTGGCGAGGTGTCGATCCCGATCGAAGAGATCATCGGTTCGGGCGGCGGCGAAACGAAAAATACGCAACGGCTGCGCAACGCCCTGGCGGAGCTCGGATGGAACAAGGGCTCGTTTACGATTGAGAAGCGGATTAACGGCGTTGAGCGGGAGTCGATCTCGCACGAAGTCGATCACATCCGAATATTTCCGAACGGCCGAACCGTGGCGCTCGAAATCGAGTGGAACAACAAGGACCCTTTCTTCGACCGCGATCTTGAGAACTTCAAACGTCTCCACGCGGAAGGCGCGATCAGCGTCGGCGTGGTGGTGACGCGCGGCTCTTCCATGCAAGATGAGATGGTGGGGATGGTGAGGCGTTTCGCCGATCTGAAGCAACTCGCCGGCATCGCCGAAGTGCGGGCTTTGGGTCTGGCGCCCACACGCAGACAGTGCGCCGAAATCGAACGGCGCGTGGGGCGAGGCCAGACCTTCCGCGAAGCGTGGGCGGGCGTGTTCGTCGCCGACAAATACGGACAGGCCACGACGCACTGGAGAAAGATGGAGGCGCGGGTCCATCGCGGTGTGGGCAATCCGTGTCCGCTACTCTTGGTTGGCCTGCCGTCAAGCATTGTCACGTTCGGCGAAAACCTCGACCTCGACTCCTTCGACGACGCCTGATCGGCCCTTCCGAACAAAGAGGGAACATAGTAGCGTTCGCGCTCTTGTTAGCCAGCGGCTAACCTCGCGGGACGATTCGATGTTCTTTGGAGCGGCCATGTCCATGACACCTACAGGCGTCGAAGCCGCTTCTGAACTAGCGGCCTTCGCGCGCGGCAGGAAGTTCAAGACCATTCTCGCCGATCCGCCGTGGCGCTTTCAGAACCGCACGGGAAAGATGGCGCCCGAGCATCGGCGGCTGTCGCGCTATGAGACGATGACGCTGGACGACATATGCGCCCTGCCCGTGGAGGGGATCGCGGCCGAGACGGCGCACCTCTATCTTTGGACGCCCAACGCCCTGCTGCCCGAGGCGCTGGAGGTGATGCGCGCCTGGGGGTTCAACTACAAATCCAACCTGATCTGGCACAAGGTGCGCAAGGACGGCGGCTCCGACGGTCGCGGCGTCGGCTTCTATTTCCGCAACGTGACCGAGGTCATCCTGTTCGGCGTGCGCGGCAAGGACGCCCGCACGCTCGCGCCCGGCCGGCGTCAGGTCAACATGATCGAGACCCGCAAGCGCGAACACAGCCGCAAGCCGGACGAGCAATACGAGCTGATCGAGGCTTGCTCACCGGGGCCGTACCTGGAGATGTTCGCGCGGGGCGAGCGGAAGGGCTGGAAGGTTTGGGGGAACCAGGCGGATGCGGGGTATGAGCCGACTTGGAAGACGTATTCTTATAATTCGATGATTGCAGCGGAGTAAGAATGGCTGAACTTCAACACTCACAAATCAGATCAAAACTTCTGGAGGAGGTCGGCCCTCTAATCGATGTGTCCGATCTCGGCTCGCAAAAAGGGCAAAATCTAGAGTCTCATATTCTGTCGCGCGCGGTCGCAGCGACTGCAGCAAGAATGGCTGCGGACATCGACTTGAAATTGGCGGCTCAATCTCTAGTCGATGGTGGGTCGAATAATGGTATCGACTTAATTTATTACGATAATCAAAGTCAGACACTTTATCTGGTGCAATCGAAATGGAGTTCCGCCCACGCTAGCTCAGTCGATGGCGGTGAGGTTCTCAAATTTCTGCAGGGGGTGCAGGATTTAGTTTCTCTCAAGAAGGACCGATTTGACCTCAAGATTCAGGCGCGATGGCCTTTAATCGAAGATGCTCTAAAGAGACTTGTGAGCGTCAGGATTATCCTAGCCTATCCGGGGTCATCTCCAATCGATAATGACACAATGGCAAAGATAATTGGATTTGTCAGCTCTCAAAATGACACGTCTGAGTTGTTCTTTTTTGAATGCTACACACAGCGCGATTTCTTTAGCTACTTTGTTCATGAAGCCGCTCCCCCTGAAATCGATTTAACCGTTAAACTGTCCCACTACGGCTTGGTTGAATCTCCCCTCAGAGCCGTCTACGGGCAGGTTTCTGCGACAGACATTGCAGGGTGGTACAGATCGTACGGCAAGCAGTTATTCGATGGTAACATACGTCGCTTTCTCGGCATGAGATCTGACGTGAACCTTGGCATGTCGAAAACGCTGATCGATGAGCCCGACAACTTCTGGTATTTTAACAATGAAATTACGGTTCTTGTGAAGGAATACGCGAAACAAGCTTTCGGAGGCAGCGATCGATCCGTCGGTATATTCGACTGTAAGGCGGTCACGATCGTCAACGGCGCTCAAACTGTAGGGACAATCGGGAGGACTATTTTGGAAGGGGAATCCTCGGCCTCTGTTCAAGTGAGGATAATCGTCGTCGATAATCCCGAATCTTCTGCAGGGCGAGAGATCACAAGAGCTTCGAATAATCAGAACCGAATCGATGCGCGCAACTTTGTTGCTTTAGACCCAGAACAAGAGAGAATCCGCACGGAATTATTGATCGACAAAGTTGACTATGAATTCCGCGAGGGTGAAGTTTTGGATTCGCCAGCTGCAGGCTTCGAGTTTATCGAGGCGATCACTACATTAGCTTGCGCGAGCAAGGAAATTTCGTATGTCGCTCTAGCCAAGGGCTATCGCGGCGGTCTTTATATCGATACCTCTGTTACACCGTATAAGGCATTGTTTAATCCGTCGACATCTTCTAAGAGATTGTGGAGCTTGGTTAGGCTCACCCGCCGTATCGACGCCGACCTAAAGGGCTGGGTCGATCAGGACTCTGCTCAAGAGCGGGGGCTGCTTGTTCATGGCAATAGACTAATCACCCACTGCGTCCTCCGAAATTTGGGGAAGGAATTCGATCTGGACGATTCGGAGAGCATACCAGATGAGGTTATTTCTTCTCGAAGCGTTGAGGTATTTGTGGCAGTCAAGGAAGCGGTGACTTCAAAGTTCTCCGACGCTTATCTTGCTCCGCTTTTCAAGAACGTGGGAAAATGCACGATTATCCGCAGTGACGTCGAATCGGAGGAAGTTGTCGACGCGGATAACAAAAACGCTTTGATAGCTGCAGTTATCCTTTGATCTATAACATCTCGTCAAAGGTTTGTGGCGGAAAAAAAAACAAAAAGGGCCGGACTCTTGCGGGGTTTCGGTAACGGTGTTGTCTATGGGAAGAAATCGCGCCGCCTTAAGCTGTGACGTGAGCCCCTAACCTCAACCCCATGGCATGCATCACGCGGACCACCGTCGCGAACTCCGGGTTGCCCTTTTCACTTAACGCCCGGTAGAGGCTTCCGCGTGACATTCCGGCTTCTTCGGCGACGCGCGTCATCCCGCGCGCGCGGGCGACCGCGCCGAGGGAGTGGGTGATGAAGGCCGGATCGCCGGTGTTGAAGGCTTCGTCCATTTAGGTGGCGACGGTCTCGTCGTCCTTCAGGTAGCGCGCGGAGCCGTAGGGGAAGATTTCAACTCTCATCGGTCAGACACTGCGCCTAAGCCCTCCTCAGGTTCAAGCCGCGATTCTAACGCCGGTGGATCGCGCGCGGACGCTCAAGATTTCGACGCCAATTGCGCGCCCTTCGGCGTCGAAGTCGAGCATGACGCCCGGCTCGATCTCCTGAGTATCGAATACCTTGGCGTCCTCGGCGGCGATGCGCACGTCCGGGGCATCGGCCTCATCGTGATACGCGGTGGAGATTACAGGCGGGCTCCAGCAGGGAGGGACACGGCGCCAGGCCACCCCAACTCAAACCAAAAAAGCCTGGGTCCCGGCGTTCGCCGGGATGAGCGGAGGGGAGGGGGACGGGCGCGGCTCGCCAGGTGTTCGGAAAAACCGAACTCCTGCTATGATTTGCGCCATGGAACGCTCGGTTTTTTTGGATGAAGCGGCGCTCACGACGTTCTGCGAGCGGAACGGCATTCGCCGGCTGTCGCTGTTCGGGTCGCGGCTGAAGGGTACGGCGCGCGAGGATAGCGATGTCGACCTGCTCGTCGAGTTCTTTCCCGAATCCGTCCCCGGCCTCTTCGGCATCGTGCGCATGGAGAACACGCTCTCCGAAATGCTCGGCGCGAAAGTGGACTTGAGAACCGCCGGCGACCTCAGCCGGTTCTTCCGCGATGAGGTGGTCGCCACGGCCGAGCCGCAGTATGTCGCCTGAAGACGGCGTCAGGCTCCAACACATGATTGAGGCTTGCGCGACGCTGGCGCGGCTCGTGAAAGACAGGTCGAGAGCAAGCCTGGATAGCGAGGAAATTCTCCAGCTTGCCGTCGCCCGAGCGATTGAGATTCTAGGTGAGGCGGCTTCTCGCATCAGTCCCGAGACGCGCCAGCGTTACCCCGTTGTTCCTTGGGCCGAGGCAGTCGGCATTCGGAATCGGTTGATCCACGCCTACTTCAACATCGATAGGGACATTCTCTGGAATGCGGCCACGGTCGAGGCTCCGCAACTCGCGGAGCGGTTGGCTGAGATAGCGGGCAAGCTTTGAGAAAAAGCCTGAGTCCCGGCTTTCGAGCGTGTGAAAGAATGGCGGGTCGACACTTGTGCGTCCTTCTCCCCTTGCGGGAGAAGGTGGCGGCGAAGCCGCCGGATGAGGGGTCGCGCCGGCCATCCAGGTGATTTCGACAGGTTACGCGGAGATGGACGTCGACCCCTCATCCGACCCCCTGCGGGGGCCACCTTCTCCCGCAAGGGGAGAAGGACGACTTTGAGCCGCTCACCAATTTCTTCACAGGCTCTTTCGCCGGGATGAGCGGACGGTGGGGTATTCGCCGGCTGTCGCTGTTCGGGTAACGGCTGAAGGGGACGGCGCAGCCGAAATGGCGACGTGGACCTGTCGGTGGAGTTCTTCCCGGAGTCCATTCCCGGCCCGCTTCCCTCGCCGATGACACGCGCCCTCCTGTCGCGCTAAGGCTGCGACAACGGAACATTGTTCAGGAACCCGCCGCGCATGCCCGATTCCACTCCCGCCTGGCCCGCCATGTCGGTCCGCCAAGCCTACGCCATGCTCACCGCGCCCGGCACGCCGCTGGAGATGGAGGAGGTGGTGATCCGGGGCGTGCCGACGCGGACGTGGAAGAACGCGCCGCCGACGCTGCGCTCGGTGGTGCAGGCGGGACGGGCGCACGGCGACAGGATCTTCCTGGTCCACGAGGACGAGCGGGTGTCGTTCGAGGCGTTCCATCGCGCCGTCGCCGTCTTCGCCGCCCACCTCGCGCATCAGGGCGTGACCAAGGGCGACCGGGTGGCGATCGTCATGCGCAACCTGCCCGAATGGCCGGTCGCCTTCTATGCCGCCGCCAGCCTGGGCGCCATCGTGACGCCGCTCAACGCGTGGTGGACGGGCGCGGAGCTGGAATACGGTCTCACCGATTCCGGCTCGAAGGTGGCGATCGTCGACGCCGAGCGGCTGGAGCGGCTGGCGGAGCACCTGCCCAACTGCCCCGAGCTGAAGACGGTCTATGTCGCCCGCAATCTCGACGAGGTCTCCAACCCCACGGTCCTGCGCATGGAGGACGCGATCGGCGACCCGAATAGCTGGGCGGCCCTGCCGGATGCGCCGCTGCCCGATGTCGAGATCGGCCCCGACGACGACGCGACGATCTTCTACACCTCGGGCACCACGGGCAGGCCGAAGGGAGCCATCGGCACCCAGCGCAACATCAACTCCAACATCATGGCCGCCGCCTGCGCCGGGGCGCGGCCGTTCCTGCGCCGGGGCGAGACCCCGCCCGCGCCCGATCCGACCGCGCCGCAGCGCGGTTCCCTGCTGTCGGTGCCGTTCTTCCACGCCACGGGATGTTTCGCGATCCTCAATCCGACCCTGTTCGGCGGGGCGAAGATCACCATGATGCGCAAGTGGGACCCGGTGCGCGCCTTCGAACTGATCGAGCGCGAGCGGATCACCTCCGTCGGCGGGGTGCCGACCATCGCCTGGCAGCTCATCGAACACCCGCTGCGCAAGAACTACGACCTCTCGTCGCTGGAGAGCGTGGCCTACGGCGGCGCGCCGTCGGCGCCGGAGCTGGTGCGGCTGATCAAGGAAACCTTCCCGAAAAGTTCGCCCGGCAACGGCTGGGGCATGACCGAGACCTCGGCCACGGCGACGTCCAACAGCTCGGAAGACTACGAGCACCGCCCCGATTCCTGCGGCCCGCCGGTGCCGGTGACCGACCTGAAGATCATGACCGTGGAGGGCGACCGGGAGCTGCCGATCGGCGCCGTCGGCGAACTGTGGTGCCGGGGACCCCAGGTGGTGCGCGGATACTGGAACAAGCCGGAAGCCACCGCCCAGACCTTCGAGGACGGCTGGGTCAAGACCGGCGACCTCGCGCGGCTGGACGAGGAAGGCTTCTGCTTCATCATCGATCGCGCCAAGGACATGCTGATCCGGGGCGGCGAGAACATCTACTGCATCGAAGTCGAGAACGTCCTCTACGACCATCCGGCGGTCATGGACGCGGCCCTGGTCGGCATCCCGCACAAGACGCTGGGCGAGGAACCGGGCGCCGTGGTCACGCTGAAACCCGATGCCCAGGCCACCGAGGCCGAGCTGCGCGCCTTCGTCGCCGAGCGGCTGGCGGCGTTCAAGGTGCCGGTGAAGATCATCTTCTGGCCCGAGGTGCTGCCCCGCAACGCCAACGGCAAGATCGAGAAGGTCAAGCTACGCGAGCTGTTCAAGGACGAGGTCGTGACCGCCTGACCGACGCGGAACTCCTCACGATCGGGTCCGTCGGCGCCCAGGGCGACGGGGTGTCGGAGGCCGGCCTCTTCGTACCCGCGACCCTTCCGGGTGAGCGTGTGCTCGCGACGGGTGATGGCGGTCGACGCGAGTTGGCGCGGATCGTCACGGCCAGTCCGGATCGGGTTGCGCCGCCCTGTCCGCACTTCGGCGTCTGCGGCGGCTGCGCGCTGCAGCACTGGGCGCTCGAGGCCTATCGCGGGTGGAAGGCCGACCAGGTTCGGCTGGCCCTGGTCCGGGCGCGGATCGAGGCGGAGGTCGACTTGCTGTTCGCCGCCGAGCCGCATTCGCGCCGCCGGCTCTCGCTCCATGCGCGGCGGTCGGGACGCGGGGCGGTGCTGGGCTTCAAGGAACGGCGATCGTGGGCGCTGGCGCCGATCGAGACCTGCGTCATCGCCGATCCACACATTGTCTCCGCCCTGCCCCGACTTCGCGATCTCGCCGCGCCGTTCCTGGAACACCCCAAGTCAGCGCCGATCCTTCACGTGACGCTCACCGACAGCGGCCTCGACATCGACGTCACCGGGGTCGAGCGCAAGAGCGGCGGGTTGTCGGCGGACGCGGTGACGCGCGTCGGCGAGATCGCCGCGGCGGCCGATTTCGCCCGCGTCACCGTCGCCGGCGAAGCCGCCTACCAATCGCGCGCGCCGCTCGTGCGATTCGGCGAGGCTGCGGTGGAGCTGCCCCCCGGCGGCTTTCTGCAGGCCGTCGCGGGCGCCGAGCGGGCGATGGGCGAGATGATGGTCGCCGCCTCGGCAGGAGCAAGGAGGATCGCCGATCTCTACTGCGGCGCCGGGGCCTTCACCTTCCGCCTCGCCTCGGTGGCGCCGGTCCTCGCCGCCGACTCCTCGGCCGCCGCGACGCGGGCGATGGTCAAGGCGTTCGCCACCGCGCCCGGACTGAAATCGATCCAGGCCGAGACGCGGGATCTCGACCGCCGCCCGATGCTCGCCGCCGATCTGGCCAAGATCGATGTCGCGGTGTTCGACCCGCCCCGCACCGGCGCTCAAGCCCAGGCCGCGCAACTCGCGGCCTCGAAGGTCGGACGGGTCGTCGCCGTGTCCTGCAACCCGGCGACCTTCGTCCGCGACGCCGGCATCCTGCTCGGCGGCGGATATCGGCTGGAGCGCGTCGCGGTGGTGGATCAATTCCTGTGGTCTCCCCATATCGAACTCGTCGCGGTCTTTTCCCGCGTTGGATAGGACTCGATGATGGGTGAACCCAGGCGGCTGGCTTTCTCGGCGGATGGATCGCGACAGGTGGCGGCGTCCGCGATGCGCGCGGCGTGGTGGGGCGCGACGGCCCTGACCCTTCGAGCCGTCGCCAAGCCGGGCGCGCCGGCCCGGCCGATACCGGCCGACAAGACCGAGGCGGAGCCGCTGCCGAAGGGCTTTTTCCGCAAGGCGTGGTGGGAGGCGATCGAGAAGGACAACGCCGATGTCGCGGCGGGGCTCTATCCGCCGATGCGGGACGGCCCGGTCGATCCGCTCGCCGCCGTCCGTGTCGCCGCCGATCTGCTGGTCGACGCGCGCGAGGTCGAGGCGCGGCGGCGGCGGCGGGGCGGCGTCGAGGCGCGCGACGAGTCGCCGAGCGATACGCTGCCGGCCTACTATCGCCAGAACTTCCACTACCAGAGCGGCGGCTGGTTCACCGAGGACAGCGCGAGGCGCTACGAGGCCCAGGTTGAGACCCTGTTCGCCGGCGCGGCGGGTCCGATGCGGCGGCGCGCCCTCGCCCTGCTCGCCCGCCACTGGCGCGGACGCGATCACCGCGATCTGCGGGTGCTCGATCTCGCCTGCGGGTCGGGCGCCTTCCTGGAGAACCTGGCGGCGACCTTTCCCCGCGCCCGGCTGGCCGGCGTGGACCTCTCCACATCCTATCTCGCCGAAACCCGGCGAGCGTCGAAGGTCACGGCCCTGGCGCAGGCCAACGCCGAGCGCCTGCCGTTCGCCGACGGCGCCCTGGATGCCGTGACCTGCATCTACCTGTTCCACGAACTTCCGCCCCGGGTGCGGCCGCGCGTGGCGGCCGAGATCGCGCGGGTGCTCAAGCCCGGCGGCGTCCTCGCCTTCGCCGACTCGATCCAGCCGGTGGACGAGCCCCGGCTGGAGCGGATGCTGATCAACTTCCCGGCCTATTTCCACGAGCCGTTCTACGGCACCTACAGCGAGACCGACCTCCCCGCCCTGTTCGGCTCCGCGGGGCTGACGGTGATCGACGCCGACAAGGCCTTCCTGACCAAGGCGATCCTGTTCGAGAAGCCGGCTTGAACCAACCGGACGCGCTGATCTTCGACCTCGGCGGCGTCATCTGCGCGCACGACAACCAGGTCCTCCACGATCGGCTCGCCTCCCGCGCGCGGCGCTGCACGTCCGAGGACGTGAAGTCGTTCGTCTCCCGGCCCGACTGGATGACGGGCGCGCGGCCGATCGACGAGCTTCACGAGTTGCTGCGGGAGGAAGGCGGCTACGACGGATCGTGGGCCGATTTCGCGGAAGACTGGTGCTGTCATCTCGCCATCGACCGCTCGATGCTGGACTTGGTCGAACAACTCGCCGCCCGGCGCAGGGTAATGATCTTCTCGAACACCGACGCCGTGCACTGGGCCTACAACGGCCGCGCGTCGGACGGTCGTCTGCACGCGATCGAAGCCCACCTCAGCTTCGAGATGGGGCTGATCAAGCCGTCGATCGCGGCGTTCGAATTGCTCGCCCAGCGCGCGGGTATCGAGCCGGCGCGTTCGCTGTTCTTCGACGACGTTCCGGCCAACGTCGAAGCCGCGCGCGCCGCCGGCTTTCAGGCGGAGGTTTTCGTGAGCGAAGGCATGCTTCGCGACCTTCTCACGTCGCGCGCCATCGAGATCTGAACAGCGGTCACGCGAACAGGTCGCCTTGATCGCCCGCCTTTGGCGGAACCTTGAACCGTCCGGTGTCCAGCGGGGGCAACGATCGATCGAGACCGAACCGGCGCCGGGCGATCTTGAAGCGTTGGGCGATCACGTCGGCGATGGGGCCTTCGCCTTTCATGCGCTGGCCCCACTGGGCGTCGTAGTCCTTGCCGCCGCGCATCTGGCGGACAAGCGACATCACCCGCGCGGCGCGGTCGGGCACGTTCGCCGCCAGCCATTCGCGGAACAGGTCCTTGATCTCCAGCGGCAGGCGCAGCGCGACATAGCCGGCGCTGAAGGCGCCAGCTTCGGCCGACCGCTTGAGCACCGCCTCCATCTCGTGGTCGTTGAGGCCGGGGATCACGGGGGCGAACATCACCATCGTCGGCAGGCCGGCGGCCGTCAGCTTGCGCACCGCGTCCAGCCGCCGCTCCGGCGTCGCCGCGCGCGGCTCCATGATCCGGGCGAGCTTGCGATCCAGCGTGGTGATCGAGATCGCCGCGCGCGCGAAACCCCCCTGGCCCATCGGCCCCAGCAAATCGGCGTCGCGGGTGATCAGGGCCGACTTGCTGATCACCGACATCGGATGGCCGAAGCGGGACATCACCTCGACGATCTCGCGCGTGACCCGAAGTGTGCGTTCCTGGGGCTGGTAGGGATCGGTGTTGCCGCCGATGTGGATGGTGGCCGGACTGTAGTTCGGGCGGCTCAGCTCCCGCTCCAGCAACTTTCCCGCGCCCGGCTTGAAAAAGATCTTGCTCTCAAAATCGAGGCCGGGAGACAGGCCCATATAGGCGTGAGCCGGCCGGGCGTAGCAATAGATGCAACCATGCTCGCAACCCCGGTACGGATTGATCGAGCGGTCGAAGCCGACGTCCGGACTGTCGTTGCGGGTGATGATCACCCGGGCCTTTTCAGGCGTGACAGTGGTGCGCAGCACGGGCGGCGCGGGATCGTCGACCGCCCAGCCGTCGTCGAAATCCTCTCTGGCGCGGGATTCGTAGCGGCCGGAGGCGTTGGAGACCGCGCCTCGGCCTCGTGTGGGGGTGGAAGACGCAGGCACGGGAAGTTCGTAGCAGGGATAGAACAAAAAAGGAACGCTCAGAATGCGGAGAGCTCTTCGCGCTCTCCGGCGAACCTTGGTCGTCGAACGGAATGCCGCGCACCTTGATCGGTGAGGCCCGGGCCGCCATGAAAGCCGCTGTCTCCGACGCGGCCGCCAGGCTCCGTCATTTCCAAGAACTGACTTTGAGGCCACGCCATGAGACGAGCCGCGATTGTTTCGCCCATTCGAACGGGTGTCGGAAAATTTCAGGGCGCGCTGGCGCCGATGGCCGCGGGCGACCTCGGCGCCGTGGTGATCAAGGCGCTGGTGGAGCGCACCGGCGTCGACCCCACACGGATCGACGACGTCGTCTTCGCCCAGGGTTACGGCAACGGCGAGGCGCCGTGCATCGCCCGCTGGTCGGCCTTGGCGGCGGACTTGCCCATCTCCGTTCCCGGCTATCAACTCGACCGGCGTTGCGGGTCCGGCCTGCAGGCGGTGATCGACGCGGCGATGATGGTGCAGACGGGCGCCGCCGATGTCGTCGTGGCCGGCGGCGTCGAGAGCATGTCCAACGCCGAATACTACTCGACCGACATGCGGGGCGGCGCGCGCGCCGGTTCGGTGACGATGCACGATCGGCTGGCGCGGGGCCGGGTCATGAGCCAGCCCGTGAGCCGCTTCGGCGTGATCAGCGGCATGATCGAGACCGCCGAGAACCTCGCGCGCGACTACCAGATCACGCGCGAGGCGTCGGACGCCTACGCCGCCCGCAGCCACCGGCGCGCGGCGAAAGCCTGGGCCGACGGCAAGTTCGACGACGAGTTGGTTCCAGTCTCGGTTCCCCAGCGCCGGGGCGATCCCGTCGTGTTCCGGCACGACGAAGGTGTCCGAGAGGACGCCACCGCCGAAAGCCTCGGCCAGCTCAAACCGCTCGAGAAAGGCGGCGTCGTCACGGCGGGCAATGCGTCGCAACAGAACGACGCCGCCGCCGCGTGCCTGGTGGTGGCCGAGGACAAGCTCGGGGAACTCGACCTGGATCCGATGGGCTGGTTCGTCTCCTGGGCGGCCGCCGGTTGTGACCCGGCGCGGATGGGGATCGGTCCGGTCCCAGCGGTGGAACGGCTGTTCGCGCGCACCGGAACGTCGTGGGACGACATCGGCGTGGTCGAGTTGAACGAGGCCTTCGCGCCTCAGGTGCTGGCGGTGCTGAAGGGCTGGGGCTGGGCCGACGACGATGATCGGCACGACATGCTGAACGTCAACGGATCGGGCATATCGCTCGGCCACCCCATCGGCGCCACCGGGGGCCGCATCCTCGCTACCCTGCTTCGGGAACTCCATCGCCGCGACGCGCGTCTCGGCCTGGAGACCATGTGCATCGGCGGCGGCCAGGGGATCGCCGCGCTGTTCGAGCGGGCCTGACGGCGCTACGCCGCCGCCTTCAACCGCTCCAGCAGGAGCCTGTGGAGGCCCTCGTTGGAGGCGCAGATCGATCCGGTCGCCAACGGATCGGCCGCGCCGCCCGCGTCCGTCACCACGCCGCCGGCCTCGGTCACCATCAGGATCCCCGCCGCCAGGTCCCACGGCGAGAGGTCGCGCTCCCAGAAGCCGTCGAACCTCCCCGCCGCCACCCAGGCCAGATCGAGCGCCGCCGAGCCGAAGCGGCGAATGCCGGAGACGCGCTGGCCGATCTGATGGAGTTCCTTGAGGAAGCGGCCATGCTGGCCGTGCCCGAGAAACGGAATGCCGGTGGCGAACACCGCCTCCTCGAACCGGGTCCGCGCCGCCACCCTCAGGCGGCGGTCGTTGAGGTAGGCCCCGCGGCCGCGCTCGGCCCAGAACAGGTCGGCGTTGGCGGGATTGTAGGTCACGCCGGCGACGATCTGGCCCTCGCGCTGGAGGGCGACGTTGATCGCGAAATGCGGCATGGCGTGGAGGAAGTTGGTGGTGCCGTCGAGGGGATCGACGATCCAGGTGTGAGTCTTGTCGGAGCCCTCGATCAGGCCGCGCTCCTCGCCGAGGAAGCCATAGCCGGGACGCGCCTTGCTGAGTTCTTCCAGCAAGGTCTGTTCCGACTTGAGGTCGGCCGCGCTGACGTAATCGGCGGCGCCCTTGCGCGAGACCTGGAGTTCCGCGACCTCGCCGAAGTCGCGCGCCAACGCCCGTCCGGCCTTGCGAACGGCGTCGATCATCACCTTCAGCAGGGGCGAGGTGGGTATCGCCACTTTGCGGTCAGCCGATCCGGCGCCGTCAGTCGGCCCGGCGCATGTATTCGCCGGTTTCGGTGGAGACCAGGATCTTCTCGCCCTCGCCCATGTACGGCGGGATCATGATCCGCATGCCGTTGGACGCCTTGGCCGGCTTGTAAGACGACGACGCCGTCTGGCCCTTCACCGTCGGCTCGGTCTCGACGACCTCCAGCACCACGCTCTCCGGCAGGTCGATGCCGATCGGGCGCTCCTCGTGGAATTCCACCGAGACGACCATGCCGTCGTGCAGGAAGCGGACCTGATCCTCGCCAACGAACGCCTTTTGCAGTTCGATCTGGTCGTAGGTCGCCTGATCCATGAACACCAAGGCGTCGTCCTGCTCGTACAGGTATTGGAACTCGCGCTGCTCCAGCGTGACTCGGTCGACCTTGTCCTCGGAGCGGAAGCGCTCGTTGAGCTTGCTGCCGGTGATGAGGTTCTTCAGCTCCATCTGGTTGAACGCGCCGCCCTTGCCGGGTTTGACGTGGGAGATCTTCACGGCGCGCCAGATTCCGTTCTGATGCAGGATGACGTTACCGACGCGAACTTCGTTGCTACCAACCGTGGGCATGGGTTCTCTTGAAAGGCGAATTGAAGGCGGCGGACCCTATGGGAGGGGGTCGCCCAAAGCAAGGCGAGCAATCGGCCAAATGCTCGACCCAAAATCGACGAATTCCGATGGGACGTTCACGATTGGGAGTTCAAGCATGGCTCGCCTTCCTATCCAGTCGTCGCGCAATCCCGTGATGTTCGCGGCAACCTTCGGCCCCATCGTGATGTCGTTGCTTGCCATGGCCGTCGTCGCCTGGGGTGCGTGGCGGTTCGGCGCCAGTCCGCCGCGAGACGAGGGTCTCGAGGCGCACGTCTATCAACTCCTGATGGTCGCTCAGGCGCCTCTGTTGGCGGTCCTTGTAGCGGCGCATTGGCGTTCTCCGCGGGCCTCCGTCCGTGTAGTTACCGTTCAGCTCGGTCTGTGGCTTGCCGCTTTGGCCGCGCTCTACGTGTCCGGTCTAGGATGAGGCGGACTCTGCGCGGCGGCGCACGAGACCTCGCTCGATTTTTGCCGCGAAGGATCTGATCGCGGCCGCGGCGCCATCCGGATGCGACCACACTCCGGCTGACACCGCGAGGAAGTCCGCGCCCGCCCCGACCAGCGGCTCGCAGTTCTCCGGCGTGATCCCGCCGATGGCGACGCAGGGGATCAGCATGGTCTCCTGCCAGATCTCCAGGATTTCCGGGTCCGGGCGGGTGGTGGTGTCCTTGGTCGCGGTCGGGAAGAAGGCGCCGAAGGCGACATAGTCGGCGCCGGCCTCCGCCGCCTCCATCGCCAGATGACGGCTGTCGTGGCAGGTGACGCCGATCAGGCGGTCGCGGCCCACGATCTTTCGCGCCTCGGCTATCGCCATGTCGGTCTGCCCGATATGGACGCCGTCGCAATCGAGAGCGGCGGCCAGACGCGGATCGTCGTTGAGGATGAGGGTCACCGATCTCGCGCGGCAGATCGGCGCGATGCGCCTCGCCACCTCGGAAACGGTCGCCTCCGACGCGGCCTTGAGCCGAACCTGGACCGCGCCGACATCACCGGCTTCCAGCGCCTCCGCCAACGTCGACGCGAACGCTCCGGCGTCGACGATGTCCGGCGGCGTGATCAGGTAGAGGCGGCAGGCCGGCGGCATAGCCGCGTCATGCCTGTTTTCGCCGGCGCTGGGTAGGTTCAGCCCACTTCCGTTGACACCTTGGATTGGCTAGGCTCCCGCAATCGGTCGCGAAGGGCGGCCCGGGGAGAATCACGAATGCGCAGTTTGATCCTGACGTCGATCGCCGTTCTGGCGCTGTCGGGCGGAGCGATGGCCCAGACGACGGCGACCACCACCACGGCGCCGGCGAAGTCGACCACCATGACCAAGAAGGAAAAGAAGGCCGCCGCGAAAGCCGCCGCCATGACTCCGGCTCCCGCCACGCCGTCCAAGCCGGCCATGGCGGCGACGACGAAGCCGTCGATGATGGCCTCCAAACCCGCGATGACGGCGTCCAAGCCGGCGATGTCGAAACCCGCCATGGCCTCCACGACATCGACCATGTCGACGCCAAGCGCCGGCGGCCGCAAACCGATGACCCCCGAGTCCAAGGCCTGTTCCGCTCAGGCCGACACCAAGGGCCTACACGGCAAGGAACGCGAGAAGTTCCGCCGCGCCTGCCTCAAAGGCAAATAGGTTCCATCGGAGCGCGGACGATCTTCCGCGCTCCGACGCTTGCGAGCGCTTAGCTAAAGGCTTAGCCTATCGCGATGATATTCACCGTCCATCAAGCCAAAACACAGCTTTCCAAGCTCATTGCCTCCGCGCTCGAAGGTAACGAGGTGATCATCGCGCGCGGCTCCTCGCCAGTGGTTCGTTTGACACCGTTGAAGCCGACAAAGCCCAAGCGGAAATTCGGAGCCTTTGAGGGCGAGTTCAACCTCACCGAGGCATTCTTCGAGCCGCTACCCCCGGACGAACTCGCGAGATGGAATGGTGAAAGCGTGTGAGATTGCTGCTGGATACCCACACGGTGTTGTGGTGGTTCAACGGCAATCCAGCTCTTTCCACATCGGCGAAAGCCGCGATTGAGGATGAAACGAACGACGTGTTCGTCAGCGCCGTGTCGGCGATGGAAGTAACCACGAAGCACCGTATCGGCAAACTTCCCGAGGCAGAGGCTCTCTCAAGACGCTTCCTGGAAATGGTCGACCATGAGGGCTTTCACCCGCTGCCGATTTCGTTAGGCCATGGCGCTTTGGCTGGACGCCTATCTATTGCGAACCGGGATCCGTTCGATCGGCTTCTGATAGCACAGGCGCTCGTCGAGGACATGGTGCTGGCCTCCAACGAGCGGATATTCGATCAGACTGGCGTTACCCGACTGTGGTGAACGGCGCGTCCCAACACGATTCTATCCCTGTTTCAATCACGTCCGCTCGACGGTGAAGCTCAGCACCACCCTATCGTTGGGCTGAACCTTCACCGCGGTCAGCTCCCGCACGCCTGGGGTGTCGAGCACGGCTTTCGGCCAGAACGCGCGCGCCGCGGCGTTGACGGCGGCGATGGCGAGTTCCCAGCGGCCGGGGTGGTTGGCGAAGATCGACCGCGCCGCCCGCAGCCCGACGCCGGAACGGCGGTACTGGCGGAGGACGAAGAACTCGGCGACGGCGTGGTCGATCGCCTCGCCACGATGCGAATGAGCGTTGATCAGGGCGAACCCCGCCGCGCGGCCATCCGCCTCGATCAGGAACGGACGCCGGTCGGCGTCACGCCAATAGCTGTCGAGATAGGGGTAGGCGCCATATCTCCCGGCGCCGTCGAGTTCCCAGTCGGCTGTGATCCCAGGGTACAGTTCGGAAAAGTCGTGAAAGTAGAACTGGAGCAGGCCTTCGATCAGCGCGCGTTCGTCGGGTCGCGCCAGCCGGACCTGGACGTCCACCTCGGCGGCTATTCGGCCGCGTGCCGCGTCAGGCCAAACCTCGGCGAGAGCTCTCCGGCGGCATAGCGCCTGGCCATGACGGCCATCGGCAGCGGCTTGATCCGTCCGGCCTGTCCCGCCGCGCCGAACTCCTCGAAACGCTGGGCGCACACCGCGCGCATCGCCGCCATCGCCGGCTTTAGGTACTTGCGCGGATCGAATTCGCCGGGGTTCTCGCTCAGGACTTTCCGGATCGCGCCGGTCATGGCCATGCGGTTGTCGGTGTCGATGTTGATCTTGCGCACGCCGTGCTTGATGCCGCGCTGGATTTCCTCGACCGGCACGCCCCAGGTCTGGGGCATTTCGCCGCCGTGCCGATTGATGACATCCTGCAAATCCTGCGGCACCGACGACGAGCCGTGCATCACCAGATGGGTGTTCGGCAGGCGGCGGTGGATCTCCTCGATCACGCCCATGGCCAGCACCGCCCCGTCGGGCTTGCGGGTGAACTTATAGGCGCCGTGGCTGGTCCCCATGGCGATGGCCAGGGCGTCGACCTCGGTTTCGCGAACGAAGTCCACCGCCTGACCGGGATCGGTCAACAGTTGATCGTGGCCGAGCTTGCCCTCGAAACCGTGGCCGTCCTCCTTCTCGCCCATGCCGGTCTCGAGACTGCCGAGCACGCCGAGCTCGCCCTCGACCGACGCGCCCATCCAATGCGCCATCCGGGCCACGTCGCGAGACACCCGGACGTTGTCGTCGTAGTTAGAAGGGGTCTTACCGTCGGCCGCCAAAGACCCGTCCATCATGACGCTGGTGAAGCCGTGCTGCAGCGCGGTGGCGCAGGTCGCTTCGCTGTTGCCGTGGTCCTGGTGCATGCATACGGGAATGTCAGGGTAGAGTTCGACCAGGCCCTCGATCAGCTTGGCGAGGACGATATCGCTGGCGTACTGCCGTGCGCCACGGCTGGCCTGGATGATCACCGGCGCGCCGCACTTCGACGCCGCCTCCATGATCGCCAGGCCCTGTTCCATATTGTTGATGTTGAACGCCGGGACGCCGTAGCCGCGCTCGGCGGCGTGGTCCAGAAGCTGCCGAAGCGTGACGCGGGCCATGAATTTACTCCCCTCAAGCGTGGAACGGCGCTTCTAAGTCTTCAGTCGGCGGAATGCAAAGCGGCGACGCCTGGGAGCACCTTGCCTTCCATCCATTCCAGGAAGGCGCCGCCGGCGGTCGAGACGAAGGTGAAGTCGTGTTCGACTCCGGCGTGGATCAGGGCGGCGACGGTGTCGCCGCCGCCGGCGACGGCGACGAGCTTGCCGGCCTTGCAAAGTCGGGCGGCGTGGCGCGCGGCGGCCACGGTGCCGGCGTCGAACGGCGGCGTTTCGAACACGCCCAACGGTCCATTCCACACCAGGGTCTTGGCGCTGTCCATGGCGGCCTCCAGACGCTCCACGGTGCGCGGGCCGGCGTCGAGGATGCGCTCGTTGTCGTCGACCTCGCCCAGCGCGCGGACGCGGGCCGGCTCGCCCGGCGCCGCCCGCTCGGCGACGATGGTGTCGATCGGCAGCAGCAGTTCGCAATTGTGCTCGGCGGCCAGATCGACGATCTCGCGCGCCACGCCGGCGAGATCCTTCTCGCAATAGGACGCACCGACCTCGTGGCCATCAGCGTAGAGGAAGGTGTTGGCCATGCCGCCGCCGATCGCCAGGGCGTCCAGCTTAACGACGAGGTTGCGCAGCAGGTCGAGCTTGGTCGAGACCTTAGAGCCGCCGACGATGCCCAGCACCGGATGGGCCGGATGGCCGAGCGCGGCGTCGAGGGCCTGCAACTCCCGCCGCATCGCTTCGCCGGCGTAGCTCGGCAGGATGCGGGTGATGGCGCTGGTGGACGCGTGGGCGCGGTGCGCGGCGGAAAAGGCGTCGTTGACGAACACGTCACCCGATCTGGCCAGAGCCTCGGCGAAGGCGTCGTGATCCGACTCTTCCCCGGCATGGAAACGCAGGTTCTCGAGCAGGAGGACATCGCCGTCGGCCATGCCGGCGATCATCTCGTCCGCATGATCGCCGACGCAGTCGGTGGCGAAGAGCACCTTGTGACCCAGGATTTCGCCGAGAGAGTCGACGACCGACGCCAGGGACATGGTCGGGACCACCTTGCCTTTCGGACGGTCGAAGTGAGCCATGAGCACCACCTTGGCCCCAGCGGCCTGAAGACGGCGGATCGTCGGCAAGGCCGCGCGCAGCCGGGTGTCGTCGGTCACCGCGCCGTCCTTCATCGGCACGTTGAAGTCGACCCTGACCAGGGCGCGCTTGCCCTTGAGATCCGTTCCGTCGAGGGTTCTGAACGTCACGGTCCGCCTCTCAGCCGACTTGGGCCAGGGCCACGGCGGTGTCGGCCATGCGTGTCGAGAAGCCCCACTCGTTGTCGTACCACGCCAGCACCCGCGCCAGCCGGCCGCCGACGATCTGCGTCTGGGGCAGGGCGACGGTGGACGAGGCGTCGGAGTGGTTGAGGTCGGTGGACACCAGCGGCTCGTCGGTGACGGCGAGGATGCCCTTGAGCGGGCCCTCGGCCGCGGCCTTGGCCATCGCCGCGTTGATCTCTTCCTTGGTGACATCGCGGCTGGGCACGATCTTGAGGTCGACCACCGAGACATTCGGCGTCGGAACACGGATCGACGAGCCGTCGAGCTTGCCGGCGAGTTCCGGCAGCACCAGGCCGAGCGCCTTGGCAGCGCCGGTGGAGGTCGGGATCATCGACATCGCGGCGGCGCGGGCGCGGTAGAGGTCGGAATGCAGCGTATCCAGCGTCGGCTGGTCGCCGGTGTAGGAGTGAATCGTGGTCATGTAGCCACGCTCGATCCCGCAGGTGTCGAGCAGGACCCGCGCCACCGTGGCCAGGCAGTTGGTGGTGCAGGAGCCGTTGGAGACCACCCGGTCCTCCGCCGCCAAGGTGGCTTGGTTGACGCCGTAGACCACCGTCCGGTCGGCGCCGTCGCAGGGCGCCGAAACCAGTACCCGCTTGGCGCCGGCGTCGAGATGGGCGGCCGCCTTGTCCCGCTTGTTGAACAGTCCGGTGCATTCCAAGGCGACATCGACGCCGAGGGCGCGGTGGTCGAGCTGCGCGGGATCGCGGATTGCCGTCACCTTGATCGGACCCATGCCGATGTCGATGGTATCGCCCGCCACGGTAACGGCGCCCGGAAAACGGCCGTGAACCGAATCGTAGCGGAAGAGGTGGGCGTTGGTTTCCACCGGACCCAAGTCGTTGATCGCGACCACCTCGATGTCCCGTCGGCCATGCTCGGCGATCGATCGCAGGACGAGGCGACCGATGCGGCCGAAGCCGTTGATTGCGACGCGGACAGGCATGTTTCGGGCGATCTCCGTGCAGGTTCGCGGGCGGTTTTGCGGCGCGGACCGGCGAAGTCAAGCAAGCTGTGGCATTCGGGAGGCTTTGCCGCGCGAGCCGGGGCGAGGTTATACCGTGTATCGAAGCACGCCGACGCGGCGGGTTCGGAGGGTTCCTATGAGCGGCAGCGGCCGGCTGGATGTCGCGGTTCGGCGTCTGGAGCGCGCGGCCTCCATGCTGGAGCAGAGGCTGGGTCACCGGGTCGCCGAGGCCGGCGCGCAAGTCGGCGGCCTGTTCGATCTCGACCGCGCGCGGCTCGCCGCCGAACTCGACTCCTCCCGCGCGCGGGAGCGGGAGCTCTCCGAAGCGGCGGCGCAGGCGCTCGGCGCCGTGGAAAAAGCGATGGCGGAGGTGAAGACGGCCATGGGCGAAACGGGGGAATGACGCCGTGGCGCAGGTGATCGTCGAGGTTCACGGCAAGCCCTACGGCGTCGGCTGCGAGGACGGCCAGGAGTCTCACGTGCGGTCGCTCGCCGCCGTGATCGACGCCAAGGTGCGCGAGATCGCGCCCGACGCAGGCGCGCTGGGCGAGACCCGGCTGATGCTGCTGGGCGGCCTGATGCTCGCCGACGAGATCAACCAACTGCGTAGCGCGCTCGCGGTGGAGAAAGCGCGTAACGCTCACCTGGAGACCGAGGTCGAGACCGCCGAGACCCGGGCGATCGCCGCTTTGGAAGCGGCGGCGCAGAAACTGGAGACCATGGCGGCGCGGTAGATGGCTGGGCGCCCGTATTGCGGGCGCGAACCAACCTGCCCTAGATGACGCCCAAGCAAAAACGGGGCTATCGATGATCGGCAAGATTTTCGCTGTCGCCATGGCGGCGGCGCTGGCTCAAGGCGCGGCGGCGCAGGGCCTCCGCCCCGACCAGGTCCGGTTCCGGGAAATCTACAAACAACTGGTCGAGACCAACACCACCCTGTCGAGCGGGAGCTGCACCGTGGCCGCCCACGAAATGGGCGACAGGCTGAAGTCCGGCGGATTTCCCGATTCCGATCTGACCTATTTCGCCACCCCCGAGCATCCCAAGGACGGCGGCCTCGTCGCCGTCCTGCCCGGCCGCGATCCGAGCGCGAAGGCGATCCTTCTCCTCGGCCACCTCGACGTGGTCGAGGCCAAGCGCGAGGACTGGAGCCGCGACCCGTTCGTCCTGATCGAGGAGAACGGCTATTTCTACGGCCGCGGCGCGTCGGACATGAAGGTGATCGACGCAACCTGGGTCGACATGCTGATGCGCTTCAAGGAGCAGCACTATCAGCCGAGGCACACCCTCAAGCTCGCCCTGACCTGCGGCGAGGAGTCGACCAAGGCGTTCAACGGGGCCGACTGGCTGGCGAAGAACAAGCCCGATCTGATCGCCGCCGAATTCGCGCTCAACGAGGGCGGCGGCGGCCGGGTCGACGAGCACGGCAAGCTGCTGACCCAGGGCATCCAGGTCGGCCAGAAGGTGGTTCAGCAGTTCCGGCTGGAGACGACCAACGCCGGCGGACACTCCTCGACGCCGATCCGCGACAACGCGATCTATGAACTGGCGGACGCCCTGATCAAGGTGCGCGACCTCGAGTTCCCGATGCAGCTCAGCGACACGACGCGCGCCTTTCTGGCCAAGGCCGGCGCCGGACGGACGGACCCTCAGGGCCGGGCGATGGTGGCCCTGGCCAACAACCCCGACGACAAGGCCGCCCTGGCCGAACTCGACAAGGACCGCTTCGTCCACAGCATGCTGCGCACCACCTGCGTCGCCACCCTGCTGGACGGCGGCCATGCGGAGAACGCCTTGCCGCAACGGGCCGGCGCCAACATCAACTGTCGGATGTTTCCCGGACGAACGATGCAGGAGACCCGCGCCGCCCTCGTCGCCGCCATCGCCGATCCCAAGGTCAAGGTCATTCCTTTGGAGCCTATCCGCGACAAGCCGACGCCCGCGCCGCTCGATCCAAAGGTTCTGGGGCCGGCGGACACGGTGAGCGCGAAATACTTTCCCGGAGTCCCTCTGATCCCGACGATGTCGACGGGCGCCAGCGACGCGATCTATCTCGCGCCGATCGGCATACCGACCTACGGCGTGCCGGGCTTCTGGTCCGGACCGGAGGGCAGCGGGGCGCACGGGCTCAACGAGCACATCGCGGCGAAGGCGGTCTACGTCGGACGCGACTACCTGACCGACCTGGTCAAGGCCTACGCCGACGCTCCGTGAGCGGGAGAGTTACAAGCCTCGACGGCCGGTGACGAAGTTGAAGATCACCACGACGATGGCGATGACGATCAGAAGGTGGATCAGACCGCCGGCGATGTGAAAGACGAAGAACCCCAACACCCAAAGCACGACCAGAAGCGCGGCAAGACCTAGCAACATCAGTCATTCTCCTTGTCGCCGTTGGTTCGGCGCTACAGGCGCGGGCGCATGCGGCGCGGCCCCGCCAGCTTGAGCGCATCAGCGACCTTGAGGTTCCCGCCTGGCCGCCCTACCTTCGTCACCGGCGGGTCTGCTGTGGCTCTCGTCGGAGGCATCACATCCCGGGGACCTTAATCACTCTCTACGGGAGCTGTCCCTGTCCAGGATCGTGGTCTTGGACACACGGCGCCCACCTGGTTTACCAGGTCCGAGGGGATTGAAACGCCTCCACGGCCCCTACGGCGCCGCCACCCTTTCCATTGCCGAGGCGAAAGCAACGCTGAGACGGAGGATGCGGACGATCCGCCGGCGACTTGCCGCTGGACCCCCACTCTTCTCCTGGTCCGCCGGCGTCCCGCCGGCTCTTTCGCACGATGCCGGCGGGACGCGAACGGGCCAGGAGAGAGTGGTTGCCGGGTATTTGCCGCAAGGCTCCGAGGTCGATCCGGGGCCTCTGATCGACGCCCTCGTCTTGAACGGCTGGACATCGTGCCTGCCGCGCGCGACGGACCGCGATCGTCCTCTCGACTTCTTCGCCGTCGACGGTCCATTCATCCCCGACGCGTTCGGCATCCCCGCGCCGCCGGAAACCGCGCAATGCCTGAGCCCCCACCTTGTTATCGTTCCCGTCCTTGCCTTTGACCGAACCGGCGCGCGGCTAGGGCAGGGCGCGGGCTGCTACGACCGCACCATCGCGGCGCTTCGGGCGGCCGGTCGCGTGAGGGTGATCGGGCTGGCGTACGGCGGTCAGGAGGTCGACCGCGTTCCCACCGACGATCACGACCAGCGGCTGGACGGCATTCTCACCGACGCGGGCTTCGTGGAGGTGGTACACCCTAACCCATGAGACTTGCTTTTTTTGGTGACGTGGTCGGCCGTTCCGGCCGTGAAGGTATCGCGGAACACCTGCCCCGCCTGCGCCGCGACCTCGCGATCGACTTCACCATCGTCAACGCCGAGAACGCCGCCGCCGGCTTCGGGGTCACCGAGGCCACCGCGCGCGAGCTGTACGACGCCGGCGCCGACTGCCTGACCCTCGGCAACCATTCCTGGGATCAGAAGGAGGCGCTGACCTACATCGTCCGCGAGCCGCGCCTGATCCGGCCGCTGAACTACCCGCGCATGGCGAACGCGCCGGGCCGGGGTTCGCAACTGTTCGACGGACCCCGCGGACTGCGCATCCTGGTGATCAACCTGCTCGGCCGGGTCAACATGGACTCGCTGGACGACCCTTTCGCCGCCGTGGATCACGAACTCGGCTCCTGCCCTCTCGGCGAGGTCGCCGACGCCATCGTGGTCGACATGCACGCCGAGGCGACCTCGGAGAAGATGGCGATGGGCCATTTCTGCGACGGCCGCGCCAGCCTGGTGATCGGCACCCACACCCATGTGCCCACCGCCGACGCCCAGGTCCTGCTCGGGGGCACCGCGTATCAGACGGACGCCGGGGCCTGCGCCGACTACGACAGCGTGATCGGCAACCACAAGGACGAACCCCTGAGGCGCTTCACCACCCGCATCTCCGGCGGGCGCTACAAGCCGGCCGAAGGTCCGGCCACGGTGTGCGGCGTGCTGGTCGAGACCGACGACAGGACCGGGCTGGCGCGGTCCATCGACCCGATCCGGGTCGGCGGCCGGCTCTCGCAGGCGACGCCGAAGACAGCCCGGGCCTGAATCGCTCGGAACCCGGATATCCGGCGCCTTGCGAACGCCACGAAAACCGGTTCAAGACGCTCGAGATCAGTTAATCGCCGCCATCGCCGGCAGACGCCGCCGCGCTCCGCCGCCAGGACACCGCATCCAATGACCACACGTCTTCTCGCCGCGCTGCTCGCGGCCACCGCCCTCGCCACGGGCGCGGTCGCCGCCACCGCCGACGCGCCGCCGTCCGTGGCCGCGCCCACGCATCTGGGTCCGTGGGGCTTCGATCTCGCCGGCCGCGACGCCACCGTGGCGCCGGGGGCGGACTTCTATCACTACGCCAACGGCGCCTACCTCAAGACCCTCAGGATCCCCGCCGACCGCACCCGCTACGGCTCGTTCGACGCCTTGAGCGAGCTGTCGCAGAACCGGGTGCGCGCCGTGCTGGTCGAGGCGGCGGACAATCCGGCCGCAACCGGCGACGAGGCCAAGATCGGCGCGGCCTACAAGTCGTTCATGGACGAGAGCCGGGTCGAGGCGCTGGACGCCAAGCCGCTCGCGCCCGATCTCGCCGCCATCCGCGCCGCCGACACGCGCGAGAAGCTCGCCGCCCTGATGGGACGCGCCGACCAGGGTTATCTCGGCGCCTTCTTCGGCTTGGGTGAACAGCCGGACGCCAAGGACCCCACCCGCTACGCCATCTATGTCGGCCAGGGCGGTCTCGGCCTGCCCGACCGCGACTACTACCTCAAGCCCGGCTTCGCGGCGCAGAAGGCCAAGTACCAAGCCTATGTCGCCCAGATGCTGACCATGGCTGGCTGGCCGGACGCGGCGGCGAAGGCCGCCGATGTGGTGGCGCTGGAGACGAAGATCGCCGAGGCGAGCTGGACCAAGGTCGAACAGCGCGACCCGGTCAAGACCTACAATCCGATGACCACCGCCGAACTCGCGGCCATGGCGCCCGGCTTTCCCTGGCGGCCGTTCCTGGAGCAGGCGCATCTCGGCGACTTGAACACGATCGTGGTCGCTGAAAAGAGCGCCTTTCCCAAGATCGCGGCGGTCTTCTCCGACACGCCG
The DNA here is from genome assembly GCA_965277785.1 of Caulobacteraceae bacterium. Lineage (GTDB taxonomy): Bacteria > Pseudomonadota > Alphaproteobacteria > Caulobacterales > Caulobacteraceae > Acaudatibacter. Next base: position 567,747 of record CBDIDP010000014.1, read on the forward strand.
GTCGCGACGCTGCAGGCCTGGCAGGCGTTCACCCTCACCGACGCCGCCGCGCCGTATCTCTCGCACCGTTTCGCCGACGCCCATTTCGAGTTCCGCAACAAGACCTTGTCCGGCCAGGCCGAACAGAAGCCGCGCTGGAAGCGCGCGGTCGTGGCGGTCGATGCCGGCATGGGCGAGGCCGTCGGCCGGGTCTATGTCGCCAAATATTTCACGCCCGAGGCCAAGGCGACGATGGAGGGTCTGGTCGGCGACCTCAAGGTCGCGCTGGCCGCCCGGATCCAGCGGCTCGACTGGATGACGCCGGCGACCAAGGCCAAGGCGCTGGAAAAGCTGTCGATGCTGACGGTCAAGGTCGGCTATCCGGTCAAGTGGCGCGACTATTCGGCGCTGACGGTGTCGCCGGACGATCTCTACGGCAACGGCGAGCGGGCCCAGGCTTTCGAGTGGGCGCGGGAGCTGCGCCGCCTGCATGACCCGGTCGACCGCACCGAGTGGGACATGACGCCCCAGACGGTGAACGCCTATTACAACCCGCTGCAGAACGAGATCGTGTTCCCGGCGGCGATCCTGCAGCCGCCGTTCTTCGACGACGAGGCCGACATGGCGGTCAACTTCGGCGGCATCGGCGGGGTGATCGGCCACGAGATGACCCACGGCTTCGACGATGAAGGCCGCCAGTTCGACGGCCACGGCGTCCTCACCGATTGGTGGACGCCGCAGGACGCCGCCAAGTTCGCGCTCCAGACCAAGCGGCTCGGCGGGCAGTACGACACCTTCGAACCGGTGCCGGGCGCCCACGTCAACGGCGACCTGACCATGGGCGAGAACATCGCCGATCTCGGCGGCCTGCTGACGGCGCTCGACGCCTACCACCTGTCGTTGAAGGGCCGCCCGGCTCCGGTGATCGACGGCCTGACCGGCGACCAGCGCGTCTTCCTCGGCTGGGCGCAGGTGTGGCGCTCAATGGCCAAGGAGGACGACGAGCGCAAGCGGCTGGTCAGCGATCCCCACTCGCCGCCGATCGACCGCGTCAACGGCGTGGTGTACAACATCGACGCCTGGTACGCGGCCTTCAACGTCAAGCCGGGCGACGCCCTCTATGTCGCGCCGGATCAGCGCGTGCGGATCTGGTAGCTCAGGCGAAGGGGGGCGCCGAACCCCCTTCGCTCAAGCGATCGCTTGCAGGCTCCGACGCCGGCGCGCCGCTAAGCCGGCAAGGCCAAATCCGACCAGCATGAATGACCATGCCGCGGGCTCCGGCACCGCCGTCAGCGACGCGGTCCACTGCTTGTCGGTCGAGGGTCCGGGGGCCTGAAAGCCGGCATAGGTCAAATCGGTGCTTGGCAACACCAGCGTTGAACTCATGCCGTTGAAGGTCAGCGGCACGGGCGTCACCGCGTCGACCTCGCCCGGCATCTGGCAGTTCGACAAACACACGCCGGAGCCGAAGCCGACACCGAAAAAGTTAGCGGCGGTGAAGGTCGTTGAGACGAGATTGGCGGCGGCGTAACCCGGTGTCGCCGTGAGCCAATCGCCGACGATGCCGGCGCCGTCCGCGACCGGATCCTGGATCAGGCCGGCGGCGTAGTGACCCGGCGGCCCGAACGGCGTCGTCCCGTCGAAAATGGCGACGCTGAAGCCGAGGTGCGTGGTCGGGTCATACGGCTGAATGGCGTAGGTTTGGCCGCCGGACGTCAGAGAGACATAGGATGGCGTGTAGGCGACAAATCCCGGAAACGGCAGGAAGGAAACCAGGTTCGCGCTGGTGTCGAACCGCGCGGTGACCGAGAACGGCGTGTCGGCGGTGATCGTCGAACCCGCCAGGGTTGTGCCCGGCGTCAGCCAGCCGCTCATCTGGAAGTTGAACGTGGCCGCCGCCGCGGAATCAGCGCTTCCAATCGCGAATACTGCAACGGACGCCAAAAGCAACGAATGAATTGTTGATTTCATTTTGATAACCCCGCCTTGGTTGGACCTCAATAGTGCCATCTTGAGCCGCCGGTGGTCAACAGCGGGAATCGGCGTCGAGCTCACCGCCGCGATCCTGGAACGGGCCGCGCGGCCGCACGTTGGGGCGGCCTGCGGCTTCGGAACAGTGGGGCGCGACGCCTCGCCGCCGGGCCCGCGAGGAAACAAACCATCATGACCCAGACGATCACCGCCCTGTTCGACACTTTCGACGAGGCGAAGACGGCGGTTCGAGATCTCGAAGCCGCCGGTGTGCCGCATGACGACATCAGTCTGGTGGCCAACAACGCTCACGGCGAGCACGACCACATGGCGGCGACCACGGATACGGCCGAGGCGGCGAAGGACGCCGGCAAGGGCGCGGGGATCGGGGCCGCCGTCGGCGGGTTGGGCGGTCTTCTGACCGGCTTGGGCATCATGGCGATACCGGGGGTCGGCCCGGTGGTGGCGGCGGGCTGGCTCGTGGCCACGGCCGTCGGCGCGCTGGGCGGCGCGGCTGTCGGGGGCGCGGCGGGAGGCGTCATCGGGGCCCTGACCAAGGCCGGCGTGAAGGAAGACGACGCTCACGTCTACGCGGAAGGCGTCCGCCGCGGCGGCGCGCTGGTCACGGCGCGGGTCGATGACGCGGCGACGCCCGCGGTCAGGGCGGCTCTAACCCACGAACGCACCGTCGATCTCGCGGCCCGCCGCGACGCCTATCGTTCCGAAGGTTGGACAGCGTTCGACGAAACCTCGCCTCCCTACACCGCCGACCAGATCGCCGCCGAGCGCGCGCGGTACGTCAGCGGCGGCATCTGAACCGCGATCCTCAAGGAAAATCCCACGTGAAACACACGCTCATCACTCTGTTGCTCGCGAGCGCCTTCGCCGGCGCCGCCTTCGCCCAGACCGCGCCCGTCGGCGACCCGGACGCCAAGGGCAACTCGCCGGTCAAGGCCGCGCATACCGTCAATGACGGCGCCGCCAAGCCGGCCGCGAACTCCTTCACCCGCGGCCAGGCGATCAAGCACATCGAGAAATCCGGCTATTCCGGCGTTGCGGGCCTGACCGAGGGCCGCGACGGCGTCTGGCGCGGAAAGGCGATGAAGAACGGCGCGTCGGTCAATGTCGCCATGGACTTCAAGGGCAACGTGACCGAAGGCATGGCCCCCGTCGCCGCCCGCCGCATGATGGCCCCGCCGACCGTCGCAACGCCGACGACCGATGATGGCGCGGCGGCGCCCGCCGCCGCACAAGCGCCCGAGGCCGCCGCCACGTCGGGAATGAGCCGACATCACGGGCGCCATCATCGCCACTGGCGCCGTCATCATCGTCACCACGGCGGCGGCGGTCACGGCATGAGCGGCGTCGACCGCAACAAGAACGGTATCTCCGATAAGGAAGACCGCGCCATCGCTCGCCATTAGCGGCGCACGGACGAAGGGCCGCCGCCTCGCGGCGACGGCCCTTGTTTCGCGCTGACCTAAAGACGGGTTCCTCCAGGAACGTCGCGAACTTGCACGGTCGTTAGGCGCCGCGCCGTTCAATTCGCCGTCTCAATGGGCGCCGGAACCCGAGGCGTGTCAAGAGATCAGGACACCGCCACCGTTCAGGCGAGGACCAAGCGCCTCGCCAATCGGTCGACCGCGGGCGTGTCCGCCTCGAACACGAAGTCGGGCCGGCTGACGCTCACCGGACCGACGCCGGCCTCGGCGAGCGCGTGGGCCGCGGCGAACAGGTCGCCGCCGTCGACCAGCACGCCGCTCTGGCCCACCGCGTCTCCCGGCGCCGCGAACCCCGCGACCGCCGTGCGCGCTTGCCCGTCCCGCCCGGGCGGCCACGCCAGGCTGGCGATCGCCTTGCCGCGCGCGCGGGCGGCGACGATCGACAACAGCCGGCGGCAGAGGTCGAGGCGGTCGGTGTCCCACGTCGCGGTAAGCGCCGCGGCGACATGGGCTTGGCTGCTCAGGATCAGGCCGTCGTCCAGCACCTTGAGGCCGTTGGCGGCGAGCGTCGCGCCGGTGGTGGTGATGTCGACGACGAGTTCCGCCGCGCCGGCGGCGGGAGCGCCCTCGGTGGCGCCCCCCGACTCCGCGAGCCGATAGTCGGCGATGCCGTGGCGGGCGAAGAACAGCCGGGTCTGCAGCAGGTATTTCGTCGCCACCCGCAGCCGCCGGCCGGTGCGGGCGAGATAGTGGTGCGCCACCTCGTCGACGTCGGCCATGGTGTCCACGTCGATCCAGCTCCTAGGCGCGGCGACCACGAGGTCGGCGCGGCCGAAGCCGAGGGCGGCGAGGAGCATCACCCGCTCGTCCATCTGCTCGCCCGCCTCGCGCAGCAGGTCCTCTCCGGTGACGCCGAGATGGACCTCGCCCGCGAGCAGGCTGGCGGCGATGTCGCCCGCAGAGGCGAGGCGGACCTGGACCTCGGGGAAACCGTCGAGGGTGGCGCTGTAGCCGCGCACGCCGCCGGCCATGCGCAGGGCGAGCCCGGCGTCGGAAAGCCAGGACTCGACCTGATCCTTCAGCCGGCCCTTGGACGGCAGGGCGACGATCAACGGCTCGGTCATGCCGCGCCCACCCAGGCCCGGCCGGGCCGCACCATGCAGCCCACCGCGCCCGTGTCCATCGTCTCACCCAGCTTGGCGGCGAGCCCGTCATAACGCCCGCCGGCGGCCACCGGCTGATCGGCCCCGAGCGCCGCGCTGCGCACCTCGAACAACACGCCGTCGTAATAGCCGAACGCGCGCCCGAACGCGGCGGAGAACCGCACCCGTTCGGAGGGAACCCCCGCCGCGGTCATGGCCTCCATGCGCCGGCGCCACGAGTCGCGGACGGCGGTGAGGGCGGAGTGCCCGGCGCCGACCAGGGCTTCGGCGGCCGCGAGCGCCTGGTCCGGCGCGTCGGCGATGGCCAGGAAACGCTCGATCATCTCCGCCTGTTCGGGAGCGAGACGGGGCGAGGCGCCGAGCGCGGCGCGCTCGGCGAGGCGATGGACGATCTCCGCCGGACCGCGACCGCCGACGGGCTCGATGCCCGCCAATCCCCAGATGTCCTGCAACACCTCGGCCGCGGCCTCTTCGGAGAGGCCGGAAAGGAGGGCGGCGAGGCGTTCGCCGCCACCCCGGGCGCGCCGCTCCGGGGCGGTGTCGCCGGCCCGGAGTTCGGCCCGAAGCCGGCGGGGGCTTGAAAAGGCGCGCTTCAGGCGCGTCGCCAGCGGAGGAGCGACACCCAGGGCGTCGACGAAGGTCGCGAACAAGCCGACGTCGCCGAGCAGCAGGGTCAGGTCCGATCGGCCGCCCGCCGCCGCCGAGCGCCAGGCTAGCGCGGCCATCTCGGCGTCCAGTTCCGCCGGGTCGCCGCCCTCGAACACCTCCAGCCCGATCTGCGGAAACTCCTCCGACCTTCCCGTCCCCGGCGGCGCGACGCGAAAAGCGTGGCCCCGATAGTAGTAGCGCCCGCTGGCGCGACCGCTGTCGAGGTGCGCGCGCAGGGCGGCCAGGGTAAAATCGGTTCTCAGGCAGGATTCCGGGCCGTCGCCGCCCTGGACGATGAACAGACGCTCCCGCAACTCCTCGCCTAGCAGGTCGAGGAGAAGTCCGAGAGGCTGGATGACGGGCGGGTCGAGGGGATGGGCGACGATCGCCCGGAGCGGCTCGCGGATCGCGGCGAACGCTTCGGCGGGGATCGCCGGTTCCAGTCTCACGGCGTGGCGTCCACGATCCGCTTCACCGAGGCGACCAGTTCCGACCTCGGCGCGGTGAACTGGCCTGGCCGTTCCGCGCGCCAAGCCTCGTTGCCGCTGACACCGGCGGCGAGTTCCCGGCCGAGGTCGAGGTCCTTGATCGTCACCGTTCCGGCGGCGATCTCGTCGCCGCCCACGATCACCGCGGCCGGCGCGCCCCGGCGGTCGGCGTATTTCATCTGCGGCCGCATGCCGGACGAGCCGAGATAGACCTCGGCGGCGATCCCGGCGGCGCGCAGTTCGGCGGCCATGGCGAAATAGGCGTCCATCTGGGTCTGATCGAGGGCGAGCACGACCACGGGGCCGCGCGTCTTCAGGCCGGTTCCGCCCCCGCCGGCCGCGAGCGCGCCGGCCAACCGCGACACGCCGAAAGAGAAGCCCGTCGCCGGCGTCGTCTGACCGGTGAAGCGCGCCACCAGATCGTCGTAGCGACCGCCGCCGCCGATCGAGCCGTAGCGCAACGCCTCGCCGGCGTTGTCCAGGCCGGCGCCGGTGAGCTGCGCTTCGAACACCGCGCCGGTGTAGTATTCCAGCCCGCGCACCACCGACGGATCGAACAGGGCGCGGTCCTCGGCGACGCCCAGCGCGGTGAGCGCCGCGCCGATGCGGTCCAGCTCCGCCAGGCCCTCGTCGCCCACCGGCGAACCGCCGATCACTTGGCTCAGGCGCGCCAGCGTCTCGGTTCGCGTCGGGCGCCCGGCTTCGACGAAGGCCATCACCGAGTCGATCGCGGCGCCGCTCAGGTCCGAGCCCCGGGTGAAGGCGCCGGACTCGTCCTTGCGCCCCGCGCCGAGCAGAGCCCGCGTGCCGCCGGCGCCCAGCCTGTCCAGCTTGTCCACCGCGCGCAGCACCGAAAGCTTCTGGCCGCCGTCGCTCACCCCGGCGACGGTCAGCAGGCCGTCGAGCAGTTTGCGGTTGTTGATCTTGACCACATAGGCGTCGGTCGGCAGCCCGGCGGCGGCGTAGCCCTCCACCGCCATGGCGATGATCTCGGCGTCGGCCTCGGGCCGCGCGGAGCCCACCGTGTCGGCGTCGCACTGGATGAACTGGCGGCCGTGGCCAGGCCCCGGCTTCTCGTTGCGCCACACAGGGCCATGGGCATAGCGGCGGAACGGCTTGGCCAGCGTCTCCCAGTTCTCGGCGCAGAACCGCGCCAGCGGGGCGGTGAGGTCATAGCGCAGCGCCATCCACTGCTCGTCGTCGTCTTGCAGCGCGAACACCCCTTCGTTGGGACGATCGGCGTCGGGCAGGAACTTGCCGAGGGCGTCGGCGTACTCGAACGCCCCGGTGTCGAGCAGCTCGAAACCATAGGATTCATAGACCCGCGACACCGCCTCCAGGATGCGCCGCTCCGCGCGCAGAGCCTCGGCCCGGCGGTCCTGAAACCCACGCGGCGCGCGCGCGACCGGCCTTGCGATGTCGGGGGCGTCCATGCGGCGGCGCTTAGCGGGTATCGGGGGGGCGCGGCAAGGCCGGCCGCCGGTCAGGTTCCGTCGAGCAGGCGGGCCACGAGGGCGTCGATCCGGCCGGAGACGCCGTGTTCGCGCAGCTGATCGCGCACGATCCGCCGCGCGCGGGCGAACGGGATGCCGTCGACGAACTCGATCTCCGCCGTCAGCCCCTCCGACTCGCGTCCGGCGTTGGAGAGTTCGGCGTGCAGGGCCGATGTGGCGGAGAAGCGCGGGATGGGCAGGGTGAACATCACCTTGTCGAAGTGACGAGCGCCGAAAAGCCCGCGCGATTGGCGATCCGCGACCCGACCCCGCGCTTCTTCGGAATTGAGGATCGCGATTAGAAAGTAGGCTTCGTCCTCACTGTCGGGAACGGCCCAATAGAGCATGTGGTCGATGACACCGCTGTCGTGGCGCAAGATGCACGCGGCGGGGTGTGTCCCCGCTTTCGAGTAGACCACGCGAAGGGGTGAAATCGGAAACTGCGCTCCCAGTTCGTTGTGATAGTTCCATCGCTCGACCAGCGACATCCTGTCGGCGCTGTGCTCTCGCCAGACAGGCTCCGCGCTCCGCAACCAGGCGCCCAGACCGGACAGCCCGAGGTCGGCCGCTCCTTTGGCATCGATCATCTGCCCGTTGGCGTGGGTCGGAATCACGCCCTCGAACGCTCGCCAGACCCGGTAGGGCAAAATGCTCTCGCCGAGATAGACGGGCCGCAGATACTCCGCCTCGACCGGGTGCTGGATCGCCGGCAAATCCTTCCATGGGCTCTTTTCGAGAGAGGTTCGTCGACTGGCGACCAACGGCGACGACCTCGACATGCCAAGACGACCTTGGGATTTGCGTTCGACCAGACACAACATTCGCGGAAACAGGCTCGCACCGTTCCTGAACATCTTTTGGAACTCAGAAGGTCGCGCGCCGTCCTCAGCTGGCGGCGGCGCGTTGCTCGCGCCCACCGTCAGCCGTTCGTCGGCGATCGCCTCCGAAGCGTCGCGCAGCGGCAGGCGACCGGAGTAATGCACCATCCGCTCGGGCGTCTTCTTCCCCACCGCGCGACGGCGGCCGAACAGGACGCAGGCGGGGACTGGGAAAAGCGGTTCGACTTCGTCGAGGTCCCACGCCTCGTCCCAGGCGATCCGCGCGCTGTCGTAGCTGCCGGTGCGGAACGGCGCGAATTGGCCGCCGCGCATGACCGCGCGGGGCAGCACGAAGGCGATCGTCCCCGCCGCGCGCAGATAGAGGCCCGCGGCGCGCACGGTGAACAGGGCGCAGAGGTCGGCCTGGGTCGCCATCTTGCCCCCGACCCAGATGCGCTCGCCGCGTGCCAGTTCGCGAAAACGGCGTTGCAGGCCGTCCGTCATATGCCGGAAGGCCAGCCACGGCGGGTTGCCGACCAGTACGCTGGCCCAGCGCACCCCTCCGGAATAGGTGAACGGCCGCGTCAGATTTCGCGCGACATAGCCCCAGATCGAGTCCCGGCCCGCCCGGCGCAGTTCGTCGTAGGTCGTATAGGTCTTGGTCAGGTCGTCGAGCGCGGTCTCCTCGTAGCCGATCAGGTCGCGCTTGTAGTGCTGCTCGATGGTCCGGACGCCCCGGCGCCGGAACTGCTCGGCGCCGTCGCCGGCCAGGGACGCGACGCGCACATTCTCGATCAGCTTGTCGAACAGCGGCCCGTCCTTGGCGAGTTGCTCGGGGAAAACCAGCACCGCCGCGCCGCTGGCGACCCCGCCGCCCGTCGCGCCACTGCCGTTGGTCACCAGATGAGCGGCCTCGCCCGGCGGGGCGGGCACGGTGATCACCAACTCCTGACGGCGCATGTAGGTCTGCACCGACAACTGCATCGCGTCGCCGAGGTAGACCGGGATCGAGAGCGTTCCGTCGCGATCGGCTAGGGCGGGGGCCAGCGCGAGTAGGTAGGTGACGCGGGCGATGATGATGGCGACGGGGTGAATATCCATGCCGGCCACGAGCCGGCAAGCCTCGACCGCGCGTTCGGTCGGTTCGAGTCCGGCGTCGACGCTTTCCGCGAGCGCGCGGCGTACGGCGTGGAACAGAAACGTGCCGGAGCCGCAGGCGGGGTCGAGCACCGTCTGTTCGAGGGGGTTTGTCACCACCTTGGCGACGATCTTCGCGGCCAGCCAGTCCGGCGTGTAGTATTCGCCGAGGCCATGGCGCTGGTCGCGGTCGATCAGGGATTCATACAGGATCTTCAGCACGTCGATCTTCACCGCGCGCAGCCGGAACCGTCCGACGTGGCGCGCGAGGCGGCGGACGAGATCGGGGCCGCCCGGCGCCAAGAGGATCCAGTCGAAGAAGTCGCTCTCCACCGCGCCGACGATCCCCGCCTCGCTGAAGATGCGGCCGGAGAGGATGGCAGCCGGATCGTCGTCCTCGACCTCCATCACCCGCGCGGCGATGGATTTAGCGACGATCACCAGGAAGGTGTGCTGCAGCCACAGCTCGTCGTCATCGACATCCCGGCCATGGACCAGGGTGAGGAGCTGCGACCATAGTTGTCGTTGAAGCGAGGCGGTGGGGTGTTCCGCCACCGCTGCCCACGCCCGCAACAACCCCGCCTTCGCCCGCAGGAAGGCGATGCTCTCGTGGCCGAGTTCGGCGATGACGTTGAGGGCGTCCGGCTCGATCTGGGCCTTGGCGGCGACCGCGCCGTCGAGCCAGGCGAGCAGGGCGTCGGGATTGCGCGGGTCGGTCTTGTAGGCGCGCAGCAGGAACGGCGCGCCGGCGCGCATTTCATAGGCTTCCCATTCCAGCCCATCGGTCACCACACCGACGAACAGTTCGCCCGTGGCGGCCTCGCGCTCCGGGAGGTAGCGCCCTAGTTCTTCCAGGGCGTCGCCGCGCTCGCGGGGCAGGTTGGACTTGAACTCCAGGACGGTGCGGCCGAGCAGGGCGTCGATGCGGCCCCGCGCCTCGACCACCCGCACCTCGTGGGCGATGTCGTGCAGTTCCGCGCCCAAACCTTCGGTCAGAAGGGTGGAGACCAGGGTGCGCACCGCCTCGTGTCGCGGCCGACGCGCCAGTTCGGCGACGATCTCGAACAGGCGGGACGAGGTCAGCGGCATCGACGGCTCCGAATCGCCGTCCAGATTAGGCGTCGCGCGCGCGGACGCCTAACGCCTCAGCCCTTCTTGGCGTGGTCCAGCGCGGCGACCACCGTCGCGGGGGTCAGAAGTTGGGGCAGGACGTGGGGCGCGCCGCCCGCCGCGTCGTAGACCAGGTAAAGCGGCACGCCGATGCGGCCCTGTTGCGACAGGGCCGAGGCGATGGCGGCGTCGCGGTTGGTCCAGTCGGCGACGAGGTAGGCGGTCTTGGTCGCAGCGAAGGCCTTGGCCACGTCGGGGCTCGAGAAGGCGCCGCGTTCGTTGACCTGGCAGGTCACGCACCAGGCGGCGGTGAAGTTGACGAAGATCGGCCGGCCGGCGGCTTGCAACTCGACGACCTTGCCAGGCGACCACGGCTCGGCGGTCACAGCGCCCGCGCTGGTGACCAGCACGCCCGGCGCCATGCGCGGCGCGAAAGGCTGGGCCGCCACGACCGCCACACCGCCGGCCAAGGCGGCGGCCGCCAGGCCGCCGGTGACGAAGCCCCGTCCGCCCGCCGCTCGCCGGCGCTGGGCGAAGCCGAACAGCCAGACGCAGAGCGCGAGCAGGACGCCGGCGGCGAGAACCCGGGCGAGGCCTTCGGAGTCGGTCTGCTGCGCCAGGACCCAGACCAGCCAGGCGGCGGCGGCGTACATCGGGAAGGCGAGGACATGCTTGAACGTGTCCATCCACACGCCCGGGCGGGGCAGCCGCCGCAGCAGGGCCGGGCTGAACGCCAGCAGAGTGAACGGCGCCGCGAAGCCCAGACCGAGGGCGATGAACACCGCCACCGCCACGAAGGCGGGCTGGGTCAGGGCGTAGCCCAGCGCCGGCCCCATGAACGGCGCGGTGCACGGCGCGGCGACGATCACCGCCAGGATGCCGGTGAACGCCGAGCCGACCAGCCCGCCGCGCGCCGCCAGGCCGGAACCCAACCCCTGGGCGGACGTCCCGATCTCGAACACGCCGGACAGGTTCAGCGCCGCCGCCAGCATGACCAGGGCGAGCACCGCGACGATCACCGGCGACTGCAGTTGGAAGCCCCAGCCCACCGCCTCGCCCGCCGCCCGCGCGCCGATCAGGGCGAGGGCGAGGGCGGCGAAGGTGACCAGGACTCCGCCCAGAAAGGCCAACGCCTGTGGTCGTGCGCCGGCCGCGTCGCCGCCATGACCGGCGAGCGAGGCCGCCTTCATCGACAGGATCGGGAACACGCACGGCATCAGGTTGAGGATCAGCCCGCCCAAGAAGGCGAAGGCGACCGCGCCGACGAACCCAGCGCCCAGCCCCGTCGCCGCCGCCTTGACCGCCGCCGGAGCGCCGAGGCCCGAGGCGCCGGCCGGAGCGGGGCCGTCGGCGGCCGACACCTCGAACGCCTTGCCATCGGCGACCAGCACGCCTTCAACCGCCGGCAGGTCGCCGCCCTTGGCGAGGTCGCCGACCGGTGTCAGCGACAGGGTGAGCCCCTGCTTGCCGCGTTCGACCGCCTGCGGCTTGGCATGGTCGATCATCTTGTCGGAGTACGGATAGAAGTAGACGTCGTGGTCGCCGGCGCCCGCGAGCGGCGGACCCACCACCGCCAGTTGGATCATGTTCCTTTGCCGGCGGTAGGTCGCGGTTAGATCGTCCGATTTCGGCAGGCTCGCCAAGGTTGCGGCGATCCTGCCGGCCCAGGCCGGATCGGCCGCGCCCGGCGCCGCCGTGACCATCACCGGCAAGGTCACGGTCGCCTGGTCCGGCACGCAGACGTCGGCGCAGACCAGGAACCGGACCACCGCGGACAGGGTGACGGTCTGGCCGACCACGGCATTGGCCGGAACCTGAAGCGTCACCGGCAGGACGACGCCGCCTTCGTAGCCGTAGTTCATGATAGGCCCCACCGGCAGGCGCTTCGGCGTCGGCCACTGGATCGGTCCCGCCGTCCAGCCCGCCGGCAAGGTCCAGGCGATCGCCGTCGCCTCGCCGGCGTCGCCGGGATTGCGCCAATAGCTGTGCCAGTCCTTCTGAAACGTCTGCACGACGGCGACCTGGAGCGGGCGACCGGGCGCGGCGCTGGTCACGCCGGCGACGAGTTGCGTCGTCGCGTGCGGGCTGGCGACAGGCGCCGCCACGGCGGGACCGCCGAAGATCAGCGCGGCGAAAAGGGCGAGAAGACGGACCATCGCCGCCCTGTTAAACTCAGCGCGCGGTCGCGTCTGCATCTGAAGGCGGCAAACGCCCGCCTGCTCTTCATTGATGCGCTCCCTCAAGAGCGTTCTCACTTCGATCGATGGACATCGTAGCAATGCAGAATACTGGGTCGCCGCCTCTTCGCGGGGAAAGCGAAGCTGAAGAGCATGTACCCCGACTTTTTCACACCTGCTAACGCCCGGCCATGACCTTTCCATGGAAGACAACCTCACGGAGGCCACTCACCCGATCGACCCACCCCGGTCGGTCGAAAACCTGAAAAATGGCGGATCGTGCTTTCCAACCATGGCTCGACCGCTGGACGCTGTCGCCCGATGGCGAGGCGTTCACCACGCGGATGGGCAGCCGGCTGCTGCCGGTGTCGCATCGGGGCGAGGCCGCCATGCTGAAGGTCGCCGATAGCGAGGAGGAACAGCGTGGTGGGGCGTTGATGGAGTGGTTCGGCGGTGTCGGCGCGGCGCGGGTGATCGCGCGCGAGGGTCCGGCGCTGTTGATGGAACGGGTGGTGGGCGAACGCTCTCTGTCGGACATGGCGCGCGCGGCGCTCGACGACGAGGCCACCCGCATCCTGTGTCGGACGGCGGTGGCGTTGCACGCGCCGCGCAGCGCGCCCGCGCTGTCCAGCCTGGTTCCGCTCACCGTCTGGTTCGCGGCGCTTGAGCCCGCCGCCGCGGCGTTTGGCGGCGCGTTCGAGGCGGCCGCGGCGGCCGCTCGCCCGCTTCTGGCCGAGCCGCGCGACCCGGTCGTGCTGCACGGCGATTACCATCACGACAATGTCCTGGACGGCGGCGCGCGGGGTTGGCTGGTGATCGATCCCAAGGGCCTGATCGGAGAACGCGGCTTCGAATACGCTAACCTGTTCCGCAATCCCGACGTCGATATCGCCCTCGCGCCCGGCCAAATGCGTCGCCGCGCCGAGATCGTCGCCGAAGAGGCCGCGCTGGACATCCTCCGGCTGCTGCAATGGGTGCTCGCCTACGCCGGCCTGGGCGCGGCCTGGAGCCTGCAGAGCGGGCACGATCCGAAACCGGGGTTGGCGATCGCCGAACAGGCCGCGCGCGAACTGGCGAGCTGATCCGCGGTGCGGGCGCGCTTTCTTGCGCGCGGGAGCGTCAGAGGTTACGCGGCTCGGGGTCTCGCGCCCCCGAGGATTTCTCCATGCCCATCAGTTTCGACGACATCGAGGTCGGCCAGGTCGTCTCGCTCGGGGCGGCGGTGGTCGACGGCACGGTGCTGGAGAGTTTCATCGCCGCCTTCGATCCTGGATGGCCGGCCGATCAGGGCGCGCCGGACGCCATGACCTACGCCATCTGGTCGCGGCTGGAGGCGCGGGGCGAGGCGCCGCGCGGCAAGCGGCTTGGCGTCGACGCCCTGCGCTGGATGCGCAATCCGCCGGCGGGCGAACTGCTGCGCGGCCGGATGACGGTCATGGCCAAGGATCCTGTCGGCGACGGCAAGGGCATCGTCATCGCCCAGCACGACCTGCTCGACGAGGCCGGGCGACTGGTGTTCTCTTGCCTGACCCGGAGCGTTCACGCGCGATAGAGGCGTCCCGATGCGTGCGGAAATCCTAACCTTCACCCGCCGCGCGACGCTCGCCGGTTTCGCCGCGGGGGTTGCGACGCCCGCCTGGCCTCAGCTTCGGCAATACAAGGCGCAGCTCCAGCTCGGGCAGGGCGCCGAATACGGCTTCGCGACATTCGACATGGCGACCGGAAGCGGCCCGTCGGCGAACGGCGATCTGCGCTTTCCGATGTGCTCGACCTTCAAATGGCTCCTGGCGGCCCGCGTGTTGTCGCGGGTCGACGCCGGCGAGGAGCGTCTCGACCGCCCGGTGAGCTTCGGGTCGGGCGACATCCTCGACTACGCGCCAACCTCGAAGTCGGTGCTCGCCGCCGGCGGAGGGGCCGGAGCGCGGATGACGGTGGACGCGCTGTGCGAGGCGGCGGTGGAACTCAGCGACAACACCGCCGCCAACCTGCTGCTGGCTGGCGTCGGCGGCCCTCCGGGGCTGACCGCCTGGCTGCGCGCCCATGGCGACGCGGTCACCACGCTCGAGCGGACCGAACCGGCGCTGAACCATGTCGCCGCCGGCGAAACCCGCGACACGACCACGCCCGCCGCCATAGTCGGTAACCTGCGGCGCATCCTGTTCGGCGACGTGCTCGCTCCCGCTTCGCGCCGGCGCCTGATGGAATGGATGCTGGCGTGCAAGACCGGCGAAACGCGGCTGAAGGCCGGCCTGCCGCCGGAATGGCGCATCGCGCAGAAGACCGGAACTTGGAACTACAATCCCGACTCGAAGGAGCCCCAGCGGGCGGCGTCCGGCGATGTCGGCGTGCTGTTTCCACCACGCGGCGCGCCGATCCTGATCGCCGCCTACACCGCCGGCTCGACCCGGCCCCAGGCGGAGGTGGACCGCTGGTTCGCCGCGGTGGCGCGGCAGGTCTCGACACCTCTCCCATAGGGAGAGGAAGGGGCCCAGCGAAGCTGGGAGGGTGAGGGGTTACGGTCTCAACAATGTGAGTGCGTTGCCTGAAACACCGTAGCCCCTCATCCTCCCACGCCTATGGCGCGGGCCCCTCCTTCTCCCTCTGGGAGAAGGAAACTCAGTTCAGATTCGCCGGGGCCATCGGCGTGTTTTGCCTCACCAGCGCGATCGAGATCAGCTTGTCCCAGCCCATCAGCGAGGTGAGGTGATAGTAGATCTGGCTCAGGGCGCCGTTGTCCATCAGCTCGCGCAGCTTGGCGTCGGGCAGGGCCTTCAGCTTCTCTTCCGACACGGCGATATAGTCGGCGACCTGCTGGACCGGTCCGGCGCTCCCGTCGGGAAGCTGGGGCGTGTAATTGGCGGTGCGGCTTTCGAACAGGTCGAGATCGGTGAGGATCTGGACGAAGGACTCGGTCCGGCGGCACTCGACCTCGTAGTCGTTGCAGAACTGGATGCAGCCCTTGGTGTAGTCGGTGGGTTGGCCCGCGGGATCGAACAGCGGCAGGTCCGGCAGGTCGCCGATCATCCGCGCCGCGCGGTCGATGCACACCACCAGTTGCTCGTTGGCGTCGTCCCGCGCGAGCACGAAGGGATAGCGCCGGATATAGGCCGGGACATAGACGCCGGCGTCGAAGAAGCCGTTTTCACCGATGAACAGGTTGCGGTTGTCCAGGCCCATCACCGCCAGGGGCTGACGCTTCTCGCCGGCGAAGATGATCGGATAGGACACCGCGCAGCCCGGGAACTCGGTCACCGCCAGCGGCGAGACGTTGCTCAGCATGGCGAAGGCGAACGGCCGGTCGACCCGGCGCAGACCAAGCGTGGCGTGAGCCTGGTTGTTCAGCGGCTCCGGGTTCACATAGAACAGGACCTCGCCGGCGATGTTGCTGGCGGTCGGCTGGATCTCGTCGGCCATCGGGCGCTCGTTCAATCGTTTGGGAAATGAGGGAGGCGGCGCTTCTAACGGATCGCCCTATCGGCGGCAATAAAACGCCGCGGCTCGGTTGCGGCGCGCATTGTCGCGGGCTTCAATGGCGAAAAAAGGAAGGAAGCCCATGCCGATCCATTACCCCGACATCCTCGACCAGCGCACCGCCGCGAGGACGTTCAGCTTCGACGACAAGGACATCATGCTCTACGCCCTCGGGATCGGCATGGGCGCCGATCCGATGGACGCCGAGGAGCTGAAGTTCGTCTACGAGCGGGAGCTGAAGGTCGTGCCGACGGCGGCGACGGTGCTGGCCGCCGGCGCGCGGGGGACGGGCCAGCCCGCCGACATGCCGCCCGGCCACCGGCCCAGCCAGATCAACTTCCTGATGGTGGTCCACGGCGAACAGAAGATCGAACTGCACCGTCCCCTGCCGACCTCCGGCGCCTTTACGACGGAGAGCCGCACCACCGGGGCGTACGACAAGGGCGAGGGCAAGGGCGCGGTTCTGATCAACGAGACGACCTGGACCAACGAGGCGGGCGAAAAGGTCGCCACCCTCACCGGCTCGACCTTCGCGCGAGGCGACGGCGGCTTCGGCGGCCCGAGCGAAGGCGCCCCTGTTCCGCACCCGACGCCGTCCAGGCCGGCGGACCTGTCGCTCGACTTCACGACCCAGCCCGACCAAGCCCTGCTCTATCGTCTGAACGGCGACCGCAACCCGTTGCACTCCGATCCCGAGGTGGCGGCGAAGGCCGGCTTCCCGCGCCCGATCCTGCACGGCCTGTGCACCTACGGCGTCACCTGCCGCGCGATCCTGCAAGGGATCACCGGCTACGACCCGGAGCCGATCCTGAGCCACCAGGCGCGGTTCTCGGCGCCGGTGTTCCCGGGCGACACCATCACAGTCGACCTCTGGCGCGACGGGAACGAGATTGCCTTCGAAGCCCGGGTCAAAGCGCGGAACGTCACGGTGATTAAGAACGGACTGACGGTCCTGCGGTCGTAGCATAGGTATCCTTCTCCCCTTGCGGGAGAAGGTGGCGGCGAAGCCGACGGATGAGGGGTCGACGGGACCTGTCCGCCTACGTTTTCCGGGTTCACGCCATTCACTACGTCCGGCGCGACCCCTCATCCGACCCGCTACGCGGGCCACCTTCTCCCGCAAGGGGAGAAGGACGAGTTATGAGGCCGGATCAGCTAGAGCTGATCAACAGCATTCCTATCACCATTTGAAAAGTCGCCGCCCTCAATCGTCCCGGTGCACCCGCTCGCGCCGCTCGTGACGTTCCTGGGCTTCGAGCGCCAGGGTGGCGATGGGGCGGGCTTCGAGGCGGGCGATGCCGATCGGCTCGCCGGTTTCCTCGCAATAGCCGTACTCGCCGTCTTCGATGCGGCGCAGGGCGTCGTCGATCTTGGAGATCAGCTTGCGCTGCCGATCGCGCGTGCGCAGCTCCAGCGAGCGGTCGGTCTCCGACGAGGCGCGGTCGGCCAGATCGGGATGGTTGACGGTCTCAAGTTGCAGGTGGCTGACGGTCTCGCGCGACTCCTTCAGGATATCCTCGCGCCAGGTGAGCAGCTTGCGTTTGAAGTAGGCGAGCTGCCGATCGTTCATGAACGGCTCATCGTCGGTCGGACGATAGCGGTCCAAATCAACATAAGTGGAAGACGGACTCATAAAAGCCTCACGCCGCCATCCCCGATAGCCCCCAGCCATGGAGGCGCGCTTAGCCGAATTCGTCCGCCCCGGCAATCGTACCGAGTGCGACGTTTCGCGCGCAACTCGCTCCAACCTTAACGCGATTTAAGTGGCGCCGCGGCCGCTGTGGGGGACAGTGGACGCTTAAGACCTAGACCACTGGGACCTCAGCCTATGTTTCGATCCTTGACCTCGACCAGCCTCGCCGCCGCGCTGTGCGCGGTCGGCATTTCGCTGGGCGCAGTCACCGCCGCCCACGCGCTGGACGATGACGTCCGCATGGTGCCGCGGCAGGTGTCGCTGGGTGGAAGTTGCCCGGGGTGCGATCTATCGCGGCGCAACCTGCGGGGCGCCCGCTTTCTAGGCGCGGACTTCAGCAAGGCGTCCCTGGTCGGCGCCGACCTCAAGGGCGCGTCGTTCATGGGTTCGGACTTCTCGCGCGCCGACTTTTCCCACGCCGACCTGACCGGCGCGGGAGCGATGGGCGCCACATTCACGGATTCGGTTTTTGAAGGCGCCGTGATGATCCGGTTGCGCGGCACCGGCGCGGATTTCCAGAACGTCGACCTGAAGAACGTCCGTCTTGACGGATCGGACCTGCAGGGCACGGATTTTCACGGCGCCGACGCGCGCGGCGCCAGCTTCGACAACGCCCGGCTGACGGGGGCGGACCTGCGCGGCGGCCACTTCGAACAGGCTTCGTTCCGCGGCGCGGACCTCATCGGCGCGGATCTCGCCGGCGGCCATTTCGCCGGAGCCGACTTCAAGGGCGCGAGCCTGCGCCTGACCTCGCGGGCCGGCGTCGATCTGTCGGACGCGAAGAACGTTTCCACGGAAAGGACGGTGATCTGCTTCACCCGCTCGGGATCGCCGTCGCACCCCTGCGCCTTCCCGGCGCCGCCCGCGCCCCCGGAACCACCGCGCGCGCCGCACTACTGATTCAGCATTCCGGGAGTGTACCAAGGTTAGGAAAGGCTTTTGAACCACCAAGACACCAAGGACGCCAAGGTTTCGCCTCTTTACGCGGTTCCTTCGGCAATCGATCGCCCAGAATAATTCGACGGCGAAGCTGTCCAAATCGCTCGCCGCGGTCTCACCAATGGATCCCCGGAAACGCCGCGCCCTTGGGTGTCCTTGGTGTCTTGGTGGTTTAAACCTCTTTCTTAAGCGACGGCGACGGCGACGGACCGCGCTCCGCTTTTTCCGCCAAGCCCGACCGTCCCTCGCGCGCCGCCAAGGCTTTGGCGACCTCATCGAGAGTGACACCGGCGCCGGCGAGCAGGGCCATCCAGTGGTAGATCAGGTCGGCGCTCTCGGCGACCACGCCCTCGCGGCGCCCGGCCACCGCCGCCAGGGATAGTTCGACCGCCTCCTCGGCCAGCTTCTTCGCCGCCAGTTCCGGGTCGTTCAGCAGCCTCGCCGACCACGACGCCGCCGGATCGGCGTCCCGCCGCGCCGCGATGGTCGCACTGAGCTTGTCGATCTGGTCGCCGAACCGGCTCATGCCCGCGCCTCCCATGCCGGCCGCACGGGGATGCCCGCCGAGCGCATCGCCGCCTTGGCCTCGGCGATGGTGATCTCGCCAAAGTGGAAGATGGAAGCGGCGAGCACCGCGTCGGCGTGGCCGGTTTTCACCGCGTCGATCAGGTGGTCGGTCGATCCGGCGCCGCCGCTGGCGATCACCGGCACGCCGACCGCCGCGTTCACCCGCGCCAGCAGGGCGACATCGTAGCCGTCCTTGGCGCCGTCGCGGTCCATCGAGGTCAGCAGGATCTCGCCCGCCCCGCGCCCCGCCGCCATCGCGGCGTAGTCCACCACATCCAGCCCTGTCGGCCTGCGGCCGCCGTAGGTGAACACCTCCCAGCCTTCGCCGCCGTCGGAACGGCGTTTGGCGTCGATCGCCACCACCGTGGCCTGCGATCCAAAGGCGTCGGCGCAGGCGGCGATCAGGTCGGGGGTCTCCACCGCCGCGGTGTTGATCGAGATCTTGTCGGCCCCGGCGCGCAGCAGGGTGCGGGCGTCGTCCACCGCGCGGATGCCGCCGCCGACCGAGACCGGCATGAAACAGACCTCGGCGGTGCGCGCGATGACGTCGAGAATGGCGCCGCGTCCTTCATGGCTGGCCGTGATGTCGAGGAACATCAGCTCGTCCGCCCCCGCCGCGTCATAGGCGGCCGCCTGCTCCACCGGATCGCCGGCGTCGCGCAGATCGAGGAACTGGACGCCCTTCACCACCCGGCCGTCCTTGACGTCCAGGCAGGGGATTACCCTCACCTTCAGCATCGCCCCGCCGCTTCGATCGCCTCCGCCGGATCGATCGCCCCATCGTACAGCGCCCGGCCCAGCACCGCGCCGGCGATCGGCGTTCCCGGACGCGCCTGGAGGTTGTGAATATCGGTCACCGAGGCGAGACCGCCGGCGGCGATCACCGGAATGCCGACGGCGTCGGCCACGGTTCCGAAGGTCTCGATGTCGAAGCCCTGTTTCGCGCCGTCGCGATCGATATCGGTGATGATCAGGGCCCCGACGCCCTCGTCCTCAAACCTTTTGGCGACCTCGATGGCGCTTAACCCCGAGTCCTCGGTCCAGCCCTGCACGGCGACCCTGCCGCCACGCACGTCGACGCTGACCGCGATCCGCTCCGGCCAGCGCCGGGCGCAAGTCTTGACCAAGTCCGGGTCGCGCACCGCCGCCGTGCCCAGGATCACCCGGCTGACCCCCGCCTCGAGCCAGGCCTCGACGTTCTCCAGCGTGCGCACCCCGCCGCCGAGCTGCACGGGAACGGAGACCGTTTCGAGGATCGCGCGCACCGCCGCGCCGTTCACGCTCGCCCCGTTTACCGCGCCGTTGAGGTCGATGACGTGCAGCCAGGAGAACCCCGCATCCGCCCAGGCGCGCGCCTGCGCCGCCGGACTGGCGTTGAACACCGTCGCGGTGGCGAGGTCGCCGCGCACGACGCGCACGCACTCGCCGTCCTTCAGGTCGATCGCCGGATAGAGGATCAAGGGCGCCACTCCAGGAAGTTGGCCAGCAGCCGGAGGCCCGCGTCCTGGGATTTCTCCGGGTGGAACTGCACCCCGGCGATATTGTCCCGCGCCACCGCCGCCGCGAACCGCCCGCCGTGGTCGGTCCACGCGACGACGTCCGTCTCGTCGTCGGCGACGAGGGCGAAGGAGTGGGTGAAATACATGTGGTCGCCCGCCGTCAGTCCCTTGAAGATCCGCGAGGCGAGATCGCCGTCCACACTGTTCCAACCCATGTGCGGCACCTTCAGCGCCGGGTCGGTCGGCTCGAGCGCGCGCACCTCCCCGCCGATCCAGCCCAATCCTTCGGTGACCCCGAACTCCCGCCCCCGGTCGGCGAGGAGCTGCATGCCGACGCACACGCCCAGAAACGCCGCGCCGCGTTGTATTGCTTGCGTCATCGCCTCGATCACCCCCGGCCGGGCCCGGAGCGCCGTCATGCACGCCGCGAAGGCGCCGACGCCGGGCAGGACGATACTGTCGGCCCTCGCGATCGTCTCGGGATCGTCGCTGACGGTCACCACCGGCGGATGCGCCAGCGAAGCCGACGCTTTGGCCAACCCCTTTTCGGCGGAACGCAGGTTGCCAGAACCATAGTCGATGAGGGCGACGGTGGTCATGAACAAACCACCTCTTCCAGAGGGAGAGGAAGGGGCCCAGCGAAGCTGGGAAGGTGAGGGGGTACGGTGTGGCCGAACTTGGCTGACAACCTGAGGCCGCGTAACCCCTCACCCTCCCGCCGCTGCGCGGCGGGCCCCTCCCTCTCCCTCTGGGAGAGGTGTTCCAATCTCACAACACCCCCTTCGTCGACGGCGCCAGTCCCTCCGTCTTCGGGTCGATCTCCACCGCTTCCCGCAGCGCGCGCGCCAGGGCCTTGAAGCCGCTCTCGGCGATGTGGTGGGAGTTCTCGCCGTACAGAGTCTCCAGATGCACGCAGGCGCCGGCGTGCATAGCGAAGGCATGGTGGAATTCCTTGAACAGCTCGGTGTCCATCTCGCCCACCGTCGGGCGGACGAACTTCACCCGCCAGATCAGGTATGGCCGGTTGGACAGGTCGATGGCGCACCGGGTCAGCGTCTCGTCCATCGGGATATGGGCCACGCCGAACCGCCGCACGCCCTTGAAGCCGTCCAGCGCTTGGTTGAACGCGTGGCCGATGACGATGCCGGTGTCCTCCACGGTGTGGTGCATGTCGATGTGCAGGTCGCCCTTGGTCTCGACGTCCAGGTCGAAACCGCCGTGCCGGGCGAAGCTCTCCAGCATGTGGTCGAAGAAGCCGACGCCGGTGCTGACCTTCGATACCCCGGTCCCATCGAGGTCGAGCGCGACCTTGATTTGGGTCTCCTTGGTGTCGCGGCCGACGGTCGCGGTGCGCGCCATGGCTTAGAGTCCCGCCTTTGCCGCCAGGTCGCGCAGGGACACCTCCGGACGCGGGCCGTAGTGCGAGATCACCTCGGACGCCGCCAGCGACGCCAGCCTGCCGCACGCCGCCAGATCGCGTCCGCCCGTGAAGCCGTAGAGGAAGCCGGCGGCGTACTGGTCGCCCGCTCCCGTGGTGTCGATCACCTGATCCACCGGCGCTGCGGCGATGACGTGGTCGCCCGCCCCGTTGAGCACCACCGAGCCTTTAGCCCCCCGCGTCAACGCCGCGATCTTCACCCGCCCGCGCAGGGCCGCGACCGCCGCGTCGAAGCTGTCGGTCTCAAACAGGCCGCACACCTCGACCTCGTTGGCGAACAGGATGTCGACCTCCGCGTCGATGAAGGCGAGCAGGGCATGGCGGTGGCGCTCGACCACGAAGGCGTCGGACAGCGAAAAGCCGATGGTCCGCCCGGCCCCGTGGCTGAGCGCCGCGGCCTTGGCGAAGGCCCGCCGCGCCTCCTCCGGATCGAACAGGTAGCCTTCGAGGTAGAGCGCCGTGGCGCTCTCGATCGTCGCGGCGTCGACATCGGCGGGCGTCAGGTGCAGGGCGGCGCCGAGAAAGGTGCTCATGGTCCGCTCGCCGTCGGCGGTGACGCTGATCAGGCAGCGCCCGGTGGCCGGGCCGCCCTCCAGGGGCGCGGCGCGGAACTCCGCCCCGATGCCCCGCATCTCCCGGGCGTATTCGTCGCCCAGCGCGTCGCCGGCGACCTTGCCGACGAACACCGACCGCCCGCCGAAACTCGCCACGCCCGCCACGGTGTTGGCCGCCGACCCGCCGGAGGTCTTCACCCCGGACGCCATCCGCGAGTAGAGCGCGTCGGCCCGATCCTGATCGATCAGGGTCATCGCCCCCTTGGCCAAACCCTCGTCCGCGAGGAAGGCCTCGTCCGCCGGCGCGATGACGTCGAGCAGGGCGTTGCCGATCGCGGCGACGTCGTATTGGGCGGTCATGAAGGCTCCGGCGCGGGTGACGCGCGGGGTTTAGGGGAAGAGGGGGCGGATGTCATGTGGCCGACAAGGTCGAAGGCGCTGGACGGCAACCGCTCCGAACGCGCGGCGTTTGCAAAACTCGCGGGCCTCGCGCCGCCGCCGAAGAGGTTGCTCATGCCGGACGTTTTCAAGCCGACGATCAAGATGGCCGCCAATGCGAAGAAGGGGCTCGAACTGCGCGCCAAGTTCAAGCGCGGCGGAACCGAGGTTGGCGTCGACCGGGCCAATCAACTCGTCCGACGCGACGAACTCGCCGCTACGGACGTGAAGTCGATGCACAGCTATTTCGCCAGACACGCCGTTGACAAGGAGGGAAGGGCGCACGCGTGGGACTCCAACGATGACCCCTCCGCCGGCTACATAGCCTGGCTGCTGTGGGGCGGCGACGAAGGCAAGGCGTGGGCGGATGGTCACGCCGCGAAGCTGTCGGACTAGGTTTCCCCGTTCCGCCCGAGGGGATATCCTTCTCCCATGCAATCCACACGTCGGCGGCGTTGGGCGCTCGCGCCCCTTGTTTTGCTATGTCTCACGGGCGCCGACGCTCCGCGCGTATCGATCACGGTCAAGGATCTGACGCCGCGGTTTCTGACCTTCTACCGCGCCGCGACCGTCGCCCACGCAAACGCCGACGAGCGCTTCAGCCTGTGGAAGCGCGACTACGGTTTCGCGGCCGTGCCGCCGACGCCTCAGGGCGATGCGATCGCGCGGAAGCTGCTGGACGACGCCTGGCCGAAGTATCCGGCGGTGCTGAACCGCATCGACAAGGGCGCCACGGGGATCGAGCCCAGCCCCGAGGTCACGCTCGAACGGGTCGCGGCCCTGCTGCGCCCGACCGCGCCGGTGAACCTGACCTTGGTTGCGTACGTCGGCGCGCTGGAGGGAAACGCCTTCACCGTGGGCGACAAGGGCAAGGCGACCGTCGCCATCCCCGTTGAGGAAAGCCCGCTCGAGCGCGGCCCGGTCATGGCCCACGAGTTCACCCATGCGGTCCAGATCACCATGGGAAGCAACGCCGGCGGATGGGTTCGCAGCATTGGAGAGACGGTGCTTGCCGAGGGGCTGGCCATGCGCGTCGCCCAGACGCTGTATCCCGACCGTCCGGCGGCCAGCTCCGTCGAGATGGCCAGCGAACCCGGCTGGCTGAAGCGGGCGGACGCGAAGCGAACGCAAATCCTGACCGATGTCCGCCGGGCCAGCGCGTCGTCCAATTCCGATGACGTCATGCGCTTCACCATGGGCGTGGGGCCGGCCGGCATCAACCGCGAGGCCTATTACGCCGGCTGGCTGGTCACGCGTTACTGGTTGGACCGGGGACGAAGCTTCGCGGACATCGCCCGCATCCGCGAGGCCGACGCCTCCGCCGAAGTCCGGCGCGCGATCGACGCCATGCTGAAGACGCCGGGTTAGGGCGCCCGCGCCTCGTCAGCGCCCCGCGAGACTGGCTTCCGTCGGGCGAAACGAGCCGAGATAGCGCAGGTGAAGGCCGATGCGGGTGGTCCCCTCGGTGGCGGCCACGGCGGCTTCGTCGAACTTCGGACCGCGCAGGTGCAGTCGGGCGTCGTTGGAAAAGCCGATCCCTTCGCGCGGGATGCCGAACAGGCCGCGGTGGATCACGCCGCCGCCGGTATCATCATCGAAGACCTGGATCGCGTACGTGCCCGGGGTGATGTTCGGGACCTTGAGCACCGTCTTCCCGACAACCGCGGCGGCGTCGGCGAAATATTCGCAATTGTCAGTCAGGAAGGTCGCGCGCGAACAGACCGCCACGCGGACGAATCCGCTCGCCGATCGCACCCCGTTCACCGTCACGTCCAGCGTCGCGGCGCGGAGGGCCATTGGCAGGAGACTGAAACCGGCGACCGACAGGATGATGCGGAAAGCGGGCGGCATGGGTTGTCTTGACCCAGTTTGGCGGCGCGGGGAAGACGGCCCGGCGTTTCACTAGAGGCTTGGCGCGCCCAAGACTGGGCGCGGATCGCGCAGCACGAAGTACGAGGCGTCGCGCGGCGCGCTGGGCGCGAACCCGGTCAGCCGCACCAGGGTCGCGCCGCCGCCCGCGTCCGTGATCGTCCATCCAGTCAGGGCGATGGGCGACTGGGTGAAGTCCAGCGCGATCTGGCCCTGGGCCTTCTTGCTCCCGTCGCGGGCGACCACGGTGAAGCCGTCCGGCGTGTGGGTAACTTTCGCGACCGTGACGCCGCGATCCAGCCGGATATCCTTGGCGAGGAACAGTCCGAGCGGAGTCATGCCGAGCGGCGCGGCTTGAATCGTCTTCAGCCGCGCGTTCACCACGGCGACCCGGTGGCCGTCCGAGGCGATGGTCAGGCCGGACGGCGGATCGTAGTCGAACCGCGCCTTGCCCGGCCGCTGGATGACGAAGCTCCCGCTGACGCTCTGGCCGCGCGGATTGGTCTGGGTGAAGCGGCCGCTGGCGGTGGTGAGGTGCTGGAGGTAGGCCGTCGCGCGCTGGACGAGGGCGCTGTCGTCGGAGGTGAGGGGGGCGGCGGCGAGGGCGAGGGCGAAGAGGGGTGTGAGCATGCTAAAATCCGTCACTTGCCTCGCGCCCCCTCCGTCTCGCGCAAGAAGGCGCGAGCCACCTCCCCCGCAAGGCGGCGGGTGAGGAGTAGAGGGTTTTTGATCCTCCACCGCCCGCTTGCGGGGGAGGTGGCGCGGCGCTCTTTCTTGCGCCGCGACGGAGGGGGCGCAAGGCCGCGACTATAAAGCCGGTGGTGGCGCCGCCAACACCTCGCGCTTCCCCGCGTGGTTGGCCATGCCGACGACGCCTTCCTTTTCCATCCGCTCGATCAGGCTGGCGGCGCGGTTGTAGCCGATCTGGAGGCGGCGCTGGATGTAGCTGGTCGAGGCCTTGCGGTCGCGGGTGACCACGGCGACGGCCTGGTCGTAGAGATCGTTGCCGCCCTCGCCGCCGCCGCCGAGATCGAGATCGCCGCTGTCGTTGTCGTCGTCCGGGCCGGCGGTGACATCCTCGAGATACTGCGGCTCGCCCTGGTCGCGCAGGAACTTCGCCACCCGCTCGACCTCGCCGTCGGAGACGAACGGGCCGTGCAGGCGCGTCACCCGGCCGCCGCCGGCCATGTACAGCATGTCGCCCATGCCGAGGAGCTGCTCGGCGCCTTGCTCGCCCATGATGGTGCGGGAATCGATCTTGGAGGTGACCTGAAAGCTGATCCGGGTCGGAAAGTTGGCCTTGATGGTGCCGGTGATGACGTCGACCGACGGCCGCTGGGTTGCCATGATCAGGTGAATGCCGGCCGCCCGCGCCATCTGCGCCAGGCGCTGGACCGCGCCCTCGATGTCCTTGCCGGCGACCATCATCAGGTCGGCGACCTCGTCGATCACCACCACCAGGTAGGGCATGGGTTCGGGGCGGAGCTTCTCCTCCTCGTAGACCGGGCGACCGCGCTCATCGAAGCCGGTCTGGATGGTGCGGACGAAGTGCTCGCCCTTGGCCACCGCCTCCCGCGCCCGCTCGTTGTAGCCGGCGACGTTGCGCACGCCGATCTTCGACATCTTGCGGTAGCGGTCCTCCATCTCGCGCACCGTCCATTTGAGGGCGACGATCGCCTTTTTCGGTTCGGTGACCACGGGGGCGAGCAGGTGGGGGATGCCATCGTAGACGCTGAGCTCCAGCATCTTGGGGTCGATCATAATGAACCGGCACTGGTCCGGCGTCAGCCGATAGAGGATCGACAGGATCATGGCGTTGACGCCGACCGACTTGCCCGAACCGGTGGTGCCGGCGATCAGCAGGTGGGGCATCTTGGCGAGATCGACGATGTAGGGCTCGCCGCCGATGGTTTCGCCCAGCGCCAGCGGCAGGATCTGACCCTGCTTTTCGTATTCGGCGGATGAGAGCATGTCGCGCAGGGAGACCATTTCGCGCTTGGCGTTGGGCAGCTCGATGCCGATGGCGTTGCGGCCGGAAACGACGCTGACCCGGCACGCCGCCACGCTCATTGAGCGGGCGATGTCGTCCGACAGCGCGACAACCCGGGCCGATTTCACCCCGGGAGCCGGGACCAGTTCGTAGAGGGTGACCACGGGTCCGGGACGGATGTGGTCGATCGCGCCGCGCACGCCGAATTCGGCGAGGACGCCCTCAAGCATCTGGGCGTTCTGGCGCAGGGAGGTCTCGTCGACCGACGCCTCGCGCACCGGCGGCTTGGAAAGGATGCCGAGCTCGGGCAGGCGGAACGCGCCCGGCTCGTCGAACGGCAGGGCGGGCTGCAGTTCGCGCAACTCGCGGCTGGAGAGCTTGACCGGCGTCTTGGGCGGCTTAATCGCCAGCGCCGCCGCCGACAGCGACAGGGTCTCGGCCTCCGCATCGTCCGCGAGCGGTTCAGAGTCGAGGTCGACTGCCGGGGCGCCGCGCCGCTCGCGCTTTAGCGGCTTTTCCTTCTTCACCGGCGTCGAAGCCGGAATCGCCCCAGCTTCGCGGCGGCGCCAGATCGGCGCGACGAAGGCGAAGGTCAGCAAGCTGATGGCGGCGAAGACGGCGCCAGCGATCCAGCGCGGCTCGGGCGCGCTGAACACCATCAACGGGTCGAGCGCCAGGGCGAGCAAAGTGTCCCCCGCCGCGCCGCCGAGGCCGGTGGCGAGCGGCCAAGCGTTCGGCGGCGCCGGCGCGGCCAGGGCGCCCGCCAGAGCGACGAAGCCGAGCACGGCGGCGAGCGCGCGCAAGCCGCGACGTCTCATCGAAGAAAGGGGTCCGAACAGGCCCTGCAAACCCGCTGCCATCAGGGCGATGGCGATGGCCCAGGACGCCAGGCCGAGCGACTGGTTGGCGAGGTCCGCGACCGCCGCGCCCGGAGCGCCCAGCCAGTTGGCCGGCGGTCCGGCGCTCGACGCATCGAAGCTTGGATCGCCGGCGTTATAGCTGGCGAGGGCGCAGACGAGAGCGCCGCCCACGGTCGCCGTCACCAGACCGCGCAGACGGGTCGTCACGCTTCTGGAGACGGCAAAACGGGCGACGCGACTGAAGAGGGGAAATCCCTGACGTCTCGCCACCCTCGCCATTTTCACCCCTCGACCCGCGCGCTGCTTCTTAAGCTGATTTGCGCCCGATGCGTTAAGGGCGGGTTAGTTTCCTCCTCCTTTGATGTGGCGTAAACAGGCCTCGTACTCGCCGCCGCGCCGGCTTCGGCCTTGGCTCGGGGAGCGATGTTCCTACCCTCATCCGGAGCGCGGTCGTCCCGACCGCGACCCTAGCTTCGTCACCGGCGGACGAGACGTCCGCCCTCCGGGTCGGAGCGCGAAACCCTCCCGAGACTGAATGAGGCTCTCAGCCTCACTCGTCAGTTTCGGCCGTCGCCGAGGGCGGCGCGAGCGACAGCAGGCTGGCGCCCGTCAGGACCGACAGCACCGATCCCAGCACGACCGCGAGGCGAATCTGGGCGGCGGCGAGGTCATCTCCGGTTGAAAAGGCGAGCGCGCCCAGGAAGAGGCTCATGGTAAAACCGGCGCCGCACATCATCGCGACGCCGAGAAGCTGTACCCAGGTCGTCCCGGACGGACGGCGGCCCAGCCGCGCGCCCGCCGCCGCCGCGGCGAAGCCGAACACACCCAGCGGCTTGCCGACCACCAGCCCCGCCACGATGCCGATGGTCACCGGCGACGCCGCGCTCGTCAAGGTCATCCCGCGCAGCGAGAACCCGGCGGCGGTGAAGGCGAACAGGGGCAGGATCAGATAGGCGACATAGGGGTGCAGGCCGTCCATGAACGTCTTCAGCGTGCTCTCCTGTCCCGCCCGCCGCGACCCGATCGGCACGGTAAAGGCCGCCAACACGCCGGCGAGCGAGGTGCTGACTCCCGCCTGCAAGGTAAAGAACCACAGCAGCAGGAACCCCGCGCCGTAAAAGGCGAACGGCGCGCGGCGCCAGCGCGACAGCAGGATCAGGCCGGCCAGTGTCGCCCCCGCTCCGGCCAAGGAGGTCCAGTGCGGCGCCCGGGTGAACACCGCCGCGATGATCGCCACCGCGCCGAGGTCGTCGGCGATGGCCAGGGTCAGCAGGAAGACGCGCAGGGACGGCGGCAGCCGCTTGGCGACCAGCGTCAGCCCGGCCAGGGCGAAAGCGATGTCGGTCGCCGTCGGCACGGGCCAGCCGCGCGGCGATCCGGCCGCGCCCTGGTTGATCGCGAAATAGATGACGGCCGGCACGATCATCCCGCCCGCCGCCGCCAACAATGGCAGGGCGAGGCGGCGCGGGCTGGACAGCTCTCCGCGCAGGACCTCGAACTTGATCTCCAGCCCGACCACCAGGAAGAACACCGCCATCAAGCCGTCCTTGACCCAGTCGCCCACGCTCAAGGACTGGCTGAACGCCCCCACGCGCACCGGAATAACGGCATGGACGAAGGTGAAGTAGTCGTCGGACAGCGGAGAGTTGGCGGCGATCGCGGCCAGGCCGGAGGCGACCACCAGCAGCGCGCCGGCGCCGGCCTCGGTCCGCAGGAAATCGAGTGTCGGACGCTTCGCCATCGGCCCCGCCTATCATGGCGCCGCTTGCCGCGCGACCGAAGCTCGGGCCATGTCCGCGCCATGCCGTTCTCCCCGCGCTACGCGCCCGACCCCCGATTCCAGGCCCTCGGCGCGGAGTTCGCCGACCCGGTCCGGCCGGCGGAGTTTCCGGAGGCGCGGCCGAGGTTCTGGAACGCGCGCGCCGCTGAGACCGTCGGCCTGGGCGACCTCGACGCCGACGAACAGGCGCGCCATTTCGCCAGGTTCGTGGCTCTGCCCGACAACCAGCGCGAGCCGCTGGCGATGCGCTACCACGGCCACCAATTCCGTGTTTACAACCCGGACCTGGGCGACGGCCGGGGGTTCCTGTTCGCCCAGCTTCGCGAGGCGGCTGCCGGCCGCCTGCTCGACTTTGGAACCAAGGGCTCCGGTGGCACGCCGTGGTCGCGCGGCGGCGATGGCCGACTGACCCTGAAGGGCGGGGTGCGCGAAGTCTTGGCGACCGCCATGCTGGAGGCGCTCGGCGTGCCGACCTCCCGCTCCTTTGCCCTTTACGAGACCGGCGAGGCGCTGGAGCGCACCGACGAACCCAGCCCGACGCGCGGCGCGGTGCTGACGCGGCTGTCCCACAGCCACATCCGCTTCGGTTCGTTCCAGCGGCACGCGGCGCTGGAGCGGCCGGAGCTGATCCGGACGCTGATGGATCACGTGATCGAGGTCTACTACCCGGAACTCGGCGACGCAGCGGACCGCGCCGCCGCCCTGCTCGCCGCCGTCGCCGCCAAGAGCGCGCACCTCGCAGCACGCTGGATGACCGCCGGTTTCGTCCACGGCGTGCTCAACACCGACAACATGAACATCAACGGCGAGAGCTTCGACTACGGGCCTTATCGCTTTCTGCCGAGGAACGATCCCAACTTCGTCGCCGCCTATTTCGACTCCGGCGGCCTCTACAGCTTCGGCCGCCAGCCGGAGGCGGTCTTCTGGAACCTGCGCCAGCTCGCGGGCGCCTTCAGCCTCGTTTCGCCGACCGAGCCGCTGGTCGACGCCCTGAACGGCTTCGCCGCCGCCTATCGCGCTTCGCTTGGCGCCGCCATGCTGGCGAGACTCGGCGTGACCGCGCGCGACGAGGCGGCCGACCTCGACCTCGTCAACGCCGCCTTCCGCGCCCTGGTCGACGGCGGCGAAGCGCTGCGCTGGGAGCCGTTCTTTGTCGACTGGTACGGCGGCGCAGCGTCGGAAGCCCGCGCCATGGGCGGCGTTCGCGCGGAACTCTATGGCAGCGAAGCGTTCGTCGCCTTCCGCACCCTGCTCGGCTCCTATTCGGCAAGCCCCGCTGTCGATCTGTCGGCCGACTACTTCGAACGTCCAGACCCGGAGGAACTGCTCTACGACGAGATCGAATCGATCTGGGCCGCCATCGCCGACCGCAACGACTGGTCGCCGTTCGAGGCAAAGCTGGCGGCAATTGAAGGCGCGCGGCGGGGGTGGAACTACTCGCCCACTCAAACCACCCGACCCTCGACACCGTCACCCCGGACGGCAGCGTAGCGCAGCGGAGCGACGATCCGGGGCCTAGGGGACCGGGCGCGACCTTACGCGGCGGCGATAGCTTCGCGCTGCAACCCCTGGGTCCCGGGCCTCCGCGACGCTACGCTCTGCTCCGCCCGGGATGACGTGATTGGGGTTACACCTTTGCGATAGACGCCTTGATCAGCGCGCGACGCTCCTCGGGGCGCAGCTCCCGCCAGCGGCCCTCCGGCAGATCGCCCAGCGCCAGCGGCCCGATCCGGATTCGCCGCAGGTCGGCGACCTTGAGTTGCACCAGATCGCACATCCGGCGGATTTGGCGTTTGCGGCCCTCTCGAAGGATGAAGCGCAGCCCACCGTCCCCTATCGGGGTAATCTTTGCCGGCTTGAGCTGCCGGCCGTCGAGCTTCAGGCCGAAGCGCAGTTGCGCCAGCTTGCGGTCGGTCACCGTCCCGAACACCCGGACGAAATATTCCTTCTCCAGCTCGGAGTCCGGTCCGATGATCGCCTTGGCCAGGACGCCGTCGCTTGAGAGCAGCAGCAGACCGCGCGAATCCATGTCGAGCCGCCCGAGCGGGGCCAGGCTGGTATCGCGGTCGGGCATGACGGCGCTCGCGCCGACCAGCGCCTCGGCGGTCAGCAGCCGGACGGCGGGGATTTGGCCCTGTTCCGGCTGGGCGGAGACGACGCCGACCGGCTTGTTCAGCACGGCGGTGAACGCGCCGTGTCCCGCTTCCATGTCGTCGGCGACAGCCAGGGTTTGGCCGGCTTCGATCTTGCGGCCGGGATCGTCGACCCGAACGCCGTCGATCGACACCAGGCCGCGCGCGATCAGGCCCTCGGCTTCGCGCCGGGAGCACACGCCGCTGTGCGCCAGCCAGCGGTTGATCCGGCTGGGTTCGGCGTCGGTGTAGCGCCCTGACCACGCCATCAGGGCCGCACCGTCACCCCGACGAGGATCAGGCGCGGCGGTCCGTAGCTCACGGTGTTGTCCGCCGTGCGTCCGGTCTGGATCGCGGCGTCGAACAGGTTCTCGGCGGCGGCGAACACGGTGACGGTGCGGGTCACCGCGACATCGGCGCGCAGATCGGCGGTTCCGCCAGGCGCGAGCCGCCGGCTGTTGCGGTCGTCGTCGAACCGCGCGCTCTCGTAGCGAGCCTCGGCGAGCAGGGTCAGGCGCGCGAGCGGTCGCCAGCTCGCCCCGGCGGTCATCGTCAGCCTCGGCGTCTCGGCGGGACGCAGGCCGGTGAGCGCCGGCGCCACGGCTCCGCCGTCGACGCGGGCGTAGGTATAGTCCGCCGCCAACCGCGCACCGATCCGGCCCCAATCGCGCCGGGCGGACGCCTCCAGGCCCCAGGCGTCGATGTGGTCGACGTTGCGGCGCTGGAACAGCGCGCCGCCGGCGGGGATGAAGCCTTCCACCGGATCGGTGAACGGCCCGGCGCGCACGGTGGCGTTGATCACCGCGTCGTTCAGGCGATTGTAGAACCCCGTGGCGTCCCACACGACACCGGCCGCGTTCCCGCCGACGCCGACCTCGGCGCCGTACAGCTTTTCCGGTTTCAATGTGGGGTTGGCCTCGGTCACGTCCGAACCGACACGGAAGGGCCGGTCGAGCTCGTTCAAGGTCGCGGGGCGGAAGCCGACATAGGTCGCGGCGCGCGCATAGAGGTCGCCGCCGAGGTCTCGCCGCACGGCGAGGCGGGCGGTGGGTAGGGCGCCGCCCTGGTCGGCGGGATGCTGGGCGACGGTGGCCGCGCCGCCGGGGACCGCGAACTCCAGCCGGCGGCTCGCGAGATCGCCCCAGCCGTCCAGCCGCGCGCCGCCGGTGATCAGCCACGGCCCGAAGCTCCGTGAGGCTTCGACATAAGCGCCGCCGACGATCGTCTCGCCGCCGGCGAACCGCCGCCGGGTCGGGGCGCCGGCGACGTATTTGAACAGCTCCCGGCTCTCGCCCACCGCGCCCCGAGCGTCGGCGCCGATCTCGACGCTGCCGGTTCCCACCGTCCAGCGCAGCAGGCCGCCGACGCCGTAGCCGGTCGCGGGGGTGGCGTACTGGTCGTCGGACAGCGTTGCGCTCGCCCGCCCCGGCGCGACGCTGACCGAGGTGTTCAGCAGATTCGAGCGATCGACCCAGGCGCGGAGCTGATAACCCGCGTCGCGTCCTGCGGGCGCGCGGGTCAGGCTGACGCTGGCCTGGCCGCCGCCGTCGCGGGACACCGCTCCGGCCAGTCCCGATCCGCGATCCTCGTTGTAGCCGGCGACCCGCACCGCCAGCACATCCGCGCCGAGGCTCGCCACCCATCGCGCCGAGCTGCTGTAGGCATGGAGATCGAGCGCGGTGTCGGCGGCGCCGCGGCCGGCGCGGACCGGGATGTAGCCGTCGGCGCTCTCGCCCGCCGCCGCCAGCGACAGCACGCCGGGACCGAGCTTCAGCGCGACGAGACCCTGCCCCTGCCGGTCGCCCAGAGTTCCCGCCGACGCCTCCCCCGCGACTTGTCCGGGCGCCAAGTCGCGCGAGGTCAGGTCGATCACTCCGGTCAGAGCGCCCGCGCCATACGGCCCCGCGCCGGCGCCGCGCACGATCGACACCGCGCCAATGGTCTGCTGCGGCAGCCCAGACCAGATCACCCAGCCGCCGAACGGATCGCCCTGCGGCACGCCGTCCAGGGTCACCAGCGCACGCCCCGCGCCCGAACCGGCGATGGAGCGCAGCGAGATCCCCTGCACCGTCGGGTTCGCCGACAGGCTGGAGTTGCGCCGGAACAGCGACACGCCGGGCACGCTCTCCAGCGCCTCGTCCAGCCGGGGCGAGGCGCGCAGGGCCTCGTCACCGATGCGCACGATCGAAAAGGCGGCGTCGCCGACCGGGTCGGGCAGCCGAGCCGCGCGCACCACCACCGCCTCGACCGGAGGAGGGGCGTCGGCGCTCATCCGCGACGCTTGGCCTTCTCCGGCGCGCGAAGAGCCGCTTCCCAGGCCAGCTTCGCCCAAGTCGCCATGGCGTCTGGATCGTCGAGCGCCGCGTCGGGGACGGTCCAATACGGCATCGCCACCGGCTTGCCGCCGGGCCTCTGATAGATCCACTGCTCCGCTCCGGCCGCCTCGAACGCCGGCGCGGAGATAGCGTCGGCCTTCAACCGAAGCACGCCGCCGATCTCCGCCGCCACCATCCTGCCCTGATGATAAACGCCCCTGCCGCCGAACATCCGCCGAACCGTGACAGGTCCCACCGCGGCGAACAGCTCCTCGACATCGTCGTTGATCATCGCCTTGTCCGCGTCCTGGATCGGCCTAAAGCTGAAGCGTTGCTTTAGGTGGAGCGAAACCATAAACCTAATCGTGACGCTGAACGCCGTGTTCGCTTGCCTCAGCCTGTCCGCCGCCCGGGCGAGCGTGGCGGATCCGCCCGCGTGGCCGCCGCTGTACGTCGACTGCCGGGGCCAGCCGTCGGCGTCGCCCACCGTGATCCTCGAGGCCGGAGCGTTCGGGACCTCGGCGGACTGGGACTACATCCTGGACGACCTCGCGCCCGGCGGCCGGGTCTGCGCCTACGACCGCGCCGGGATCGGCCGATCGCCGGACCGGCCGGGCGACCGCGGCGTGCTGGCCAAGGCGGGCGAGCTCAACGGCCTGCTGGACCAGATCGGCGAGACGCGCCCGGTGATCCTGGTCGGCCACTCAAACGGCGCGCTCTACATCGAAGCCTTCGCCCGCCTGTTTCCACAGCGAGTCGCGGGCCTGGTCTATGTCAACGGCGTCAACGCCGACGCCGCCGACGATCCGCTGCTGCTGAGCGACCTGCGCACCGAGCGGGAGCTGTCGGATCTCGCCGCGCTCGGGGCGCATCTGGGCCTCGCGCCGCTGGTCGCCGGCAAGCTGACCGACGACGAGCACCTCGCCCCCGCCGCCGCGGCGCGCAAACGCCAGGCGCTGGACTGCGTCCGCTGCCTCACCGTCTCGCGCGACGAGGACCGCCTGATCGTCACCGGTCTCGACGCGGTGAACCGGCTGGGCGCCGAGGCCGTGCGCCATATCCCGACCGTGGTCATCTCCGGATCGCCCTATCCCAAACAGCGCCTCGCCGCCGCCTGGCGCGCCGCCGAGGTCAAGCCGGCGGCGCTGGCCGACCGCTCCTGGGTGCTCGACGCCCCCGGCGCCACCCACGTCTCCCCCCTGGCGCGCGACCGGGCTTATATCGACGCGGCCGTGGGCTGGCTGCGCGCGCCGTTCACCACGCCCCCACGTTCTGCATCGACGTCCACGGCTCCGCCGGAGTGAGCGCCGGACCGGCCTGGAGCAGCTCGATGGAGATGCCATCCGGCGAGCGCACAAAGGCCATCCGACCGTCGCGCGGCGGCCGGTTGATGGTCACCCCGCCATCCATCAGGCGCTGGCACGTACCGTGGATGTCGTCCACCGCATAGGCCAAGTGGCCGAAGTTGCGCCCGCCCTGATAGTCCTCCGGATCGTAATTGTAGGTCAGCTCCACCGTCGGCGTGCGCTTCTCCTTCGCCGCGTCGGCGTCGCCGGGCGCCGCGAGGAAGACCAGGGTGAACTTGCCCGCCGGATTGTCGACCCGCGAGATCTCCTCCAGCCCGAGCTTGGCGCAATAGAAGTCCAGCGCCGCGTCCAGGTCGCGGACGCGCACCATCGTGTGCAGATATTTCATGGGGAGGGCTCCGGTAGGTCGGGTTGATGCGTCATAGCGCGCTCCAGGGCTCTCTTCCACTTCTCCCGTAGGGAGAAGGAGGGGCCTACGCGCCCTCTCGCGCGTGGGAAGATGAGGGGTTACGGAGTTCCAGAACTTGGCGCGGCGTTCGGCTACACCGTAGCCCCAGCCTGCAGTGCGATCGCGGCGCTAGCCGAACAGCGTGTCGTCTTCCGGCAACGGGGCGATCGGCCGTTCGAAGTGGAACATCCCTTCAGGTCCATTGTAGGTGACGATGAAGTGCTTGAGAAACGAGCGCCCGAGCAACACGCGGCTGGAGGGGTGAGACATGCTCAACGCGTGGAAGCGCGTGAGTTCGTCGAACTCAAGCGCGGGAACGATGAGGCGGCCAAGGTAGACCGATGCTTGTAGCCGCGCGTCGCCGACGACTTCGAGGCTCGTGTTCCGATCGATCAGCTTGAGCCCAGCCTTCGCTGCAAGTCGATCGTCGATACACACCGTTGAAGCGCCCGTGTCGATGAGACCCTGAGCAACTATTCCCGCGAAGGCGGAACCAGCGGCGCATATTTGAATCTGGATGATCGGGCCGGTATCGGCCAACCCGCTTTGTCGCTGAACAGCCGACCCGCCGTCCGCGCCGAAAACCGGCCGGCGCACCCGTCAGCCGACCGAGATGAACGGAATGAACTCCGGCTCCGGGTCGGTGTGCCGGATCAGGAAGTCGGCGTCGGGGAACTTGGCAATGGCGAAATGAGCGGCGGCGTCGAATTCGGCGAAATGCCCTTGGGGTTCGGAGCCGACGACAACCACCCAGCTCGGACCCCAGGTCGAGCGGTATTGTCCGACATTACGCTCGAAAGCGTCGATTTCCGTCTGTAGGGCCATTCCCCGCCTCGCCAACTTTGGGCCGCTCGCGAATCAGGCTTACCACCAGTCGCGCGATTGAAGAATCCCTGCTTCGGCTAATTCGGTTCGACTTGCCCGCCGCCCAAGCGTGCGGCCTAGACGTGGGACCGCCCGAAGAAGACCAACGTCAGCCTGCGCCGCGCCAAACAGTTCGCCCTGATCCAGCCCACCACCAAGATCCGCATCGACCTCGGCCTGAACCTCCACGGCCGCCAACCCGGCCGGGAGATTGGAGGAGTCGGGCAGCTTCCACGCCATGTTCACCCACCGGGTGAAGCTGGGCGCGGCGGCGGAGGTGGACGACGAGGTGCGGGGACGGTTGCGGGAGGCTTATGGGGAGACGGGGGTGAGGTCTCGCGTCTTCAAATCCGCATCGAAGCAGGAATCTTTTTCAGGTCTTCCTCGCGGAGGATGGCGCGCCGGATAGAACGATAATCATCCTTAGGAACCTCGGCAGCTTCGTCGTCATCAACAGTGAAAAGCGCCTCCGGCGCCCGCGTCGTGTTGATTAATTCAACATAGCAGCCATCGTCAATCTTGTATACGTCATAACGACTACCGGGTTCATCGTTCGATGATACGTTGCGTTTGAGTATGTGAAGAAGACGAGCATCAAAAAGCTGATCGATTATGAGGTGCCTCGAATTGCTCGCATATAAGAAAGCTCTAGCTCTCCTCTTCCCAATTACTTCATCAACAATCATCGCAAGGGCATCTTGCAATTCGGGCGTGGTGCGCGTGATCGCCGCCTTGTCCTGCTGGTACCAATCTCGCGCTGCCGTTCTCACGTCATTAACCGCTATAAGTTGGCCAAAGGCTCGCGAGACTGCTGCTGAACAGAGATTGAGCGCGTCTCGAGGCACTCCCTCTACCGCTCGAACAAATTCTTCGAAGGCGGGCCATTGTGTGAATAGTTTACCAATTAAAATATCCGGATTATGTATTGACTCAAGGGAATCCACAATATTCTTATAATGTCTATAAAGCAGTGTCTTGAAGAAATCGGTAGCCTTGGTCTGATCGTTATCGAAGACTAGGAAGTTATCTAAATTCACGTCAGCGAAAATATCCGCACCGAGTTCCAGCCCCACATACTCACCGTTTGGACGTTGAAGACTAAACACTGATCGATGTTCGATCGCCGCAATTTTCAACGTTACGTTGCGAACTGTGACCACAGTCCGCCGAAGAAGGTCCGCCAAAAATGGCTGAAGATCAAATGGCACTTCGCTCCACTCATCAAGCAGAAGCCAGACATGATCAACGTTTAGGCGTTCTATCAAGTCTCTTAGTGACGCGGCTATATTTCCAAAGTCGAGGTGCAGTCTAGAGTCACCCTCAAGAGAAGACGTTTCTTCGATCGATGAATTTGATTTTGAACCAAATCCAAACTTTGCGCTTATGTCGCTGATGCTGCCCTTCAAGCCCCCCTCAAGAGAACGTTCGCGCCCTGCAATAGCTTTTGATGACTCCGTCGCTGTGCCGGTAATCCGGAAGGTAGAGATAGACTGCCGTAGATTATCTAGCAGGAGCGTAAGCTGGCCGGGATCAGGGTGGCCGTCAATTTGTTCAATTGCTAGATTTGTTAACTCCGAGTGTATCGCCGTTAAAACGTCAACTATAAGGGTAGCTGCTCGGGTGGAAAGAGTTTGGGACGGATCGGAATAAATTGATGAGCTCGAACCTATAGTTCTCAAATCCATATATATTGGCAGTTCATTTTGCGTCACGACGTGTTCCGCAAGATATTTCAGTGCGTGGGTCTTGCCGGTGCCACGTCGTCCATAAATAACTTGGTTATTTCGCGTCGACATCATATCAAATAAAGGTTCAGAGTCTACAAACGTGGCTACTAAGAGCTCGTCGTTCGTTTTTTCCGCTCGCTTGCTAATGCCAATGAGTGCTCGATGAATTCCTTTGATGTCTTCGTCCAACGTTCAGGCGCTTTCAGCTGACGATCTTCTTCAATTAGCACGCGGTGCGGTTCTGTTGAGAATCGCTCAAATTTTAGGTCAAGCCACCCTAACCACACCCGCCCCGCCAACTCCACACTCCAGGCTCTCCCGATCCCATCGCCTCCCATCCGCCGCCGCCGCATAGGTCGCGTTGAGGAACCCCATCACCGCCGCCTCCGGGTCCGCCGCCGCCCGGGCCGCCGCCCACGGCAGCACATACTCCCCCAACGCCGCGTCGAACCGCGCGCCCTCCACCGCGATCTCCGCCTCCCGGAACCCCGGCGGTTCGGGGTAGGCGTAGCTGTAGAACACCGCCTCCTCCGCGCCCGGACCACCGGGCCAGAAGCCGGCGCTGCTGACTTCGTGGGAGTAGGCTTCGCGGGCGACGGCGTCGGGCAGGTGGGGGATGCCGCCGGGATGGGGCGGCGCGCGGCGGCCGGAGAAGCGGGTCACGGCGAGGTCGAAGCTGCCCCAGAAGAAGTGTGCGGGGCTGGCCTTGCCGAGGAAGGCGGTACGGAAGGTCTTCAAGATGCGGTCGGCGGTGAGCAGCACGCGGTGAAAATTGCGCGCGACAGCGGGGTCGTAGGCGCGCGGCGCGGTGTCGTCGCGGAACGGCGTCGCCTCGGGCAGTTCGTTCGGCGCGCCGTCGATGGTCACCGGCACGCCGAGGTCGCGCAGGGTGTGGAGCAAGCGATCGTGGAACGCCGCCACCGTCAGGCCGGGGATCGCGAACGCCGCGGCCTCCGCCTCCGTCCGCACCCGCAGGGCGCCGTCGATCAGGTCGAACTCGACATCGAACGCCCGATCGCCGTGCGGGACGAGGCCGGTGGTCAGGCCGCGCGGCGAGACATAGAGCGGCACGCTCCAGGAATGGTTCAGCCACGGCGTTTGGCTGAGGCGCGCCTTGCCGACGATCTGGGTGAACAGGTGCAGGGCGCGAAGGGTCTCGGCGCTCGACGTGTAATCGAGTTCGGGCCAGGCGGGCGACGGCATGGGCCTTATCCTTGAAAAAGGTCTCCCCCTCCGGAATTAAGACAGCGGCTTATCCGAACAAGTCTCGCGACGGGCAGAGATCGGCCACCACGCATTCGGCGCACTTCGGTTTGCGCGCGACGCAGACATAGCGGCCGTGCAGGATCAGCCAGTGGTGGGCGCGGGTCAGGCGGTCCTTCGGCACGAGTCGCATCAGGTCGGCTTCGACCTTGTCCGGCGTGGCGCCGTTCGAGAGTTTCAGCCGGTGCGACACGCGGAAGACGTGGGTGTCCACGGCGATGGCGGTCTCGGCGCCCAGTTCGTTGAGCACCACGCTGGCGGTTTTGCGCCCGACGCCAGGCAGGGCTTGCAGCGCCTCGCGGTTCAGCGGAACCTCGCCGCCGTATTGTTCGAGCAGGATGCGGCACAGGGCGATGACGTTTTTAGCCTTCGTCCTGTAGAGCCCGATGGAGGCGATGAACGGGGTCAGGCCCGCCTCGCCCAGCGCCAGGATCGCCTCCGGCGTCGCCGCCCGGGCGTAGAGCACCTCCGTCGCCCGGTTCACCGAGGCGTCGGTGGCCTGGGCCGACAGCACGACCGACACCAGGAGCTGGAACGGCGAGCCGTGGCGCAGTTCGCCCCTGGGCTCGGGCGTCGCGGCGGCGAAGCAGTCGAAGATCTCCTGGGCGCGGCGACGCAGGGCGGGCGAGAGTCGGGTCGGCATGATCGCGGTGTCCGACGTTTCGCCGCTCTCGCCAAGCCACCGAGCGCGGGCTAGAGACCCGGCGATGGACGGTCCCTATTTCATGGACGCGGTGATCACCCCCAACCGCTCCCTCTCCCGCAAGGGCTTCATCATCCTGATCAGCGTGATGACGGCGATCAACGCGGCGATCGCCGCGTTTTTCTTCGCCATCGGCGCGGCGCCGATCCCGGTCTTTCTCGGAGTCGATCTCGTCGCCGTGGTTGTCGCCTTCGCCGTCAGCCGCGGCGCCGGCGCCAACGAGCGGATTCAGGTCACGGCGGCGGAGGTGAGGGTGCTGATGCTGAGCCGCGAGGGGGCTGAGCACATCGTCTGGACCTCGCCTACCGCCTTCACCGAGGTCGATCTCGCCGGCGACGCCGGAGACGCCACCGACCTTTCGCTGCGCCTGTCCGACCGCCGCCTGCCGGTGGCCAAGACGCTGAGCCGGCCCGAACGGCTGGCCTTCGCCCAGGCGCTGCACGAGGCGATCCGCCAAGCGCGCATCGGTGGGGTCTGGGCATGATATCTCCGGCGGACGATCTCGCGGGGGTGATGGATCGCCTCGGCGTTCCGGCGTCGCACTGGCGCGCCGGACCCATCCCCGCCACCTCGCCGATCGACGGAGAGCGGATCGGCGGCGTGACCTGGAGCGAGACGGAGGACGCGACCGCCGCGATCGAGCGCGCCCACACCGCCTTTCTGGCGTGGCGCGACGTCCCCGCGCCCCGGCGCGGCGAACTGGTCCGCCTGCTGGGGGAGGAGCTCCGCGCCGCCAAGACCGATCTCGGACGGCTGGTCACCCTGGAGGGCGGCAAGGTGGTCTCCGAAGGGCTCGGCGAGGTCCAGGAGATGATCGACATCTGCGACTACGCCGTCGGCCTGTCGCGCCAACTGTTCGGCCTGACCATCGCCACCGAGCGGGCGCATCACCGGATGATGGAGACCTGGCGCCCGCTGGGCGTGGTCGGGGTGATCTCGGCGTTCAACTTCCCGGTCGCGGTCTGGGCGTGGAACGCGGCCCTGGCGCTGGTCTGCGGCGACGCCGTGGTGTGGAAGCCGTCCGAGAAGACGCCGCTGACCGCCGTCGCG
Organism: Caulobacteraceae bacterium; assembly: GCA_965277785.1. Lineage (GTDB taxonomy): Bacteria > Pseudomonadota > Alphaproteobacteria > Caulobacterales > Caulobacteraceae > Acaudatibacter. The sequence continues at coordinate 609,080 of CBDIDP010000014.1, forward strand.
GTCCATGCGATCTTCGAGCGCGCGGCGGCACGGTTCGGCGACGCGCCGGCTGGCCTGTGCGAACTGCTGCTCGGCGGACGGGAGGTCGGCGAGGCGTTGGTCGATCACCCCCGGGTCGCCCTCGTCTCGGCCACCGGGTCGACCGCCATGGGCCGCGCGGTGGGACCGCGCCTCGCCACCCGTTTCGCGCGGGCCTTGCTGGAATTGGGCGGCAACAACGCCGCCATCGTCGCGCCGAGCGCCGATCTCGACCTCGCCTTGCGCGGCGTGGCCTTTGCCGCGATGGGCACGGCCGGACAGCGCTGCACCACCCTGCGCCGGCTGTTCGTCCATCGCGACATCTACCCGGATTTCGTCGGACGTTTGAAGCGGGCGTACGCCTCGGTCAGCGTCGGCGATCCGCGCGAAGACGGCGTACTGGTCGGCCCGTTGATCGACGAGGCGGCGTTGGCGGCGATGACCGCCGCGCTTGGCGAGGTCGGAGGCGCCGTCAGCGGCGGCGAGCGGGTCGACCGCGCCGGATGTTACGTCCACCCCGCCGTGGTCGAGGTCGGCGCCCAGAACGACGCGGTGCGCCGCGAGACCTTCGCCCCCATCCTCTACGTCATGGCCTACGATACGCTGGACGAGGCCATCGCCCTGCAGAACGACGTCGCCCAGGGGCTGTCGTCGTCGATCTTCACCACCGACCTGCGCGAGGCCGAACGCTTCCTCGCCGCCTCCGACTGCGGCATCGCCAACGTCAATATCGGTCCCTCCGGCGCCGAGATCGGCGGGGCCTTCGGCGGGGAGAAGGAGACCGGCGGTGGACGCGAGTCAGGCTCGGATAGCTGGCGGGCGTACATGCGGAGAGCGACCAATACGGTGAACTACGGCGATACCTTGCCGCTGGCGCAGGGGGTGGAGTTTGAGATTTAGACTAGTCTAGGCGGCGGCTTTGCGCCCCCTCCGTCACGGCGCGAGAAAGAGCGCCGCGCCACCTCCCCCGCAAGCGGGCGGGTGAGGAGTAGACATTTCTTAATCCTCCCACGCCCTCTCGCGGGGGAGGTGGCGCTCGACGCCCTCTCGCGTCGGGTGACGGAGGGGGCGCGGGGCCGCCACCGCTCAGCCGGTGATTATGGTGTCTTCCTTCACAGTCACCACCCACTCCCGCAACGCCTGCCCCGCGCACGGGCCACCCACGCATCGTCCGTCCTCGACCCTGAACAACGCGCCGTGCGAGCTACAGAGGATGTAGTCACCCTCCCGTGTCAGATAGCGGTCCGGCGCCAACGCCAGCGGCATGCCCGCGTGGGGGCAGCGGTCGATGTAGCCAACCACGCTTTCCCCGCGCCTGACGACAAAGCCGAGGAACAGCGCCTCACCCTCGCGGAACAGGAAGCCCTTCGAACCCGGGTCGGCGATCTCATCCAGCGCGCAGAGGCGGGTTCCCGGCGGCGGCTGGGCAGGGTTCACGGCGCTCCGACGGTCCGGCGCCAGGGCAGGATCTCGACGCTCTCCCATAGTCCGGCCAGGCTGTACGGATCGGCGGCGTTGAACGCCTCGACCTCGGCCCGGCTCTCCGCTTCGAGGAAAAACACCGAACCGGCCATGGTGCCGCCGTTGGTCAGCATCGGGCCGGCGCGGATCACCTTCGCCATGTTGTCGCCGACCCAGGCCAGGTGCTTCTCCCGTGTCGCCATGCGCAGGTCGAGGGCGCCGGGCTTGTCGCGGCAGATCAGGATGAAGCTCGCCATGTCGATCTCAGCTTTCTTCCTTGAGGGGCCGCGCGAGCAGGGCGGCGATCACCGGGTCGACCTCCGCTTCGCCGGACAGGATGGCGTGGACGGCGGCGCAGATCGGGACTTCGACGCCGACGCGGGCGGCGAGCTGAACCACCGCGGGCGCGGACGCCACGCCCTCGGCCACGCTCGTCTTGCCGGCCAGGGCGTGTTCCAGCGACTCGCCGCGGCCGAGCGCCAGTCCCACGCTCATGTTGCGCGACTGAAGGCTGGAGCAGGTCAGGACAAGATCGCCCAGACCGCACAGGCCGGCGACCGTCTCCGCCTCGCCGCCGAGCGCCACCGCCAGCCGGGTCAGTTCGGCGAAGCCCCGCGTGATCAGGGCGGCGTGGGCGCTGCGGCCGAGCGCCCTCCCTTCGACGATGCCGCAGGCGATGGCGAGGACGTTCTTCACCGCCCCGCCGGCCTCCGCGCCGATCATGTCGTCGGTGACGTAGGGGCGGAACGACGGCGTCGCGATATCGTGGGCAAGCTCGTGCGCCACGGCCACGTCCGCCGCCGCGAGGGTGATCGCGGTCGGCAGCCCCCGCGCGACCTCGCCGGCGAAACTCGGTCCCGACAGCACCGCCGGCGCGGCATCCGGCAGCACCTCGGCCAGAACCTCGGTCATCAGCTTGAGCGAGCCCTGCTCCACGCCCTTTGCGCAGAGCACGACCGGCAGGCCGGCGCGCGCGTGCGGGGCGAAGGCTTCGAGGCTGGAGCGCAGGTGCTGGGCCGGAGCGACCGCGAGAACGAAGTCGCTGTCCGCCAGACCGGCTGGATCAGGCGCGGCGCGGATTGTCGGATCGAGATCGACGCCGGGCAGGAAGATCGAATTGCGGTGTTCGACGTTGATCGCCTCGACCACCTCGGTCTCCCGCGCCCACAGCGCGACCCCGAGCCCGGCGCGCGCGCAAACCTGGGCCAGGGCGGTTCCCCAGGCGCCGCCGCCGATGATCCCCACCCGCTTCACGCCTTGGCGCCCTTGCGGCCGGGGACGTGGGTGGGGTTGAGGCGAGCGGCGTCCTCGTCGAGCGGCCAGCGCGGACGGGCGACCACGTCCAGGCCATCGGTCCTTCCGGCGGCCAGCCGCTCGGCGCCGGCGAGGGCGATCATCGCGGCGTTGTCGGTGCAGTATTCCAGCGGCGGCGCGTCGAACGTGAAGCCTTCGCGCTCGGCGAGGCCGCGCAGCGCCGCCCGCACCGAGCCGTTGGCCGCGACCCCGCCGGCGACCACCAGCCGCCGGTTCCGGCCGTCGTGGGTGTCGAGATAGGTCTCGATGGCGACGGCCGTCCGTTCGGTGAGTTGGCGGGCGATGGCGACCTGCGCCGCGGCCGCGAGGTCGCGGCGGTCCTCATCGGTGGTGATCCCATCGGCCAGCCGCGCGGCCGCGGTCTTCAGGCCGGAGAACGAGAAGTCGCAGCCGGCCCGGCCGAGCAGGGCGCGGGGCAGCGGGAAGCGCGAAGCGTCGCCGCCTTGCGCCAGCCGCTCCAGCGCCGGTCCCGCCGGATAGGGTAGGCCGAGCGCGCCGCCGATCTTGTCGAACGCCTCTCCGGCCGCGTCGTCGATGGTCGATCCTAGTCGCCGGCAGGCGCCGATCCCCGCCACCTCGAGGAGCTGGCAGTGTCCGCCGGAAACCAGCAAAAGGAGGAAGGGATACGGGATGTCCGCTGTCAGCCGCGCCGAGACCGCATGGCCTTCGAGATGATTGACGGCCACGAGGGGCAGGTCGAGCGCCAGGGCCATGGCCTTGCCGAACGACAAGCCGACCATGACACCACCGACCAGCCCGGGTCCCGCTGTCGCGGCGATCCCGTCCAGGTCTCGCGGAGCGGCGCCCGCATCGCTCAGCGCTCGTGCCACAACGGCGTCGATCGCCTCCACGTGGGCCCGGGCCGCGATCTCGGGGACCACGCCGCCATAGGGCGCGTGCTCGACGATCTGGCTGAGCACGACCGAGGAAGCGACCTCCACGCCGCCGTCTCCGCCCAGGCGCACCACCGCCGCGGCGGTCTCGTCGCAGCTCGTCTCGATGCCGAGGACGGTCAGAGTGGGAGAGGACAAGATGGCCTGTCGCGACGTTGCCGGGGAAGGCCGGTTGGCGTAGCTCACGGCGCCATGACCATGCAACCGATCCTCATCGGCACGCGGGGCTCCCGCCTCGCCCTTGCCCAGGCCGATACGGTCCGCGCGCGGATCGCCCAAGCCCTCGGCGGCGACGACATGGCGCGGCTGGAGGTCATCACCACCTCCGGCGACCGCATCCAGGACCGCACCCTGACCGAGATCGGCGGCAAGGGCCTGTTTACTCTGGAAATCGAGCAGGCGCTGCTGTCAGGCCGCATCCACTGCGCGATCCACTCGCTGAAAGACATGCCGGCGGAGGGGCCGCCCGGCCTCACCCTCGCCGCCATCCCGGAGCGCGAAGACCCGCGCGACGCCTTTCTCGGCGTCAATCACCAGACGCTGGCCGAGCTGCCGCCGGGAGCGCGGCTCGGCACCGCCAGCCTGCGCCGTCAGGCCCAGTGCCTGCACGACCGGCCGGACCTCGGCATCGTCAACCTGCGCGGCAACATCGACACCCGGATCGGCAAGATGGCGGCCGGCGAGGCCGACGCCATCCTTCTCGCCATGGCTGGACTCAACCGCCTCGGCCTCGCCCACCACGCCAGCGGGGTCATCGATCCGGTGTCAAGCCCGCCCGCGCCGGGACAGGGCGCCCTGGCGGTGCAAAGCCGGATCGAAGACTCGGACGCGCCGTGGCTGGATGCGATCCGGCACCGCGAGACCACCATCGCCGTCGCCGCCGAACGCGGGGCCCTCGTCGCGCTGGAGGGGTCGTGCAAGACCGCCATCGGCGCCTACGGCGTCCTCGACGGCGACCGCCTGACCCTGATCGTGGAGGCGCTAACCCCGCGCGGGGAGCGCCGCTTCCGGCGCACCGGCGAGGCCGATGTCGGCGGGGCGGACGGCGAGGCGACGGCGCGGGCGCTGGGCCTGAGCCTCGGCCGCTCGATCCATGCCGAGGCCGGCGACCTGCTGTTGGCGTGAAGACGGTCTGGGTCACCCGCACCCTGCCGGGGGCCGAGGCCACCGCCGGGCGGGTGCGGGCGGCCGGGTTCGAGCCGTTCGTCGCGCCGCTGCTGGAGGTCATGTTCGAGCCCGGCGGCCCGATCGATCTGACGGACATCACCGCCCTGGCCTTCACCAGCGCCAACGGCGCGCGGGCGTTCGCCGCCCGGTCGGCCCGGCGCGACCTGCCCGTCTTCGCCGTCGGCCGGGGGACGGCCGGCGCCGCCCGCGACGCCGGCTTCGTCGACGTCACGGCCAGCGACGGCGATGTCTTAGCCCTGGCCGAAGCCATCCCGCGCGGCGGCGTCGTGCTCCACGCCGGCGCCGCCGAACCCGCCGCCGACCTCGTCCTGGCTCTGGAGAAACGGGGCGTGGCCGCGCGGGGGATCGTCGTCTACCGCACGGTTCCGGCGAGATTGTCGGACGCCGCTCTCGCCGCCGCCGCCACGGCCGATTTCGTGTTGCTCCAGTCGGCCAAGGCGGCCCAAGTTTTCAGCAACCTCAACCTCGATCGTCCCCGGCCGATCTGCCTCTCCGCGGCGGTGAGTCACGCGCTGGCTTCCGGAGCGCGGGCTCCCAGCCCGCATCGATCGGCGCCGCTTTCGAGGGATCGGGAAGAGTTGCGGGCTGGGAGCCCGCGCTCCGGGATTAAGGTCGCCGTTGCTCCCACCGAGGAGGCCCTGATCGCCGCTCTCGTCGAGGCGGCCCGATGAACGAGCCGCGCGTCCGCATCCTGTCTCCGCTCTTCTGGGCGGCCATGGTGTTCTGCCTCGCGTGCTTCGGCGGCGCGGCCTATGTCGCCCTGGCTCCGGTTCACCGACCCGCCGCCCTTGGCGTCCACCCGCGCCCGCGCTAAAGGACCGGCCGAGGCCGCCTTAGCTCAGCCGGTAGAGCATCGCATTCGTAATGCGAGGGTCGCGTGTTCGAGTCACGCAGGCGGCGCCACCTGTTTGCCAGCCTTTCGCTTCCCTTTGATCCCCGGGTAAGCGCCTCCGCCTATCGCCCGGATGTCCGATGACAAGGCCGCGTATCGTGATCGTCGGGGCGGGTTTCGGGGGAATGGCGGCGGTCAAGGCGTTGAAGACGGCCGACGCCGACATCACCCTGATCGACCGCGTCAACCATCATCTGTTCCAACCGCTGCTCTATCAGGTGGCGACAGCGGCGCTGTCGCCGGCCGACATCGCCACCGCAAGCCGCGCCCTGCTGAGCCGCCAGAAGAACGTCACTGTCGTCATGGGCGAGGTGATCGGCGTGGACAGCGCGCGGGGCGTGGTCGGCGTCGCGGACGCGCCGGACATGCCGTTCGACTATCTCGTGCTGGCGACCGGCGCGGCCTACAGCTTCTTCGGCAACGAGCGGTGGGCGGCCGACGCCTCCGTCCTTAAGTCCCTGGACGACGCGCTGACGATCCGGGAGCGCCTGCTCGGCGCCTTCGAGTGGGCGGAGAGCCACGCCGAAACGTGTGACATCAGTCGGGCGTTGACCTTCGTCGTCGTCGGCGGCGGTCCGACCGGCGTCGAACTCGCGGGCACCATCGCCGAACTCTCGCGCCGGACACTCACCCGGAACTTCCGTCATATCGATCCCGCTTCGGCGCGGATCGTCCTCTTCGAGGCGGGACCCCGGTTGCTCTCCGCGTTTCCCGAGCGCCTGTCGGCGTACGCGCGGACGGCGCTGGAGGCGCTCGGCGTGGAGGTGCGCACCGGGGTCGCGGTCGACGGGATCGACGAGCGCGGGCTCGACGCCGGGAGCGAGCGGATCGAAACGACCAACATCCTGTGGTGCGCCGGCATCGCCGCGCGGCCGGCCGCCGAATGGCTCCACGCCGAGGCGGCGCGGAACGGCGCGGTCGAGGTCGAGGGCGACTGCTCGGTTCGAGGCCATCCGAATATCTTCGCGCTCGGCGACGTGTCGAGCCTCGACGCACCGGACGGCAAGCCGCTTCCGAGTCTCGCGCCGGTCGCCAAGCAGCAGGGGGCCTACGTCGGCCGCCTGCTCAAGGCGCGCGTCGAGGGTCGGCCGAGCCCCGCGCCCTTCCGATACCATGACTACGGAACGCTGGCGGTTATCGGTCGCTCGCGCGCCGTCGCCGACTTCGGCTGGTTGCGTCTGACGGGCTTCCCGGCTTGGCTCACCTGGTCGCTGGTGCACCTGATGCTGCTGGTCGACTTCCGCAGCCGGCTGACGGTCTATGTCAACTGGTCCTGGGCGTGGTTCACGGGCGGCCGCGGCGCGCGACTGATGAATCGGGCTGGCACGGCGGCGATGTGACGGACTTTTCAGCCGCCGAGCACCGTCCTCACCTTCTCCGCCAGCGCCTCCACCGTGAATGGCTTGCCGATCAAAGCGACTTCCCTGTCCAGCACGCCGTTGTGGACCACCGCGTTGCGGGTGTAGCCGGTGGTGAACAGGACCTTGAGGTCCGGACGGCGGGCCAGGGCTTCGTCGGCGAGTCTGCGCCCGTTCATGTCGGGCATGACGACGTCGGTGAACAACAGCCCGATCTCGGGGTGGGCGTCGAGGACGCGCAAGGCCGCGGGGCCTCCATCGGCGGCGAGCACGGTGTAGCCGAGTTCGCTCAAGGCCTCGGTGGTGAAGGCGCGGACGCCCGCCTCATCCTCGACGACGAGGATCGTCGCGCCTTCGCCGTTCGCCGGTGTGGTGGTGGAGCCGCCGGCGGTGACGGCGCCTACCTCGGGCGCGGCGTCCAGACGCGGGAGGTAGATCTTGATCGTCGTCCCGTGACCGGGTTCGGAATAGATCTTCACGTGGCCGTTGGACTGCTTGATGAAGCCGTAGACTTGGCTCAGCCCCAATCCCGTGCCTTTGCCGACCGCCTTGGTGGTGAAGAAGGGATCGAACGCCTTGGCGATGACGTCCTCGGGCATGCCGGAGCCGGTGTCGGTCACCGCCAGCAAGGCGTACTGGCCGGCCGCGACACCGGCGTGGGTCGCGGCGTAGCGGTCGTCGAGGTGGGCGTTCTGGGTTTCGATGGTCAGGCGTCCGCCGTCGGGCATGGCGTCGCGGGCGTTGACCACCAGGTTCAGGATGACGTTCTCGAGTTGATTGGGATCGACGTGGACGGGCCAAAGGCCGCCGGCCAGCACGGTTTCCAGGCGCACGTCGGCGCCGATCGAGTGGCCGAGCAGATCCGACATGCCGGCGACCAGCCTGTTGAGGTCGGTGGCCTTCGGCTCCAGAGGCTGTTGCCGGGAGAACGACAGCAGGCGCTGGGTCAGCAGGGCGGCGCGGCGGGCGCCGTCGCTGGCGGCGTCGACATAGCGCCGCGCGCGTTCGTCGCCGCCGAGGCGGCGGCCCAACAGATCGAGCGATCCGACCACCACGGCCAGCATGTTGTTGAAGTCGTGCGCGATGCCGCCGGTGAGCTGGCCGACCGCGTCCATCTTCTGGCTTTGGCGCAGGGCTTCTTGGGCGAGTTCCAGATCAGCCTCGGCCGCCTTCTGCGCCGTCACGTTGCGGCCGGTCGCGTAGATCAGGTTGTGTTCGGAAGAAGCGACCCACGAGATCCAGCAGTGGCCACCCTGTTTGCGTAAGTAGCGATGCTCATAGTTCGGCAGCGGCGCGCGGGTCGCGGTGTCCAGCGCCTCGCGGCTGGCGGGATGATCGTCGGGGTGGACGAAATTGAGATAGTTTCGACCGACCAGCTCGTCCTGTCTCCAGCTTAGCACAGTCGTCCACGCCGGGTTGACCGCCTTGATGATCCCATCCTGGTCGAGGACGGTGATGAGGTCTTGCGAGGTTTGCCACAGCCGGTCCCGCTCGGCGGCTTGTTCGGCGACGCGGGTTTCCAGGCTGGCGTTGAGTTGGGCCAAGGCGGCGGCGGTCGCCTTCTGATCCTCGATATCGGTGTTGGTCCCGATCCAGCGCGCGACCTCGCCGTCATGACCGCGAATGGCCACGGCGCGCGCCAGGTGCCAGCGCCAGGCGCCGTCGGCCCGGCGCAGGCGAAATTCAGTCTCGTAGTCCTCTCCAGTGGCCAGGGCCGCGGCCCAGCGGCCGCCGGCGAGAGTGGCGTCGTCGGGATGGACCATGGCGACCCAGCCCTGGCCGTCCAGCGAGCCCCGCGCTATGCCGCTGTAGTCGTAGACGCGGTCGTTGAACCAATCGAGCAGGCCGTTCGGCGGCGAGGTCCAGACGTGGTTCGGCATGGCCTGAGCCAGGGTGCGGAACTGGGCCTCGCTTTCGGCGAGCGCCTCCTGCGCCGCCCGGCGCTCGCTGATGTCGATGAAGGTGCAGATCGCCCCCTCGTGGACGCCATTGCGGTGGATCGGCCGCACCCAGTACTCCACCGGAAAAGATTCGCCGGAGAGGCGGAAGAACACCTCGCTGTCGATGTGGCAGGGCTCTCCGGTGGAGGCCGCGAGGTAGATCGGACAGTCGGCGACCGGATAGTGCGACCCATCGGGATGGCTGTGATGGATGACGTCGTGCAGTTTTCGCCCCACCGCGTCCTCCTCCCGCGCGAAGCCCATCAGGCGCAGGAAGGCGGCGTTGCAGAGCTGCGTCACGCCCGCGCGGTCCAGGGCGTAGAACGCCTCGCCGGAGGAATCGAGAAGATCCTGGAGGTACGACCGGCTGTCGGTGAGCGCGCGTTCGGCGGCGACGCGGGCGGTGGTCTCGACGGCGGTGACCAGGACGCCGCCGACACCGGTCGCGGCGGCGGGATCGGGCACCGGGCTGTAGCTCAAGGTGAACCGCGCATCCTCCCACCGCTCGCCGTGGCGGCGGATGCGCAGGAGGATGTCCTCGGCGAAGAGGGCCGGGCTGTCCCCGTTCAGGATCGCGAGGTGACCGGGTTCGAGCCGCGGCCAGACCTCCGCCCACGCCTCCCGCGCGGAACGGCCGAACGCCCGGGGATGCTTGTCGCCAAGGATCGGCCGATAGGCGTCGTTGTAGATCAGCACGAAGTCCGGCCCCCAGCGCAGAGCCATCGGAAACGCCGACGCCATGACCAGATCGACCGCCAGACGCAGGCTGTCCGACCAACCGGAGCGCGGACCCAAGGCGGTTTCCGACCAATCCTTGGCCTTCACCAGTTCGGACATCCCGGCGTCCGCGACGCGCCATCCGGAAGGCAAGCTAAAGGAGGACTGGGTCATCGCGTTCCGAAATGGGAGGGGAGCGCAGTCTATCGGCGACGGTAAGCACGCGCCAGTTCACGCGAAATCCTTCCTCCCTTCGCTCCATGGCTACGGCATTCACACAACTTGCCGGATGAGGTGCTTGTCATCCCCGACGAAGCCGCGCGAAGCGGCGAGATCGGGGACATCGCGTTGCGCCTCGGTCGCGGCCGGGCGGCCGTAAGCCGAACCGGCCGAACGTTTGGGATCTGACGCGCCCCGGCCTGGCTTACAGCATTGGAGACCCGGCGAGCGTGTCTCCGGCTCGCCGCCGCGCGGCGTCCGGAGCGGGCCTGGGCGACGCCGGCGTCCCCGATCTCGCCGCTTCGCGGCTGCGTCGGGGATGACAAGCACTTCAGCGGGTAAAACGTGTGAATCCGAAAGCCCATAAAGGGGAGGAAGGAAGGTTAAGGCGATCTCCGCGCCAGGAGGTCTTGACCCGCCTCGCGCACATCGACGCATCCCGTCAGCGACATCGCCATCCGCAGTTCCTGGCGCAGGATGGTCAGCATATGCGCCACGCCCGCTTCGCCGCCGGCGCCCAAAGCCCAGGCCCAGGCGCGGCCGATCAGGCAGGCTTTGGCGCCAAGGGCGAGCGCCTTCAGTACATCGAGCCCGGAGCGAACGCCGCCGTCCATCATAACCGTGAGGTCCGCTCCCACGGCCGCGGCGATCTCCGGCAAGGCGGCGACCGAGCTGGGCGCTCCGTCAAGCTGCCTGCCTCCATGGTTGGAGACGACGACGCCCTCGACGCCTGCGGAACGCGCCGACCGGGCGTCTTCCGCGTCGAGCACGCCCTTGAGCATCAGGGGGCCAGGCCAGCGCTCGCGGACCCAGTCGATGTCCTTCCACGTCACCGAAGGATCGAAGTTGCGGCCGATCCAGGTCCAAAACTGACCGATCTGCTTCAGGTCGTCGCGGCCGGGGCCGGCAATGTTGCCCAGGGTGTGCGGCCGGCCGTGCAGCCAGACGTCCCACATCCAGGCGGGGTGGGAGAGACCGTCCAGCGCCTGGCGGAACCGTTCCACAGGCGTGGCGGCGACCATGCCGTTGCGCGTGTCGCGATAGCGCGCGCCGGGGACGGGCAGGTCGACGGTGAACAGCAGGACCGGACAGGCGGCGTCGCGCGCGATCGCCAGGAGTTCGGTCATGAAGCCGCGGTCGCGCATCATGTAGAGCTGGAACCACGGCGGCTGGGCGGCCGCCGCGACCTCGCCGATCGCGCTCACTCCGACGGTAGACAGGCTGAACGGCACGCCCGCCGCCTTCGCCGCCCGCGCCGCCTGGGTCTCGCCGCGACGGGCGTACATGCCGGCGAGGCCGACCGGCGCCAGGATCACCGGCATCGACAGGTCCTGTCCAAAGATCGTCGTCGAGAGCTTCAACTTCGAGACATCGCGCAAGACGCGCTGGCGTAGGGTCACGGCTTCGAAATCCGCGACGTTGGCGCGCAGCGTGGTCTCGGCGTAGGAGCCGCCGTCGATGTAGTCGAACAGCACGCGGGGCAGTCTTGCCTTCGCCGCCAACCGGTAGTCGGCGACGCAGGCCGGTTTCACGCCGTGACCGTCGACCGGCGCGGCTGGGGTTTGGCCGGCGCGCCCTGGACGCTGGGCAGCGGCCCGAGCAGCGCGGCGCTGGCCCGGGTGACCGCGCGGGGCTCCTCCTCGAACAGGGCGGCGAGCTGGTCGGTGATGGCGCCGCCGAGCTGCTCGACATCGACGATGGTGACCGCGCGGCGATAGTAGCGGGTGACGTCGTGGCCGATGCCGATGGCGATCAATTCGACCGGGCTTTTACCCTCGATCTCGGCGATCACCCGGCGCAGGTGGCGCTCCAGATAGTGGCCTGAGTTGACCGACAGGGTGCTGTCGTCGACCGGCGCGCCGTCGCTGATCACCATCAGGATGCGGCGCTGCTCGGTGCGGCCGATCAGGCGCTGGTGCGCCCACATCAGCGCCTCGCCGTCGATGTTCTCCTTGAGCAGGCCCTCGCGCATCATCAGGCCGAGGTTCTTGCGCGCGCGGCGCCACGGCGCGTCGGCGGACTTGTAGACGATGTGGCGCAGGTCGTTGAGGCGGCCGGGCGCGGCCGGCTTGCCGGCCTTGAGCCACGCGTCGCGCGACGCGCCCCCCTTCCACGCGCGCGTGGTGAAGCCCAGCACCTCGGTCTTCACCGAACAGCGCTCCAGCGTCCGCGCCAGGATGTCGGCGCACACCGCCGCGACCATGATCGGGCGGCCGCGCATGGAGCCGGAGTTGTCGATCAGCAGGCTGACCACCGTGTCGCGGAACTCGGTGTCTTTCTCCTCCTTGAACGATAGAGCCGCGGTCGGATCGACGATGACCCGGGTGAGACGCGCCACGTCGAGCAGGCCTTCTTCGAGGTCGAAGGTCCAGGAGCGGTTCTGCTGCGCGAGCAGCTTACGCTGCAGGCGGTTGGCGAGGCGCGAGACGACGTTGGACAGGCTGGCGAGCTGCTGGTCGAGGTAGGCCCGCAGGCGGGTCAGCTCCTCCGGTTCGCAGAGGTCCTCGGCGGCGACGATCTCGTCATTCTCGGCGGTGAAGATCTTATAGGCCGGCTCAGGTCTGCCGGCGTCCTTGATGTCCGGCCGCGCCGGGCGGTCGCCGTCGGTGAGGTCGAGTTCGTCGGAGGTGTCCTCGCCCTCCTCGTCGGACTCGGCGGCCTCGCTCTCGGCGGTGTCGCTCTCGCGCGGGCTCTGCTCGCCGTCCTGCGAGGAGTCGCTTTGCGGCGACTGCTCCTCGCCCTCGCCTTCGTTCTGGTCGGACGCCTCGGGTTCGCCTTCCTCCGTCGACTCGTCCTTGGCGTCCTGCTCGGGAGCGTCGGACAGGTCGTCGCCCATGGAAAGGTCGCGCACCACGGCGCGGGCGATGCGGGCGAAGGCGACCTGGTCGCCCACCGCCCCGGTCAGCCGGTCCATGTCGGCGCCGGCCTTGGCGTCGATCTCGGCGCGCAGGGCGTCGACCAGGGCCTTGGCGCAGGCCGGCGGCGGCGCGCCGGTCAGCCGCTCCCGCACCAGCAGGGCGACCACATCCGCCAGCGGCGCCGCGGCGGGATCGACATCGCGGTGAAGGCCCTTCTTCAGCGCGGCCTGCTCCCACACCGCCGCGAGATTGTCCTTCACCCCGGCCAGGGCGTTGGCCCCGATCGCCTCGATCCGCGCCTGCTCCAGGGCGTCGTAGACCAGGGCGCCCTCGGCCGATTTGGGTTTGTTGCGTTGGTGGGCGATGTCGTCGTGGTGGGCGACACGCAGGGCCATCTGGTCTGCGAGGCCGCGGATGCGCGTGGTCTCCGGCCCGGACAACTCGCGCGGCGGATGCGGCAGGATCGCGCGATGCCCGATCAGCGACGGTCCGTCGCCGGAGAACACCACCTCCAGGTCCGGCTGCTCCGCCAGCGACCGCGCGGCGTGAGCCAGCGCGCGCTTGAAGATCTCCCCGGGGGTTTCCTTGCCGCTCATGTCAGCGCGGTCATAGCGCGCGGGCGGGCAGGATAGGAAGGGACGGAACCCGCCGGTAAGCTCGGCGCGTGCAACCTCTGATCCTCACCCTCCGCCTGGACGCTCCGACATTCGCGCGCCTGGACACGTTGCGGCGCACGCACTTCCCGGCCCATCTCAATCTGATCCCGGCCCACCTCACCCTGTTCCACAAGCTCGAAGGGGAAGTGGCCGGAGTTCTGCGCGCCGCCGCGCTTCGTCCGAAGATCGCCCTGACGTTCAGCGGCTATCGGCCGATGGGGCGCGGGGTATGCCTCAAGGTCGAGTCGCCGGAACTGATGGCGCTGCGGCGCGAGCTCGCCAGGGCTTTCGCCGCCCAACTCACGCCGCAAGACCGCCAGGGCTATGGTCCGCATGTCACGATCCAGAACAAGGTGGCGCCGGAGACCGCGAGGGCGCTGCGGGACGCTTTGGCTGAAGAGTTCAGGCCGTTCGAGGGCGTCGGCGAGGGATTGCTGCTGTGGCGCTACCTCGATGGCCCTTGGGCTTTGGAAGACGAATACCTGTTTCGGTAGACCGAAGTCCTCGACCGGCGGTCCGTTTGGGATAAGCTGTGAATACCAACGGCCGGCGTTCCACGATCGGCCAGGCAGTGATCAGCGGAGGACGTCATGACCAAGCACGAGTTCAGCCGGGCGGTGCGGCCGCGGTTCAAGGCGCGCTACGGCAACTACATCGGCGGGGCCTGGGTCGATGCGGCGTCGGGCCGGTGGTTCGAGAACACCTCGCCGGTGAACGGGCAGGTGCTGTGCGAGATCGCGAGGTCCGAAGCGGCGGACGTCGAGCGGGCGTTGGACGCCGCCCATGCCGCCAAGGACGCCTGGGGTCGCACCAGCGCGGCGGAGCGTGGCGTCGTCCTCAACGCCATCGCCCAGCGCATGGAGGACAACCTCGCCATGCTGGCGGAGGCCGAGACTTGGGACAACGGCAAGCCGATCCGCGAGACGATGGCCGCCGACCTACCCCTGGCCGTCGATCATTTCCGCTATTTCGCCGGCTGCATTCGGGCGCAGGAAGGCGGCATCTCGGAGATCGACGCCGACACCGTGGCCTATCACTTCCACGAGCCGCTCGGCGTGGTCGGCCAGATCATCCCGTGGAATTTCCCGATCCTGATGGCGTGCTGGAAATTGGCGCCGGCCCTCGCGGCGGGGAACTGCGTCGTGCTCAAGCCGGCCGAACAGACCCCGGCGTCGATCCTGGTGTGGGCCGAGCTGGTCGGCGACCTGCTGCCGCCGGGCGTGCTCAACATCGTCAACGGCTTCGGGCTCGAGGCCGGCAAGCCGCTGGCGTCGAGCCCGCGTATCGCCAAGATCGCCTTCACCGGAGAGACGACCACCGGCCGGCTGATCATGCAATACGCCAGCCAGAACCTGATCCCGGTGACCCTGGAACTCGGCGGCAAGTCGCCCAACATCTTCTTCGAGGATGTCATGGCGGCGGACGACGACTTTCTCGACAAGGCCATCGAGGGCTTCGTGATGTTCGCCCTGAACCAGGGCGAGGTCTGCACCTGCCCGAGCCGCGCCCTGATCCACGAAAAGATCTACGACCGCTTCATGGAGCGTGCGCTGAAGCGGGTGGAAGCGATCGTACAGGGCGATCCGCTCGATCCGAACACCATGATCGGCGCGCAGGCGTCCAGCGAGCAGCTCGAGAAGATCCTCAGCTACTTCGAGATCGGCCGCCAGGAAGGCGCCGAAGTCCTCGCCGGCGGGATGCGCAACGATCTGCCGGGCGATCTGGCCGGCGGCTATTACGTCAAGCCGACCATCCTGAAAGGCCACAACAGGATGCGGGTGTTTCAGGAGGAGATCTTCGGCCCCGTCGTCTCGGTGACCACGTTCAAGGACGACGCCGAGGCGCTGGAGATCGCCAACGACACGCTGTACGGCCTCGGCGCGGGCGTCTGGAGCCGCGACGCCAACCGCTGCTACCGCTTCGGCCGGGCGATCAAGGCGGGTCGGGTGTGGACCAACTGCTACCACGCCTATCCCGCCCACGCGGCGTTCGGCGGCTACAAGCAGTCCGGCATCGGGCGGGAGAACCACCGCATGATGCTCGACCACTACCAGCAGACCAAGAACATGCTGGTGAGCTACAGCCCCAAGAAGCTGGGCTTCTTCTGACCATGGACAGCGTTTCGGCGACCCCCGCCGCGCTCGCGTTGCTGGCGGAGATCCAGGCCGAGCATGGTCCGGTGCTGTTCCACCAGTCCGGCGGCTGCTGCGACGGCTCGTCGCCGATGTGCTACCCGGTCGGCGACTTCATCCTCGGCGACGCCGACGTCCGCCTGGGCGAAATCGGCGGGGCCGAGGTCTACATCGGCGGACAGCAGTTCGAGGCGTGGCGTCACACGCAGCTGATCATCGACGTGGTGAAGGGGCGGGGCGGCATGTTCTCCTTGGACAATGGTCGGGAGGTGCGGTTCCTGACGCGGTCGCGGATGCTTTGAGCGAGGCGGAGAACGGTTCGCTCTACATGGCCTTCGCCGCCGTCCTCTCGTCCCTCAACTGCGTCCGCCTTACCTTTCCCGCGTCATCCCGGATGTTTTCGGTTACGAACTCGTAGCTTCTCGGCTGCTTGTAGGTCACCAGCAGGCCGGCGACGTGGGCGCGCAGATCGGCCTCGGTGAGGCCCGCCCTCGGCTGGACGATGGCGTGGACGCGGCTGCCGAGGTCCTCGTCCGGCAGGCCGATCACCGCGCTCGACTGCACCAGCGGATGCTCGTCCAGCGCCGCCTCGATCTCGGCGGGATAGACGTTGGAGCCGCCGACCAGGATCATGTCGGTGCGGCGGTCGGCGAGATAGAGGTAGCCGTCGGCGTCGAACCAGCCGATGTCGCCCAGCGACTCCCAACCGCCGGGCAGCGTCCGCGCCGTGGCGCCGCGATAGGAATACGACGCCGGCGCCCCTTCCGGCCGGCGCATGAACACCTCGCCGATCTCACCCGGCGGCAGTCGATTGCCGCCCGGGTCGAACGCCGCCATCTCCCCCACCGCGACCTTGCCGACCGAGCCGCGATGCTCCAGCCACTCGGAGCCGGTGATGATGGTCACCGCCTGGGCCTCGGTGCCGGCGTAGAGTTCCATGATGGTGTCGGCGCCCCACCACTCGACGAAGGCCTGCTTCAGCCACGGCGGGCACGGCGCCGCGAGGTGCCAAGCGGTCTTCAGGCTCGAGGTGTCGTACCTCGCCTTCACCTCGTCCGGCAGGCGCCAGATCCGGCTCATCATGGTCGGCACCAGGTAGATCCAGGTTGCGTGCCAGCGGTCGATCGCTTTTAGGGTCTCCTCGGCGTCGAAGCGCGGCATGAGAATGAGGTGCGCGCCTTGAGCCAGGCCGCCGAACGAGGCGGTGAACGGGCCGTTGTGATAGAGCGGCCCCGGCATCACCATGATGTCCTCGGGAACGGTCCGATAGGCGCCGGGCATCTCGGGGTTGAAGACGCCGGGACCGCCGGACAGGATCAGCTTGGGCCGGCCGGTGGACCCGCCGGAGGTCGGAGCCTTCCAGATCGGCGCGGTGCGGTCCTCCAGCGCCTCGTCGCTGTCGCCCAGGTCCGTCAGGATAGGAACGTCGAAGCGCGGCTTGTCGGAGGCGACCGACTCGCCGGCGATCAGGATCGGCGTCTCCGCCAGGTCCATCACCGCCTCCGCCTCGGCGGCGGGCAGGCGGTGCGAGATCGGCTGCGGCGTCGCGCCGACCTTCCACAGGCCGTAACAGACCTCGACGAAGTCGACGCTGTTGGCCAGACCGACGGTGACGAGGTCGCCCAGCTTGACCCCCGCCGCTTCCAGGCTATGAGCGATCCGGTTGGTGCGGCGGTCGAGTTCCGCCCAGGTGACGGTGCGGTGCTGGTCGGTGACCGCCGGCCGGTCCGGCCGCTCCGCCGCCAGTTCGCTCAGCCGCGCGCCGATGGAGATGATGGCGCCGGTCATGTGGGCCGCCGCGCGCCGTGGCGGATCGTGAGGATTTCGACCATGTCGTGATCGACGATATAGCGGATTAGATAAGGTCGCACACTTACAAGTTCCCGGCGGCCTCGCGCCAGGGGCCGTCCGCGTTGCGGATGTTCGCACAAGCTGTGTGCGGCATCTTGCAAGCGTAGCGCGAGGTTATCGGCGGCTTTAGGAGCGAATTGCGCGACGTAACCGCGAATGGCTTTCAGGTCGGACAGCGCACGCCGCGACCAGATTACTCGAACCATTCGGCCGGAGGCGGCTGTTCATCGGGCGAGCCCCATGTCCTCAGCCATTTCACGACCTCCTCATGCGGAACGGTCCGACCGGCTTTGACGTCAGCTTCGCCTTCGAGCATGGCGGCCTCGTCCGCCAACTCGTCCGCATCGTCGAATATTGCTACGTCGCCGTCCATCGCCAAAGTTTAACTCCGCTCCCCAATAGCCGCAACCTCTAAGCCCGCCGCGATCCCACTGGGTGAGAGCTGGAGAGGCCGCCGTCGACCACGATGGCCTGACCGTTGACGTAGCTCGAGTCGTCGCTCGCCAGGAACAGCGCCGCCCCGGCGATCTCCTCCGGCTCGCCGCCGCGCTTGAGCGGGTTGAGTTGGCCGATCTTGTCGTCGGTCCCGCGTTCGCGCGCCGACTTGTAGATCGGCGCGGTCATGCCGGTCTCGATCAGGCCGGGGCAGATGGCGTTGACCCGCACCCCCGTGCCGTACAGCAGGTTGGCGCTGGTCTGGACCAGGTTGATCACTCCGGCCTTGCTGGCGCTGTAGGGCAGCGGCCCAGCGCCGGAGCGGATGCCGGCGACCGAGGCGGTGCAGATGATCGAGCCCTTGCCCGCCGCGCGCATGACCGCGCTGGCATGTTTGATCATCAGGAACGGGCCGATCAGATTGACCCTTAGCACCGCCATCCAGTTGTCGGCTGTGAGGTCCTCCAGCGCGACATAGCCGCCGGTAATGCCGGCATTGGCGTGGACCGCGTCGAGGCGGCCGAAGTCCGATATCGCCTTGGCGACGAGGGACTGGACGTCGGCTTCCTCGCCGGCGTCGCCCTGGGCGGCGAAGGCCTTGCCGCCGTCCGCCTCGATCATCGCGACCGTTTCGTGGATGGCGTCCGACTTGTCGAAACAGGCGACGCTGGCGCCCTCTTTCGCAAAAAGACGTGACGTAGCCCGGCCGATGCCGCTGGCCGCGCCGGTGACGATGGTGGCGCGGCCTTCGAGGCGACCAGCCATCAGGCCGACGCTGTCGCCGGGGCGGCGGCCGGCGTCGGCGGCAGAGGCAGTCTCGCGAGGGAGTAGAACTTGTCCGCCATCTTCGGGATGGCTTCGGAGAGGATGGTCTCGATCGTCCAGCCCTCCGGCTTGCTCACCGTCTCGATCGGACGGGGCTGGCTGTAGAGGATGATGTTCTCGCCGCTGACGCCGAAGATCTGGCCGGTGACATGCTTGGCGGCGTCGGAGATCAGGGCGACGGAAAACCTGGCCGGCTGGTCGGGGCGGATGTTGGCGGCCATCTGCGCGCGGCGGGCGGCCTGGGCCTCGTCCTTGACCGGCACCGACTGTGTCATCCGCGTCCAGGCGACGGGCGCGATGCAGTTGCAGCGCACGTTCTTGGCCGCGCCCTCCATGGCGATGATCCGCGACAGGCCGGCGATGCCCATCTTGGCCGCGCCGTAGTTGGTCTGGCCGATGTTGCCGATAATCCCCGAGGTCGAGGTGTACAGCATGTAGGCGCCGTCGTTCTGGTTGCGGAAATGTTCGATGGTCGCCCGGCAGACGTTGAAGGTGCCGCGCAGGTGGACCTCGAGCACCTTGTCCCAGTCCGCCTCGCTCATCTTGTGGAACATGCCGTCGCGCAGGATGCCGGCCGGGTTGATCACCGCGTGTAGGCCCCCGAAGCTGTCCATCGCCTGCTCGACCATGCCCTCGACGGCCTTCATCGAGGTGACGCTTTCAGAGTTGAAAACCGCCTCGCCGCCGGCGGCCTTGATCTCGTTGGCCACCGTCTCGGCCGGGCCGGCGGAACCCTCGTCCGCGCCGGAGAGGCCCGCGCCGAGGTCGTTGACCACCACCTTGGCGCCCTGCTGCGCCGCGATCAGGGCGCAGTCGCGTCCGATGCCGTTGCCGCCGCCGGTGACCAGCACGACCTTGCCGTCAAGTACGCCCATGGCGCGTCTCCTCCTGAAGTCATCGTTGTTCGTTATCGACGATTATTCGAGCCGGTCGGCTTTGCGCAAGGCCGGAAACATCCACGCCCAGAGGCCCGTCGCCGCCAGGGCGCCGACCCCGCCGAACACCGCCGCCCCGACCACGCCCAGCAGGCGCGCGGCGATGCCGCTCTCGAATTCCCCCAGCTCGTTGGAGGCTCCGACGAACAGGCCGGAGACCGCGCCGACCCGGCCGCGCATGGCGTCCGGCGTGGTGAGCTGGATCAGGGTGTTGCGGATGAAGACGCTGAGCATATCCGCCGCGCCGAGGATCGCCAGCGCCACGACCGAGACCCACAGAAATTTCGAGACGCCGAACACCACGGTGGCCGCGCCGAACACGCCGACGCCGCCGAACATCACCCACCCCGCGCGCCGGGCGACCGGCCGCCTTGCGATGTAGATCCCGACCGCTGTCGCGCCGATCGCCGGCGCCGCGCGCAGCAGGCCGAAGCCCTCGGCGCCGACGTGGAGCACGTCCTTGGCGAAGGCCGGCAGCAGGGCCGTGGCGCCGCCCAGGATCACCGCGGCCAAATCGAGGGAGATCGCCCCGAAGATGATCTTCTTTTCCCAGACGTAGGTCAGGCCCTCCTTGACCATCTCCATGCGCGAGCCGGTCGGCGCCTCCGGCCGGGTCGGGCGGCGGATCAGGGCGAGGCAGACGACCGCCGCGACATAGACCCCGAGCACGGCGGCGTAGGCCGCGCCCGGCGAGATCGCGATCAGCAGGCCCGCCACCGCCGGCCCGGCGATCGAGGCCGATTGCCAGGCCAGCGAATTGAAGGCGATGGCGCGCGGCAGCAGATGCCGGGGAACCAGCATCGGTCCGAGCGCGCCGCCGGCGGGGGAGAAATAGGCGCGGGAGGTCCCGAACAGCACCGCCACCGCCAGCAGCAGCGGCACGCTGGCGTGGCCGGCGAACGCGGCCCACACCAGGATGGCGATGGCGATCAGTTCGCCGGCGTAGCAGATCATCAGCACGCCCCGCCGATCGTGCCGGTCCGCCGCCTCTCCGGCCGGCAGCGCCAGCAGCAGGAGTGGGATGAAGGTCACCAGCCCGATCAGGCTCACATTGAGCGCCGAGGCGCCGACATTCAGCGTTCGCCGGGAAACGGCGTAGATCTGCCAGCCCATGGTGACGCCCTGGATCTGCGAGCCCAGAGTGCCCAGCCAGCGCGAACACCAGAACAGGACGTAGTCCCGCTCGCGCAGCAGGGCGCGGGCCGATGTGGGCGAAAGCGCGGGAGGCGGCATCGGGGCTAATAGCGGCAGGCCCCGGCCGTGGGCAACGCCGGCCCGGCCAGCGGCGTCCGTATCTTTAGTTACTCCTCACCCGCTCTCTTGCGGGGGAGGTGGCGCGGCGCTCTTTCTTGCGCCGTGACGGAGGGGGCGCGGGGCCACCAGACACGGTGCTTGCGGACTCAGCAGGCCTGGCCTTGCGCCCCCTCCCCCGCAAGAGGGCGGTGGAGGAGCGATTTCAGGAACCGATGATCCGCGGGATCGGCACTCGAAGTCCGGTCCGCCAAACTTCGACGTGCTCCAGTCGTCCTCGGCGCCGAGGTCAGCGCGGATATGCTCGACGGTTTCCCGGAAGGGCGCGCGGGGAAGGATGTCCGGGCGTTCGATGTCGAGACGCTCGGTCTCGCGGCGGTCCGTTTCGCCGTCAGCGTCACGATTCCTCAAGCAAGAGCCGGCGGGACGCCGGCGGACCAGAAGGCCCTCTTGGTCCGCCGGCGTCTCGCCGGCACCTCTGCTGACCGCAACTCCGCCGATGTGGGTGACGACGCCGGCGCGAATGTCGCGCACGATCTCGGCGACCTTCATCTCCAGCATCAGGGTCAGGCGCACGGCGCGGGTGACCTTCTGCAAGGACTCCGCCGCATCCTTGGCGCCGCAGGCGTTGGCGCGGCCGACCTCGGGCCTGAAATACTTATCGTCGAGAATAGCCTCCGCCGCCTTGGCCGAGGCCACCGCAGAAGCGGTGAACACCCGCGCCGCCGTCATCGCCATCTCCGCCAGCTCGCCCAGCATCGCGAGCTGGCGCTCGGCGATGTCGAGGGTGGGGTCGACGGAGGTGTCGCGCTGGGTAAGACTGTCGTAGGCCACACCAGATATTTGCACATTGATATGTATCGCGTCAAGAGCCCAGGACGAATAGACATTAAGGGTTTTGCGGAACGACACCTTGTCATCCCCGACGAGCCGCTGGAGCGGCGAAGATCGGGGATGACAACGGGTGGCCTTGCGCAGGCGGCTGCTTCATCGACCTGAAGCAAATACGCGGAAATCCCCGAGGAACGATCCGTCGCGGAATAAACTATGAGCGTTCATGTCCCGCCCCCGACTACACGTCGAAACGCTGGAAGACACCGCCGAGGCCGACGCCCTGGTGGCGCGCGCGTTCGGTCCCGGGCGGTTCGCCAAAGCCGCCGAGCGGCTCCGCGAAGGGCGCCCCCAGCTGTGCGACCTGTGTGTCGTCGCCCGGCGGGATGGAGAGTTGGTCGGCTGCGTACGGCAGTGGCCGATCACCGTCGGCGACACGCCGGCTCTGCTGCTGGGGCCGATCGCCGTTGACGCGGACCATCGGAGCCACGGCCTGGGCGCCGCCCTGGTGCGCCGCGCGCGCGAGGTGGCCGACGCCGCCGGGTTCCGACATACCCTGCTGGTCGGCGATCTGGAGTTTTTCGGACCGCTGGGGTTCGCGGTGGCGACCGGCGTGACCCTTCCTGGACCCGTGGACCCGCGCCGGGTCCTGGCGCGCTCGCCTCCTGGCGACGCGCTGATCGGTGGCGCGCGGGGTGGAACCGCGATTTCGCTCGCCCGTTTCCAAGGCCAAGCTTGACCCGATGGAGACGCAATCGTGCTCGGCACAATCCTGATCATCGTGCTCATCCTTTTCCTCATCGGCGCCCTGCCGACCTGGGGGCACAGCCGCTCCTGGGGCTATTTCCCGAGCGGCGGCCTCGGCCTCATCCTGCTGATCGTCATCATCCTGGTGCTGATCGGACGGCTATAGCCGCCCGTGGCGCGATCTTACGTCTCGGGTTAAGCTTGCTCGCCAGGGGAGGGCGGGCGTTGAAGCTGTACTATTCACAAAACCTCAATCCACGCGTCGCCGTCTGCGTGGCGCGGTATTTGAAGTCGCCGGTGGACTACATCGCCGCCAGTCCGCGCGACCCGGCGAACACAGAGGCGTTCCGAGCGATCAACCCCAACACCCTGGTGCCGGTGCTGGTCGATGGCGACCGGCGGCTGTGGGAGACGGACGCCATCGCCTGCTACCTGTCGCGGGTGGCGGGATCGGACTTCTGGCGCGCCGGCGACGATGCGCCGGAGATGGTCATGTGGCTGAGCTGGGCGGCCTATCATTTCAACAACGCCGGCGGCGCGCTGTACTTCGACAAGCTGATCCGGCCGCGCATCGGTCTGGAACCCGCCGATCCGAAGTTCGTCGCCCAGTCGCTGAGCGACTTCCGGGAGTATGCCAAGGTGCTCGACGGCGAACTGGCCGGGCGCGAGTGGCTGCTGGGCGACCGCCTGTCCTACGCCGACTTCCGCGTGGCGACCCCATTGCCGTTTGCCGAGGGCGCGGGCATGCCGGTGGAGGAGTTTCCCAACATCGTCCGCTGGAACGCGCGACTGACGGCGATCGATGCGTGGCGGGAGCCGTTCGGGGGGTTGTGAACCGCGATTTCTTTGCGTAGCGTCGCCAGCGATTAGTACAGTTCACGTCCTTTAAAGAAGCGAGGAGATCAATCGTGGCCAACACGCGTCGTTCCCTGGTCGCGGCCCTGACCGGCCTGGCGATGACCTTTTCGTTCGGCCTCGCGCCGCTGACGGCGCATGCCTCGGCCGCGTCCCTGAGCGCCGCCGGGCGCCGGGCTCTCGACCGGCTTTACGCCAGCGACCCCCGCGCGCGGCGGATCGGGCGACGGGCGCACGCGATCCTGGTGTTTCCCGGCATCATCAAAGGAGCGTTCGTGTTCGGCGGCCAGACCGGCGACGGCGTGCTGCTGGTGCGCGGGCGCCCGGAACGCTTCTACAACATCAGCGCCGCCTCGTGGGGCCTGCAGATCGGCGGCAAGCAGTTCAGCTACGCCCTGTTCTTCATGAACGACCACGCGCTGAACTACCTTCGAAAGAGCGCGGGTTTCGCGGTCGGCGCCGATCCCAGCATCGTGGTCGTCAACGTGGGCGCGGCCGCGAACGTCGACACCACCACCTTGAGCCAGGACGTCTATGCCTTCCCGTTCGGAGCCAAGGGCCTGCTGGCCGGCATCTCCATCCAAGGCTCGAAAATCACCCCGATAAATCCCAGCTAGCCCGGCGAGGTTCACGCCCCGAGACCCTCCGGCGGCACCCGGGACAGGTCGATCGCGCCTAGGCTGATGAAGGGTGGGGTTGGTTCGGGCGATTGCGCTAAGAGATGGAACTTGGGGACAGGAGCAATGGTCCCAAAGCCAAATCCTGTCTCGACAAACACCACGTCGCATGCCGCCCCTTCCACCACCTTCGGTAGTCCCCCGTCCTTTTGGACGGGAGAGGAATTAGGAGTGAGCGAGGCGGGGCGTCGGCGATGCCGCCTGTGTTTCCCTCGGGCGACTATACGGATAAGCTCTCGCCATGAACGCCATTTCGTTCGACACGCTGAAGTTCGCTCGCACGCTGCAGGCGGACGGGACGTTCACCGACGCTCAGTCGGAGCGTCTGGTCGAGGCGCTTGGCGACATGCTGTCGTCCGACCTTGCCTCTAAGCAAGATGTCGGCGAAGTCAAAAGTGGGATCGGCGAGGTCAGGCATGAACTCCGCGAGCTTGACGGCCGTATTCGAGAGTCCGAACTTCGGTTGGAGACCAAGATTGCCGAGACCAAGGCGGAGATCATCAAGTGGTTTTTCGGCGTGGTCGGTATTCAGACCGCCGCGATCATCGGGTCGGTTTTGACGCTCGTGCGGGCCGGGCCTCACGGCTGACGGGCATGTTTCGCGACCTCCCTACCCTTTATGGGGAGGATCGAGACGAAGCGAAGCAAAGTCCGGGGTGGGGAAGTGAGGAGACTTCCGAACAGCGCGTATGATCCGGACTTCCCCACCCCGCTCGTGTGCCGCGAATCGGCCCTCCCATGAAGGGGAGGAAGGATGTTGTGCCCTACACCCCCAGGCTCTCCGGCGTGGCCCTGAACAGGTCGATCGCGCCCTGGCTGACCGCGCCGGCCAGCGCCGGGGCTCCGGCCAGGACCTGTTCGGAGAACACCCGCGCCAGGCCGATCTTGGTGCGCCAGTAGTCGGCCGGCCCTTCGCCGGCGGCGATCTTGGCGGAGGCGGCCTCGGCGCCCTTGGCGAGCATCCAGCCGCCGACGACGTCGCCCAGCAGCTTGAGGTAGGGCGTGGCGCCGGCGAGGGCGTCGGGCGCGGCGTGGCCGCGGCGTTCGATCAGCCAGCCCGTGGCGGACTGCACGGCGGCGAGGCCGGCCTCCAGCCGCGCGCCGATGGTGTGCAGCCAGGCGTCGTCGGCGCTCTTCAGGGCGGCGGCGGTGGCGACGATGTCGCTGACCAGTTCGCGCACCGCCTGGCCCTTGCCGATCGCCAGCTTGCGCCCCATCAGGTCGATGCCCTGGATGCCGTTGGTTCCTTCGTAGATCGGCAGGATGCGGGCGTCGCGGTAGTATTGCGCGGCGCCGGTCTCCTCGATGAAGCCCATGCCGCCGTGGACCTGCAGGCCCATCGAGGCGACCTCGACCGCCATGTCGGTCGACCACGCCTTGGCGAGCGGGGTGAGCAGGTCCTCGCGCATGCGCGCGGTGTCGCGGTCGAGAGGGTTGGGCGAGAGGCGGGCGAGGTCGGCGGCGACCGCGGTGGCGAGGCAGAGGCCGCGCGCCGCTTCGATCCTGGCCTTCATCAGCATCAGGGTGCGGCGCACGTCGGGGTGGTCGAACAGGCGCGACGGCAGGGCGCCGGTCCAGGCCGAGCGGCCCTGTTTGCGCTCCAGGGAAAAGGCGAGAGCCGCCTGGTAGGCGCGCTCGGCGATACCGACGCCCTGGACGCCGACGTGGAGGCGGGCGGAGTTCATCATCACGAACATCGCGGCCAAGCCCTGGTTCGGCGCCCCGACCAGCTCGGCCTGGGCCTCTTCGTAGAGCATGACGCAGGTCGGCGAGCCGTGGACGCCGAGCTTGTGCTCCAGGCTGGCCGGGCGGAGCGTGTTGGCTTCGTCGAGCGCGCCGTCGTCGCCGACGAGGCGCTTGGGGCAGAGGAACAGGCTGAGGCCGCGCGAGCCTGGCGGCGCGTCGGGCAGGCGGGCGAGGACGAGGTGAAGCACGTTGTCGGCGACGTCGTGGTCGCCCCAGGTAATGTAGATCTTTTCCCCCGTGAGGCGGTAGCCGCCGTCCTCGTGCGGCGTCGCGCGCGAGGTGATCGCGCCGAGGTCGGAGCCGGCCTGGGGCTCGGTGAGGTTCATCGTTCCGGTCCACTCGCCGGACACCAACCTGGGCAGGTAGAGGCTCTGTTGCCGCTCGGTTCCGTGGGTGGTCAGCGCCTCGATCGCCGCCAGGGTCAGCATCGGGCACAGGCCGAACGCCATGTTGGCGCCCTGGATCATCTCGAACACCGCGACCTCCAGCGCCTTGGGCAGGCCCTGGCCGCCGTGGGCCTCCGCCGCGGAGAGGCCGTTCCAGCCGCCGGCGGCGAACTGGCGATAGGCGTCGGGAAAGCCGGGCGCGGTGCGGACGACGCCGTTTTCGAGCTTCGCGCCGACGGTGTCGCCCACGCGGTTCAGCGGGGCCAGGACGTCCGCCGCCAGAGCTCCGGCGCCGTCCAGCACCGCCGAGACCGTATCGGCGTCGGCGTTGGGGAACAGCGCGCCCAGCCGCCCGAACTCCGCGGCGGCTTCCAGCGAGAAGACAAGATCGCGAACGGGGGCTTTGTAGGTCATGCGAGCGTCCTCCGAAATGTGTGGCGGTGTCTTAGAGCAAATCGGAAAATCGTCTAAGGGTGATCGGCGGCGCCTCCCGCGCCGCTTTCGAGGGCCGCCGATGCCGCGCGTGAACCAAGTCCGATACAACGCCGTGGCGATGACGCTGCACTGGATCATCGCGGCGCTGTTGATCACCAACATCCTGCTGGCGTGGTATTTCAACACCCTGAACGGGGCGGCCAAGACCGCGCCGGTTCAGCTCCACAAATCGATCGGCATCACCATCCTGCTGCTCAGCCTGCTGCGCCTGGGCTGGCGCTTCGTCGCGCCGCCGCCGGCCTTGCCGCCCGGCGTCGCCGGCTGGGAGAAGTTGGCGTCGGGCACGGTCTTCGTCCTGTTCTATGTGGTGATGATCGGCATGCCCCTGACCGGCTGGGCCCTGACGTCGGCCAGCCCGCTGATCGCGGTCTATCCGATCAGGCTCTATGGCGTGATCCCGTGGCCGGCGATCGGCTACCTGACGCATCTGCCCCACGACCAGATGAAGAGCGCGCACCACACCTTCGTCACCTTGCACGGCCTCGGGGCCAAACTGGCTTACGGCCTCATCGTTCTGCACGTCCTGGCGGCCGGGCGACACTGGCTGCTGCTGCGCGACGGGGTCGCCGGCCGAATGGTCCCGTTCCTGAGAGCGCCCGCCCGGTGAGCCGCCGCCTGTCGTTGCTTGTCGTGGCCTTCGCCGCGCCGTCGATCGCCTTCGCCGCGCCGGCGGCTTGGACGGTGGACAAGGCGACGTCCTCCCTGAAGTTCTCATCGTCGATGGGCGGCGAGGCGTTCTCCGGCGTCTTCCGCCGCTGGGACGCCGACATCCGCTTCGACCCGGCCGACCTCGCCCATTCCAGCGTGGCGGTGACCGTGGACGTCGCCTCGGCGACGACAGCCAACGCCGACCGGGACCAGGCCCTGCCGACCCCCGCCTTCTTCAGCGCACAAACCTTTCCCAAGGCGACCTATGTGGCGCGGTCGTTCGCCGCCGCCGGGCCGAACCGGTATAGCGCGAGCGGCGTGCTCACCCTGCGCGGCGTGGCCAGGCCTTTGACTTTGCCGTTCTCGCTGGTCATCACCGGGCCGGCGGCCAGGATGTCCGGCGAGGTGACGATCAACCGGCTGGCGTTCGGCGTGGGACAGAACGAATGGAAGGCGACGACGACGCTGCCGGCCGCGGTGCGGGTGACGATCGCGCTGAACGCCAGACGCGCGAAATAGCCGCCGCGGCGGTTGCCCTTCGCGGCGACGGTCTGGTGATCATGCCGACCGAGACGGTCTACGGCCTCGCCGCCCGAGCCGCCGACTCCGTGGCCGTCGCCCGGCTGTTCGAGGCCAAGGGCCGGCCGAGGTTCAATCCGCTGATCGTTCATGTCGCCGATGCGCGTCAGGCGCGCGGCTTCGCCGAGTTCGACGCGCGCGCCGAGCGGTTGGTCGAGACGTTCTGGCCTGGGCCGCTGACCCTGGTTCTGCCCTACCGCGCCGGTTCGGGGGTGTGCGATCTCGCCCGCGCCGGGCTGGACACCGTCGCCGTCCGCGCACCGTCGCATCCCGTGGCGCGGGCTCTGCTGGCGGCTGTCGGCGAGCCGCTGGTCGCGCCGTCGGCCAACCGTTCGGGGCGGCCGAGCCCGACCACATTCGCGGCCGCGGTCGAGGAAACCGGCGGCGCGGCGGTTGTGGCCCTCGACGGCGGACCCTGCGCCATCGGCCTGGAGTCCACGGTCATCTCGCTGCTGGACGGCCCGCCGCGCCTGTTGAGGCCGGGCTCCGTCACCCGCGAGGCGCTGGAAGCGCTGCTCGGCCCGCTGGGCCGCGCGGGAAACGACGCGGCGAGATCGCCGGGGACGATGGCGCGTCACTATGCGCCGAACGCGCCCGTGCGCCTGAACGTGCTGGAGCCGCTGGAGAGCGAAATTAACCTCGCCTTCGGTCCGACGCGGATGACCGGGCGGGTCTTCAACCTCAGCCCCGCGGGAGACCTCACGGAAGCCGCCGCCAACCTGTTCGCCTTCCTCCGCGCGGCGGACGCGCTCAGCCCCGCCGCCATCGCCGTGGCGCCGATCCCCTCCACCGGACTGGGCGAGGCGATCAACGACCGGTTGAGCCGCGCGGCGGGGAAGGTCGGATGACCGACACACTCCCCGCCGACGTTCTGACCCGAATGAAGGACATCCTCGGCCCGGATGGCTGGAGCGACGACCCCGAACGGCTCGCGCCCAAGCTGGTGGAATGGCGCGACCGCTGGCGCGGGACCACCCCTCTGCTGGCGCTGCCGGGCTCGACGGAGCAGGTCTCGCGCCTCGTGGCCTTGTGCGCCGAGACCGGCGTCGCGATCACGCCGCAGGGCGGCAACACTGGTTTGGTCGGCGGCCAGATTCCCCAGGGCGAGATCCTGCTTTCGACCGAGCGCCTGCGCGCCATCCGGGACGTGAATGTCGAGGACGATGTCATGATCGCCGAGGCCGGCGTCATCCTGGAGACGGCGCACCAAGCGGCGCTCGACGCCGGGCGGCGCTTTCCCCTCGACTTGGCGTCGGGCGGCTCGGCGACGATCGGCGGTCTGGTCTCGACCAACGCCGGCGGCACGGCGGTGCTGCGCTACGGCACTATGCGCGACCTGGTGCTCGGGCTGGAGGTGGTGATGCCCGACGGCCGGGTGTGGAACGGTCTCAAACGCCTGCGCAAGGACAACACGGGCTACGATCTCAAGCAGCTGATGATCGGCGCGGAGGGCACCCTGGGCGTGGTCACCGCGGCCGCGCTGAAGCTCTATCCGGTCCTGATATCCCGGGCCGTCGCCGTGGTCGGGGTGTCCAGCGTGTCGGCGGCGGGACGCCTGCTGGCTGTGGCGAAAGCCGCGGCGGGGCTGGAGATCGAGGCGTTCGAACTGGTCCGCCGCCTTGGGGTGGAACTCGCGGTGAGGAACCTGCCCGGCGTGCGCGATCCGCTGCCGGCGTCCTCGCCTTGGTATGTGCTAGTCGAGATCGCCAGCGCCCTGCCCGGCGCGGCCGAAAGCGCCATGGAGCGGCTGCTGACCGACGCCGCCCAATCCTCGCTGATCGAGGACGCCGTGGTCGCCCAGAACGACGCGCAGGCCCGCGCCTTCTGGGCGTTGCGCGAAGGTCAGTCGGCGGCGCAGAAGTCCGAGGGCGCGGCTTGGAAGCACGACGTTTCCGTGCCGCTGTCGCGCATCCCGGAGTTCATCGACACCGCCACGGCGCGGCTCGAAGCGCGGTTTCCCGGCGTGCGCATCGACGCCTTCGGCCACATGGGCGACGGCAACATCCACTTCGACGTCCTCGGGCCGGCCGGCGGCGACCAGGCGGCGCACGCGGCGGCGCGCGACGTCGGCTCGAAGATCGTCCACGACCTCGTCGTCGACATGGGCGGCTCGATCAGCGCCGAGCACGGCCTCGGCTCGATGAAGACCGCCGAGGCGGTTGGCTACAAAAGCGCGGTCGAGCTGGACGTACTACGCGCGATTCGGGCCGCGATCGATCCACGCAGGATCATGAACCCGCGCGTGTTATTCTAGCTTATTGATCCGGGAGGGGTGACACGATGAAACGCACACAATTGACTTGGCTTGCCGTCTGCCTGGGGCTGATCCTCGCGCCTTTGGCTGGTCGCGCCGATCCCGCCGGCCGCATCACCGGCGTCGGCGGCGTGTTCTTTCGCAGCAAGGACCCAAAGGCCCTGTCCGCCTGGTACCACGACGTCCTCGGCCTGAAGATCGAACCCTGGGGCGGATCGATGCTGCGTTACGACGCCCCCGCCCATCCGCCGATGGTCGTTTGGACGCCGTTCGCGGATGTGAATGACGAGATGACCGGATCGACCCGCGAATTCATGATCAACTTCGGCGTCGACGACATGGACGCCTTCCTCGCCAAGCTGAAGGTGAAGGGCGTTCCCGTGATCAAGCGCGAGTCCGACGCCACCGGCAGCTTCGCGTGGATCATGGATCCCGACGGCACGAAGATCGAGCTGTGGCAGCCGAAAGCGAGGTAGGAGTGGCTAGACCGACATTCGAGCGCCGGGTCTGGGTGGGTTCCCCACTGGCGGTGGTACGTCTTTAGGATGGTTCATCCGCTCCCAGCGACTGACGATCACTCGCGTGGCTTCTCGGTGAGGCGGTTCCGATGGCCTTCAAGCTTGACTGCCGAGCGCCCATGACCGTGTGCCGATGGAGCGTTGGCCACCTTTCCGCTTTTCAGATGAGATCATCGTGATTTGCTTGCTCGCGCCTGGTCGTTGCGCGACAGTCTAACAAGCTATGACGCCCTTTACGTATCCCTCGCTGAAAGTCTAGAAGCGCCCATGGTCACTCTTGACCATGGCATGAAGACTACGGCGGCTCATCGGGCGGAGATCGAGCTGTTTGTCTGAGCGACGTCCGATCACGCGTCGTCATAACCACCCGTTCGACCGAGCGATCCGCCCGGCTTCGATCCGATTTCCGGCGCCGAGTTTCTGCGCGGCTTCAGATAGATAGTTGCGCACCGTCCCCGGGGACAAACCCATCGCATCGCCGATCGTTCTGTTGGAGTTTCCGGCCTCGGCCATGCGCAAGACCGCGCGTTCGCGTTCGGTGAGCGGGTCGGGAGCGGCGTCCCACACCGCCTCGGCCAATTCTGGCGCGATGGCCCTGCCGCCCGCGGCCACCTTGCGCACCGCGTCGGCGAGCACCGCGCTCGGGCCGTCTTTCAGCAGGTAGCCGCGCACGCCGGCGTCGAGCGCGCGGCGCAGATAACCGGCGCGGCCGAAGGTGGTCACGATCACCACGCGCGTTCGGCTGCCGGCGGCCTTGAGCCGGTCGGCGACCTCGATGCCGGTGAGGCCTGGCATCTCGATATCGGAGACCAGGACGTCGGGCTTCAGGGCCTCCACCGCGTCCAGAGCCGACACGCCGTCCCGCGCCCGGCCGACCACCTCGATATCGTCTTCGAGCGCCAACAGCGCCGCCAAGGCGTCGAGCACCAAGCTCTGATCCTCGGCGACGACGACCCGGATCATGCCGCGGCCCGGCCGGGCAGGGTGGCGGTGAGGCACGCGCCGGTGGGCGAGGCGGTGACTTCCAGCGCGCCGCCGGCGGCGAACAGCCGGGCGCGCATGCCGCGCAGGCCCGAACCCTCCTCGAACTCGCCGCCGCGTCCGTCGTCGGCGACTCGTAAGCGCAGATCGCCGTTGGGGCGGGATTCCAAGTCGATCGAGCACATCCCGGCGTGGGCATGGCGGATGACGTTAGTGACCGCCTCGCGAAGGGCCATGGCGAGGACCGCCTCCCGCTTTGGATCGGCGAGGCCCGCCGGGGTGTTGATCCGCGCCTCGACGCTCGCCGCGCCGAGCATGGCCCGCGCGCGCTCGATCTCGCCGGCAAAGGAGAGATAGGCCATTCCGCTAACAGCGTCGCGCACCTGGCCGAGAGCATCGCGCGCGACCTCCGCCACCGCCTCCATCTCCCTGCGCGCCGCCTCGGGATCGCGTTCGGCCAGCCGGGTGGCGAGCTCCGCCTTGACGGCGACGAGGGTGAGGGTGTGGCCGAGCAGATCGTGGAGGTCTCGGGCGATACGCTCGCGCTCGGCGATGGCGGAGAGGGCGCGGACCTCGTCCTGGGTCTCAAGGAGCTGTTGATTGCGGCGCTGCAGATCGGCCCCGATGAGATTGCCGGCCGACGCCATGACACCAAAAAACATGCCGGGCGCCCATTCGACCCACGAGATTCTAAAAGCGAGGCCGAAGCCCGCTAATCCGATCGTGATCAGCGCGATTCCGATAATCGCGTTGCGCCGTGAGAACGCGCCCGCGGTCAGGCTGCACGCGAAGACCTCGAATACCGACCAGACGCCGCCAAACGGCGCGAGCGCGAAGCCGATGGCGACCATTCCAAGCACGTGCGGCAGAAGCGACCTGCGTCTGCCGGCGTAGGCGTCGAAATAGATCGCCAGGAACGTGCCGACGCCGACGATCGCCGCGCCGAGCTGCATGGCCGTCGGCGGGCGACCGAACCACGGGATGAAGTAGATGCCGAGATAGACCAGCCAGATCGCCGACCAAGCCGCGGTCTTGCCTCCCGGCTTCTTCCTCTCGAACACACCATCCATGGACAGCTCCGCAATCCGAAGTGGAGCGCGACGCCGACGCGCGGGTCAAGACGATCGCGTGACTTCGCCTCTCGGACGAGTGCCGACCGTCACCGACGCGGTCTGACAAACGTCACTGGAGCCGAAGCCGCCCGCCGCCGACCATCCGGCATCGTCGCAGCAAAGGAAGACACCATGCCCCGCAAACCCCTGATCGTCGCGGCCGCCGCCGTGGCGCTCGTCACCGCCGCCGCGGCCGACGCCGGACCGCTCCGCGTCACCGACCATGGCTTGGTGGCGGATGTCTACACGCCCGACGGGGCCGCCGTTCGCCATCCCGCGATCCTGGTGCTCGGCGGTTCGGAGGGTGGGCTGGAGGGATCGGGATCCGAGGCGCGCCTGCTCGCGAAACAGGGCTACGTCACCATGGCCCTCGCCTATTTCAGGGCGCCCGGGCTACCCGAGCAACTGACCAACCTTCCGCTCGAATACTTCAAAACCGCCTTGGACACGCTCCGCGCCCGATCCGACGTCGACCCGGCGCGGATCGGCCTGATCGGAACGTCAAAGGGCGGCGAGGCGGCGCTGCTGATCGCATCGAAATACCCGGAGGTGAAGGTCGTGATCGCCGGCGTGCCGTCGAGCGTCGTCTGGCAGGGCATCAACAGCAAGAACTACGCCGATCCCTCGGGCTCGTGGACGGAGGTGGGCAAGCCGGTCCCGTTCCTGCCATACGACACCAGCGGCGGCTTCAATCCTTCGAACTTCATGAAGTCGATCCACGACATGTACGCGCTCAGCCTGACCAGGATCGACAATCATCCGGACGCGGTCATCCAGGTCGAGCGGATCGACGGCCCGGTCATGTTGGCCTGCGGCGAGTCAGACGCCCTGTGGCCGTCCTGTCCGATGAGCCGGACGATGATCGCGCGACTCAAAGCCAAGGGCTTCCGCCATGACGCGAAACTCCTTGCCTACCCCAACGCTGGGCATGCGGCGTTCGGCCCGCCGGTTCCGGCCGACTCGCCGAGAACGGCCGAGTTCCCGAGGTTCGGGGGCGACATCCCCGGCAACCTCGCCGCCCGCGCCGATGGCTGGGACAAGGCGACGGCGTTCCTGGCGTCGGCGCTAAGGCCCTAAATCTGGACCGCCGGCGTCTCGCCGGCGGTCCACGAAGAGACTATGCGTCGACCCCCTCCACCCACCTCAGCCTCGGCTTCCGCGCGGCCAAGGTCTCGTCCAGCCGCCGCAGCGGGGCGTGGTACGGCGCGCCGGTGAAACGCTCGATGTCGCCGGCCTTCACCGCCGCCGCGAGTTCCAGGAGCGCGTCGCAGAAGCGGTCGAGTTCGCGGCGGCTCTCGGTCTCGGTCGGTTCGATCAGCACGGCGCCGTGGACGACCAGGGGGAAATACATGGTCATCGGGTGGAAGCCGACGTCGATCATCGCCTTGGCGAAGTCGAGGGTGGTGACGCCGCTTCCCTCCAGCCAGGTATCGTCGAACAAGGCCTCGTGCATGCACGGGCCTTCCGGAAACGCCGGGCTCATCACGCCGGAGAGGCGCGCCTTGACGTAGTTGGCGTTGAGCACCGCGTCCTCGGCGACCTGGCGCAGGCCGTCGGCGCCGTGGCTCATCATGTAGGCCAGAGCGCGAACGTACATGCCCATCTGACCCTGGAAGGCGCTCATCCGGCCGAACGATCCGGCGGCCGCGCCCTCCGGCTCCTCGATGAGATCGAAGCCTTCCGCGCCATGGACGAGCCAGGGCGTCGGCGCGTGAGGCGCGAGTTCGGCGCTGAGCACCACCGGCCCCGCGCCTGGGCCGCCGCCGCCGTGGGGGGTGGAGAAGGTCTTGTGCAGGTTGATGTGCATGGCGTCGACGCCGAGATCGCCCGGCCGCACCCGTCCGACGATCGCGTTGAAGTTGGCCCCGTCGCAATAAAAGTAGGCCCCCGCCGCGTGGGTGAGGCGGGCGATCTCGATCACGTCGGGCTCGAAAAGGCCGCAGGTGTTGGGATTGGTCACCATCACCGCCGCCACGTCGGGTCCGAGCTTGGCTTCGAGGTCGGCGAGATCGACGTGGCCGGTTTCTGTCTGCGCGATCTCGCGCACCTCATAGCCGGCGAGGGCGGCGGTGGCGGGATTGGTGCCGTGGGCGGAGGTCGGGGCCAGGACAACCTTGCGCGCGTCACCGCGCGCGAGATGCGCCGCGCGGATAGCGAGCAGGCCGCAGAGTTCGCCGTGGGCGCCGGCCTTGGGCGTCAGGGCCACCGCCGGCATGCCGGTCAGGGTCTTCAGCCAGTGCGCCAGGGCGTGCATCACCCCGAGCGCGCCCTTCACCGTGGCGATCGGCTGCAAAGGGTGCAGGTCGATGAAGCCGGGCAGGCGCGCCAGTTTTTCATCGAGGCGCGGGTTGTGCTTCATCGTACACGAGCCCAGCGGATACAGCGCCAGATCAATGGCGTGGTTCTTCTGCGACAGGCGGACGTAGTGACGCATGGTTTCCGGCTCGGAAAGCCCGGGTAGGCGCGGGGCCTCCGCGCGGGTCAGACCGGCGAGGTCCGAACAGTCTATCGACTCGTCGGGGAAATCGACGCCGGTCTTGTTCCAGCCGTCGAGTTCGAAGATCAGCGGTTCGTCCTGCAGCAAGCCGCGTCCAGGATATTGCGATCCGGCGGGGGCGGCGACCTCTTCAAGCCGAGTTGGACGGCCGACGGCGAGCATCGTCATGCGGCGATCTCCTGATCCAGATGGGCGGCGAGGGCGGCGGCGAAGGCGTCGATATCTCCGGCCGTCGTGGTTTCGGTGGCGCAGACGAGGAGCACGTCGTCCATGCCCGCGCCGGGATCGAGCCGCGACATCGGCACGCCGGCGATGATGTCCTCCTGGACCAGCGCCGCGACAGCCGTCGCCGCGTCGGTCGGCAGACGGATGGCGAACTCGTTGAAGAATCGCGGCGTCAGAACCTCCACGCCCGGAACCCTGGCCAACGCCTTCTTCAGCGAAACGGCGCGGGCGTGGTTGATCTCCGCCAGCGTCCGCAGCCCGACGCCGCCGAGCAGCGACATGTGGATGGTGAAGGCCAGGGCGCACAGGCCGGAGTTGGTGCAGATGTTGCTGGTCGCCTTATCGCGGCGGATGTGCTGCTCGCGGGTCGACAGGGTGAGCACGAAGCCGCGCCGGCCGTCGGCGTCCACGGTCTGGCCGCACAAACGGCCCGGCATCTGGCGGGTCAGTTTGTCGGTGCAGGCGAACAGGCCGACATAGGGTCCGCCGAAGTTCAGGCCGTTGCCGATCGACTGGCCCTCGGCCACGGCGATGTCCGCCCCCATTTCGCCGGGAGACTTCAGCAGGCCGAGCGACACCGCTTCGGTGGTGACCACGACCATCAGCGCGCCGGCGGCGTGGGCGGCCTCGCCGATGGCGGTGACGTCGGTCACCGTGCCGAAGACGTTGGGGGTTTGGACCACCACGCAGGCGGTGTCCGGGCCGATGGCGGCGATCACCGCCGCCTCGTCGTCGATCGCCGCTTCGAGACGCTCTGTATGGACCCCCGCGGCTACGGCCAGAGTATGAGCCGCTTCGGCATAGTGGGGATGCAGCCCGCCGGAGAGCACCGCGCCGGAGCGACGCGTCGCGCGCGCCGCCATCAGCACCGCCTCGGCGCAACCGGTCGAGCCGTCATACATCGAGGCATTGGCCACCGGCAGGCCAAGCAGGGCGGCGACCTGGGTCTGAAACTCGAACAGCACCTGCAGGGTGCCTTGGGCGATCTCCGGTTGGTAGGGCGTATAGCTGGTGAGGAACTCCGACCGCTGGATCAGGTGATCGACGCTCGCCGGAACGTGGTGGCGATACGCCCCGGCGCCGCAGAAGAACGGACCGCTACCTGCCGCGCGGTTCTTCGCGGCCAGCGCGGTCAGAGCGCGCTCGACCTCCAGTTCGCCGGCATGGAACGGGAGGTCGACCGGCTTCGCGAGGCGCGCCGAAGCCGGAACATCGACGAACAGGCCGTCGATGGAGGCGGCGCCGATGACGCCGAGCATGTCCGTCCGGTCGGCGGGCGTGAGAGGAAGGTAGCGCATGGTTTCAAACTCTTTTTGGAGCGCGGGCTCCCAGCCCGCCCTTCCCAACCTCAATGCGGGCTGGGAGCCCGCGCTCCGGACTAGAGCGTCGCCAGAAAGGCTTCGTAGGCGGCACGGTCCATCAGGGCGTCGACCTGGGCCGGATCGGAGACCTTGATCTTGACGAACCAGCCGCTGGATTCCGGTTCCGCGTTGACGGTTTCAGGCGTGTCGGACAGGTCGGGATTGGCGGCGGCGACCTCGCCGGCGACGGGAGCGTAAACGTCGGACGCCGCCTTGACGCTTTCGACGACGGCCAGCGCGTCACCGGCGGCGATCGATTTTCCGACCTCCGGCAGATCGACGAACACCACGTCACCGAGCTGGTCGGCGGCGTAGGCGGTGATGCCGACGGTGGCGGTGTCGCCTTGCAGGTCGACCCACTCGTGGTCCTTGGTGAAGCGCATGTCGGGTTCTCTTAAGCGGCGGTTTTGCGAAAATAGCGGTGCGGAACGAAGGGCATGGCGACAACCTCGGCCGCTTGCGGGCGGTCGCGCACGACGACCGTCAGCGCCGTTCCTGGTGTGGTGAAGGCGGGCGGGACGAAGCCCATGGCGATGGGCGCGCCGAGGCTAGGAGAAAAACCGCCGCTGGTGACCACGCCGATCTGGCTCTGGTCGGCGTCGGCGATGACCGCCCCTTCCCGCGCCGGCGCTCCGGTGACGCGCAGGCCGACCCGCAAGCGGTTGGGCGCGGTGGCGATTTCGCTGGAAATGCGCGCCGCGCCAGGGAAATCCCCGGCCTTGAGACGCCGTTTGGAGACGGCGAAAGCCAGCCCGGCTTCGATCGGCGACACGGTCTCATCGGCGTCGTGGCCGTAGAGTGGGAGGCCCGCCTCCAGCCGAAGCGAATCGCGGGCGCCCAAACCGATGGGCTCCACGCGGGCGTCCGCCGTCAGACGCTCCCATAGCGCGCCGGCGACCGCCGCGGGAGCCAGGATTTCGTAACCGTCCTCACCCGTGTAACCGCTCCGCGCGATCACCAGGTTGCACCCCTCGAACTGCGCCCGGATGAAGGTCATGAAGCTCAAATCGCCGGCCGCGGGAACGAGATCGGCCATGACCGCCGCCGCCTCCGGCCCCTGCAGCGCCAGCAAGGCGCCGTCATCGGCGCGGATCAGGCGTCCCCGGCTCCCGGCGGCTCCAGAGATCGCGGCAAAGTCGCCGTCCTTGGTTCCGGCATTGACGACGATGTACAGCCGGCCCTGTTCGTTGGGCTCGGCGGGGCGGCCGATCATCAGGTCGTCGACCACGCCGCCCATTTCGTTGAGCAACAGGGTGTAGCGGATCTGCCCGGGCTTGAGCCCCCGGATGTCGCCGCAGACCAGGGGCTCGACCAGGGCGGCGACGGCCCGGTGGTCGGCGTCTGAATCACCCCTCGGCGCGGTGAGTTCGAGGAACGAAGGGCCCATGTGCGAGACGTCGAACAGGCCGGCGTGCCCGCGCGTCCACAGATGCTCTTTAAGGACGCCGAGCGGATATTGCACCGGCATCGAGTAGCCGCCGAACGCGACCATCTTCCCGCCCCGCGCGATGTGCGCGGCGGTCAGCGGCGTGGTCTTCAGGGTTTCGGCGCTGTCCATCGGGCGACGTTAGGAACTCCATGGCGCGGCTCGGCGGCGGACCGTTCCGCCGACACTGCCAACGCCCCCGCTGTCCCTTGGACCTGAGAGTTTCCGGGCGGCGATTCGCCGTCCCTTGCTCCTTCGGCGCGGCCCACCACAACCGTGTGGAAGGACGCTTTCCAGCGTGTGTTCCTGCCTCCGCGCGGTCCTTTTGCCTGAGCGTTTCCGGGGCGGTTGCGCCTTCGGCTCCGGGCTCGAACACCCGGTCTCTCCCGCGAGAGTCACGGCTCACTGCGGGAGGGCGGCGGGGAAGTCAACCCGACGCCGGGTTGCGAGCCGGAGGCAGGAGAAAACGCCCTTCAGGAAGCGTCCATAGCGTGTCGGCTGCTCGCCACGACCATCAAGCGACCTCGAACGAATGGGCCTGCCGGTCGGCGTCGACCATCTCGGCGACCAAGTCCGCGAAGCTCACCTCGTGGCGCCAACCCAGACGCGTGCGCGCTTTAGTGGCGTCGCCCAAGAGCTCGTCGACCTCGGTCGGCCGGAAATAGCGCTCGTCGATGACCACGCGCGTGGCCCCGGTCGCGGCGTCGACGCCCCGTTCGGCAAGCTCCGCGCCGGTCCACTCGATGGTAATCCCCACCCGGGCGAAGGCGAGTTCGACGAACTCGCGGACGGAGTGCGACTCGCCGGTGGCCAGCACATAGTCGTTGGGCTCGTCCTGCTGCACCATCAGCCACATGCCGCGGACATAGTCGCGGGCGTGGCCCCAGTCGCGGCGGGCGTCCAAATTGCCGAGCGCCAGCGTCTCCTGCTCGCCGCGAACGATGCGGCCAAGCGCGCGGGTGATCTTGCGGGTGACGAAGGTCGGCCCGCGCATGGCGCTCTCGTGGTTGAACAGGATGCCGTTAGAGGCGTGAAAGCCATACGCCTCGCGGTAGTTCACCGTGGTCCAGTAGCTGTATAGCTTGGCGACCGCGTACGGACTTCGCGGATAGAACGGCGTGGTTTCCGTCTGTGGAGTTTCGCGCACCTTGCCGTACAGCTCGGAGGTCGAGGCCTGGTAGAAGCGGCAACCGTCCTGCTTCTTTAGGATCCTCATCGCCTCGAGCACCCGCAGCGCGCCCAGGCCATTGGCGTCCCCGGTATACTCCGGAAGCTCGAAGCTGACCTGGACATGGGCCTGGGCCGCGAGATTGTAGATTTCGTCGGGATCGGTCTCGGCGATCACCCGCACCAGGCCCGACATGTCGGCCATGTCGCCATAGTGCTGGTGCAAGCGGCCGGCGTGCTCGGGCATTTCGTCGGGAATCGTGTCGAGCCGGCTGCTGTTGAACGACGAGGCCCGGCGTTTGATGCCGTGAACCTCGTAGCCCTTCTCCAGAAGCAGGCGGGTCAGATAGGCGCCGTCCTGTCCGGTGACGCCGGTGATGAGAGCGGTCTTGGGTCGCATCGCGGCTACATCCGCTCCGCGACCGCTATGCCGAGGAGGCCCAGCGCCGTCTCCAGTTGGGTCAGAGTTAGCCGGACCAGGGCGAGCCGACCGCGCCGCGTCCTCTCGTCGGACGCGGCGAGGATCGGGCAATTGGCGTAGAAGCGCGCGAAGGTTTGCGCCAGCCGGTAGGCGTGGTCGGCGACGATGTTGGGCGCCCGCTTGTCCCAGGCGTCGCGCACCGCGGCGTCGAAGCCGTCCAGCAGCAGGACGAGATCGCGCTCCGCCGGCTCGGCGACGACGATCTCTCCGCCGGCGAGCGACTGTTCGTCCGCCTTGCGCAGGACCGACTTCATGCGCACGGCCTGGTACAGAAGATACGGTCCGGTCTTGCCCTCGAAGCTGGAGAACCGCTCGAGGTCGAAGACGTAGGACGTGCCGCGATAGTTGGTCAGGTCGGCGAACTTGAGCGCCGCGACGGCGACGGCGTGGGCGGTGGCTTCGAAGGTTTCGGGATCGAGTTCGGCGCCGAGGTCGGCTTCCAGCAGCCGTTCGCGGGCCTTGCCTTCGGCCATGTCGATCAGGTCGCGCAGCTTGAGCACGCCGCCCTCGCGCGTTTTAAAGGGCTTACCGTCGACGCCGTTCATCGTGCCGAACCCGACGTGTTCGAGAGAGCCGCGCTCGGCGTAGCCGGCGAGGTAGGCGGCGCGAAACACGGTCTCGAAATGGTCGGCCTGGCGTTGGTCGACAACGTATAGGATCAGGGTCGGACGGAAAAACTCGCGGCGGTCGAGGATCGTGGCAAGGTCCGTGGTTCCGTACATCGCCGAAGCCTCGGATGACACGACAATTAAGGGGGGTAGCGACCTGCGGTCCGTGTCGCGAGCGACCCGAATGATTTGTGCGCCGCCGTCAACTTCAAGCAGGCCTCGGTCGCGAAGATCACGAACCATTCCGTCGATAAGTGGCGCAACATCGCTTTCCCCTCGCCATAGATCGAAGTCGACGCCAAGAACGTGGAAATCGCGTTGTAGAGCCGCTCTGGTAATGCTGGTGAAATGTCTCCACAGCGCACGATAGACTGGGCGGCCCTCTTGGAGTTCGGCCGTTGCGCGTCGAGCGCGTTCTCGATAGGCCACATCATTCTTTGCTCTCGCCGCAGCTTCCGGGTACAGTCGATCAAGGTCTTGAAGACTTATCCTTGAACCGATATTCGCTTTTATACTTGCTTCCTCTGTGTCAAAGCCACTTGTGAGTCCCACAAGTTCGGATGCGAGTTTCGGATCGGCGTCGGCGCAGGCCACGATCAGCAGC
Organism: Caulobacteraceae bacterium; assembly: GCA_965277785.1. Classification (GTDB taxonomy): domain Bacteria; phylum Pseudomonadota; class Alphaproteobacteria; order Caulobacterales; family Caulobacteraceae; genus Acaudatibacter. The sequence continues at coordinate 650,221 of CBDIDP010000014.1, forward strand.
CCCATCTGAAAGCCCCAGTCGCCGAAGTGGGCGTCGCCCAGCACCTCGTGGCCGAGGAAGCGGGCGATGCGCTTGATCGACTCGCCGATGATCGACGCCCGCAGGTGGCCGACGTGCATCTCCTTGGCGACGTTCGGCCCGGCGTAGTCGACGATGATCCGCAAGGGTTCGGCGACGCGGGTCGCGCCGGCGCGCTCGTCAGCGGCGAGGGCGTTCGCCCGCAGCGACAGCGCCGCCCCGGACACCCGGATGTTGATGAAGCCGGGCCCCGCGGCATCCACGGTGTCCACCGCGGGATCGGAGCGCAGGCGTTCGGCGATGTCGGCGGCGATCTCACGGGGCTTGCGTCCCGCCGCCTTGGCCGCGGCGAGCGCGCCGTTGCACTGGAAGTCGGCGAGTTCCGGGCGGTCGGACGGCGTCACCCGCCCGTGGGCGGCGTCGAGGCCTAGGGCCTCGAAGGCGGCTGCGGCGCTTCGGCCGAGCCGCGCCTTCAGATCGGTCATGGCTGGGCGGCGGCGACCCGCGAGGCCTGGCCGGTGGCGTTGGGCCGGAACCGTTTGCCGTCGCGGTTGAACGCCGCCATCTGGGGCGTCACGTCGAAGCCGAGCAGCACCTCGAAGTTCGCCCCGCTGACCTTGGCGTCCTTGCGCGGAATGACGATGCCCGCCAGGGTCTCGACCTGCGAGACGCGGTCCTGCCCGGCGGGGAAGGTCACCGGCAGTTCGAATTCGCGCTTGTCGATCACCGCGTGGTTACGGTCGGTCACCGCCACCCAATAGCGATAGGTCTTGCCCCGCCCCGTCGCCTGGGGACCCCGGCCAAGCTGGAACAGAACCTGGGCTTCGACCCGGATCGGCTGGTCGAATTTGTAGGCGCAGGTGGAGGTGATGTTCTCGATCTCGCCGGTATAGCCGGCGTTGGCCGACGCCTCCTGGTTGTCCTTGAATTCGGCGTAGCGCGCGGCGTCGTAGAGCACCTTGACGAACGGACAGGGGCCGGCGTTGCGCAACGACGGCAGCGGCGCGACCGCCTTGCCGAACTCGTCGTCGCGCTTCTTCTTCTTGGCCTCGTCCTTGGCCGCCTGGTCGTCGCCCCCTCCACCGCGCCCGGCGCTGATCTGGGCCATCGCGGGCGCTGACGCCATGACGCTTGTGAGCATGGCGCAGGCACAGAGTTTCAAGACAAGACTGCGGTCGAGAGACATGGCGATACGAACGTCCTTGGCGTCGGCGCGCCGGCGCGGCCTTTGAACATCCCGCCTGATAACGGCATAACCGGGGCGCGGCAACGAAGCCGGACGCCCGCCCTTCTCCGGATCCCGCCCATGGCCGTTTACACCGACGTCACCGACGAGGAGCTCGCCGGCTTCCTCGCCGCCTACGACGTCGGCGCCGCGATCAGCTTCAAAGGCATCGCCGAAGGCGTCGAGAATTCCAACTTCATGCTGGAGACCTCGGCGGGGCGTTTCTTCCTGACCGTGTACGAGCGCCGGGTCAGCGGCGGCGACTTGCCTTTCTTCCTCGGTCTGATGCAGTGGCTCGCCGCGCGCGGTTACCCGAGCGCGGCGCCCGTCGCCGACCGTACCGGGGCGACCCTGGGCAAATTGAGAGGCAAGCCCGCCGCCCTGGTCACCTTTCTTCCCGGGCTGTCGGTGCGCAGGCCGACCGCGAACCATTGCCGCGAAGCGGGCGAGGGTCTGGGCTGGCTGCACCGCGCGGCGGAGGGTTTCGGCGGAACGCGGCGCAACACCCTGGGCCAGCCGACGTGGGCGCCGTTGTTCGCGCCCCTGACCGCCGCCGCCGACGCGCTCAAGCCGGGTCTGGCGCGAACCATCGCGGCGGACCTCGATCGTCTCGCACGCGACTGGCCGAGAGACCTGCCCGAGGGCATCGTCCATGCCGACTACTTTCTGGACAACGTGTTCTTCCAACGCGGCAAGTTCGCGGGAACGATCGACTTCTACTTCGCCTGCGTGGACGCCTTCGCCTACGACTTGGCCGTGGCGCTGAACGCCTGGTGCTTCGATATCGACGGCGGCTTCAACGTCACCGCCGCCCGCGCCTTTATCGACGGCTATCAGCGCCGCCGGCGGTTGAGCGACGCCGAGCGGGCCGCCGTGCCGATCCTCAGCCACGGCGCCGCGATGCGATTTTTCCTTACCCGTCTGCACGACTGGGGCGCGACCCCGCCGGGATCGCTGGTCAGGCCCAAGGACCCCATGGAGTACGAGCGCAAGCTGGCCGCCCACCGCGCCGGCATCTTCCTGCTGGACGCCGACGACGCGTGACTCCCAACGTGACGATCTTCACCGACGGCTCCTGTCGCGGAAATCCCGGCCCGGGCGGCTGGGGCGCGCTCTTGATGTTCGGCGACACCGAGAAGGAGATCTGGGGCGGAGAGGCGGCGACGACCAACAACCGCATGGAACTGACCGCCGCCATCGAGGCGCTGCTGGCGCTGAAGCGGCCGTGCCGGGTCGAGTTGCACACCGACAGCCAGTACGTCCGTAACGGCATCACCCAATGGCTGTCGCTGTGGAAGGCCCGCGGCTGGCGCACGATGAGCAAGGGCGCGGTGAAGAACGAGGACCTGTGGCGGCGTCTCGATGAGGCGCGGCTGCGGCACGAGGTTGATTGGCGCTGGGTCAAGGGCCACGCCGGCCACCCGCAGAACGAACGCGCCGACGAACTGGCGCGGCGCGGGATGGTCGAGGCGGAGACGCTGTCGCGGTCGGCCTAATCGCTCAATCTTGACGAAAGACCCACTCCGCCTCTATATCGCCCGCTCTTTTGAAGCGGCCCGCCCGCCCGAACATCCACACCTGAAAGTCACACGCATGTCCCGCCGTTGCGAACTCACCGGCGTCGGCCCCATGGTCGGCCACAACGTCAGCCACTCGAACATCAAGACCAAGCGCCGGTTTCTGCCTGCCTTGTCGCCCGCGACGCTGCAGTCCGAGAGCCTGGGCCAGAAGTTCAAGCTGCGCATCACCAACGCCGCCCTGCGTACGATCGACTTCCGCGGCGGATTGGACCCGTTTCTGGCCAAGGCCAAGGACGAGGACTTGTCGCCCCGCGCCCTGAAGATCAAGAAGCAGGTCAAGGCGAAGCTGGCGGCGGCCGAGGCCGGCTGAGTACGCGGAGGCGGCCTTGCGCCCCCTCCGTCACGGCGCTGAAGAAGCGCCGCGCCTCCTCCCCCGCAAGAGGGCGTGGGAGGAGTAAAGAACGTTCACTTCAATCCTCACCCGTCCTCTCGCGGGGGAGGTGGCGCTCGATGCCCTCTTGCATCGAGTGACGGAGGGGGCGCAAAGCCGCAACCCGAAGTCCATGCCCATGAGCCTAACGACGTGATCCCCGAAATCGGACAGGTGGCGTTGATCCTCGCCCTGCTCCTGGCGCTGGCGCAGACCGCAATGGGGCTGATCGGCGCGTGGCGGCTGGATGCGCGGCTTATGGCGGCGGGGCGGGCGGCGAGCCTGGCGCAGGCCGGCTTTATCGTGGTCGCCTTCTGCGCCCTGGCGGCGAGCTACGGGCTGAACGACTATTCCGTCGCGCTGGTCGCCGAGCACAGCAACCGGGCGCAGCCGCTGGTCTATCGCCTGGGCGCGACCTGGGGCAGCCACGAGGGCTCGATGCTGCTGTGGGTGCTGATCTTGGCGATCTACGGCGGCGCGGTCGCCGTGTTCGGCCACACCCTGCGCGAGAGTCTCCAGGCGCGGGTGCTGGCTGTCCAGGGCCTGGTCGGCGCGGCCTTCCTCGGCTTCATGCTGTTCACCTCCAACCCGTTCCTGCGCCTGTTCCCGACTCCGCCGGATGGCGCGGAGCTGAACCCGGTGCTGCAGGATCCCGGCCTGATCTTCCATCCGCCGGTGCTCTACCTGGGCTATGTCGGCTTCTCGATGGCCTTCTCGTTTGGCGTCGCCGCGCTGCTCGAAGGACGGGTCGACGGCGCTTGGGCTCGCTGGGTGCGGCCCTGGGTTCTGGCGGCGTGGATCTGGCTGACCATCGGCATCGCGGCGGGCAGCATCTGGGCCTACTACACTCTCGGCTGGGGCGGTTGGTGGTTCTGGGACCCGGTGGAGAACGCCTCCCTGATGCCGTGGCTGATCGGCACGGCCCTGCTCCATTCGTCCGTGGTGCTGGAGCGGCGCGGCGCCCTGATCAGCTGGACCATCCTGCTGTCGATCCTGACCTTCTCGATGAGCCTGGTCGGCACCTTCCTGGTCCGTTCCGGAGTCCTGACCAGCGTCCATGCTTTCGCCCTCGACGCCCGGCGCGGGGTGTACATCCTCGGCATCATCGCGGTGCTCACCGGTTCGGCCCTAACCCTGTTCGCCGCCCGCGCGCCGGCGCTGAGGTCCGGCGCGCTGTTCGCCCCGGTGTCCCGCGAATACGCCATCACCCTCAACAATGTGCTGCTGGTCAGCGCCACCGCGACGGTGTTCCTCGGCACCTTCTATCCGGTGTTCCTGGATGTGCTGCACGGCGACAAGATTTCGGTCGGTCCGCCGTATTTCCAGGCGACGTTCGGGCCGATCATGATGGTCCTGCTGGCGCTGCTCAGCTTCGGCCCGGTGCTGAACTGGCGGCGGGACGGGTTGAAGGCGGTGGTGGCCAAGGTCCGTGTCCCGGGCCTGCTGGCGGTCGCCGTATTCGCGGCGGCGTCGGTCGTCTGGGGACCGCTGACCGGCGCCGGTCTGGCGCTAGGCGTCTGGCTGATCGGCGGCGCCGTGCTCGTTCTCGTCCGCCGCGGAACCCTGAAAGCGACGCCGCCGGCGGTGTGGGGCATGGTGCTGGCGCATGCCGGCCTGGGAATCACCACGCTGGGCATCACCGGTGTTTCGTCGTGGACCAGCGACAAGGTGCTGCTGATGGCGCCGGGCGCCACCACCACCCTGGCCGGACGGACCTTCCACCTCGACAGCTTGCGGGTGGTGGAGGGCGCCAACTACCAGGCGAACCAGGCGCGGTTCACGGTTAGCGGACCCCTGGGCGCTCGCGAGTTGATCTCCGAGCGGCGCTGGTTCCCGGCGAGCCAGAGCTACACCACCCGCGCGGGGATCGGCGCCTCGCCGCTGGGCAACACCTACATCTCGCTCGGTGAGGCGGGCGGCCCCGGCAAGGTCATCGTCCGGCTGTGGATCCATCCCCTGGTCGGCTGGATCTGGGGTGGCGCCCTGATCATGGCGTTCGGCGGCTGTCTGTCGCTCGCCGACCGCGGATTACGCCGGGTGACGGTGCGACGAACGCGCGCGGAGCCGATCGCCACGGGGCTGGCGCCGGTCGCGACGTGAGGCGCCTGCTGTTCCTGGCGCCCGCGATCCTTGTTCTGGGGCTGCTCGGCGTCTTCTACTTTGGCCTCGGACACGATCCCGCCCTGCTGCCCTCGACCCTGATCGGCAAGCCGACGCCAACCTTCGATCTCGCGCCGGTCCGGCCGGGCGAAGCGCGTCTGGCGTCGCGGGATTTGCGCGGCGAACCTCGGCTGCTCAACGCCTTCGCCTCGTGGTGCGTGGCGTGCCGGACCGAACATCCCGTGCTGCTGGCGCTGAAAGCCCAGGGCGTGCCGATCGAGGGCCTCGATTGGAAGGACAACCCGGCGGCGGGGGCGACATACCTGGCTCAAGCGGGTGATCCTTACGCGCGGGTCGGCTCCGACCCGACTGGACGGGCCGGAATCGACCTTGGGGTGGCGGCGGTCCCGGAGACCTTCGTCGTCGATGGCGCCGGCGTGATCCGCTACAAGCACGTCGGGCCGATCTCGCCGGACGATTGGAACAAGACGCTGCAACCCCTGATGACGCGGCTCAGGGCGCGCGGATGAGGCGCTGGCTCCTCCTCGCCGCGACGGCTTGGTGCGCGGCGGCGCCGGTGCGCGCGGTGACTCCGGCCGAGCAGCTACGCGACCCGGTGCTGGAGGCGCGGGCGCGCAGGATCGGGGCGGAACTGCGCTGCGTCGTCTGCCAGAACCAGACCGTCGACGATTCCGACGCGCCGCTGGCCGGCGATCTGCGCGTCCTCCTCCGGCAGAGGCTGGTCGCGGGCGACACCGACGCCCAGGCCATCGCCTTCGTTGTCGACCGCTACGGCCGGTTCGTCCTGCTCAAACCGCCGATGGAACGCGATACCCTGCTGCTGTGGTGGGGTCCGGCGGCGCTGCTGGCGGTCGGCGCGGCGGCGACCTACGCCCATGCCCGAAGCCGGGGCCGAACGGCCGATCCCGCGCCGTTGAGCGACGAAGAGCGGGCGCGCCTGGCGAGCATCGTCGGCGGGGATCATCGGGCGTGATGCTCTGGATAATGCTGGCGATGATCGCCGTCGCGGCGGCGGCGGTCGGTCTACCTCTCCTGCGCACCGGAAGACGTCGGGCGGACCCGACGGCCGACATCATCCGGCGGCAATACGCCGAGGCGGGGCCCGCGCCGGACGCGGCGCGGCGGCTGCTGGCCGAAGCGCCCCCGGGCCCGGTGGCCGACGAGCGGTCGCTTGGGCGGCGCGCGCGGTTTATCATCGTCGGCGGGCTGCTTTTCCTGTTCGTGCTCGGCACGGTCGGCGTCTATGTCGTGGTCGGCGCGCCGGAACTCGCGGCGGCCCCGCCGCCTGGCCCGGCCCCCGCGGCGGCACGGCGGCCGGACCTCACCGCCGAATTGGAACAGCGGGTCCTGTCCGCGCCCGACGACGCCTCGGGCTGGAACCGGCTTGGCGTCGCCTATGCGGGCGCGGACCGCTTCTCCGACGCCGCCATGGTCTTCGCCCGCGCGGCCCGGCTCGATCCGGCGACCGCCGCCTACCCATCCGCCGAGGGCGAGGCGCTGACCCAGGCCGCCCACGGTCAGGTGACACCAGGCGCCCGCGCCGCCTTCCGCGCCGCACTGGCCGCCGATCCGTCCGATCCCCGGGCGCGCTACTACATCGCCCTCGCCAAGGACCAGGCCGGCGACCATCCAGGCGCCATGGCGGACTGGAACACCCTGATCCGGAGCGCACCGCCAGACGCGCCGTGGCTGCCCCAGGTTCGCGCCTTCGTTGCCCGCTCGGCCGTGCTCGCGCGGGACGGAAACCAATAGCCCTCGCCGTCGTTACCCCCCGCGCCTCAGTGGACGGGAGTTATTTGATGGATACCAATGAAGACGGCGGCGTATCGCGCCGGACGGTGTTCGGCACCGCGGGCCTTGGCCTCGCCGTGGCGGCGGCGACCGCTGGGCCAGCCGCGGCCCAGGGCGGCGGAGGCGGCGCGCCGACGGCGGCGCCGTTCCAGGACCCCACCACCAAATACCCCAAGCCGCCGTTCCAGCGTCAGCATCAGCCGTGGCCCGGCCTCGCCCGCGACATGGTCCCCCGACCCGACCACGGAGAGACGAGCTACAAGGGCTCCGGCCGCCTGCTCGGACGCAAGGCCCTGATCACCGGCGGCGACTCCGGCATGGGCCGCGCGGCGGCCATCGCTTATGCCCGCGAAGGCGCCGACGTCGCCATCGGCTACCTGCCGTTCGAGGAGCCGGACGCCCGCGAGGTCCTCGCCCTGATCAAGGCCGAGGGCCGCATCGGCGTCGGCATCCCAGGCGACATCCGCACAGAGGCCTTCTGCCGGGAAATGGTGCAGCGGGCGGTGAGCGGGCTGGGCGGTCTCGACATCCTGGTCAACAACGCCGGGCGCCAGCAGAGCCACGCCTCGATCATGGACATCACGTCCGAGAATTTCGACTGGACGATGAAGACCAACATCTACGCGCCGTTCTGGACGATCAAGGCGGCCCTGCCACACCTGAAGCCGGGTTCGGTGATCATCGGCACGACATCGGAGCAGGCCTATGATCCATCGCCCGACCTGTACGACTACGCCCAGACCAAGGCGGCGACGATGAACTACGTCAAGTCGCTGGCCAAACAGCTCGGACCCAAGGGTATTCGCGTCTGCGGCGTGGCGCCCGGGCCGATCTGGACTCCGCTGCAGATCAGCGGCGGGGCGCCTCCGGAGAAGGTGGTGGACTTCGGCGGCTGGACGCCGCTTGGCCGCCCCGGGATGCCCGCCGAACTGGGTTCGATCTACGTCCAGCTCGCCGCCAGCGACGCCAGCTACGCCAATGGCAATGTCTATGGCTCGGCTGGCGGCAGCGGCCAGCCATAGGGAACCGGACGCAATGCTCGAGAAGACACCCGCGGCCGTCGGCCACGCTCTGGAGGGCGTGCGCGCGGGTCTGGACAAGACCTTCTGGGCCGATCCCGCGAACGGTGCCGCGGAAACCCTCCAGGTGACCAGCGAGGCTTTCGCGGATGGCGCCGCCATCCCGATCCGCTTCACCGAAGATGCCGCCAAGACCTCGCCGTCGCTCGCCTGGACCGGCGTTTCGGCCGACGCCGCCGCGATCGCCGTCGTCGTCGAGGATCCGGACAGCCCAACCCCGGCGCCCTTCGTCCATCTGCTCGCCCTTATCGAAGTGGCGGACGCCGCCTTCCCGGAAGGCGCGTTCCTCGAAGAGAGGATCGCCGACGGCGTCGTCGTCGGCCACAACTCGATGCGCAAGCTCGGCTGGCTGCCGCCCGACCCGCCCACCGGGCATGGTGAGCATCGCTACCTGTTCCAGGTCTACGCCCTCGACCATCGCCCCGACCTCAAAGCCGGCGCGGAGAAGCACGACTTCGAGCGGGCGCTGCGCGGCCACGTCATCGCGCGCGGACAGATGATCGGGACCTACGAACGGGCAGGGTGATCAAAATCCTCCTCCGCTTGGCGGAGGAGGATCGAGATTCAGTTCAGCCGCGGAATGATCTACCGTCGCGGGCATGACCGATCTCGACGAGGGCCTGGGCCCGACCTCGCACAGCTACATCTCGCAGCGCCTGCGGTTGCACTATGTCGACTGGGGCAACCCGACCGCGCCGCCTTTGCTGCTGATCCACGGCGGGCGGGACCACTGCCGCAACTGGGATTGGGTGGCGCGGGAATTGCGCCGAAACTTCCACATCATCGCGCCGGACCTGCGCGGCCACGGCGACAGCGCCTTTTCGCCGAGCGGCGACTATTCGATGAGCGCCTTCCTCTATGACATCGCCCAGCTCATCCATCAGCAGCATCTCAGCCCGGTGAACATCGTCGCCCACTCGATGGGCGGCAGCATCGCCCTACGCTACGCCGGCGTCTACCCGGAGGCAGTGTCGAAGCTCGTCGCCATCGAAGGCCTCGGCCGCTCGCCTGCGATGGAGGCCGAGCGGGCAAAGCGCACACCGGAAGAACGCCTGACCCGCTGGATCGACAACGAGCGCAACTTGGCCGGCCGCCTGCCTCGCCGCTACGTCTCGATCGACGAGGCCCTGGCGCGGATGCAAGGCGAGAACCGCCACCTCACGCCGGCCCAGGCGCGCTACCTCACCGTCCACGGCGTCAGCCAGAACGAGGACGGCAGCTATAGCTGGAAGTTCGACAACTACGTCCGCTCGGAAAGCCCGAACGATCTGTCGACCGACGATCTGCACCGCCTGTGGTCGCGCATCGCCTGCCCGACCCTGTTGATCTACGGGAAGGAGAGTTGGGCCTCGAACCCGGTGGCGGATGGACGGATCGACCACTTCAGAAATGCGCGGGTGGAGACCTTCGACGGCGCTGGCCACTGGGTCCACCACGACCGGCTGGAGGCGTTCGTCGATATGGCTCGCGCGTTTCTATAAGGCCGGGCCAGGTTCCTTTCGTCACCCGTTTGCTATCGATGACGGCGTCGACACCGGCTAGGTTGACAAGCAACGCCGGCGCGCGAGCGCCGCCGATCCCTGGGGGCTGCTCGTGTCGTTATTCCTGTCGTCGCGGCCTCTGTGGCAGTCATTCCTCCTCGTCGTCGTGATCCCGACGACTATTTCCGTATGCGGGGCGCTGCTGACGCGGCGGGTGTTCGGGCTCGATCGCCTGGCGATCAACAACGAAGTGGCTGGGTTCAAGTTCGCCGTGGTCGGGGTGGTCTACGCCGTGTTGCTGGGCTTCGCGGTGATCGTGGTTTGGGAGAAGTTCCGCGACGCCGAGGCGTCGGTGGTGCAGGAGGCTGCGGCGGTCGCGACCATCGAGCGCCTGGCGCAGGGCCTCGACCCGGTCACCGGCGCGGCGGTCCGAAAGGCGATGGCGGACTACGTCGACATCACCATCGCCGACGACTGGCCGGCCATGGCGCGCGGCCGGATCAGTCCTCTGCCCGGGAAGGCGCTGGACGGCCTCTACGCGGCGGTGCTCGGCGACACCACCGTGACCTCGCGCGAGACCGCCGTGGTGAGCGAACTCCTCACCCGTCTGGACAGCCTGACCGAAGCCAGGCGCACCCGCCTGCTGCTGGCGACCGGCACGGTGCCGCCGGTGCTGTGGGCGGTGCTGGTCAGCGGCGCCTTCGTCACCCTCGCCTTCACCTTCCTGTTCGGCGTCCACAGCATCGGGTCGCAGATCGTCATGAACGTCATGCTGGCGGCGCTGATCTTCATGGCTCTCTATGTGGCCGTGGAGATCGACCATCCCTTCAGCGGACCGACCAGCGTGGGATCGGAGGCGATGCGGTCGGCGTTGGACGGAGCCGGGGGAGAGGCGGTTAGGCCCTGATCTTGTCCGCGTAGATCAGCCGCCCTTCGCCCAAGCGCGCCAGCACCTCGTCGCGCTTGTCCGGGGCGACGGCGAAGCAGCCTTCGCTGCGGCCGAGCTTGCCGGTGGCGGCGAGGATGGCGAGGCTTACGTAGGGCGCGGCGTGGATGACGATGGCTCGGGGTTCCGCGTTGCTGTTGGTCGGGTCGAGGCCGACGACCCTGCGGGAGAGGCCATGGTGACCTTCATAGGTCTGCGCCGTGAGGAAGGCGCCGTTGGACGACGCCTCCGATCCAGGATCGTTGGAGAAACGCTGAAGCCAACCGGCGTGGCTGGGATCGGAACCGCGGCCATGGGCCACAAGATAGCTGGTGCTGCGTCCATCGATGAGGTTCACGAGGTGGAAGCGTTCGGTCGAGGACGGCGCGTCGAAATCGACGACGCCCATCACGTCGCGCCGGAACGTTCCGGGGCGCTGGTTCAGGGCCCGCAGGGCGCGCGCCATGAGTCCCGGAGATACCCTCGCACCGGCGGACCTGCTCAGGGCGGGCGGGGTCTGCAGGGCGCTCAGGATGTCGGAGATGGTGGTGGCGGCGGCCGCGCGGCCGGCGAGGGGAAGGCTGGCGCCCAGTCCCAGAATGCCGCTCAGCGCGAGGCGTCTCGAAAGCATGGTGGAGGATTGGCTGGAAATAGTTACTTTTTCCTGTGCGAAGCGTGACGCACCCCCTACGCCACGCCATAGTAGCGGAAAGGGTTCCATCCGGGGGTGCGACAAAATGCGCGACACGCGTCGATGCGCGATGCTTGCCTTGTTTTTCGGCGCGACGGCGTTTCTCGCCTTGCCCGCCGCCGGTCACGGCGCGGCGGTCAGTGCTTCCTTCGACTTCGCGACGTCGGACGACGCGCTGAAGCCCGGCGAATGGATGTGGGCGCCCGGCGTCGCGCCGGCGGGTCCGATGATGATCTATGTCGATCTCTCCCGCCAGATCGCGACGGTCTATCGCAACGGCGTGCGCATCGGCGTCTCGACCATCTCGTCCGGCAAGAAGGGCCATGCGACGCCCACCGGCGCCTTCACCATTCTGGAACGGGCCGCGGTCCACCACTCGAACAAGTATGACGAAGCCTCGATGCCGTTCACCGAACGGCTGACCTGGGATGGCGTGGCGCTGCACGCGGGCGGCGTGCCGGGGTACCCGGAGAGTCACGGCTGCATCCACCTGCCCTATGAGTTCGCCAAGGCCCTGTTCTCCGCGACCCACCGCGGCGTTCCGGTCGTGGTCGCGGGCGATGCGGCCAAACGTTCGCCGACCAGCGACGGCACCCTTCTCCCGCCGACCGAAATCGCCGCGACCAATGGCGGCCCGCTGCCGCTCGAGGAGGCGACGTTCGCCTGGAAGCCCGACCTGTCTCCGCTCGGGCCGCTCACGATCGTGATCTCCAAGCAGGATCAGGCGGCTGTCGTCCTGCGCAACGGCGTCGAGATCGGTCGCGGCGCGGCCCGGATCGATGAGGACGACGATGACGACGGTTCGCACGTGATCACCATGACCGACTGGCCGGACGGCAAGCGGCGGTTCGTCTACGTCGGCGTGCCGGGCCACGACGACGACGTCGCAAAGACATTCGATGCGACGACGCTCAGCCAGGTTCACCTCGACCGGGCGTTCCTCGAACACGTGAAATCGCAAGTGAAACCTGGGACGACCATCCTCCTCACCGACGCCGGCGTCGGCCAGAATAGCGACAAACCCATGGCGCCGGTCGACGCTGTTCCCGCGGAGTTCTAGGCGCGGGAGGGATCGTTCACCAAGGCCGCTCGACTTAAAGCGGCGCGGCAGGGGGCGCGGGCGGCACGATGTTGGCGTGGCGGGCGATCTCCACCCAGCCACCGGCGTCGTGGCGCCAGACGGCTGTGAAGCGGAAATGCGATTGCTTTCCGGTCATCGGCGATTTGCCGGCCCAGACTCCTGTTTCCGCGCCGGCGACCACGGCGAAATCGCCATAATCGTGGATATATTCGATCGTGCGTTCGAGAGCCGAAAAGCGGAATACGCCTGACGTCATCAGCGCCATGACCTGCGGCTTGTGGACGAAGGTGTTGAACGGATTGGTGACCACGAAGCCGTCCGCCCACAGCGCGCCGAGCCTCGCCTGGTCTCCAGACAAGATAGCCGACACCTCGGCCGCGTTCGCAGCCCGGATATCGGACTCCGCATCGGCACGCGCGAAAACGGGCTGAAGAAGAGACATGCCGATGGCAGCGCCGCCCATCGCGAACCGGGAGAGCTTCAAGCAACGCTTCATCCGATCTACGCCACGTACGCCGGCGCTTGGGCGGCGACGTGCCTCAGCACCATCCCGGCCCTCGCGCCGGTGGACTGGTCGTCGCGGACGTTGACTTTGCCGTTGACCAGCGTCGCCTTGTAGCCCCGCGCCCGCTGGGTGAAATGCGGCGCGCCGCCGGGGAATTTATGCGCGATCTCGGGCTGGAGCTGCGTAACGCGGTCGAAGTCGAAGACGTTGATGTCGGCGCGCTGGCCGACCTTAAGCGTGCCGCGATCTTTAAGGCCCATTACCCGCGCGCCGTCGGAGGTCATCTTCCGGATGCCTTCGGGCAGGCTGAACACGCCCCGTTCCTTGATCCAGTACTTGAGGACGAAGGTCGCCCAGTCGGCGTCGATGATCTGCGAGACGTGGGCGCCGGCGTCGCCCAGGCTCGGCAACACATTGTCCGAGTGACGGAACAGGTCGCCGAGTTCGTCCAGATCCTGACAGAACAGGCGATAGTTGAACAGGGCGCGGCCGCCGGTCTCGCGAGAGACGCGCAGGAACATTTCGACGAAACTCTCGCCCCGCGCCGCCATATCGGCCTTGACGCTGCGGTCGCGGGTCGCGGTGAGGTCGGGGGTCTCGGCGTCGCCGACGTAATAGGTGTGCTCCAGCGGCAGGCGGGTCTCTCCCTGCTCGATCAATCGGGCGGCGAGCTCCGGGTCCTCGATGGCGGCGACCCTGCCGTTGAGGTCGAGGGCGCGGACCTTGTCCCAAGCCTCGCCCTTGAACGGCAGGCTGCATTGCAGGCCGAACATGAAGCCGGTGCCCTTGACCTGGCAGATGGCGGTGAGGTCGCGGGTCCCGACGAGCCTGTCGAGGCGTTCGGCGGACTCCCGCCCAGCGCCCTTGTCGCCGCCGACGGCGTAGGAGAACAGCACGCGGGCGTGCGTCTGGTCGGAAACGGCCTTGAGCACGTCGCCGGTGGCGCCGACCATTTGCATCACCCCGCCGCGCGCCGCCACGGCATGGCCTATCTCAATCAGTTCGGACGGGTCGGCGAAGGTGCCGGGTATGGAGCGGCCGTCCGGCGCCTTGTGCGGCGCGAAGCGGTTGGTGGAAAAGCCGACCGCGCCGGCGTCCAGCGCCTCGCCGACGATCCTGGCCATGCGGGAGACTTCGTCAGGTGTCGCCTCCTCGACGAACGATCGCTCGCCCATGACGTAGTACCGCACCGCGCTGTGACCGACGAGGCCGGCGATGTTGAGGCCGGGCTTGAGGGTCTCGACGGCTGAAAGATAGTCGCCGTAACTCTCCCAGGTCCACGGCAGACCGCTCATGATCGCCTGGGCGGGGATGTCCTCCACAGACTCCATCATGCCCGCCAGGAACTGGCGGTCGGCCGGCTTGCACGGCGCGAAAGTCACGCCGCAGTTGCCCATCAGTGCGGTGGTGACGCCGTGCCAGGAAATCGGGGTGAGGTCCGGATCCCAGCCGACCTGGGCGTCGAGGTGGGTATGAAGGTCGATGAAGCCGGGCGAAACGGTCAGGCCATCGGCGTCGATTACCTCCGAACCGTTCGGCGCGATATGGCCGATCTCGGCGACGCGGCCATCCTTGACGCCGACGTCGCCGGAATACGGCGCGGCGCCCGTGCCGTCGACGATGGTTCCGCCGCAGATGACGATATCGTGGGCCATGGTCTCTCCTCCGGCTTCTCTGTCGCGCCACAAGGTTTTAGTTAATTCACTCTGTAGGCGCCGGCTCAAGAGCAAGGTCGAGACGCCCGCTGTCAAGTCGTCATGGCGCCTCGCCGGTCCATTCCCAGTGCCAGGGTTCGAAAACATAGTTGACGAAGCCGAAGCGGGCAGCATTGGCGACCAGCCAGCGGTAGGCCGGGGTATAGGTCATCCAGGTGCGGTTGACGTCATCGGCGGAGTCGACCGTGTGGCCAGGCGCCGCGCCGAGGTAGAGGTCCATCGCCAGGCCCGTGAGGTGCGCCGAGCACGAGGCGCGGGTCACGCCGCCGCAGTTCTGCTCCATCACGCAGCGCACCGCGTCGGAGACGGGGCTGCGATAGCCGGAGAAGATCGTCAGCAGGGCGGGATTGCCCGCAAGCACACCGGCGGCGCGGGCGGCGGCGGCCATCCGTCGGTAAGCCATGAGAGCGCTCGATCGCAACTGAATGGTCTTGCCGCCGTATGATTCCGCCGGTGTGGCGCGGGCGAGCGAAGCCTCCGGGGGCGGGGCGGGGCAGGCGACCTTGCTGATCCTCACGAACGGTCGGCGGCTCGTCCAGACCTGATTGAGCGCGGCGAGGGTCGGGATGTCCATCACCCCGCCGGCGCCGAGGCCGTGCGCCGCGCGGAAACGAGCGAGGGCGCGGGCGAAACCGGGTGTGATGGCGGAACAGCTCGTGCCGATGTCGGCCTTGATCCAGGCCTCGTAGGGAGCCCAACCGATCTCCGGCCTGTGAAAAGGCGCGGCGGCAAGGGTCTGGAACGACGCCGCGTTGCGCGCCGCGTCAGCGATGGGTCCGATCGCGCAGATTTCCGCGGCCGCCGGAGCGCCGCCCAGCACCGCTCCCAGGAGGCCCGCCGCGGCCGCCAATGGGGCGGCCTGGAACAAGCGTGAGCTTCGCGGCTTCGACATGGATCGCCACAAGGAAAACTCATGCGCGCGCGTCAAGCTCTTCCGACCCTGCTTCTGGGGGTCATCGCCATAACGGCCTACGGCTGCGACGATTTTGGCTCGTCCAAGCACGGGGGCTCGGTCTCCGATAGGCCGGCGGCGGTTCCCGTCTCCACGGCCCCGACGGCCGCGCCGGCCGCCGCCGCCGCCGCCCCCGCTCCGACGGCGGCGATCGCCACGGCCAACGCTCCGGCCGCGAGCTCGCCCATGGCGCGGTCGATCGAAACCGCGCAGCCGACGGGCGCGGCGCCGACGGCCGACGCTCCCTCGCCGTTGCTGATCAGGACCGAGGTGCTGCTCGACCGCGCGCACTTCTCGCCCGGCGTGATCGACGGACGACCGGGCGGGAACCTGAGCAACGCGCTCGCCGCCTATCGCGCGGCCCACGGCATGGCGCCCGGCGCCGACGTCGACGCCGCGACGCTCTCGGCGCTCACCGCCCAGGATAAGGGCGCGGTGACCCAGACCTACGTCATCACCGCCGACGACGAAGCCGGCCCGTTCATCGGCAGGGTCCCGGTGGGCTTCGCGGCGCAGTCCAAGCTCGCCAAGCTGGGCTATACCGATCCGGTCCAGGAACTCGCCGCCAAGTTCCACATGAGCGAAATCCTGTTGAAGACGCTCAATCCCGGCGCGGATCTTACCAAGAGCGGGACAACCCTTACCGTCATCCAACCCGGGGCCGCGGCCCTGCCTCAGGTCGCGCGGGTCGAGGTCGACAAGGCGGCCAACCAGGTCCGCGCGTTCGACGGCGGCGGCAAGATCCTCGCCGCGTTTCCCGCAACGGTGGGCAGCACCGAGCGGCCGGCGCCCAGCGGCGAATGGGCGGTGAAATCCTCGACGCCCGATCCGTACTACACCTACGATCCGTCCAAGCTGACCTTCGGCCCGAAATCCAAGGGCAAGCTGACGATCAAGCCCGGGCCGAACAATCCCGTCGGAACGACCTGGATCGCGTTGACCAAGGCAACCTACGGCATTCATGGCAGTCCCGATCCGGCCAAGGTCGGCAAGACCGCGTCCCACGGCTGTGTGCGGCTGACCAACTGGGACGCCGCGACATTGGGCAAGGCGGTCAGCAAGGGAACGCCGGTGGTGTTCGTCGGCCAGACGACGAAGGCCTGACGCCGCGGACTCGCAAAGCCCGAACAGGCGCCCAATATCGTTCGGGTCGCCGATGGGGCGGCATGACGGGGATGCTAGACATGTTGAACAAGACATTCGCGGCCGTGGCCGTCTGCGCGGTGGTGGCCGGAGCCGGCGCGCGCGCCGAGGTCGTCCATTTTCAAGCCAAGCTGAACGGCGCGTCTGAAACGCCGCCGAAAGTCACCGATGGCCATGGCGCGGCCGAGGTCACCCTCGACACCACCGCGCGCACCCTGAGCTGGACGATCGACTACTCCGGCCTGACCGGCCCGGCGACCATGGCCCACTTCCACGGACCGGCCGCGCCGGGCGTCGCCGCGGGCGTCACCATTCCGATCACCGGCACGATGGCCAGTCCGCTCACGGGAACGGCGGCGATCAACGACGGTCAGATCGGCGACCTGCGCGCCGGCATGTGGTACATCAACATCCACACGGCGAAATATCCCGCCGGCGAGATCCGCGGTCAGGTCATCGCGGCTCCCTAAGGCCACGCCTACTCTTCCCAGCCGTCGAGGAAGTCGAACACCGCCGCCTTGAACAGCGCGTGGGGGATGGCGCTGAAATGGTCGCACCCCGGCAGGGTCACGGCTTTCGCGTTCTGAATGGCTGCCGCGAGACCGTCCGGCGATCCGGCGAGCTCATCCCGAGCGCCGGCGACGATCAGGGTCGGCGCCCGGATCGCGCCGAGATCGAGCCGGTCGGCCGTCGAGCCGAGGCCCTCGGAGCAGGCGGCGAGGGCGAGGCGGTCCTCGCCCTGACCGTCGGCGAACTGGCGGAAGCCACGGAGGGTAGGATCGGTGATCGCCGACGGGTCGGCGCGGCGCATCGCCTCCGACATCGTCATGGCGCCGGGTTCCGTCTCTCGGGGCCGCAGCAGGCGCTCTCCGACACCGCCGAGGACCAGGTTCGACACGCGGCCCGGGTTGGACGCCGCGACCCGCGCCGCGAGACGCGCCCCGAGCGAATAGCCCATAACGTCGGCGCGGCCGATGCCGAGGTGGTCCATCAGGGCGACAAGGTCCGCCGCCATGACGTCCGCGTCGTAAGCCGCCGCGTCGTGCGGCTTGTCGCTGCGGCCGTGTCCGCGCAGGTCCAGCGCCGCCACCCGCGCGCCGCGCCGCTCGAACGCGCCATACCAGCCGAGACGCCGCCAGTTCTCCTCGGCGCTGGTGGCGAAGCCGTGAACGAGGATCACCGTCTGGCCGCCGCCTCCCGCGACATCGTCATAGCCCAGGTTGAGACCGCCGGATGTGAAGCTATTCATCCGCCGATTTTTAGACGGGGGACGGCCCTTGAGCAAAGCGGGCGCCGTCCCCTACATCTGCGCCCATGAAGGATGAGATCTACATCGGCGGCTGGACGCTGCCCCGTCTGCGCGAAAAGAGCCAGACCGAGCGCCACGAGGTTTGGAAACGCGCCCGCGCCTTGCACTCGGCGGAGGGAAACCACCTCGCCCGGGCCATCGAACGTCTGGGACTGCCCTATGCCGAGCCGGAGGCGCTGGACGGCGAGCACCCCCTGCTCGATCGCCTGCGCGAGATCGTCGCCTCGCCCGAGGCACGCTCGGCGGCGGTCGAGGCGACGCTGGACGGCTTGCCGGCCATGGCCGGCGTCGACGTGCTGCTGCACGAGAAGCTTGGCGAGGCTTACCGCCTCAACCCCGCCGCCGTGCCGACGGCGCAGGAGCTTGTGGCGGAACTGATGCTGGGCTTGGGTTGGCAGCGGTCGGGCAAGAAGACCCTGCCGCAGCGCTGCGTGGCGCGCGAAGGCGTGTTCTGGAAGCGGGTTCGCATTGACGGGGCGTAACGCGTTACGCTAAGCATACTCATATGGCCCGTCCCGCCGAACGAATGCTGAAGTTGCGCGAGCGCCGGCGCGATCAGGGCTATCGCGAAGTGAGACTGGTGGTGCCGGACGCGCGCTCGCCGGCCGTTCGGCGGCGCATCGCGGAACAGGTTGCCGCCCTGAATCCCGACGACGAAGAAGAAGCGATGAGGTGGATCGAAGCGGTTTCCGAATTCGACAACGATGCGGAGGGGTGACATCGTCACTGTCGCGGTCAGCGGCGACTATGGAAAGCCCAGGCCCGCCGTCATTGTCCAATCCGATGTGCTGCCAGAAGGGCACACCTCTGTCATCGTCTGCCAAATGACATCTAAACTCGTCGTCGGATCGGCTTTCAGGGTCGATATTGAAGCCAAGGATATCAATGGTCTGCACGCCGACTCCCAGATCATGGTCGACAAGCCGGTCACGGTGCGCTCCGATCGGCTCGGCTCGTTGATCGGGCGGCTTTCCACAACCGAGGTCATGATATTGAACTCGGCTCTGGCACTCGTAATGGGCCTGAGTGATTGAGCGGTTCTGGCGCGATGACGCCGGCGCCTCAAACATGCAGCGCCATCTGCACCTCGTGGGTGTAGTCCGGGGCGATCTTGGTGGCGTTGCGCAGGAAGCCGATCTCGACGAAACCCAGGCTCACGTAGAGCTTGCGCGCGGCGGTGTTGAAGTCGCCGACGGAGAGTTCGAAAATCTCGATGCCCAGGGCGGCGCCGTAATCGATCATCCCCCGCAGCATGGCGCGCCCGGCGCCCGTGCCTCGCGCGGCGGGACTGACATAGACCGCGACGATGGTGGCGCGATGCTCGAGGTTGGCGCCGCGATGGCGTTGCAGCCCGGCCATGGCCACCGGCCGATCGCCATAGAACGCGCCCCAGATCGCGCTCTCGGCCAAGGCTTCGGTGAAATCCTCCCCACCCATTGCCCGCGCCCGCTCGAGGTGTTCGCCGAACGCCATCGGCAGATCGGCGAGGGCCTCGAAACGGAGTTCTCTCAGCGCATCCACTTCATCGATGCGGAAGGGACGAATCGTCGGGGTCATGCGCCTCCTCCGGAGCGCGGGCATCCTGCCCGCATCTTTTAGGATAGAGCGGGCTGGGAGCCCGCGCTCCGGGAGAGACGCTGGTCCTGACTACGCGTCGGCCGTCGCCGGTTCCTTCTTAACGATCTCTTCGCCGGTGGTCTGGTCAACGACCTTCATCGACAGGCGGGTCTTGCCGCGGTCGTCGAAGCCCATCAGCTTGACCTTCACGGCCTGACCCTCGGAGAGGACATCGGAGACCTTTTCCACCCGCTTGTCGGCGATCTGGCTGACGTGGACGAGGCCGTCCTTGGCGCCGAAGAAGTTCACGAAGGCGCCGAAATCAACCACCTTGACGACCTTGCCGTCGTAGATCTGGCCGACTTCCGGCTCGCTGGTCAGCGACTTGATCCAGTCGATCGCCGCCTTGATCTTCGCCCCGTCGCTGGCGGAGACCTTGACCTGCCCTTCGTCGTTGACGTCGACCTTGGCCCCGGTGACGGCGACGATCTCGCGGATCACCTTGCCGCCGGTGCCGATCACTTCGCGGATCTTGTCGGTGGGGATGGTGATCGTCTCGATCTTCGGCGCGTATTCGCCGACATCCTCGCGGGCGCCGTCGATGGCCTTGGCCATTTCGCCGAGGATGTGGAGACGGCCGCCCTTGGCCTGCTCCAAGGCCTTGTGCATGATCTCCTCGGTGATGCCGGCGATCTTGATGTCCATCTGCAGCGAGGTGATGCCGTCGGCGGTGCCGGCGACCTTGAAGTCCATGTCGCCGAGGTGGTCTTCGTCACCCAGGATGTCGGACAGCACGGCGAAGCCGTCGTGCTCCAGGATCAGGCCCATGGCGATGCCGGACACCGGCTTCTTCAGCGGCACGCCCGCGTCCATCAAGGCCAGCGATGAGCCGCAGACCGAGGCCATGGACGAGGAGCCGTTGGACTCGGTGATCTCCGAGACCAGGCGCAGGGTGTAGGGGAACTCCTCCGCGCTCGGCAGCATCGGGCGGATCGCCCGCCAGGCCAGCTTGCCGTGGCCGACTTCGCGGCGGCCCGGCGCGCCCATGCGGCCCGTTTCCCCGACCGAGAACGGCGGGAAATTATAGTGCAGCATGAACTTCTCGTAGTACTTGCCTTCGAGCGCATCGATCATCTGCTCGTCGTCGCCGGTGCCGAGGGTGGCCACGACCAGGGCCTGGGTCTCGCCGCGCGTGAACAGGGCCGAACCGTGAGCCCGGGGCAGGACACCGACTTCGGAGACGATCTGGCGCACGGTGTCGACCGAGCGGCCGTCGATGCGGACGCCGGTGTCGAGGATGTTGCGGCGGACGACGTCGGCTTCGAGTTCCTTGAACACGCCGCCGAGCTTGGCCGCGTCGGTCCCGGTCGGATTGGCGTCGGACTTGGCGAACTGCTCCAGGGCCTTGTGCTTCGCGGCATGGACCGCATCCTGGCGGGCGCCCTTGGCGACGATCTTGTAGGCGGCGGCGAGATCGGCGCCGATGAGGCCCTTGATCTGCGCCTTGACCGCGTCGGTGTCGTCCGGGGTGAATTCGAACGGCTCCTTGGCGGAGTGTTCGGCCAGTTCGACGATCGCATCGATCACCGGCTGGATCGCGGCGTGACCGAACATCACGCCTTTGAGCACCTCGTCTTCGCTGAGTTCCTGGATCTCGGATTCGACCATCATCACCGCGTCGCTGGTGGAGGCGACGACGAGATCCATCCTGGTCTCCTTCATCTGGTCCAGCGTCGGGTTGAGGACGTATTCGCCGTTCACCATGCCGACGCGGACGCCGCCGATCGGGCCCATGAACGGCGCGCCGGACAGCACCAGGGCGGCGGAGGCCGCGACGAGGGCGACGATGTCGGGATCGTTTTCGAGGTCGTGGGCGAGGACGGTGCAGACCACCTGCACCTCGTTCTTGAAGCCCTTGACGAACAGCGGCCGGATCGGACGGTCGATGAGGCGCGAGGTCAGGGTCTCCTTCTGCGACGGCGCGCCTTCGCGGCGCGGGAAGCTGCCGGGGATCTTGCCCGAGGCGTAGAATTTTTCCTGGTAGTTGACGGTCAGGGGAAAGAAGTCCTGACCGGGTTTGGCGGATTTGGCGTAGACGGCGGTGGCCAGCACCATGGTCTCGCCGTAGGTCGCGAGGACCGCGCCGTCGGCTTGCCGCGCGATGCGGCCGGTTTCGAGGGTCAGCTTGCGGCCGCCCCACTCGAGGGATTTGCGTCGTATGTCGAACATGTGGGTTTTAGCTTCCTGGATGTCCCGTAGAGGCGGATTCCCCTCGGGAGCGCGGGCTTCCAGCCCGCCCTTTTCGCTCGCCAGCAGGATGCCGATCGAACGTTAGAGCGAAGAGCGGGCAGGATGCCCGCGCTCCGGTGTCGGCTGGTCTTTATCGACGCAGGCCGAGCGTGCCGATGAGCGCCGTGTAGCGGGCCTCGTCGGATGTCTTGAGGTGATCGAGAAGCGACCGGCGTTGCGAGACCATGTTGAGCAGGCCGCGGCGCGAGTGGTGGTCCTTCTTGTGGGTCTTGAAGTGCTCGGTCAGGTTGGCGATCCGTTCGGAGAGGATCGCGACCTGGACCTCCGCCGAGCCGGTGTCGCCCTCGGACCGGGCGTGGTTGTGGATGATTTCAGTCTTGCGTATCGCGGTTACCGACATCGAAAGTAAAGTTTCTTTCCGCTCAGGTGAGATGAAAGACGCGCGTGGGATTGAGCCGTCCCGCCCGCATCTCGCAGAGCGCGACGATCCTGCTGCCTTCACGGGCGGAAACCACCCGGGAGGACCTTAGCCTCGCCTTCAAGGTTTCAACCTGCCGGGGGAGCAGGACGATCGAACGTCCCTGCGTCAGCCTGAAGGCGTCTTCGGTGGTCACGGCCAGCTCCGGGATGTCGTCCAGGGCGGTCTCGACCGGAAGCAAAACCTCCAGAGGCACGCCTTCATGGCACAGTTGCTCGAGTTTCTCCAGCCCTATCGCGTCTTTCAAACAAAAGGCGCCGACGCGGGTGCGGCGCAGCTCCGAGACGTGAGCGTGGCCGCCGAGCGCCGCGGCTAGGTCGCGAGCTAGCGCGCGAACGTAGGCGCCCTTGCCGCACTCGATCTCGATCGTCGTGTGATCTGCGTCCGGGGTCTCGACGAGGCGGGCGTCATGGATGGTAACGGTGCGAGGTTGCAGGTCCATCTCGACACCCTCGCGGGCGAGATCGTAGGCGCGGGCCCCGTCCACCTTCACGGCCGAATAGTTGGGTGGGATCTGGCTGATCTCGCCGATGAATTCCTTAAGCCCTTCGGCGACGGCCTCGGCGCCCGGCCGAACGTCGGAGGTCGCGGTGATTGCCCCTTCTCGATCCAAGGTCGCCGTCTCCACACCCCAGCGCATCGTGAAGCGATAGGCCTTGTCGGCGTCCATCAGGAACGGGACGGTCTTGGTCGCCTCGCCCAGCGCGATCGGCAGTATGCCCGTCGCCAGCGGATCGAGCGTCCCGGCGTGCCCGGCCTTCTGGGCGTTGAACGCCCGCCGCACCCGGCCCACGGCCTGGGTCGAGCCGAGATCACAGGGCTTGTCGAGGCAGACCCACCCCGAAACCGCGTCCCCCTTGCGCTTGCGCGCCACGCTAGGTTCCTCCCTCCCCTTCATGGGGAGGGTCGAGACGAAGCGAAGCAAAGTCCGGGGTGGGGAAGTGATGTGCGGCCTCGGACATTGAGGATGATCCACACGTCCCCACCCCGCTCGCTTTGCGAGTCGACCCTCCCCATAAAGGGGAGGGAGGCGGAAGGACCGAGCTACTCACCCGTCGCCTCGATGTCCCGCTTCACCCGAGGGTCTTCGAGCAGCCTGTTGATGTGCGTCGCGGTGTCGAAGCTGTCGTCGTGAACGAACTTCAGCGCGGGGGTGAACTTCATCTCGATCGACTGGCCGAGCCTCAGGCGCAGGAATTTCGACGCCCGGTTGAGCGCCTCGATCACCGCGTCCGCCCGCACCCCGCCCAGCGGTTCGACGAAGCACAGCGCCTGCTTCAGGTCGGGCGTGACGCGCACCTCGCCGATGGTGATCGAGGTCTCGGCGAGGACAGGATCGACGAACGTTTCGGCGCGGATGATCTCCACCAGCGCGTGACGCACCAACTCGCCGGCGCGCAACTGGCGCTGGGAAGGCCCGGTCGGGCCGCGCTTCTTGCGGGCGGAAGGGTGGGGAGGCATCGGCGGAACTCGCGGTGACCCGGCCGGCGGATCGAACGCCGGTCGCGGGAGGGCGGGCGTGTCTAGTGGGAAGGCGGCTTGCCGTCCAGACCCAGGCGGCCCCACTTCTCCGTCACGGCAACGACGACCGCCTCATCCATAGCGATCTTCCGCCCCCATTCCCGCTTCGTCTCGGCCCCGATCTTGTTGGTGGCGTCCAGGCCGATCTTCGAGCCGAGGCCGCTTTCGGGCGAGGCGAAGTCGAGATAGTCGATCGGTGTGTGCTCGATCAGGGTGATGTCGCGCGCCGGGTCCATGCGGGTCGAGAGCGCCCACATCACGTCCTTCCAGTCCCGCGCGTCGATGTCGTCGTCCACCACGATGACCCACTTGGTGTACATGAACTGGCGAAGATAGCTCCACACCCCCATCATCACCCGCTTGGCGTGGCCCGGGTAGGCCTTCTTCATCGACACCACGGCGATGCGGTAGCTGCAGCCCTCCGGCGGCAGCCAGAAATCGACGATCTCCGGAAACTGGCCGCGCAACAGTGGGATGAAGACCTCGTTCAACGCTTCGCCCAACACGCTCGGCTCGTCCGGCGGACGGCCGGTGTGGGTGGTCAGGTAGATCGGGTCGCGCCGCATGGTGATCGCGGTGACCTGGAAGATCGGGAACGGCTCGACGCTGTTGTAATAGCCGGTGTGGTCGCCGTATGGCCCCTCCTCGGCGTAATCGCTCAGGCGCACCTCGCCCTCGATGACGATCTCGGCGTGGGCCGGGACCATCAGCGGTTGCGTCTTGGCAGGAACCAGCTCGACCTTGGCGCCGCGCAGCAGGCCGGCGAACTGGTACTCCGACAGCGTATCCGGCACCGGCGTGACCGCGGCGAGGATGGTGCCGGGATCGACGCCGATCACGGCGCAGGCGGGCAGGGCGTCCGGTTTGCCCGCCGCCTTCCACCGGGCGAAATGCTGTGCGCCGCCGCGATGCGCCAGCCAGCGCATGATGGTGCGGTCGCGGCCGATCACCTGCATGCGGTAGATGCCGAGGTTGAAGTCGTCCTCCCGCGCCGTCGAGGGCCCCTTGGTCACCACCAGCGGCCAGGTGATCAGCGGCGCGGGCTCGTTCGGCCAGCAGGTCTGGACGGGAAGACGGCCGAGATCGATCTGGTCGCCGGTGAGTACGACCTCCTGACACGGCGCGTTGCTCACAGTCTTTGGCCGCATGCCCATCACGGTGCGCGCGAGCGGGATCATGTCCCACGCCTCCTTGAGGCCGCGCGGCGGTTCCGGGTTGCGCAAGAAGGCGAGCAGTTCGCCGACTTCGCGCAATTCCGCGCCGGTGGTGCGGCTGGTCTTGCCCTCCAGGGTCACGCCCATGGCGACCCGCTTGACCGTGCCGAACAGGTTGGCGAGGCAGGGCATGCCGGTGGGCTTGCCGTCGGCGCCGACCGGGTTCTCGAACAGCACGGCCGGGCCGCCGGTCTTTAAGAGCCGGGTGCAGATCTCGGTTATCTCGAGCTCGGTGCAGACCGGTTCCCGCACCCGCACCAGCTCGCCCTCGGCTTCCAGAGCGGCGATGAAGTCGCGAAGAGTGCGGTAGGCCATGAACGCATAAAGGGTAGGGTGGACGACGATGCAACGAATCGACCTGGACGACCTGCCACCGAGAACGGCGCGCGCGCTGACCGGATTGCAGGACGGCGAAGAGATCACCCTGGTTCAGGGCGGGATCGTCGTCGGCGTGCTCCGCGCCTCGATGCCCGCTCCGCCGCCGAACACGCCCCCGGAGACCGATATGGCCGAGGTGATGGAGCAGTTCGGGGCGATTATCGAAGACGAGTTCTGAACGCGACGACCGCGTCCGAAAACCGCGAGACTCATGTTGCCGTTCGCGCGATGGTCGCCTTATGGAAATGAGCGACGACGCCCGATACCTGGCCCTGACCACCCGCGACGCGCGGTTTGATGGGCGCTTCTTCACCGGGGTGAAGACGACGGGGATCTATTGCCGGCCGATCTGCCCGGCGCGAACGCCGCTGCGCAAGAACGTGGTGTTTTTTGATTCGGCGGCGGCGGCTCAGGCGGCGGGGTTTAGGCCGTGCCTGCGCTGCCGGCCCGAGGCCTCGCCGGACCTGGGCGCCTGGAAGGGCACGTCCAACACCGTGGCGCGCGCGCTGGCGCTGATCGAAGCCGGCGTGCTCGACGCCGCCGATCTGGAGGGCTTGGCGAACCGGCTGGGCGTCGGTGAGCGGCAACTGCGGCGGCTGTTTCGCAAGCATCTCGGGGTGTCGCCGGTGGCGGTGGCCCAGACCCGCCGGGTGCTGCTGGCCAAGCAGCTCATCCACGAAACGCGACTGCCGATGATCGAGGTCGCGCTGGCGTCCGGGTTCGGCAGCGTGCGGCGGTTCAACGAGACGTTCCAGGCGCTGTACGACCGGCCTCCCGCCCGGCTGCGCCGAGGCGGCGGCGCTGAGCGATCGGCTGACGGCGAGTGGATCCGCCTGCGCCTGCCCTACACCCCGCCGTACGACTGGGCGTGGATGATGAAGTTCCAGGAGGCTCACGTCGTCTTAGGCGTCGAGGTCGCGACCCCTTCGCAATACGCGCGATCAATCGCCATCGGCGGCGCCGTCGGATTGGTGACGGTGGAGCGGGGCGCCGGAGATTTCCTCGACGTCGCGGTGCGGTTCCCGGACCTCGCCGCCCTGCCGGCCATCATCTCCCGCATCCGGCGCAAGTTCGATCTCGCCGCCGACCCGGCCGCGATCAACGCCCATCTCGGACGCGATCCGGTGCTCGCGCCGCTCGTCGCGAGCCGTCCGGGACTTCGCGCGCCCGGCGCCTGGGACGGTTTCGACCTTGCGGTCCGCGCCATACTCGGCCAGCAGATCAGCGTGGCGGCGGCGTGCAAGCTCGGCGCGCGGCTGACGGCGCTGCACGGCCGGCCGCTGCCGCCGGACCTCGCCGGTCTGATCCCCGGCGTGACCCACGTCTTCCCGTCGGCCGCCGAACTCGACGGCGTCGATCTGTCCGATCTGCCGATGCCACGTTCGAGGTCGCGGGCGTTGGAGTCGCTCGCCCACGCGGTCGCCGCCGATCCCGGCCTGCTCGCGCCGCGCCGCGATCTCGCGCACGCGATCGAGACGCTGAAAAGCCTGCCCGGAGTCGGCGAGTGGACCGCGCACTACATCGCCATGCGCGAGCTGCGCGAACCCGACGCCTTTCCCGCCGCCGACGTCGCGCTCATGCGCGCCCTGCGTCTGCCGGGCGAGCCGCGTCCCGACGCCGCCGAGGTTCTCGCCCGCGCCGAGGCGTGGCGGCCGTGGCGCGCCTACGCCTGTTTTCACCTCTGGGCGTCGTTGAGCCCGAATGTTGGAGAGACCGATGACCCGACCCAAAGACAAGCCGCCTGAGCGACTGCTCCTCAACCGGATGGAGACGCCGGTCGGCCCGGCGCTGATCGTCACCGACGAGGACGGCGTCCTGCGCGGCTTCGACTGGCATGGCGACACCGAGCGCCTGCGCCGGCTGATGAAGAAATACTATCCGGTTACGCCGCTCGTCGACGGCAAGGCCCCCGCGGCGACGCGCCAGGCGCTGGAAGACTATTTCGCCGGCGACATCCACGCCATCGACGGCCTGCCGTGGCGGAGCGCCGGCACAGACTTCCAGCGCACCGTTTGGCGCGCCCTGTGCGACATTCCGGCCGGCGAGACGATCAGCTACGGCGAACTGGCCCGTCGCATCGGCAAGCCGAAAGCGGTCCGCGCTGTCGGCCTCGCCAACGGCGCCAACCCCAACGGCCTGATCGCGCCGTGCCATCGCGTGATCGGCGCGAACGGAACGCTGACGGGTTACGGCGGCGGGATGCACCGCAAGAAGTGGCTGCTGGAGCACGAAGGCGCGGCGTTTCGGGAGTGACCTTCCGGAGCGCGGGCTCCCAGCCCGCCTTCAAGCAACGTGCGGGCTGGGAGCCCGCGCTCCGGAAAGAACTTAGCTGACTGCTCGCGCCATCGCATAGATCGCCAGGCCGACCAGCCCACCGACCACCGTGCCGTTGATGCGGATATACTGCAGGTCGCGGCCGACCTGGAGTTCGAGCTTGTCGACCACCTCGCGGGCGTCCCAGCCGGCGACGACCTGGGCGACGAAGGCGCCGATGGCCTCGCGGCGGGGCGAGAGGACGCGGCGGGTGGCGACGCGGAGCCAAGTGTCGAGGCGGGCGCGGGCGCTCGCGTCGTCCACCAGCCAACGGCCGAGGGCCGCGAGCGCGCGGGCGATCAGGTGTTCGGCGATGTCGGGATCGGCGCCGAGGCGGCCGGCGAGCTCGTCCCACAGCGCCGCGAGATGTCCTCGGATCGCCGGGTCGGTCAGCAGGCGGGCCTTCCAGGTCTCGACCCGGGCGATCAGCTCGGGATCGATGGAGAGGTTCTCGATGAGGCGGTCTGCCGCCGCCTCGATCTCCTGTCGCCAGGGATGCTCGGGGTCGCGCAGATCCTGAATCGCGCTCAGCAGCCCTTTGGTGATCCGCTCAGCGAGAATATCGTCAACGAATTTCGGCAGCCATTTCCAGGCGCGGCCGGAAACTTGGCCCTGGATTAGGGCCTCGCGGGCGGCCGCGAAATCGGCCGCGGCCGCGATCGCCCGATCGATCAGGCGCCGGGCGGCGGGATCGCGCCAGACGTAGCCGAGCACGCGTCCCAGCACCGGAGCGGCCGGCCCCGCGTCGGCGAAACGCCGCGCGAGGTCGCCGACCAGCCCGCGAACCAGCGCGCCGGAAGGCGCGATGTCCGGCGCCAGGGCGGCGAGGCGTGGGCTGAGCGTCTCGACATTGCCCGGCGCGACCAGCCAGTCGGCGAGGCGGCGCGCGGGGCCGAACTCGCGCAACTTGCCATCGAGAACGCGGGGGGTGAGGAACTCGCCGCCGATGAAGTCGCCGAGGGCTTGGCCGATCCGCGCCTTGTTGCGTGGGATGATCGCGGTGTGCGGGATCGGCAGCCCGAACGGGCGACGGAACAGCGCGGTGACCGCGAACCAGTCGGCGCAGGCGCCCACCATCGCCGCCTCGGCGAAGGCGGCGATGTAACCGCTCCAGGTCCAGTTCGGCGGCGCGAACCGGGTGGCGACGAAGATCGCCGTCATCGCCGCCAGCAGGCCGGTGGCGAGGCCGCGCATGCGCCGGAGTTCAGCCCGGCGGACTGCCTCCGCCGCCGGCGCGCCGGGTCTCAAACGCGGGTGTCTTCCGGCGCGCGCGTCTCGGCGCCCGACTGCTTGCGCTTGGCCATGGCGGCCGAGACCTTGTCCGCCGCCGCCTGGATGCGGTCGTAGACCCGATGATCGAGGTCGGCGACGCCCCGGCTGAACGCCGAATCCGGACCCAGGCTCTCGTTGATCTTCTTGCCGAACGTAGCAAGCTCATCCTGCATCCGACGCGTCGCGGCCTCGAAGTCGAACGTCGTCCTGTCGCCCGGCTTGCCGGCCTCCTCGCCGAGCGACACCCTCGCCGCCTGAGCGAGAAAGCCCGACCGGGTCATGCCGCTCTTCTGGGCGGCGGCGTCGATGCGCTTGAGCAGACGTTCGCCGATTGAGATGTTCACCCGCATCGGCGGATCATCGACCTCGATATCGATCAGCAGCAGTACGGCGCCCGGCCGCGTGTTCGGCTGCATTGCCTCCATCGCAGAGGCATCGGGCCAGCTTTCGCCGTTGTCGGAAAGGGCCTTCAGTTTTTCCGTCAACCGAGCGCGGGCGTTGACGAGTAAGTCGCTCATTGCCGCGCCGTCGGCGGTGCAGCCGGGAAGGTCGGGAAACGTGGCGTGGTAGCCGCCGGTCGCCGAGGGTTCGGCAAGCGCGGGGAAGACGATGGTGGTCATGGTGGCTCCTCTGAACGTCACCTATTAGATTGTGTATTTTTGCGCACTTGCAAGACCCTTTCAACCGGATCGCCCACGCCGTAGGTTGTGCAAAACATCAGGGAGAGACAGAGAGCGATGCCCAGCGTAACCGCGAACGGAATTCGGCTCGAGTACGAGAGCCGGGGCGACGACAAGGCCGAGGCCATCCTGCTCATCATGGGCCTGGGCGCTCAAATGACGCGGTGGTCCGATGATTTCGTCGATCGGTTCGTAAAGCGCGGCTATCGGGTGGTGAGGTTCGACAACCGCGATGTCGGCCTCAGCGAACGGATGGACTCCGCCGGGCCGCCCGACATCCCGGGGATTGTCGCCGCTCTTCACGCCCACACGACGCCGCCCGCCGCTTACACCTTGAGCGACATGGCCGCCGACGCGGTCGGCCTGCTCGACGCCCTCGGCATCGCGAAGGCGCATATCGTCGGCGCCTCGATGGGCGGGATGATCGCCCAGCTCGTCGCGGCGGATTATCCGGAACACACCCTGTCGCTGACCTCGATCATGTCGACGACCGGCCATCCCGAGCTACCGCGCGCCACGCCGGAGGCCATGGCGGTGCTCAACGAGCGCGGACCGGCGCCGATCGACGACATGGAGGGCTATCTGGCCCACGCCGTGGTCTCCGCCAGGACGATCGGCTCGCCCGGCTTCCCCTTCGACGAGCCCACTGTCCGCGCCAACTCGAAGCGTGACGCCGAACGGTCCTATTACCCGCTTGGTTTCCAGCGGCAGTACGCCGCCGTGATGGCCTCGCCGGAACGCCGGGCCATGATCGCCAACATCACCGCGCCGACGGTGGTCATCCACGGCGAAGCCGATCCCCTGGTGCCGGTCAGCGGCGGCCGCGACACCGCCGAGAACATCCCCGGCGCCGATCTGCCGATCATCCCCGGCATGGGCCACGACATCCCGCCCGCGCTGTACGACACCATCGTCGAGGGCGTGATGAGCGCCGTCGCCCGCTCCAAATCGAAGGTTCCCGCATGAGCGAAAAGAACGTCCTGATCGTCGGCGCCTCGCGTGGCATCGGCCTCGGTCTGGTGCGGGAATTCGCCGCCGATGGTCACCGGGTCACCGCCACGGTGCGCGACAAAACCAAGGCGACCGACCTCGCGAAGATAGCCGATGGCGCCGCCGGCAAGGTCAAGATCGAGACGGTGGACACGGCGGACGCTAAATCGGCCGATGGCCTGCGCGAGCGGCTCGCCGGCGAAACCTTCGACGTGGTTTTGGTGAACGCCGGCGTCGGCGGCCCGCAAGCCAATCCGCGCACGGTGAGCGACGAGGACTTCAATCAGCTGTTCCTGACCAATTCGCTCGGCCCCGTCAGGCTCGCCGAAATATTGGTCAAACAGGTGAAGCCGCAAACCGGCGTCATCGGGCTGATGACCTCGCAACTCGGCAGCGTCGAAGGCGCCAAGGCCGGCGGCATGGAACTCTATCGCGCCAGCAAGGCGGCGCTGAACTCGTTCACCCGCAGCTTCGCCGCCCGCCACAAGGACAAAGGCATCGCGGTCCTGTCGCTCCATCCGGGTTGGGTGAAGACCGACATGGGCGGGGCGGGCGCCGACATCGACGTCGAGACCAGCACCAAGGGTTTGGTCAAGGTGATCGAACGCGCCGAAAAGGACCGCCGGGACGGCTTCTTCAACTACAAGGGCGAGACCTTGCCTTGGTAGTGACGGGAGTGAAGCTCGGCGTGCTAGACGGGGCATCGACGGCATGTCGCGCTGGCTCTTGAAGGAGGAGGACGGCTATTTCGTCACCTTCATCATCGACGAGGCGCGCGGACTTTCAGAATGCCTGTTGATCGACGCAAAAAAAGTCAGCGCGGCTCGGTGGCGCGAGTCCGTCTGCAGCACAAAATATGCATCGGGGCGCACTCGGTGTGGGCGGATCGCGAGTTTATACATAACGGCGTCCGTACGTACGCCCGCCGCGCTGACTTAACGATCAATAAGGAAGGATGATGACGACAGCTTACAAGACCGACGTGATCGCCTGGGCTAACGAGCAGGCCTCGCTTCTGCGCGCCGGCAAGTTCAGTCAGCTTGATATCGAGCACATCGCCGATGAGGTCGAGGACGTGGGGAAAAGCGAACAGCGTGAGCTCGAAAATCGTATGGCGACTCTGCTCGCGCGCCTCATTAAGTGGCGCTTCCAGCCGGAACGGCGAAGCCGGAGTTGGGAATCGACGGCGCGGGAACAGCGGCGGATGATCGTGAGGCGCCTGCAAAAGACTCCCAGCCTCAAAGTCGATGTCGCCGACCCGGACTGGTTGGCCGACGCCTGGTCGGACGCCAAGGTCAAGGTATTACAAGAAGCCGGACTTGACGATCTGCCGGACGCCTGTCCGTGGACTGTCGACCAAGTGCTTTCCGAAGACTTTCTGCCCTATTAAGCGCAGCCGACCGATGGGAACATCAGATATGACCGAAGCCGCCGAATACGTCCCGCCCAAGGTGTGGACCTGGAACAAGGAGAACGGCGGGCGTTTCGCCGCCATCAACCGGCCGATCGCCGGGCCGACCCACGACAAGGAGCTGCCGGTCGGCAAGCATCCGCTCCAGCTCTATTCCCTCGGTACGCCGAACGGCCAGAAGGTCACGATCATGCTGGAGGAGCTGCTGGCGCTCGGCCACGCCGGCGCCGAGTACGACGCCTGGATGATCAACATCGGCCAAGGCGACCAGTTCGGCAGCGGCTTCGTCGCGGTCAATCCCAATTCCAAGATACCGGCCCTGATGGATCGTTCCGGTCCGACGCCGATCCGCGTCTTCGAGTCCGGCGCGATCCTGATCCACCTCGCGGAGAAGTTCGGCGCCTTCCTGCCGACGACCCAGCCGGCGCGGGCGGAGACCCTGTCGTGGCTCATGTGGCTGATGGGCTCGGCGCCCTATCTCGGCGGCGGGTTCGGCCACTTCTATGCCTACGCGCCAACCAAGATCGAATATGCCATCGACCGTTTTGCCATGGAAGTGAAGCGTCAGATGGACGTGCTCGACCGCCGTCTGGGCGAGGCGAAATACCTAGCCGGCGACAATTATACCATCGCCGACATGGCGGTCTGGCCCTGGTACGGCGGGGTCGCCAAGGGGTTGATGTACGAAGGCGGCGAGTTCCTGTCGGTCCAGGACTATAAGAACGTGCAGCGCTGGACGGACCTGATCGCCGATAGGCCGGCGGTGAAGCGAGGGCGCATCGTCAACCGCGCTTTCGGCGAGCCGGCGAACCAGCTCCGCGAACGCCACGACGCCAGCGACTTCGAGCTGCGGACACAAGACAAGCTGGAGCCGGCGACGGCCGCCTAGACCGCGCTCCAATCCGCCGGCTCGACTCGGGTTACGATCAATCCCCAGCCGATCGCGCCCAACACCGCGATAAGCCCCGCGGCGGCGAAGGCGAGGTCGAACAGGCCGGTGCGGTCGACGATGAAGCCGGTCAGCAGCGGCGCGACGATACCCGCGATATTCCCCAGGCAGTTCTGCGCGCCGATCCAGGTTCCGGCGGCCCGAGGTCCGGCCAGGGTCTGCCCGACCGCGAAGATATTGGGCGAGGTGAAGCCGAACGCGGCGCCGGTGACGAACAGGCTGACGAATTCCACCGGTCCGCGGGTGAAGGCGCAGGCCACCAGCCCGGCGGCGGCGATCAGGCATCCCGCAACCAGGAAGGTCTTGCGCGCGCGGCTGGCGCTGGCGCCGACGGCCATCCAGCGGTCGGTCGACCAGCCGACGATCCAGCCGCTGATCGCGTAGACGACATAGATCGCGCCGCTCAGCGTCGCCATCTCGGCCATCGAGAATCCGCGCGACTTGACCAGGAACAGCGGCAACCACGAGACCACGAAATAGAGCGTGTAGTTGTTGGCGAAATGGCCCAGTCCCGCGCCCCATAGAGCCCGGCGCGAGAGAATGTGTCGGAGCGGGATCGCGGCCCTGTCCGCGGTCGGTTTCGACTCCGGTCCGGCGGCGCGGCTGGCGCTGAACCACGGCCACAGCCATAGCAGCGAGGCCAGACCGAAGACGATGAACACCGGCCGCCAGCTCCACGCCGCCATCGCCATCCCGCCGGCGTAGGCGCCGAACGCCGGTCCGAGTGAGAGGCCGAGCGTAATAACGCCGTTGGCCATGCCGAGCCGGTCCGGCGCGACCCGCTCGGCGAGCAACTTTGAAAGGCAGGGAAAGGCCGCGCTTTCGCCGAGGCCGAGCGCCAGGCGAAGGGCAATAAGGGCCGCGAAATCTTTCCCGAAGGCGAATCCGAGGGTGGAAAGCGACCAGATCGCCACGCCCAGAGCGAGCACGCGGTAGGCGCCGTAGCGCTGCGCCAGCCAGCCGGTCAGGATCTGGCACGGGGTGTAGGTCCAGAAGAACGCCGAGAGCAGCACGCCGATCTGTCCGGCGGTGAGATGCAGCTCGTCCTTCATCAGCGGAGCGGCGGACGGCAGGATGCCGCGATCGACGTAGTTGATGAACACCGCGAGACCGAGCAGCGGGATGATTCCGCCGTGGAGCAGCGATCGTGGACGGATCGCTTCCGCCGTGGTCGTGGTCATCCCCGATGCTCCCCCGCTACCCCGTGTTCCTCAGGCCCGCGGCGATGCCGTTGATGGTAAGGTGGATGCCTTCTCGCACGGTTTCGGTGTCCTCGCCCGCGCGCCGGCGGCCGATCAACTCGACCTGAAGATGGTTTAGCGGGTCGATATACGGCACGCGGGAGCGGATGACGGCGGCGAGGTCCGGGCTCTTCTCCAACAGGCTCGACTGCCCGGTGATCCGCAGCAGGGCTTCGGTGGTGCGCTGCCATTCCGCCTCGATGCGCGCGAAGATGGCGTCGGCGGCGATATGGTCCTCGACCAGGCCGGCATAGCGCCGTGCGATCGCCATGTCGGTCTTGGCCAGCACCATTTCCATGTTGGCCAGCGCCGAGGAGAAGAAGCGCCACTCGGCATGGACTTCGGCGAGTTCGTCCCACGGCACGCCGGCCTCGGTCACGGCCGAGCCGAAGCCGTACCAGCCGGGCAGGATCACCCGCGACTGCGCCCAGGAAAACACCCAGGGGATGGCGCGCAGGCCCTCGATCGACCGCTTCGCCTGGCGCGATGTAGGCCGGCTGCCGATGTTTAGGTCGGCGATCTCGGCGATCGGAGTCGCGCCGTAGAAGTAGGCGACGAACCCGGGGGTCTCGAAGACCAGGTTGCGATAGGCGCGCATCGCTGATCGCGAGAGGGCGTCCATCGCCTTGGCGGCCGGCGCGGCGACATCCGACTCCTCGGTCGGGCTCAGCGAGGCGAGAACGACTCCGGCGGTCAGGGTTTCGAGACTCTGCCGCGCCAGCTCCCGGTCGGCGTATTTGTTGGCGACCACCTCGCCCTGTTCGGTGATGCGGATGCGGCCGTTCACCGTGCCCGCCGGCTGGGCAAGAAGCGCCTCGAAGCTCGAGCCGCCGCCCCGGCCGACCGCGCCGCCGCGGCCGTGGAACAACTGAAGCCGCAGCCCCGCCTTCCGCGCCACGCGGCCTAGCTCGCGGGAGATCTGGTAGAGCTCCCAGGTCGAGGTCAGATAGCTGCCGTCCTTGTTGGAATCCGAGTAGCCGATCATCACCTCCTGCAAGCCGATCGGCTCGACGAGCGCCTTGATCACGGGCAGGGCGAGATAGGCCTCCATGGTCTTCGGCGCGGCGCGAAGATCAGCGATCGTCTCGAACAAGGGTTCGGCGTAGATCTGGGCGCGCGGCGGATCGCCCGGAACGAACAGGCCAACCTCCTTAAGGAGTAGATAGACCTCCAGCAGGTCCGACACCGACTGGGTGTTGGAGACGATGTACGCCCGTATGGCGTCGCGGCCGTAGAGCCGTTTCACCTCCGCCGCCGCGCGCAGCACCTCCATCTCGCGCTGCGTCTCGTCGGCATAATCGGCGAACGGCGACCACAGCAGGCGGCGGTGGCCGAGCTCGGCGATGAGCCGTTCGCGGCGCTCGTCTTCGCCCAGCGCCTCGTAGTCGGCGACAACGCCCGCGCCTTTCAGCAGATCGGCGACCGTTCGCGCATGGACGGCGGAGTTCTGCCGCAGATCGAGGCGCGCGAGGTGGAAGCCGAAGGTGTCGACCGCGCGGATCAGGCTGGGCAGGGGTCCGGTCGCGAAGCTCGGGCCGTGCTGGGCGATTAGCGAACCGGAGACGACTTCGAGGTCGTGCTTGAGGTC
This sequence comes from Caulobacteraceae bacterium, assembly GCA_965277785.1. Classification (GTDB taxonomy): domain Bacteria; phylum Pseudomonadota; class Alphaproteobacteria; order Caulobacterales; family Caulobacteraceae; genus Acaudatibacter. The sequence continues at coordinate 686,049 of CBDIDP010000014.1, forward strand.
GTCCGGAGTCTGGTACGCTTCACCCTCGGCCGACAGGACTCTCGGCGGCGCCTCCCCCGTCAAGCGGACATAGGTCACCGCCAGTCTGGCGTAGACGCCCTTCAGCGCCTGGCGGTAAGGCTCGTCCGCCCGGTGGGCAGAGGTGTCGTGGGCGGCGTCGGCCAGCGCCCGTAGTTCCGGGCTGACCTCCGTCAGCCGGCCGGAGATCGACAGTTCCGCGCCGAGCGCGTGGATCGTTTCGAGATAGTCGGCGAGGACGGCGCGCGACTGCCGCGCCATCGCCCGGCGCAGGATCGCGGCGGTGACGAACGGGTTGCCGTCCCGGTCTCCGCCGACCCACGAGCCGACGCGGAGGAAGCTGTTCAGCGTCGCCGGGGCGCCGAGCACGTCCAGCCAATGGGCGTACAAGCGCGGCAGCGCCGGCAGGAAGCTGCGCTCGAAATAGGAGACGGCGTTGTCGATCTCGTCCTCGACGCCGAGCTTGACCGGGCGCAGCAGGCGCGTGCGCCAGAAGATCGACACCTGGCGGACGAGCTCGCGGTCGATCGCCGCGCGCTCCAGATCCGAACCCGCGCCCTCGAGCGCGTCGAGCTGGTCGGCGATGGCATGCTGGCGGTCGAGGACGCTCTTGCGCCGCACCTCGCTGGGGTGGGCGGTGAGGACGGGCGCGATCAGGGCGTGTTGCAGCAGGTCGAGCACCCGGGCGCGGTCGACCCCTTCGCCCTCCAGGGTGCGGATCGCGCCGGCGAGGGAGTCGTCCCGGTTGTCGTCCGCCCGTCCGCGGCGGCGTTGGATCTGGTCCTCGGCGATGTTGGTGATCTGGAGGAAGCAGGCGAAGGAGTGGGCGAAGCGCACGGTGTCGGGTAGGCTGAGCTGCGCCAGCCGCTCGGCCATCAGCCGCGGAGCGTCGGCGTCGCCCTGCTTGTGGAAGCCGACCGAGGCCCGGCGCAACTCCTCGATCTGGTTGAACACCGCCGCGCCGTCCTCGCGGCGGATCGCGTCGCCGAGAACCCGGCCCATCTTGCGCACCGTTACGCGGAGCTGATCCGGGAGCGACTGGCTCACGATGGCGACTTCAATGCGCCTCTTCCCAGTTCCTCGCCGCCCGCGCCTCGACCAGCAGCGGCACGGAGATGCTCACCGCCGGCTCGGCGGCGCGCTCCATCACCCGGCGCACGACGGCGCAGACCGCATCGGCCTCGGCTTCGGGCGCCTCGAACACCAGTTCGTCGTGAACCTGAAGCAGCATGCGCGCTTTCAGGCCCTCGGCAGTGAGCGCCGCGGGCATGCGCATCATGGCGCGGCGCATGATATCGGCGGCGGCGCCCTGGATAGGGGCGTTGATCGCGGCGCGTTCGGCGAACTGGCGGTCGCCGACCGACCGTGAACGGATCATCGGAATGTTGATCTTCCGTCCAAAGAGCGTGGTGACGTAACCCTGCTCGCGCACGACCGCCCGCGTTTGGTCCATGTAGGCGCGGATGCCGGGGAAGCGTTCGAAATAGGTCTTGATGTAGTCGCCGGCCTCGCCCTGCGGAATGCCGAGCTGGTTGGACAGGCCGAAGGCCGAGATGCCGTATACGATGCCGAAGTTGATCGCTTTGGCGCGGCGGCGCGTCTCGGCCGGCATGCCCTCGATCGGCACGCCGAACATCTCCGAGGCGGTCATGGCGTGGATATCGAGGCCCTCGCTGAACGCACGCTTGAGCTGGGCGATGTCGCCGATGTGGGCCAGCAGCCGCAGCTCGATCTGGCTGTAGTCGGCGCTGATCAGGACGTGGCCGGGTTCGGCGATGAAGGCGGCGCGGATCTTGCGGCCCTCCTCGGTGCGGATCGGGATGTTCTGCAGGTTGGGATCGGACGACGACAGCCGGCCGGTCGTGGTCGCGGCCAGGGCGAACGAGGTGTGCACCCGGCCCGTCCGCTCGGAGATCGCCGCGATCAGATTGTCGGTGTAGGTGCCCTTGAGCTTGGAGAGCTGGCGCCAGTCGAGCAGCACACGCGGCAGGTCGTGGCTGGCGGCGAGGTCTTCCAGCACGCCGACATCCGTGCTCCAGGCGCCGGTCGCGGTCTTCTTGCCGCCGGCGAGGCCGAGTTCGCCGAACAGCAGATCGCCGATCTGCTTCGGGCTGCCGAGGTTGAACGGCCGCCCGGCGATCTCCTGCGCGCGGTTTTCCAGTTCGACCATGCGAATCGAGAAGTCGTGGCTGAGGTGGCGCAGCCGGTCGGGATCGACGCGGATGCCGTGGCACTCCATCTCGGCCAGCACAGCCGGCATGCCGCGCTCGAGCGTCTCATAGACGGTGAGCAGCTTCTCGCGCGCCAGCCTCGGCCGCAGCAGATTGTAGAGCCGCAGGGTGACGTCGGCGTCCTCGGCGGCGTAGCAGGTCGCCGGGTCCAACGGGATGTGCTTGAAACTCTTCTGAGCCTTTCCCACGCCCGCGACCTGTTTGAAGCTGATCGGCTGGTGGCCGAGCCATTTGGCGGACAACTCGTCCATGCCGTGGCCGTGCAGCCCGGCCTCCAGCACGTAGGAGATCAGCATGGTGTCCTCGACCGGCGACACCTGGATGCCGTAGCGCGACAGCACCGCCAGATCGTACTTGGCGTTCTGCGCCACCTTGAGCACCGCCGGATCCTCCAGCAGCGGCTTCAGCCGGGCGATCGCCTCGTCGATCGGGATCTGTTCCAGCGACGCGGCTTCGTCGAGCGACAGACCCTCCGCTTCGCAGTGGGCGACCGGGATGTAGCAGGCCTCTCCCGGCGCGACCGCGAGGGAGACGCCGCACAGTCCGGCGTTAGCCGACGACAGGGCGTCGGTCTCGGTGTCGAACGCTACGACGCCCACGGCGCGGGCCCGATCGATCCAGACGTCCAGCGTCGCCAGGTCTCGGGCGCAGACATAGGCCTGGACATCGATCGGAGCCACCGGAGCGGGGTCGGGCGTCTTCACCTCGATCTTAACGCCCGCCTGCTCGGCGACCCGGCGGGCGAGGGTGCGAAACTCCATCCGTTCCAGGAAGTCGGCCAAGACGGCGGCTTCCGGTTCGCGCACCGCCAGGGTCTCCAGCGTCGCCGGCATCGGCGTGTCGCAGTCGAGCTTAACCAGTTGGTGGGACAGCCGGATCTGGTCGGCGTAGTCGATCAGGGTCTGGCGGCGCTTGTCCTGCTTGATCTCGCCGGCGCGGGCGAGGAGTGTTTCCAGGTCGCCGAACTCGTTGATCAGGGCCGACGCGGTCTTAACCCCGATGCCGGGAGCGCCCGGAACGTTGTCCACCGAATCGCCGCACAGGGCCTGGACGTGAGTCACCCTGTCCGGCCCGACGCCGAACTTCTCCACCACCTGGTCGTGGCCGATCTTGAGGTTCTTCATGGTGTCGAGCATTGACACCCGGGGCCCGACGAGCTGCATCAGGTCCTTGTCGGACGACACGATCACCACCTCGCCGCCGGCGTCCCGCGCGTGGCAGCAATAGGCGGCGATGACGTCGTCCGCCTCGTAGCCCGCCAGTTCGAGGCACGGCACGCCGAACGCCGCGGTCGCCTCGCGCACCAGGGGAAACTGCGGCGCGAGATCGGCCGGCGCCGGCGGGCGGTGCGCCTTGTAGTGTTGGTAGAGGTCGTTGCGGAACGTCTTCTCCGAGTGGTCGAACACCACGGCCAAATGCGTCGGCCCGTTGGCGTCGGCCTTCATCTCCACCAGCAGCTTCCACAACATGTTGCAGAAGCCCTGCACCGCCCCGACTGGCAGCCCGTCCGACTTGCGCGTCAGCGGCGGCAGGGCGTGGTAGGCGCGGAAGATGAAGCCGGAGCCATCGACGAGGTAAAGCCGGGCGTTCGGCCCGTCCTGCGTCGGATGGCGCGGGATGTCGGCCAGGATCGGGACGTCGGCGTCTCGCGTGTCGGTCACGGTATCGGACATCCACACAAGATAGAGCGGTCGTCCGGTCAGGTCACGCGCGGTGTCCGGCGCCGGGTTTCGAGCCTAATGATGAACACCGCCGTGGCCGCCTTCGCCACCACGATGGCCGCCGCCGTGTGATTGGAAACGTCCCGCGCCGTGAAAGTGCGTGAAGCCGTTCGCCGCCTGTGGACGGAAATGCTGACCGGAGTCGCGACGCCAGTCGCGATCGTGCCGGCCGCGATAGTAGAAGGCGTTGTCGGTGCCGTAATAGCCGTCATACACCGGCCCGTAGAACCCGTCATAATAGCCGTCGAAGCTGGCGACGCCCACGGGACCCGGGCCATAACCTGGTCCGTCTCCGTAGTAGTCGGCGCATCCGGACAGAAGGGCGCTGGCCGCGACGGCGGCGATGACGAGTCCACGCATTGTTCGTTCTCCAAAACTAAGCGGCCGGAACGTGCCGTGGACCAAAAAGGATGCAGGCCTCAGTGCCCGCCGGGACCCTCGTAGACGCCGGGCGCCGTGAGTTCGCCCTCCATCCGCTCCTGGCCGGCGATGACGAAGCGGCGATCGCAATAGCCGCATTCGACGAAGTCCGCCTCGCCCATTTCCAGCCAGACGCGGGGGTGACCGAGCGCGCCGCCGACGCCGTCGCAGGCGACGCGGCGGGAGTGGACGGGGATGATCTCCGCGGGATGCGGGTCGTGGGTCAGCGCCGGCTTGGCCGGCATCGGCTCGGAAGGGCGGGTGTTGTCGGCCATGGCGAAGGTCCTCGGATCGACCGCGTGAGTAGCAGAGGGGTCACGCCGGTCAATTCACGGAGACCCATCGGCCGCGCTCTTGGCGATCGGTCCTCGCCCATCTACCTGACACGGCATGGAACTCCCTGACTTCGCGATCGAGGCGACCGGCCTGGTCAAGGCCTATCCCGCCACGCGCACCACGCCCGCCGTTCAAGCGCTCAAGGGCGTCGATCTCAAAATCCCCCGGGGCTCGATCTTCGGACTGCTCGGCCCCAACGGCGCGGGCAAGTCGACCTTCATCAACATCCTCTCCGGCCTGACGCGGAAGTCGGCGGGCGAGGTGCGGATCTGGGGGCGGGACATCGACTCCGAGACCCGCGACGCCAAGGCCGCGATCGGGGTCGTGCCGCAGGAGATCTCCACCGACGTCTTCTTCACGCCGCGCGAATCCCTCGAAGTTCAGGCCGGCCTGTACGGCGTGCCGAGGCGCGAGCGGCGAACCGACGAACTCCTCGCCGCCATGGGACTGACGGACAAGGCCGACGCCTACGTCCGCCAGCTCTCCGGCGGCATGAAACGCCGGCTGATGGTCGCCAAGGCCATGGTGCACAACCCGCCGGTGCTGGTGCTCGACGAACCTACCGCTGGCGTCGATGTCGAGCTGCGCCGGCAACTGTGGAGCTATGTCGAGGCGCTGAACGCCCAGGGCGTCACCGTGGTCCTCACCACCCACTATCTCGAGGAAGCCGAGGCGCTGTGCGACACCATCGCCATCATCAACCGGGGCGAGGTCGTGGTTTGCGAACCGACCCACCGTCTGCTGCGCCGGTTGGACGCTCGGACCGTGGTCGTCACGCCGGAAGCGCCGATGATCGCCGCGCCGGAACTGCCACCGTTCGAGGCGCGGCTTCGACCGGGCGGCGATCTGGCGGTGACGTTCAAGACCGCGACCTCCAGCGTCGAGCAGGTGCTGGCGGCGGTTCGCGCCGCCGGGGTGCAGATCAAGGATTTGAGGACCGAGGAGCCGGACCTCGAAGACGTGTTCGTCTCCCTCACCACCGCCCATGCCGCGTGACAGGCGCGGCGACTCCATTGGCGCGCGCGCGTCTTTTCCGCTAAACCTCCGCTTTCCGCACCCGTAGCTCAGCTGGATAGAGCGCTGCCCTCCGAAGGCAGAGGTCACAGGTTCGAATCCTGTCGGGTGCGCCAAATACCGCCGATGACCGCTGTGTTCTACGATGACGCCGCCCCGGCTACGCTGGCGCGATATGCCGTGTGGCTCATAGCGGAATGGAGCTCATTTCATCCCGCGCGCCGCTCGTTGTGCGTCAGAGATAGGGCGAGCTTGCCGACGCCTTCAGCAGACATTTCAAATGCGTGTCCTTGACCCCCGCAAACCCCGCACGGACGTGTGACTGGAGATCACAGCGTCACAACCAAACGTTGGCACAAACCCCGGATTATATAGTGATTGAAGTTAAGGTAATGATTTGTTGCTGCCACGGGGAAACGGTTCACGACGGCCATGACGATTAACATCGCTGCCATCTCTCCCGAAAAGGTGGGCGAATTCGCTTCGATCTGGCTGCCGTGGCTCGAAGGAATGGGGCGAACGGCGGAAGCCGAAGACCTTGCCATCATTGCCGATCCTGCCACGTACTATCGGGGCACAGGCGGCGAAGCGTTCCTCGCTCACCTCGATGGCGCAACCGTTGGCGTTGTCGCCGTAAAGGGTCTAGGGTTGTCAGGCTTTGAGTTCTGCAAGCTGGTCGTCACCGATCGTGCGCGCGGACGTGGAGCCGGTCGAGCACTAGTTGAGCAATGCCTGGACTTTTCGGCAGCGCACGGCGGGCCTGCGCTGTATTTGCAGTCCTTCAACGCACTCGATGTTGCGCTTGGCCTGTACCGGCGAATGGGTTTCGAGGACGCGCCGCCGCCTCCGGAAATGACCGTGCTGAGGCGAACCGAACTCATCATGATGAAACCGACCTGAGTTTCGGCAGCGTCGTCGACGCGGGAGACGACAAATGACGGCTCGCATCTTTCCACCCGCTTCGTTCTTCGGGATGCCGCTCGGCATCTTGGGCCTGGGTCTGGCCTGGCGCGGCGCGGTCAAGCTCTGGTTGCTGCCGCCCCTAATTGCCGAACTCATCCTGGGTCTCGGCGTCGCGCTGTGGGCAGTTCTGGCGATCAGCTATGCCGCCAAGTGGGTCTATGCACGCGGCGACGCGCTCCTGGAATTTGAGCACGCCGTCCAATGCTGCTTCATCGGCCTCGCGCCTGTCGCGGCATCGCTCTGCGCCGCGGCCGTGTTGCCCTACAGTCGACCGCTGGCGATTATTCTGTTCGTGCTGGGCGGAGCGGGGACGCTCGCCTTCGCGCTGTTCCGCACCGGGCGCCTGTGGATGGGTGGCCGCGATCCGGGTGCGACGACGGCGGTGCTCTACCTGCCCGCAGTCGCCGGCGGGTTCGTCACCGCGACCGTGGCAAGCCTGCTGGGCTGGCCCGATTGGGGCCAACTCGCGTTCGGCGCTGGCGCGTTCTCCTGGCTGGCGATCGAGTCCGTGCTGCTGCACCGGCTTTACACCGGTCCCGAAATGCCGCCAGCGATCCGGCCCACGCTCGGCATTCAGCTCGCGCCGCCCGCAGTCGGCGCTTTGGCCTATCTCAACGTCGGCGCGGGGACGCCCGATCTCATCGTCCAGTCGCTGATTGGCTATGCCCTGCTCGAAGCCTTGCTCCTGCTGCGGCTGACGCCCTGGTTTCGGGCGCAACCGTTCGGTCCATCCTATTGGGCGTTCAGCTTCGGCGCGGCCGCGCTCGCCGGCGCGGTCGTGCGACTGGCGAGCGACGGCGCTCCGGTCGAGTTGACTCTGGCCCCCGTCGTCTTCATCGCGGCCAACCTGCTCATCCTAATGCTGGTGATCCAAACGCTTCGCCTACTGATCTCGGGGAAGCTGCTGCCGATTGCCGTTCCGCTCCCAAGCCTTATTCCGGCAACAGGGCGATGAACGCTGGCAACTCCCTGGCGAGTGAAATGCAAATTGGAGTTGAGTTCAGGAGACGACCGCTAAATCCGCAAATATCTCGACGGAGAAGTCGGTCGAGACGCTGAGCGCGCGCCAACGCTCCGTTTCCGCAAGCCGGGCGCGATCCGCTTCGTCTAATATTCGCATCGCGTCGCTTCCGAGCGCCAGGCGAAAGGGCGGTTGCGCCAAGCTGGCTAGTTTCAAGATGGCCCGCGCGGCCCGCGCGGGATCGCCCGGCTGCTTGCCGTTATAATCGCGCTGCATCCTCGCCGCCGCGCCGACTACGCCGTCATACTCCTGCCGCCCTTCCTTGATCGTTGTCGAGGAACCGGCGAAGTCGGTCCGAAAGCCGCCGGGTTCGACGACGGTCACCTTGATTCCCAGCGGGGTCATTTCCTTGACCAGCACCTCGGAGAAGCCTTCGACCGCCCACTTGGCGGCCGAATATGGTGCGCGACCGGTCGCGCCAACCCGCCCGCCAACCGAAGAAATCTGGATGATGTGACCCGAACGGCGCTCACGCATAATGGGAATGGCCGCCTTGGTGACGATGATCGTCCCGAACAGATTGGTCTCGATCTGACGGCGAAAATCGTCGAGGCCCGTATCCTCGACAGAGCCGATGTCGCCGTAGCCGGCATTGTTCACCAAAACGTCGAGACTCCCGAACGTCTCGACGGCGGCACTGACGGCCGCCGCCGCCGCGGCCTCGTCTGTGACGTCGAGCGTCACGACGCGAATCTGCTTGCCGTAGCGATCTCTCAAATCGCTAAGCTGTTCCGGGTCGCGGGCGGTCGCCACAAGCCGGTGCCCGGCTGCGAGAACCTCCGTCGATGTCGCCCGACCCAGCCCGCGCGAGCTTCCCGTGATGAGCCAAGTCTGTGTCATCGTCCTCCTCTCTGTGTTGCCGATCGCTCAGACGGTCGGAACAGTCCCGCCGTCGATCACGAACTCGGTGCCGGTGATTGCTGCGGCACGCGGCGACACGACAAAGGCGATGAGGTCGGCGACCTCGCTCGGCTTGGCGGGTCTACCGAGCGGGATACCGCCGAGCGACTGCATGATGATCCGCTTGCCGCCCTCGTAATCGGCGCCCGCTTGGTCGGCGAGGCGCTGGGCCATGCCAACGGCCGCCTCGGTTTCGACCCAGCCGGGGGACACACGCACAACGCGGATACCCTTGGGCGTCACCTCTTTCGACAGGCTCTTGCTGTAGGTCGCGAGCGCCGCCTTCGCCGCGGCGTAGGCCGTGGTCGACTCGGGCAAGGGAAGCTCATGCTGAATCGACGTGACGTGAACGATGACGCCTGACTCGCGCGCGATCATCGCGGGAAGCAAAGCGCGGTCCATGCGGACGGCCCCCATCAGGTTCTGGTCGAGCGCCTTAGTCCATTCGGCGTCGTCCAGCACCGCGAACCCCCCGCCGGGTGCGCTGGACCCGCCAAGGACGTTGACGAGAATATCGATCCCGCCAAGCCGCTTCTCCGCCGCGTCCGCCAAGGCGGAACAGCCGTCCGCGGTTGAAAGGTCGGCCGCGACGAACTCGACACCCTCCGGTATTGCCCGCGGGGTCGAGCGAGCGGCTGCCATTACCCGTGCGCCGGCCTCGTGCAACGCCGCGACGACTGCCTCGCCAATGCCTTTGGTTCCGCCGGTGACGAGGGCGCGACTGCCATCCAGCCCGAGCCATCCGCTCATGGGCGAATGTCGAGGTCGACGATCTGGTCATTCGCGATCGTGAAGGCATAGTTGAGCGTCACCGGACTGTTCGGGAAGTTGCCGGCGACTTTCGCGGAAACGTGGGTCTGCTTTCCGACAAGCGACACGGCCAGCGGCTCGACGGTGTAGGCGGTCTTCGCTTTCCCTTCGGCCTTCCATGCCCTGATCGCTTCGACGCCCCGGTGCGTGCGTCCTTCGTCGTGAACCTCGGCATTGTGTGAGAATACCGCAGCGGTGTTGTTGTCGTCGGGCAGCGCATCCGCGGCAAAATACCGGTCGATGGGGTCCGCTAGGATCAGCCTCATAGCCGTGACGCCATTTGTAAAATCGAGGCGTCCTCGATCACGTCGATAGCCGCTTTCGCGCCGATACTGGAAGCGGCATCCGCTTCATGCGAATTGATTTCATACGCCGCACACAAGCGGCGGTGTGAAATCCGAAACGAAATTTCGGTCGCGTCGAGGGCGGCGGTCCGCGATTGGTTGATGCGCCGAATGGAATACGCGGCGTCGGCTGCATGAACCATGCTCAGTCTCCTAAAAAGCGGGAGATTTGCTAGGTCTCTCAGTCGCCGGATGCTCGATAGCCTCGTCGGCGATGCGCTGTATTAGCACAGATTGACGACGCGTGCGACACGATCGACGCGACCCATATTCGGTTCGGCTTGTTTAATCCGATGTCCGGTCGCTGCCGCTGGCCTCACCCCCTATATCATCGCTGCGGTTGCTGGTGCCTACCAAGCACATGCCGTCACTCCATCGGCGGCCCTGGCCCTCTCTTTGGCCGCCGACTGGAGACCACGGTTCACCACCGTCAGCCGGTTCAAAACAAGGCTATGATGATGCCTGCCAAGTCGATGCGCGCCGCGGTGCTGGACGGGCAACACGCCCCTTTCAGGATCGCCGAAATCCCGCGGCCCGTGGCCGGTCCGGGGGAAGTTTTGGTGCGGATCGAGGCGAGTGGCGTCAATCCGCTTGATCTCAAGATTCGGGCCGGAGCGGCCGGCCATGCGCGCCACCCTTTACCCGCCACGCTCGGCATGGACCTGGCGGGAACCGTCGCCATCGTTGGCGATGGTGTCGAAGGCTTCGCGCTAGGTGACGAGGTGTATGGTTTGACCGGCGGGGTCGGCGGCATTCAGGGTTCGCTTGCGGAATACGCGGCGGTTGACGCGGCGTTGCTCGCGCCCAAGCCGTCGACTTTGACGATGCGCGAGGCGGCTGCGCTACCGCTCGTGTTCATCACCGCATGGGAGGGGCTGGTGGATCGGGCGGGAGTCCGGGCTGGTCAACGCGTTCTCGTTCAGGGCGCGGCTGGTGGCGTCGGTCACATCGCGGTCCAGATCGCCCATGCGCTTGGCGCTCGAGTCTCCGCGGTCGATGCGGCAAGCAAGGCGTCCTTTCTCCAGCGTCTTGGCGCAACGCCGATCGACCGTGACGAACGCGTCGAAGCCTATGTCGATCGCCAGACCGAAGCGCGCGGTTTCGATATCGTTTATGATTGCGTCGGGGGCGCGGTACTCGACGCTTCCTTCATCGCGGTAAGCCGGTTCGGCCATGTCGTAAGCAGTCTCGGGTGGGGAACCACGCCCTTGCCCCGCTCTCATTCAAAGCCGCCAGCTATTCGGGTGTGTTCGCGCTCGCCCCGCTACTGAGCGGCGAAGGTCGCGCGCACCACGGCGAGATTCTACGCGAGGCGACCCGGCTAGTCGAAGCCGGCGCGATCGTCCCAAACGTCGATCCGCGCCGCTTCGGCATGGACAGCATCGGCGAAGCCTATGCGGCGATCACGTCACGCACCGCGCATGGCAAGGTCGTGATCGACGTCGCCGCCTCGTGGTAAGCGGGATGAATATGACTGCCTGACCCTAAGTATCTCGATTGAAAGGCCTTAACGCCAACAAATATGGGATTTTGCTTGAACGCTTCCCGAGCCTGCTGGTTGGTAGACGGTCAATTTCGCTCTAGTAGTGTCGGGGAGCGACATGGAGCGGCGCAGGTCGAGAGCGAGCGCTAAGTGGCGGTTCTATGGTAGCGTATACGGCGATACATATTCAGCTATGTTTATCCTGCATGGTGCGCCAAATCCGCACCGGCTAGCGCGCGACAAATGCCGTGAGCCACCTCCGTGATTTGCCCTGGATTGGAGCGCGCCGCACTTAGTAGACCACGACGCTGCGGATGCTCTCGCCCCGTCGCATCAGGTCGAACGCCTCGTTGATCCGCTCCAGCGGAAGCGTGTGGGTGATCATCGGGTCGATCTCGATCTTGCCGGTCATGTACCAGTCGACGATCTTCGGCACGTCGGTGCGGCCGCGCGCGCCGCCGAACGCCGAGCCTTTCCACACCCGGCCGGTCACGAGCTGAAAAGGACGCGTGGCGATCTCCTTGCCGGCCTCCGCCACGCCGATGATCACGCTTGTGCCCCAGCCGCGATGGCAGGCTTCCAGCGCCGTGCGCATGACGCCGGTATTGCCGGTGCAGTCGAAGGTGTAGTCCGCGCCGCCGCCGGTCAGCGCCACCAGATGCGGGACGAGATCGCCCTCGATCTTCGACGGATTGACGAAGTGGGTCATGCCGAAGCGGCGGCCCCAATCGTCCTTTGCATCGTTAAGATCGACGCCCACGATCATGTCGGCGCCGACCATCCTGAGGCCCTGGATGACGTTGAGGCCTATGCCGCCCAGGCCGAAAACGATGGCGTTGGCGCCGGGTTCGACCCCGGCGGTATTGACCACCGCGCCGACTCCGGTGGTCACGCCGCAGCCGATGTAGCAGGCCTTATCGAACGGAGCGTCGTCGCGGATTTTCGCGACCGCGATCTCCGGCAGCACGGTGTGATTGGCGAAGGTCGAACAGCCCATGTAGTGGGCGATGACCGCTCCTTTGTAGGAAAACCGGCTGGTCCCGTCAGGCATCACACCTTTGCCCTGGGTCGCGCGGATCGCCGTGCACAGGTTCGTCTTCCGCGACAGGCAGCTTTTGCACTGCCGACACTCCGGCGTGTAGAGCGGGATGACGTGATCGCCGGGCTTCACGCTGGTGACGCCGGCGCCGACCTCCAAAACGACGCCGGCGCCCTCGTGACCGAGGATCGACGGAAAAATCCCCTCCGAATCCAGGCCGTCGAGGGTGTAGGCGTCGGTGTGGCAGATGCCCGTCGCCTTGATCTCCACCAGCACCTCGCCGGCCTTCGGACCATCCAAGTCGACCTCGACGATCTCCAGCGGCCGCTTGGCGGCGAAGGCGACGGCGGCGCGGGTCTTCATCGTGAGGGTCTCCAGTAACGGCGCCCGGTTATGATCGGCGCGGGCGCGAAAACCAACCAGCTTACCTGACTACCGTTCGCCCAGCGGAATAGGTGTTGATCGGGCGCGGTCGTCGGGCTCTAGCGTACGGCTCGACAGCGGAGGGGCGCGTCTGGACCAGCCATCGATTTTCGAGGAAGCCGGTCTGCGGCGGGAGCTCAGCCGTCGACAGGTCGTGATGATCAGCCTGGGCGGGGCGATCGGCACCGGCCTGTTCCTGTCGAGCGGCATCGCCATCGGCTACGCCGGGCCGTCGGTGCTGATCAGCTACGCCATCGCTGGGTTCATCGCCGTGGTGATGGTGTTCAGCCTGTCGGAAATGGCGGTGGTCCATCCCGCCGCCGGCTCGTTCGGCGCCTACGCCGAGCGGTATCTGAACCCCTGGGCCGGATTCGTCGTGCGCTACACCTACTGGATCGCCCAGGTCATCGCCGTGGGTTTCGAGGCCATCGCCGCCGGGCTGTATATGACGTGGTGGTTTCCCGGCAGCCCGGTGTGGCTGTGGTCGATCGGGTTCGCCTCCATCGTCCTGTTCGTCAACTCGCGGTCGGTTCACACCTTCGGCTCGGCGGAGTACTGGATGTCGTTCATCAAGGTGACCGCCATCGTGCTGTTCATCGTGCTCGGCGCGTCGCGGGTGCTCGGCCTCGGCGCCGCGCCGGTCGGCCTGCACAACCTGTACGCCTTGCCCGGCGGCTTCTTCCCGCACGGGTTCCACGGGACGTGGATGGCGGTGATCCTGGGCGTGCTGTCGTTCAGCGGAATCGAAATAATCGCCGTGACCTCGGGGGAGACGGCCGACCCGACCACCGCCATCCCCGCCGCCCTGCGCACCATGGCGATCCGCCTGTTCCTGTTCTACGTCCTGGCGCTGACGGTGGTGATCGCGATCATCCCCTGGACCCAAAGCGGCGCCAGCGTTCAAATTTCAGAGAGCCCGTTCGTCAAGATCCTCAGCCTCACCGGCATTCCGGGCGCTGCGGGGATCATGAATTTCGTCATCGTCAGCGCCGCCCTCTCCAGCATGAACACCGACCTCTATCTTTGCTCGCGGATGCTGTTCTCGCTGTCGCGCGGCGGTTACGCGCCGAGACTGCTGGGCACGCTCAACAGCCGCGGCGCGCCGATGGCGGCGACCGTGGCGTCCGGCGTCTGCATCCTGGCGGCGGCGAGCGTCTCGACCATCACGCCGAAGGCTTACACCTACCTGCAGGGCGTCGCCCTGTTCGGCGCCATCATCGTGTGGATGATCATCCTGTTCAGCCACTTCGGTTTTCGCCGCGCGAACCGCGCGGCCGACCTGCCGGTGCGGACGCCATTGTTTCCGTTCATGCAGATCGCCGGTCTTGGACTTCTCGCGGCGCTCTTGATCACCATGGGAGTGGACGCCGATTGGAACATGTCGTGGATCGTCGGCTGGCCGTGGCTGGCGCTGCTGACCCTCGGCTATTTTATTATAAGGCGACGCCTCGAGAGCCCTGGATGACAGACCCCCTCCACCTTCCCGACGCGGCCGACGTCGAATCCGCCCGTATAAACATCGCCGGGATCGCCCGAAGAACCCCGCTGTGGCGGCTCGATCTCGATCGGCCGGGCACGGAAATCTGGCTCAAGCTCGAGAACCTTCAGCCGCTCGGCTCCTTCAAGATTCGCGCCGGCGTCAATGCAATGAAGGCGCTGGATCCGTCCGCTCTCAAGAACGGCGTGCTGGGCGCCAGCGCCGGCAACTTCGGCCAGGGCCTGGCCTACGCCGCGCGGACCCTCGGCGTGCCGGTCACCATCGTTGCTCCAGAAGGCGCCGCGGAAACCAAGATCGCCGCGTTGCGATCTCTTGGCGCGACCGTGATCCGTGTTCCGTTTCCCGAGTGGTGGCGCACCCTCGCCACCCGCCGTTACGAAGGCGTCGCGGGGATCTTCGTGCATCCCGTGGCGGACAACGCCGTGATGGCGGGCAACGCCACGATCGGCGCCGAGATCGTCGAAGACCTGCCGCGGTTCGACGCCGTCGTCGCTCCGTTCGGCGGCGGCGGCCTGTCCTGCGGCATCGGTTCGGTCCTGCGCGGGCTGCGGCCGGACGCACGGATGTTGCTGGTGGAAAACGAAGGCTCCGGTCCGGCCGCCGCGGCGTTCGCGGCCGGAGAGCCGGTCGTCGTCGATCATCGGCAGAGCTACGTCGACGGCATGGGCAGCACCACCGTCCTGCCGGAGATGTGGCCGCTGATCCGCCAGGTCGTCGACGGCGTGGTCTCGGTCACCCTGCCCGAAATCGCCGACGCCATTCGACTGCTAGCCGTTAGGCATCACGTCATCGTCGAGGGCGCCGGCGCGGCGTCCGTGGCGGCGGCGGTGTCGGGAGGGGCGGGGACCGGGCGGATCGTCTGCATCGTTTCCGGCGGCAACATCGACGCCGCCATACTGACGACTATCCTTAGCGGCGGCAGCCCCGGATTTTTGGCGGCGCGATGAACGTCCCGCTCGATCGGGCTCGCATCGTCTTCGGCTGTGGCAACTTCGGCGGTCTCGGCTCCTCGCCGGCGCTGCGCGACAAGGGCGACGACCGTGATAGCGCCCTCGCCCTGCTGGATCACGCCCGCGACATCGGGCTCACCCGCTTCGACACCGCCAACACCTACGGCGGCGGAGTGAGCGAGACGGTGCTGGGCGACTGGCTCGCGGCGCAGGGTGCGTCGTATCGCGGCTCGGTCGAGGTCGCGACCAAGGTCGGCAATCCCAACGGTTGCCCACCCGGCGAACATCCGCTGTCGGCGGCGCAGATCGCATTTCACCTCGACGAGTCGCTGCGACGCCTGAAGATCGGCCGGATCGACCTCTACTACATCCACGAGTTCGAGACAGTGACGCCACTCGAGGAGACGCTGGAGGCGATGGACCGCGCGCTCGCCGAGGGCAAGATCGCCCGCGTTCGGCGTCTCGAACGCCAGCGTCGACCAGCTTCGCGCGGTTCTGCGTCTCGCCGGCGCGCTGCGCTGGGCCTTCACCACGGTTCAGAACGGCTTCAACGTGCTGGAGACGAACGACCTCGCCGAGGTCATCCCGCTGGCCCGCGCCGAGGGTCTCGACTACGTGGCCTTCAGCCCCCTCGCGGGCGGCCTGCTCACCGGAAAATATCGGCGCGACGAACGTTCCGCGCCGGGTCGCCTGGGCGACGCTCCCGGCTTCTTCCAACACCTGATGACCGACGACACCTTCGCCACCATCGATCGCCTGCGCCAAACCGCCGAGGCGTCCGGCCAGACAATGGCGCGAGCCGCGCTCCAAGCGGTCCTCGTCAACCCCGGGGTCAGCGCGCTAATCATCGCGCCGCGCTCGCGCGAACAGTTCGAGGCGTACTCTCTTTAACGCGGCCCGGCGCTGGCTCCCGGGCAGGACTCGAAGTTTCCTCGTAAACTTAGGTGTTTTTTGTTGGGAAAGCCCCCAGAAAGGCCCCAGAGATACAAGTCCTGAGGTAAGGGCGCGACGCTCAGCGGGTGGTTGTTAATGGTCGTGGCCTTGCATTTCGTCGGGATCTCGCGGCGCGTGTGCCCGAGGTAACCACCATCGTCGCTAGTCCCGCATCCCGAAACCGGGCGATATACGACCGGCGTCACGGTAGGCTGGAACTGCGCATACGGTTCCCCGGAGGCGACATTTGGAAGCGGAACTATATGCACATTCGACGAGAAAACCCTCAAGACATGATTGGGAGCCTCTGAGTTACCATCTCCACGAGGTCGGCGGGCTCGCTGAGCAGTTCGCAACCGTATTCGGTTGGCGGACCGCGGCGCGTGCGATGGGTCTGCTGCACGACATCGGAAAGACCTCGGCCGCCTACCAGGCCTACATCTCTCAGGCTCGCGAGGACGGACGCAAGGGGCCGGACCACTCGACGGCGGGGGCGCGAGAGGCGCTCGACCTCTACCCCCAGGCCGGACGGCTTCTCGCCTATGGGATCGCCGGGCACCACGCGGGGCTCGCGGATTTCAACGAGTTGGAGCGGCGGACGAAACGCAAGGACTTAGAGCCGTACGACGGCTGGAGGCAGCACGCGGGGAACCTGCCGAGCCAGGCGGAGCTGGCCCCCTCCCGAGGCTTACGGCGCAACGCCCACGCCGGCTTCAGCGAGGCCTTCCTGATCCGGATGCTGTTCTCGTGCCTGGTGGACGCCGACTTCCTCGCCACGGAGCGGTTCTACGCGAGGGTGGACGGGCGCGAGCCGGAGCGGGGCGCGATCGAGACAATGGAAGAGCAGCAGGCTTGGCTTGCGGGGCTGCAAGCGGCGTTGGCGACGCACATGGCGGACAAGCGCGCGACGGCGCCGGACACCGAACTCAACCGCCTCCGGGCGGAGGTGCTGGACCATGCGGTCGCCAAGGCCTCGATGGAGCCCGGGCTGTTCACGCTGACCGTCCCGACCGGCGGGGGAAAGACGCTGACGTCGCTGACCTTCGCGCTGGAGCATGCGCGGCGCCACGGGCTGAGGCGGGTGATCTACGTCATTCCCTATACCTCGATTATCGAGCAAACCGCCGAGGTCTTCCGCCAAGCGCTAGGTTCGCAAGACGACGTTCTCGAACACCACGCGAGCTTCGACTGGGAGCCGAAGAAGACGAGCGAAGAGGTGGCCGACAGCGAGGGGCCGTCCGGCCTCGTTAAGCTCCGCAAGGCAGCCGAGAATTGGGCCGCGCCGGTCGTGGTGACGACCGCCGTGCAGTTCTTCGAAAGTCTCTATGCGCGCCGGACGTCATCCTGCCGTAAGCTCCACAACATTGCGGGATCGGTCGTGGTGCTCGACGAGGCACAGACCTTGCCGCTGCACCTCCTTCGCCCATGCATGGCGGCGCTCAACGAACTCGCGGCCAACTACCGGACGAGTATCGTACTGTGCACGGCGACCCAGCCGGCCTTGCGCGTTTGCGACGGATTCAAAGACGAGAACCTGCCGGCAAGGGCGCCGCGGCAGAAGGTCGGGTTCGACATCGACGACGCACGGGAGCTTGCCCCAGAGCCGGCCCGGCTCTACGCGGCGCTCAAACGTGTCGCGGTCGAGCATCTGCCCGGCGAGACGGAAGACGCGACCATCCTCGCCCGTTTCGCCGAGCGGCCGCAGATGCTCTGCATCGTCAATACACGCGCTCATGCGCGAGAACTGTACGACGCATTGCGCACGCGGAAGGGGGACGACGAAGGGATATTCCATCTCACGACTCTTATGTGCCCGGTCCATCGGCGGGCAGTGCTGGAGAGGGTCAAGGCGCGACTGAAGGCCGACGAGACGGTACGCCTCGTGGCCACGTCGCTGATCGAGGCCGGCGTAGACGTTGATTTCCCGGAAGTTTGGCGCGCGGTCGCCGGTCTCGACCAGATCGCCCAGGCTGCGGGGCGGTGTAATCGCGAGGGCAAACTAGGTTCGAGCGGCGGGCGCACTGTGGTCTTCGAGCCGGCGGGGCGGAAACCGTCGCGGGACGTGCGCGTGAATGTGGAGTGCGCCGAGGCCGTGTTCCGCGCTGGGCTCGATCTGCTCTCGCTGGAGGGCGTGAAGCGCTACTTCGACCAACTCTACTGGCGAAGAGGGGCGGACGGCATGGACGCCGCTACGCTCGAGAAGGAGCGTTGGCCGATCCTGCGCGCGATCGCCGAGCGGCGGGACGGGACCTTCGCCTTCGAGAAGATCGCCGCCGCCTTCCGCATGATCGACGACGTGCAGGAAACGGTGATTGTGCCCTTCGATGAGCGGGCCGAAGCGCTCCTGGCCAAGATCGCGGGCGCCGACCGGCCGACCACCACCGATCTCCGCAAGCTCCAGCCGTACGCCGTCTCGATTCCGAAGAAGGCGCAAGGCGAGTGGCTGGCCGCTGGCGTGCTGCGCCCCGTGCACCCCCGCCTCGGCGATGCGCTGCTTTGCTTCGAAAATCGAGCCCATTACCGCGAGGACACAGGCGTCGACCTGCGGGAGCCGGAGCGAAGGGACCCGGAGTCGAACCTCATTTAGCCGAATAGCCGAGCGCCCACCTTCGCTGAGCGAAGGTGGGCCAGTCCCGCCGGTGACCTACACAGACCTGTTGTCTGACAGTGTTTCGATCCGCGCCCCCGTGAGGGGGCGGCTAGGGGGCCACTCGATAGTCAGTTCGCCTTCGCACGTGAACCGACCGAACGTGAGTTTCCAACGGTAGCGTTTCGAGCGTCAGAACATAGCCAGACCTCCTTTGTCGCGCGCGAGCTAAACCCGATGCGGCGCAGGAATCGAAGCTCCCCGAAATCGACCTTCACCACACAACCTAATGTCGAACAGTGAAGTAACCATCGACACGCCTTGCAGCTTCGGATCGATTGTGCGCAAGCTTCTCTTAGGGGGTGAACATGAGCTACGGAGTCCGTCTCCGCGTGTGGGGCGAGCGGGCGTGCTTCACGCGGCCCGAGATGAAGGTTGAG
Source organism: Caulobacteraceae bacterium (assembly GCA_965277785.1). Taxonomy (GTDB): domain Bacteria; phylum Pseudomonadota; class Alphaproteobacteria; order Caulobacterales; family Caulobacteraceae; genus Acaudatibacter. The sequence goes on from CBDIDP010000014.1 coordinate 705,180, forward strand.
CGGGTCAGCTATGACGTGATGACCCCGTCGGCGGCGCGGGGCGTGCTGGAGGCGATCTACTGGAAGCCGGCGATCGTCTGGGTGGTCGATCGCATCCACGTGCTGAAGCCGATCCGCTTCCAGTCGTTTCGGCGGAACGAGGTCGGGGCCAAAGCGTCGGCCAACAACGCCAAGTCCGCCATGAATCGCGGCGACGTGGACAGCCTGGGCCTCGTGGCCCAAGACAACCGTCAGCAGCGCGCGACGATGCTCCTAACCGATGTCGCCTATCTCATTGAAGCGCATTTCGAGATGACGCCCAAGGCCGGCACGGACGACGACCCCGCCAAGCACGCCGCCATGTTCCAGCGCCGCGCGGAGAAGGGGCAGTGCTTCCATCGCCCATGCCTTGGCGCGCGCGAGTTTCCGGCGGAGTTCGAACTTCGGCCTGAGGGCGTCCCTTTACCCCCGTCCGAACTTTCTGGAGCCGATCGCGATCGGGATTTCGGCTGGATGTTACATGATATCGACTTCCGCCCGGACGGGACGGCAAAACGCTCCAACTTCTTCCGGGCACGACTTGTGGACGGCGTCTTGGACATTCGCGCGTGCCTGACGCGTGAAGGATTGGCGGCGTGATCCTTCAGGCCCTCGACGGCTACTATGATCGCATGGCCGCCCGCGGCGAAGCGGAGCCTCCCGGCTGGGCCAAGGTCGGCGTCGAGTGGACCATCGTTCTGTCCAAGGGCGGCGAGCCGGTTGGCGTGCACCAGAACGTCCATGTGCAAGGCAAGAAGACGCGGCCAAAGGCGATCTCCGTACCCGCGCCGGTCAAGCGCACAGTCGCGATCGCGCCAAACACGCTATGGGACAAGACCGCCTACGTGCTCGGCCGCACCGCTGGCGAGGGCCGTCGGACGGCCGACGAGCACGCCGCCTTCAGGCGGGAGACCCTCGATCTCATTGATGGTAGCGAAGACGAGGGCCTAGTCGCGCTGCGGCATTTCCTGGAGAGCTGGACGCCCGAGCGGTTCGACGCCCACCCTTTCCGGCCGGAGATGCTGGACGGCAACGTCGTCTTCGCCCTCGACGCGGAGCAGGGCTACGTCCACGAGCGGCCGGCCGCGCGGAATCTACTGCGGCGCGGGACGTCCGAAGCGGGCAAAGGCGCGGAAATGTGCCTTATCACCGGCGAATTCGCCGCGCCGATGAGGCTTCACCCGACCATCAAGGGCGTGAACGGGGCGCAGTCGTCCGGGGCGTCGCTCGTCTCCTTCAACCTCGACGCCTTCAAGAGCTATGGCCGCGATCAGGGAGCCAACGCTCCGACCTCAGAGGCGGCCGGCGAACGCTACGGAGCGGCCTTGAACGCCGTGCTTGGTCGCGACGGTGCCAATCGCTTGAAACGCGGCATCGGCGACGCGACGGTCGTGTTCTGGGCGGACGCGTCTGGAGCTGAGGAAGAACAGGCTGCCCAAGCTGCCGAAGACTTCTTCGCCTCGGTGTTCGAGCCGCGAGTCGACGCAGCCGACGAGCGAGACGACTTGGCTGCCGTGAAGGTCCGGGATGCGTTGCAGGCGGTCGCCGCAGGTCGGCCGCAGGGCGTACGCCCCGACTTGAAGCCGGGCACACGTTTTCACGTTCTCGGTCTCGCCCCGAACGCGGCGCGACTGTCAGTCCGTTTCTGGTTGTCCGACACCTTGGAAGCCTTCGCCGGCGCGCTTGAACGTCATCTGGAGGACGTTGGCATCGAGCCGCCGCCCTGGCGCGGCAAGGCGCCAGCCGTTTGGCGGCTACTGCTGAAGACCACTTCCGTCCTGGAGAAGTTCGAGAACGTTCCGCCGCTCCTGGCCGGCGAGCTGACCCGCGCCATCCTCATCGGCGCGCCCTATCCCCGCACCTGGCTCTCGGCCGCGATCACGCGTCTGCGCGCGGGGGACAGCCCGGCCGGCGGCTGGCACGCGGCAGCGATCAAGGCCTGCATCAACCGAAACCCGCACGAGGAGAACCTGCCCGTGGCGCTCGACCCCACGCACGACAACGTCGCCTACCAGCTCGGCCGCCTGTTCGCGGTGATCGAGGGGGCCCAGTACGCCGCCCTCGGGCGGGTCAACGCCACGGTCGCCGACCGCTACTACGCCTCGGCCTCGTCCACGCCCGCGCGGGTGTTCGCGAGCCTGCTCCGCGGCGCCCGCACCCACGTCTCCGACGCGAAGAAGCGCGGCTATGGCGGTTGGATCGAAAAAAAGCTCGACGAGATCGTCGGCCGTCTACCACCCGACCTGCCGCTCACGCTCCGTCTGGAAGACCAGGGCCGTTTCGCGGTCGGCTATTACCACGAGCGTGCCTCGCGGCAGGTCAAGACCGAGGCCCTTGAACCCGACACGGACGCCGGTCCGGCCGTCGCCGAAGCCGCTTGAAGGAGGACCGCCCAATGACCCGCCCCGCACCCCTGGAACAGCGCCACGAGTTCGTCCTCTACTTCGATGTCATGGACGGCAATCCGAACGGCGACCCCGACGCCGGCAACATGCCGCGTATGGACCCCGAGACCGGCCACGGCCTGGTCTCGGACGTGTGCCTGAAGCGGAAAATCCGTAACTACGTCGAACTCGCCAAGGGCGATACGCAGCAGTTTCGCATCTACGTCACGGAAGGCGCGATCCTGAACGACAAGCATCGCGAGGCCTATATCGCGATCCGCAACGACGCCGAGAGCAAGACGGCCAAGAAGCTGACGCCGAAGTCCGACGAGGAAGCGGCTAAACTTCGCCAGTTCATGTGCGACAACTTCTACGACATCCGGACCTTCGGCGCGGTGCTGTCGACCGGGATCAACGCCGGCCAGGTGCGCGGTCCGGTGCAATTGAACTTCGCCCGCTCGGTCGAACCGGTGTTGCCGCTCGAGATCTCCATCACCCGCATGGCCGCGACCAACGAGGCGGAGAAGAAGCAACGCGCGGAAGGCGACAACACGGAAGAGAAACGCGGCGACGCCCGCACCATGGGCCGCAAGCACATCATTCCCTACGGTCTCTACCACGCGCACGGCTACGTCTCCGCCCCGCTCGCGTCCCACCCAGTGAAGGGCACCGGCTTTTCGGGCGATGATCTCGAACTCCTGTTCTTCGCGCTGCGCGACATGTTCGAGCATGACCGCTCCGCCGCGCGGGGGGCCATGGCCACCCGCAAGCTCGTGGTGTTCCGCCACGCCACGGCGCTCGGCTCCGCGCATGCCGACAAGCTCTTCTCGCGTGTCCAGCACTGGCGGGTCGGCGCGAACGGCAATCTGCCCGTTGACAGCGTGAGCCTCCACAATTTGCCGCCCGCCCGCCGCTTCGACGATTACGCGATCACCGTAGATCGCGAGAACCTGCCCCCCGGTATCGAGGTCCTGGAGGACGACGAGGTTTTCGGCGCCAGCGCTTTGCCGCTAGCCGCCGAATAGGGACGGCAGGCCTGATCGCCGCCCCGCCGCTCGCGTCCGCGGAGATCGAGGACGGGCTGATCCCGCTCTCGGCGCTGCAGCATTGGCTGTTCTGCCCGCGTCAGGCGGCGTTGATCCACGTCGAAGGACTGTGGGCCGAGGATCGGGCCACCGCCGAGGGGCGCTTGCTGCACGAGGCGGTCGACGCCGGCCGCGGCGAAAGCCGCCCAGGCGTGCGCATCGCGCGCGGGGTGCAGATTCGCTCGCTGGCCCTGGGCGTCTCCGGCAAGGCCGATGTGGTGGAGCTTCGCCACCTCGCGGGCGGGGCCGTCCAGCCGTTTCCCGTCGAGTACAAGCGCGGCAAGCCTAAGACCCACCGCGCCGACGAGGTCCAGCTCTGCGCCCAGGCGATCTGCCTTGAGGAAGCCTACGCGCTCCAGGTTCCGGAGGGCGCGCTCTTCTACGGCGAGAAGCGCCGCCGCACGGCCGTCGCCTTCGACGCGGAACTTCGGGCACTCACCGGGCAAGTCGCTCGTGAAGCCAGGACCGCGGTCCTGAACGGCGTCACGCCCGCGCCCCGCAGGACGCCCGCCTGTCGCCGCTGTTCGCTCCACGCGCTCTGCCGACCGGAGCGGTTGGAGAAGCCCCCTGTTGTCGCTCGCTGGCTTGGCCGCCAGATCGAGGCGGCGCTGACCGAGCCCCTGCCGGAGGTCGCGCCGTGAAGCGCGTGCTCAACACACTCTACGTCACCTCGGAGTCCGCGTGGCTGCGCAAGGACGGCGCGAACCTCGTCGTGGAGGTCGAGGGCGTCGAGAAAGGCCGGGCGCCGCTCCACATGCTGGAGGGCGTGGTCGGATTCGGCCGCCCGGGCGCTTCGCCCGCGCTGATGGCCGCCTGCGCGGAGGCGGGGGTCGCGCTCAGCTTCTGCGACCCCAACGGACGCTTCCAGGCCCGAGTGGAAGGCGCGCGGTCAGGCAACGTGATCCTGCGCCGCGCGCAATACCGCATCGCCGACGATGCGACGGCGCGCGCGCCGATCGTTCGCGCGGTGGTCGCGGCCAAGGCGGCGAACCAGCGCACAGTTCTCCTTCGCGCCCTACGTGATCACGGCGAGGGGTTGGCGACCGACAGCGCGGGCGCGTTGCAGGCCGCCGCGGACCGCCTGGCCGACGCCGCCCGACGCACGCTCGCCGTGTCGGATGTCGATGCGCTACGGGGCTTGGAGGGCGAGGCCGCGGCCACCTATTTCGGCGTGTTCGATCGGCTGGTCCGACCGGCCGACCCGGCGTTTCGCTTCCGCGGCCGTTCGCGCCGGCCCCCCCTCGACCGGGTCAATGCGCTGCTATCCTTCCTCTACGCCATGCTGGGCCATGACTGCCGCTCGGCGCTGGAGGCGCACGGGCTCGATCCGCAGGTGGGCTTCCTGCACGCCGACCGTCCGGGGCGCGCCGGCTTGGCCCTCGACCTGATGGAGGAGCTGCGCCCCGTGCTGGCGGACCGGCTGGCGCTCTCCTTGATCAACCGTGGGCAGATCAAGGGGGACGACTTCGTGGTCGAAGAGGCCGGAGCGGTGCGCCTGACAGACCCCGCGCGCAAAGCCATCCTAGTAGCCTGGCAAGAGCGTAAGCGTGACGAGCTTACCCATCCTTTTCTGGGCGAGAAGACGCCGCTCGGCCTCGTCGCCCACCTGCAAGCTCAGCTCCTGGCTCGTTGCTTGCGGGGCGACCTGGACGGCTATCCGGCCTTCGTCTGGCGCTGAGGAGGGGGTGAGATCGTGCTGATGCTGGTCGCCTATGACGTGAATACCGAAAGCCCGACCGGACGTCGCCGACTCAGGCGCGTCGCGCGGGCGTGCCTCGACTATGGGCAACGGGTGCAGAACTCCGTCTTCGAATGCGAGGTCGAGCCCGCGCAGTGGACGTCGCTACGCGCGCGGCTCCTGGCCGAGATAGACGAAGCGCGGGACTCCCTGCGCTTCTATCGCCTCGGAGCGGAAGGGCGACGCCGGGTGGAACATGTTGGAGCAAAACCCGCGCTCGACCTTGAAGGTCCGCTTGTGTTCTGACTGCTCGGGCCCGCACGCGAACCTGATACGGACGCGGTCCGCCCTTGCAGGTTCGCGATTGGGCTAAGTCGTTCTTTCTCATCGTGAATTGGTTTTTCCCAAGACCACTGGCGCGCCGGATTACACGCCTCCCTTGGGGTTCGCGCGCAACGTCGGATTGCGTGCACGTTTTCAGGCGCTTACCGTCAGGCGGTCGCCCCCTCACGGGGGCGCGGATCGAAACATCTTCCGTCCTCCGGACCAGGCTCTCGCGACCGTCGCCCCCTCACGGGGGCGCGGATCGAAACTAAAAGCGCGGCTTGATCAGCCAGCTTGGCCAGGTCGCCCCCTCACGGGGGCGCGGATCGAAACGTATCCCAGAAGATCACCCGCTCGGAGGCTTCCGGTCGCCCCCTCACGGGGGCGCGGATCGAAACCACAGCGCTGGGCGCGCACGGCGGGGGACATGGCGTCGCCCCCTCACGGGGGCGCGGATCGAAACATGCGCTTGACCTTCGCGCGCTCCATCGCGTCCCGTCGCCCCCTCACGGGGGCGCGGATCGAAACCGACAGGTCCAGAACCTCCGCCACCAAATCCGCCGTCGCCCCCTCACGGGGGCGCGGATCGAAACCTTCTGGACACCGGCCTCGATCCCCGCGATGGCGTCGCCCCCTCACGGGGGCGCGGATCGAAACGCGAAATGGGATTTCGCGTCGCCGTCTGGCGATGTCGCCCCCTCACGGGGGCGCGGATCGAAACAACTGACTGTCGCGGCAAATGATCGTCTGTCCGGTCGCCCCCTCACGGGGGCGCGGATCGAAACAGCAGGCCCGTGAGGGAGCCGGTGAGACGCGCCATGTCGCCCCCTCACGGGGGCGCGGATCGAAACGTCAGCGCGGCAAAGAGATAGGCGTCGGGGCTTGTCGCCCCCTCACGGGGGCGCGGATCGAAACAGCGGGACGATATGATCGACGTGATGCGCCACGCGTCGCCCCCTCACGGGGGCGCGGATCGAAACACGTTCACCGCAGTGGATTGGCCAAAGTTCGGCCGTCGCCCCCTCACGGGGGCGCGGATCGAAACGTTTTTGAAGCGCAGCCATTGGCCGTTGCGGTGGTCGCCCCCTCACGGGGGCGCGGATCGAAACATGCGGCAACCTCGAATAGACCGCCGTCACGGATGGTCGCCCCCTCACGGGGGCGCGGATCGAAACTGGCCGGAGATCGCGATGACATAGTTGCTCGGCGGTCGCCCCCTCACGGGGGCGCGGATCGAAACGCCGACGCCAGCCGCGTACAGGTTCCACTCGCGGGTCGCCCCCTCACGGGGGCGCGGATCGAAACACCGCCTCCTCGTCAGAGGCTAGCGAGGTCAATGTCGCCCCCTCACGGGGGCGCGGATCGAAACTCATTGAGGGTCCGAATGCTGGCCAGAATCAACGTCGCCCCCTCACGGGGGCGCGGATCGAAACCCGTCACCCGCACGGTCGGCGTGCTCAACGAGGTCGCCCCCTCACGGGGGCGCGGATCGAAACTTGCTGGATCGTGCCGACATCCGGTTGGCTATCGTCGCCCCCTCACGGGGGCGCGGATCGAAACCGACAGGTCCAGAACCTCCGCCACCAAATCCGCGTCGCCCCCTCACGGGGGCGCGGATCGAAACACACTAGACGAATGGGGTGTGCCCACAAGAGCGAGTCGCCCCCTCACGGGGGCGCGGATCGAAACCGGCTGGGCCAGTTCGCCGAAGCGGTAAACTATGTCGCCCCCTCACGGGGCGCGGATCGAAACGATGAGGTCATGCCCGGCTGGCTGGACGGGTGAGTCGCCCCCTCACGGGGGCGCGGATCGAAACATGTCTCGGCGCTCCAGTAGGGTTGAGGGTGTGGGTCGCCCCCTCACGGGGGCGCGGATCGAAACCACGTGCGGGCGACCGAATGCCACGCGCCGGGGGGTCGCCCCCTCACGGGGGCGCGGATCGAAACAAGCCGACCGAATACAACGTCTTGATCGCACTCGGTCGCCCCCTCACGGGGGCGCGGATCGAAACCTGAACAACGGCATCGCCGCCGACAGGGTGCTGGTCGCCCCCTCACGGGGGCGCGGATCGAAACACACTAGACGAATGGGGTGTGCCCACAAGAGCGAGTCGCCCCCTCACGGGGGCGCGGATCGAAACCGGTCCTGCGGCGTCATCGCGGCCCGGATCGGCGTCGCCCCCTCACGGGGGCGCGGATCGAAACATCGCCCATGGGTTATCCCGGATGCGGTCGTGAGGTCGCCCCCTCACGGGGGCGCGGATCGAAACTCGACGCGCGCAACGCCCTGCTCGAGGCCGGGCGTCGCCCCCTCACGGGGGCGCGGATCGAAACTGCCTGAGGTCCGCCGAGAGCGTGGCCAGGGCGGGTCGCCCCCTCACGGGGGCGCGGATCGAAACAACTGCTTCCCCCCCGACGCCGACCCAATCCGCGTCGCCCCCTCACGGGGGCGCGGATCGAAACTTAGTGGGCGCCGCGTAGCTCACCAGGTCCACGGGTCGCCCCCTCACGGGGGCGCGGATCGAAACACGGCCCGTATCGTGGGAGCCTTTCCAGCCTGGGTCGCCCCCTCACGGGGGCGCGGATCGAAACTCGGCGCCGCGATGCGCGACTTCGATGCGGTCGCGTCGCCCCCTCACGGGGGCGCGGAACGAAACAATTTCACCCAAAGCGGGAACACCCCTGCGGTGGTCGCCCCCTCACGGGGGCGCGGATCGAAACCGGAACGCACGAGTCCGGCGACCCGGTGTCGCAGGTCGCCCCCTCACGGGGGCGCGGATCGAAACAATGTGGCGTCCGCCGTCCCGCCGAAA